>JAYSEK010000003.1:15686-188161 GCA_041913905.1 Burkholderiaceae bacterium | reverse complement strand
GGCGTCATCCACACCGACTTCGAGCGCGGCTTCATCCGCGCCCAGACCATCGCCTTCGAGGACTTCATCCAGTACAAGGGCGAGCAAGGCGCCAAGGATGCCGGCAAGATGCGCGCCGAAGGCAAGGAGTACGTGGTCAAGGATGGCGACGTGCTGAACTTCCTGTTTAACGTCTGATCCCTCCCCCGTTGCAGCGCCGCCTCACGCGGCGCCCCGACCACAGGGGAGTTGACCGGGATTGACCGGGGTTAAACGCTGGCACAGCCACGGTGGGCATGATCCGCAGCCTTTCAAAACAGGCGGGAGCACACCGTGGACTTTCAAAGCATCAACGTCTTTCGCAAGCGCCCCGAGCCGGCCGCCAAGGCGGCATCGCCGGAGGTGGAGCGGCCCATCGTCGGCAGCCGCGTGGAGCTGCAGCTGCTCACCACGCTGCGCTGCAATCTGAAGTGCAGCTACTGCTCGATTGCCGAGGGCGAGGTGCTGGGCTCGCAGGGCAACGTCAGCTACACGCTGGACGACCTCAGCCGCTTCATTGACACGCATCTGCAGGGTTATGACGTCTACGTGACCTTCTACGGCGGTGAACCCACGCTGAACCGCCCCTTCATGCAGCAGGTGATGGAACGCTACCCGCTGTTCCGCTATCAGCTGCAAACCAACGGCACCTTGCTGGACGACCTGCCTCCTCAGGCGCTCAAGCGTCTGTCCAATGTGCTCGTGTCCATCGACGGCGGCGAGAAGATCACCGATGGCTACCGCGGCAAAGGCATCTACCGGCAGGTGCTGAAGAACGTCGGCCTGGTGCGCGAGCAGCTGGGCGGTTCGCTGACCGCGCGGGTGACCTGGAGCGACGCCAGCACCAGCTTCGAAGAGCTGGATGCGCTGGCCAGCAGCTTCGATTACGTCTACTTCCAGTTCGTGGCCGGCGAGTCCTACGGCCCCGAGGCCATGGACGCCCGCCGCGCCGTGCTGCGCCAGCTGGTGCAACGCTTCTTCGAGCACCGTGACAGCCTCTACCCGCTGATTCCGCTGATGGGCGTGGCGCGCAACAAGCTCTTCCCCGAGCGCGCCAAGGAACTCTACGCAGGTCAGACGCAATGCCGCGTCTCCACCCACATCCTGAACATCATGCCGGACGGCCAGATCTATCCCTGCCCGGACATGATGCACCTGCCTGAAATGCGCCAGGGCGACCTGCTGGGCAACTGGCTCAAGCGCAGCCCTTTGCAGCCGCATCCCGACATGCCCTGCGACAGCTGCGAGGCCTTCACCTACTGCCGGCGCAACTGCATGAAGAACCTCTACCTCGCCTACGTGAAGGGCCAGGACGACTACCGGCGCAAGGTCACCGACCCGATCTGCGAGCTGATCCGCTTCCTTGGTGCGGAGATGGACCGCTACGACCTGCCCGCCTGGTACGCCGCGCTGCCCCTGCGAGCCCAGCAGCAGTTGCGCAACGCCGAGGTCTACGAGTACGTGGAAATCATGCCCTGAGCAGGTGGCGCCTGCGCCCGGGGCGCTCGATTCGCCAGCACCAATCGCGCCCCGTTCGTCACATGGCGATGACGTCAAGCCTGGCGCAGGCCGCCCGGATGCCGTGGCTTGACGGTCGGCCCGCGCCTCAAGCGGACGCCACCATCCGCCCCCCATCCACCAAGCCCAGCTGCATGGCCCGTGCCGCGGCGTGCGTGCGATTGTTGGCAGGCAGCTTGTTGAAGATGTTCTGGATGTGGACCCGCACCGTGCATACGCTGATGCCCAGCACCATGCTGATCTCGGCATTGGCCTTGCCCTTGGACAGCCAGTGCAGCACCTCCAGCTCACGCGGAGTCAGCGGATCCAGGCCCTGCGGCGCGCGGGTCTTGCTCATGGTCGTGGTCAAGGCCGCGTGGAGGTGGGGGATGGCAATGCGCAGCATGTAGTCCTCCTTCGTGCCAAACGCTTCCTTGGAGAAGGCGTACCAGGTGGCACTGCGCTGGGCAACATCGACAATCCCATGGACCGCCAGCCGCTGGGGGGTGTCCAGACCCGCCAGCGGATCGGCCGGCAGTGGCTCGGAGTAGGCCGGCACGCGTTGCTTCAACCATTCCATGATCAGGTTGCAGACCAGGTTTCTGCGGCTGCTGAGCTGCTCGTCGACCAGCGCCGCCGGCAGATTGCCTCCCAGCAGGCGCAGCTTGCGCCCCGCACCGAAATCGACCGTGCCGTAGGCAAACAGGCGATGTCCCAGCAAACGCTGCAGCCTGGGCATCACGTCGTGCTCGATGCTGGACAGGTTGACATGGCAGCTGTCCATGAACTCGAAAAGTAGCTGCTTCTCAGCGCCACCGAACAAAGGGTTGCTTGTGTACACGCCGCCTCCAATTCCAGAAATAACTGCTCTCAAATGCGGAGCCGGAGGCAGATTTCTTCGCCTGCCTCGCCAGCTCTTTCTCATGGAACCCTCGTCGTTGCAACCACTGTTGTTATGTGCTTCACCACCGCGCGTCTTGATAGCGCCGTGGTGAGCCGCAGGCGCGGTGGCTCACCCCTGCTGGCCGTGCTTGCTGCCCGGCTCTTTGGCTTGTTTGTTGTCCTTGTCGTCCCTGTCGTCCTGCTGCGCAGCATGCTGCGTGTGCCCGAGCACGGCCTGCATTGCCTCGTTGAAGCGGTCCGGATGGGTGTAAAAGGCGAAATGCCCGGCACCGGGGATGAGGAACACCTGCTTGTCCGGCGCCGTCAGTGACTGCGCATAGGCATTGACCAAGGTCGTGGGGGTCACGCGGTCCTGCTCCCCCGCGATGAAGTACACGGGCACTTCGAATCTGGGTTTGGGCCCCGGCGCCCGCAATTGCCAGAAGCCGCTCCCCTCGTTGCGTGCCAGCTGCTCAACGGAAAAGCTGCTGCCGCGCACAAAATGGTAGATGTCCATCAGGGAATAGTCGGGACTGCAGAGCATGCCCTTGACGAAGGGGCTGGGGCCGGTCTGGCCCTCCATCATGCCGCCGTAAGTCCACAGCCACTCGTACTTGGCGTTCATGCCTTTGACAGCGTCGGCATACGGCGGTTCACCGAGCCCCTCCAGCTCCCGCGTGGCGCTGGCGTCCTGACGCTCGCGCGCCTGTTGCAGGGCCCAGCGATGGGAGAGGCGCTCCTGCTCGATCAGGTCGATCATCTGCCCGGTGCCAATGAATGCATGGAGGTTCTCGGGATGCTTCCAGGCCTCCTGCAGGCCCAGGTAGGCCCCCCAGGAGTGGCCCAGCAGGTAGATGCGATCGCGCTGGAAACGCTGCTTCAGGTACAGCACCATCTCGTGCGTATCGGAAAGGAACTGCTGCACCCTCATGGACTCCGGCGCCGTGCCGGCAAAGGACTTTCCTGCGCCGCGCTGGTCCCACTGCACGACCACGAAACTGCGCTCCAGGGCAGACTGGAACTGGTGCGAGAACCCCATGTAAGAGCTTCCAGGGCCACCGTGGATGAACAGCAACACAGGTTTGCTGCGGTCCGCTCCGCGGACCAGTACCCATTGCTGGCTACCGCCCAGCTGAACGGCCTCCTGCTGCGCGATGGGCGCATGTCCCGTCGGCGCAGCGTCCGGCGTCCGGGGCAGCTGCTGTGTGCAGCAGCCCGCCTGCACCAGCAGCAAAAGCGCCAGGGCCAGCAGGCGCGTGAGAGGCGTTGGAAGCGTCATATGTCCTTGAGGTCTGCGTGACTTTGCACGCAATGCTGGCCCATCATGGCATGGCAAACAATCGTTTTAAGTGACTAGTCCCCCCTAGATCGCGGAGGCGTGAGCTAGTCCTACGACTAGTGCGCTTTGCCTATGTGCGAAGGCTCCCGGCGATGCTGGAATCGGACGCATGGCAAGCGAACACCCTACAGCCCCCCTGCACGTGCAGCTATGGCGCCAGCTCCGCCAGGACGCCCTGCTCGCCCAGCTGGACTCCCCCGAATGCGCGCGCACCCTGGAAGCCGCCGTGCTGCAGCAGGCCTCGTTCCAGCAGGGCCTGGCGGGACAGCTGTCGCGCCGGCTGTGCTGTGCGGACTTTGACCGCGACACGGTCGAGACCCTGGTGCTGCAGTCGCTGACCCGGCATCCGGACATCCTGGCCTCGGCCTGCGCCGACCTGCAGGCGATCTGGCAGCGCGACCCGGCCTGCACCTCGCTGCTGCAGGCCTTCCTGTTCGCACGCGGCTTCCAGGCCCTGCAGGCGCATCGCGTGGCCCATGGGCTCTGGCAACAGGGGCGTCGCCATCTGGCGCTGATGATGCAGCAGCGCGTCGCCGAGCGCTACGCCATCGACATCCACCCCGCTGCCCGCATCGGACGCGGCGTCTTCATCGACCATGGTCACGGCATTGTCATCGGCGAGACGGCGGTGGTGGGCGATGAGGTCGGCATTCTTCACGAGGTCACGCTGGGCGGCACCGGCAAGGAGCGCGGCGACCGGCATCCCATCGTGCGCAACGGTGCCCTGCTTTGCGCTGGCGCCAAGATCCTGGGACGCGTGGTGGTCGGCGAAGGTGCGAAGGTGGCGGCCTGCAGCGTGGTCCTGGACCATGTGCCGCCCTTCAGCACCGTGGCGGGCATACCCGCTCGCCTGGTGCGGGCCGCCCAGCTGCCAGATGCGCCGCCACCGCGCAGCGAGCGCCGCCCGCCCCAGCGCGATCCGGAGCCGGCCTCCACCGGCCACAGCGGCAAGGCCCTGTCCGCCAACGTACTGAACCCCAGCGCAGGCCTGGCCTGCGTCGATCTGAGCCTCCCATGAACACCGCCGCCTACCTGCTGCCCTTGCGCTGCTCATCTCGCGCCACGGCCACGCTGCTGCTTTGCCCGCATGCCGGCGGCCATGCCAACGTCTTCGCGCGCTGGGGGCAGCAACTGCCGGACACCCTGAACGTCTACGGTCTGCAGCTGCCTGGCCGCATGGGCCGCTCCAGCGAACCGTTCGACCAGGACTTCTCGGCGACCACGCGACGCATCGCGGGCGAACTGGCCGCGCTGCGCGCACCCGCCCTGCATCTTTTCGGCCACAGCCTGGGCGGGCTGCTCGCCTATGGCTGCGCCTTGCAGCTACAGCGCCAGGGGCTGCTGGTGCAGAGCCTGTGCCTGTCCGGCGTAGCGGCGCCCATGCACCAGCGCCTGCGTCATGTCGAGGGATTGAGCGAGGCGCAGGTGATGGACCGCATCATGGCCTACGGCGGCATTCCCGAGGAGTTGCTCAAGGACAAGGAACTGCTGGACTTCTTCCTGCAGCCGCTGAAAGCCGACCTGCGCCTGCTCGACGACTTCTGCCACAGCGACTGCTGGCCTGGCGAGCGGCTGCGCGTGCCACTGCATGCCTTCTGTGGCCGCGCCGACCGCATTGCCGGCGTGCAGCCGATGAGCGCCTGGTCCGACCTGGCCGGCGCGGGCTTCCAGCTCGACACCTTCGAAGGCGGGCATTTCTACCTGCAGGCGGCCAGCGAGGCCTTGTGCGCGCGGCTGGCGCGTATCGCAGCGGCCTGACCGGCGTGGCGCGGGCGCCTCGCTCGGGCTCCGCCTGAGCGGCGGAGCCTGCCGGCCACCCGCGCTGCCAGGCCTGACTGGCGCACAGATCCTGTGCAGGCGGCAACGCCCGCGGGCCGCCCCAGCGGCGTCCGTCGCGAGCGCTGGGCAAGCTCAGCCCGCTGCCAGTCCCTGAAACACCGTCGCCACCCCGTCCACGATGCGCGGAATGTCGCGAGCCTGGATGCGGTTGTGCAGCACGAAGCGGAACTGGTCGTCGGTGCAAAGCAGGCGCAGCCCCTGGGCCTCGAAGTGGGGCAGGTATTGCTGGGCACCGCTCTTCACGCCTTCATGGCGGAAGTACACCATGTTGGTCATGGCCTCGCCAAAACGAACCTGCAGGCCCGGCACCGACTGCAGGGCCGCCGCCAGCGCCCGCGCATGCTTGACGTCATCCAGCAGCTGCCGCGGGCCTTCCCGCAGGGCGATGCGGCCCATGGCGGCCAGGTAGCCGGTCTGGCGCATGCCTCCACCCAGCATCTTGCGCATCGAGCGAGCGCGCTGGATGAAGGGCTTGGATCCCAGCAGCAGAGCTCCCAGCGGCGCACCCAGGCCCTTGCTGAGGCAGATCATCAGCGAGTCCACCTGGCTCGCGTACTGGCTCACCTGCTGATCCAGCGCTGCGCAGGCATGGAACAGCCGTGCACCGTCCAGATGGATGGGCAGGCCGGCGTCGCGCGCTGCCTGCGTCAGCGGCTGCATCTGGGCGGCCGTGCTGGCGACGCCGCCCGCCAGGTTGTGGGTGTTCTCCAGGCACACCAGGCCAGTACGGGCATGGTAGAGGTCACCGGGCCGGATCGCCGCGCGCAGCGCCTGCGCGTCGGGCAGGCCGCCGGCGTCGTCCACCGTGTGGTAGGCGATGCCACCCAGCGCCGAGGCCCCGCCCAGCTCGTAGTTGAAGATGTGCGAGTCCCGTCCGACGATGACCTCCTCGCCGCGCGCCAGATGGGCCAGCAGGGCAGCCAGGTTGGCCATGGTGCCGCTGGGGAAGAGCAGGCCGGCATCCAAGCCGCAGAGCTCGGCCGCTTCGTCCTGCAGCAGGTGGGTGTGGGTGTCTTCATCGAACACGTCGTCGCCGGACTGGACCTCGCCCAACACGGCCCGCATGGCCGGAGATTGCTGGGTGCAGGTGTCAGCGCGCAAGTCGAGCAGGGTCATGGGGGTCTCCTTGAATCAGGTGTGGCCGATGGGGCGGCGGGCATCACATCACCAGGCCATGGGTCTGCAGCCGCCGGGGGGCACGGCCGTCGAGCTGCAGCCAGGCGTGCTCGAAGGCCTCGAAGAGACGCTCGGTGGCCGCCTCGTCGAGCAGGTGCCCCATGACGGAGAACAGCAGCCGGTCCGGTGCGACGCGGTGCATCAGCAGTCCGCATTGGCCGTCGTAGATGCCCTCGGGGCGCAGGCTGTGCTCCTTCTCCATCTGCTCGAAGCGCTGCCCCTCGCGCCACTGCAGGTAGCTGATCAGCTCGGTGAAGTTGAAGAAGAGCGGGGTGTCGCAGAGATCCTCCAGGCATTCGGGCACCTCGCGAACCAACTGCTCGGCGATATGGAAGCGATGGTGGGGATCGGCCTCCGCCGCCCGGCGCTGCTCCAGGAATCGCGCGAGCGTGACGCGGACATCGGCGGGGTCCACCTCGACCAGCAGGGGCAGCCTGTCATGGAGGTCGCCGACGAGGTTGAAGAAGCTGCGTCCGCCCTGGACCCGGCCATGGTGCAGGCTGGACACCGGCTGCAGGGTCTGCTGCGTGCAGTGCGCCAGGGCCTGCAGCATGGCGGCATGGGCCCATTCCATGGGATCGTCGGTGGGCGCCAGCGTCTGGGCCGGCAGCGCCACCTCATAGGAGCGGAAGCGGGCCAGGCTCTCGGGGTCGTGCCAGGGCTTCATGCGAGCCTTCACCGTCCGCACCGCCGCCAGCCATTGCGAGAGCCGCTGCCGGCGCACCGCCATCGCGGCCGCGCCGGCCTCTTCGCGCCGCACGGCCTCCACATAGTCGGCATGGGTGGCCGTGATTGGCTCCAGCACCGGCTCGCTCCCCTGGGCGAAGGACTCGAAGCAGCGGTAGAACTCCGAAGCCATCAGCTTGCCGCACTCACCGTCCGAGATGAAATGCGAGAAGGTCCAGATCCAGCGGTGGCTGTTGCGGTTTTCCTTGATCAGGATGGCGCGGTGCAAGGGTCCGCGGCTGAGGTCAAAGGGCTTGGACACCCGGCGCAGGAAGTCGCGAATGAAGCGCTGTTGCGCGGCCTCCGGCACGTCGGACAGGTCCAGTGTGAGCAGCGTGAAGACCTCGTCGTCCTCGAACTCCAGCAGGCAGGGCTCGCCACTCGCATCCACGCCCACAGTCGTGCGCAGCATGGGATGGCGCCGGACCAGCGTGCCCAGGATCCGGCGCAGCAGCGCGTCGTCACAGGGATGGTGGATGCGCATGTCCGTGTGGTTCTGCGCCAGGTGCTGCAGGCCGTAGCGCTGCAGGATCAAGGCCTGCCGCGGGCTGGGCGCGTAGCGCTTCACGCACTGCCGCAGCTCGCGCTGCTGCAGGAAGGCCTCGACGCTGGCGTCCATGCGGGCCGGCAGGTCCGACGGCATCGGGCAGCCGAACAAGCCTTCGTAGTCCTCGGTTTCGTAGCGGCGTGCATCGGCTCCGACCCAGAGATGATGCGGAAGGAGCTGAGCCGGCAGCTGCTCGCGCAGTCGCTGCCAGACGACATCCGCCTCCGCGCATGCCTTCGGGGCCAGCACCGCCAGTCCACGCCATTCTCCTGGCCGCCCCTCGCGAGGCCGGCTCAGCACCCGGCAGCGCAGTGCCGCATCCAGCGACTGCAGGCAGTGCTGTGCCGCGCCGGCCATGTCGGTGGCGGAGGCCGCCACCGCCGCCGCCCGGCCCGCATCGGTCGCGGGGCCCGACGACTGCAGCGCCTCGTAGTAGCCGGCCAGATCCCTGAGGCGCGGATACACGTACAGATGCGACATCTCGGCCGGCCAGCCGCGCTGCATCTTGATGCGTGCGATCAGGTCGATGGCCTTGATGGAATTGCCGCCCAGCGCGAAGAAGTTGGCATGGGCATCGTCGACGGCGCAGCCCAGCAGCGCGCCCATCAGGCCGGCCAGCCAGCGTTCGTTCTCAGTGGCCAGCGGCTGGCTCTGGGCGGACGTCTCGGCCGCGCCTCGCAGCCGTTCGCGCAGGGCCTGCACGTCGACCTTGTGGTTGGCAGTGCTGGGCAGGCTGTCCACGGCCAGCATGAACGCCGGCACCATGTAGTCGGGCAGGCGCTGCAGCAGGAAGCGGCGCAGCGCCGCGTCGTCCACCGCCTCGCCGCTGCCCACATGGACGGCCTTCAGCAAGGTGGGGTGGTCCAGCGGGTCGATGAAGACCTGCGCCTCGGCAATACCCGGATAGGCCAGCATGGCCGAGCGGACCTCCCCCAGCTCGACCCGGTAGCCGCGCACCTTCACCTGCCCGTCCTGGCGGCCTACGATTTCCAACGCGCCCTGCTCGTTCCAGCGGCCGCGGTCACCGGTGCGGTACAGGCGCAGGCCGGGCTCGAAGACGGCATCCAAAAATGCGGCCGCCGTGGTCTCCGGTGCTGCGTGATAGCCGGCCGCCAGGCCCGCACCGCTGACGCAGATTTCCCCCACCAGGCCGCGCGCACGCGGCTGCCCCTGCGCGTCAAGCACATACAGCCCCGTGCGCGGCAGTGGCCTGCCGATCTCGACCACGCTGCGCGGGCTTTCCAGCTCAAGGACGGGCCAGCTGCTGCAGAACACCGTGGTCTCGGTAGGACCGTAGATGTTGAGGAAGCGCACGTGGGCGCCCAGTCGCTGCCGGGCTTGGCGCAACAGGCCGTAGTGCAGCGGCTCTCCACCGCAGCTCAGCTGCTCCAGTGTTGGCGCCGCGGCTTCAGCCTGCACGGCGGCGCCCAGGGCATCCACCATCTCGCGCAGGATGCTGGGCGAGATCATCAGCTCGTGGATGACCTCGGTGCGCAGCGCCCGCAGGATGGCCGCCGTGTCGGCCTCGCAGAAATGGACCGTGGCGCCGTTGGCCAGCGCGCCCCAGACGTCCATGATGCTGGCGTCGAAGTGCCAGGCCGCGACCTGCAGCACGCCCCGCCCCGGCCGGTAATGACTGCGGCTGACGGCTTCGGCGAGGTGCGAGAAATTGCCCTGGGTGTTGACGATGCCCTTGGGCCTGCCCGTCGTTCCCGAGGTGAACATGAGGTAGCAGGCATCCTGCGGCCCGACGCGATCGGGCAAAGGCTCGGCGGACTCGCCGGCCAGTGCCAGGTCTTGCCCATCGCCCAACCGGAGCCGGGCGGGCGTCGCCAGCAGC
The DNA here is from genome assembly GCA_041913905.1 of Burkholderiaceae bacterium. GTDB lineage: Bacteria > Pseudomonadota > Gammaproteobacteria > Burkholderiales > Burkholderiaceae_C > Roseateles_B. The sequence goes on along the minus strand of JAYSEK010000003.1, from coordinate 178,297 downwards.
CCGGCCAGGCCCAGCGCGGTCCGCCCGGCCAGGCCTTGCAGGGCCTCGTCCCCGGCATCGCGCCCATGCAGCGCCACACGGGCGCCGGCCAACTCGACAACCTCCGCAAGGCGTGCGGCCGGCCAGCTCGGAGCGAGCGGCACGTAGATGGCGCCCAGTTTGTGCAGGGCCAGCACGCCCGCCAGAACTTCCAGGGACTTGTCCGCCAGCACCGCCACGGGCTCGCCCGGACGCAGGCCCAGGCGTTCCAGCGCATGTGCCAGCTGGTTCGCAAGGCCGTCCAGTGCGCCGAAGGTGATGCGACGCTCGCCATCGACGGCAGCCACCGCGTCGGGCTGCGTCGCGGCCTGCTGCTCGAAGCGCTGCTTCAGGCTCGGGCCGGACGGGCTTTCGTCACCCGAGTGCGCCAGCACCTGCAGCAGCGCCTGCCGCTCGGCGTCGGGCAGCCAGACGAGCTGATCCAGGCGCTGGTTCGCGTCTTGCAGCACCGAGCCGGCCAGCGTGCGCAGCTGCTCCAGCAGGCGCTGCACGCCAGCGGGCTCGTGCCGGCCCGCATCGAAGGCGGCGATCAGGCCGATCTGCTCACCGGGGTTGACGACCAGGTTGAAGCCGTAATGGGTTTCGTCGATCACCGTGCTGCCGACGACCTCGAAGCCGTCCCCCGCCAGCGTCCCCATGGGGAAGTTCTCGAAGACCAGCAGGTGGTCGAACAGCGGCTCGCGGCGGTCGGCGGCGGCCTGGATGGCGGGCAATCCGAGGTGCCCGTGCTGCTCGTTGCCGATGAAGTCGCGGTGTACCTCGCGCAGCAGCTCGGCAAAGGGGCGCGCCGCGCCGGCCCGCACGCGCAGGGGCACGGAGCTGATCATCAGCCCGACGATCTCCTGCGCCTGCGGCAGATCAATGCTGCGCCCCGAACTCACGCAGCCGAAGCACAGATCCTCCTGGCCCGAGCGACGCATCAGCAGCGTCGCCCACATGGCCTGGAACAGGCTGCTGAGCGTCACGCCCAGCTCGCGCGCGCATTGCGCCAGCGCCGCGCTGAGCTGTGCATCCCATTGCACGCGCAGCACGCGCTGCCCGGCATCGGGACGCTCGACCGGCGGCAGCTCCAGCGCGCTGCCTGCCGGGGCACCCGCCAGGTGGCGCTCCCAATGCCCGCGCGATTGCGCACGCTGCGCTTCGCTGCGCCCCTGCAACCAGGCCAGGTAGCCGGCCTGACCCTGGGCCTGTGGCAGCGAGGGCTTGCGCGCGCGGCCCAGCGCCGCGTAGATGCTCACGAAGTCCTGCACCAGCCGGCCCATGGACCAGCCGTCCAGCACGATGTGGTGGGCACAGATCAGCAGCTGCTGGCGGCCCCCGCCCAGCTCCAGCAGGCGCATGCGCAGCAGGGAGTCCTGCTGCAAATCGAAGCCGCGGGCCCGCTCCTCGTGCAGCACCTGCTGGATCCAGTCGGCTTCAGCCAGTTCCGGCGGGCGCTGCAGCGCCTGGCAGTCCGCTTCGCGGTGGTCGTAGACGACCTGGATGGCGGTGGGCAGGCCCTCGCTCAGCACGGCGGTTCGAAGCGCCGCGTGGCGGGCGGTGAGTGCTTCGCAGGTGCGCTGCAGGCGGCGCAGCTCGATGCGCCCCTGCAGCGCCAGCAGCACCTGGCCGACATAGGCGCTGCTCGCCGCATCCGCCATGCCGTGAAAGAGCATGCCCTGCTGCGTGGGCGACAGCGGCAGCAGGTCCTCGACCAGCGCCTCGGACTCAGGCGGACACAGCCGGGCCATCAGCCCTTCGATCTGGGCCTCGCTGAGCAGCTCGCTCACCAGGGACATGGGCTCGTAGGGTGCGGGGGTGGGGTCGGACTCGGCCGCGGCCTCCTGCGGCATGCGCTCGGGCCCGGCCTCGCGACGCAGCAGGCTTGCAATCTCGCCCACGGTGGGCGTTTGCATCAGCTGGGCCACCCGCAAGGACTGACCCTTCTTGCGCAGCTGCCCCACCACCTGGATGGCCTTGATGGAATCGCCACCCAGCGCGAAGAAGTTGTCCTGCGGGCCGCTGACCGGGACGGCCAGCACCTCGGACCACAGTTCGCAGACCAGCGCCACCCAGGGGTCCGCCGAGTCCGCGCTCGCCGCCTGCGCCTGGCTGGCCTGGACCGGGTCCGGCAGCGCCTTGCGGTCCACCTTGAAGTGCCGGGTCTGCGGCAGCGCCGGCAGCGCGATGAAGTAGCTGGGCAGCATGTAACTCGGCAGCACGGCCGCCAGGGCCTCGCGCAGCGCCAGGGCATCCAAGGCGTCACCCTGCCCCGGCTGGCGCGTGTAGTAGGCGCACAGGCAGTTCACACCCTTGACCAGACGCGGCTCCACCACAGCCTCGGCCACGCCGGGCACGGTCAGCAGCGCACGCTCCACCTCCTCGGGTTCAACGCGATGCCCCCGGATCTTGGTCTGGAAGTCGATGCGGCCCAGGAACTCCAGCGAGCCGTCCGCATGTTGGCGCACCAGGTCGCCGCTGCGGTACATGCGCTCACCGGCGACATAGGGGTTGGTCACGAACTTCTGCTCATTCAGCGCCGGCTCGTTCAGGTAGCCCAGGGCCACGCCTTCCCCCGCGATGCAGAGCTCGCCGGCGACGCCCTGCGGCACCAGTCGCAGCGCGGCGTCCATCACGCAGCAGCGGGTATTGCACAGCGGCTGGCCGATGGAGAGATGTGACTGCTCGGCCGGCGCCTGGTCGCTGCACCAGGCGGTAGACAGCACCGTGGTCTCGGTCGGCCCATAGGCATTGATGTAGCGCGCCTGCTGGCGCCAGCGTTCGATGGTGCCCACGTTGGGCCGCGAGCCCGCCGTCAGGATGCTGCGCAGCTGCGGCAGCAAGGCGGGGTCGAAATGCGCGAAGAAGTCCGGCGGGAAACTGGCAAAGCTGATGGCGTTCTCAGCCAGGAATGACTGGATGCGGTCCACCTCCTGCTGGATGGATTCGGGGATCAGGTACAGCGTGCTGCCGTCGAGCAGCGTGACGAATATCTCGCCGGCGGCGGCATCGAAGGTCAGCGGCGCGAACTGCGTCATCCGCTCATCGCGGAAGTTCAGGTCGTTCTCGAAGGCCATGTGCAGATTCAGCACATTGCGATGCGAAATCTGCACGCCCTTGGGCTGCCCCGTGGAGCCCGAGGTGTAGATCACATAGGCCCGCATGCCGCCATGGCAGTCCGGCAGCGACAGGCTGGGCTCGGGGGTGCCGTCGTGCAGGAGCGCGTCCAGGTCCAGCACTTGCAAGCCCTCTGGCGTCCACTCGGCACGCCGGCCGCCCCACAGCAGATGGCGCATGCCGGTGTCCTGCACGATGTGGGCCAGCCGCGGCGCCGGCATGGCGGCATCCAGCGGCACATACGCCGCCCCGCACTTGAGGATGGCCAGCAGGCCCAGCAGCATGCGGGCATGGCGGCCGGGCATCAGGCCGACCAGATCGCCCTCGCGAACACCCAGGCCCAGCAGTCGCCGAGCCAGCGCGTCGGACTCGCGGTCCAGCGCTTCATAGCTGAGGCGCCGCTCGCCATCGACCACGGCGGGATGCCCGGCCCGCTCGCGTGCCACCTGGCGCAGGCGTGTGCACAGATCGTCCTGAGCGGGCAGCCGCACGCTGCGGCCGCTGAGCGCCTGCAGCAGCCGGCCCTGCTCCTCGACACCCACGATGTCGAGCGCATCCACGCGGCCCTCGGGCGCGGCCAGCACGCCGTCCATCAGTGCCTGAAGGTGTTCCATGACCGCACGGGCCTGGGCCTCTTCGATGCGGGCACCGTTGTAGACGCAGGTCACGCGGATTTCCTCGCCGACCTTGAACACCAGGCTGAAGTCGTAGTGCGTCTGCTCGACCTCCCGCACCTGGTCGATGTGCAGGCCGGACACCGGCGCGCTGCGCTCCGGCAGGTTCTGGAACACGAACAGGGTGTCGAAGAGCTCGCCCTGCCCGCCTGCGCAGCGCTGCATCTCGGCCAGCGCGAGATGCCCTTGCCGCTCGCACTGCCGGAACTCGTCCTGCAGGCGCCGGGCCACCTGGGTGAAGGGCTCGCTGCCCTCGCAGCGCAGGCGCAGCGGCAAGGTATTGATCATCATGCCGACCATGGACTCGACCTGCGGCAGCTCGTCGCTGCGGCCCGAGACCACGCAGCCGAAGACCACATCCTGGCTGCGGTTGTAGCGCTGCAGCGCCAAGCCCCAGAGGGTCTGCAGGGCGCTGTTGAGCGTCAGGCCCTGGTTGCGGCACAAGGCCTGCAGGGCACGGGTGCGCGCTTCGGAAAAGCCGTGCTCGAAGCTGCGATTGACGTAGCGCGACGACTCCTGGGCCTGGAGCGCTTGTGCGGCGTCTTCGCTGCGCCACGCCTTCTTGGGCACCATGGCCAGCGGCGGCGCGTCGGCCAGGTAGTCGCGCCAGTAGTCGCGGGCCTGGCCTTCGTCCTGGGCCCGCACCCATCGGATGTAGTGCTTGTAGGGCACGGACGGCAGCAGCGGTTCGCGCTCGCCTTGCACCAGGCGCTCATACAGGCCCAGCAGGCCGTCGATCAGCAGATTCACGCACCAGCCATCCAGGATGATGTGGTGGAAGGAGAACACCCCTTCGAAGCAGTCCGCCGCACGGCGCACCAGCATCATGCGGAAGAGGGGGTCCTTGTCCAGCACGAAGCGGCGCGAGCGGTCCTCGGCCAGCAGGGCCTGTAGCGCTGGCTCCCGCAGCGCAGGTTCCAGGGTCGAGAGGTCATGGCAGGCGAAAGGGGCCGCACGGCTGCGCAGCACCAGCTGCTGCGGTTGACGCAGGCCCTCGTGCACGATGGCCGTCCGCAGCACGCCATGGCTGGCAACGAGCTGGCGAAAGGCCTGTTCCATCAGTGCCAGATCCAGCTCGCCGCGCAGGCGCATGCGGATCTGCACGAAGTAGGCGCCGGACTGCTCGTCCAGCAGGGAATGGAACAGCAGCCCCGTCTGCATGGGAGACAGGGGATACACGTCGACGATGTTCCTGGACACAGGTGCCGCAGGCTGCAGGACTTCCATGGCGTGACCTCGAATTCCTCGGAGTTTGCGGATAGGTGTCAGAAGCTGCGGGCGATCAGGTCCAGTTCGTCCTGGTCGACCTCGGCCATCTCGAAGTCGGAGGTCGTGTAGTGCACCTGCTCGCGTGACGCGCAATGCGCGGCCAGCTCGGCCAGCGCGGCCAGGTAGGCCTGGGCCAGCGACTCCACCTCGACCGCCTGCCAGTGGCCCGGGTCGTAGCTGAAGCGCAGGTGCAGTGCGCCGTCCTGAAGCAGGCATTGCAGGTCCAGCGGCGCCAGCAGCTCGCTGCGCGGGCTGCGCCGCTGGCCGGCGGTGCCGAAGGCGAACTGCACACCCTCGTCGTCCACACGCCCGCCCAGTTCGCCCAGGTAGTTGAAGTTCAGCGGCGCCTGGTACTGCAGCGACTGCCGCTGCTCGGGGCTCAGGTCCGCCAGGTAGCGCAGGATGCCGAAGCCAACGCCCTTGCGCGGCAGCGACCGCAGGGTCTTCTTGACCTGCAGGATATGGGTGCCGACATCCGCCTCGTCGGCTCCCAGGTGCACCGGATAGGCACTGGTGAACCAGCCCACAGTCCGGCTGATGTCCACGCCCTCCTGCAGCGGCTCGCGGCCATGCCCTTCCAGCTGCAGGCACAGGGCCTCGTCGGCGCGGACGCGGTACAGGGCCCGAGCCAGCGCCGTCAGCAGCAGGTCGTTGATCTCGGTGTTGTAGGCCTGGTGGGCGCTGGTCAGCAGCTCGCGCGTCAGACCGGCGTGCAGGCTGACGCGATGCTGGCGGGCATCGCCCACGCGGCCCAGGGCCCGTGCAACCGGGAACCTGGAGCAGATGCTCTGCCAAAGCGGCAGTTCGTCCAGGCTTCGCTGGGCCTGGGCCTCCTGCTGCAGCACCTCCATCCAACGGCGCATCGAATGGCTGCGCGCCGGCAGTCGTGGCGCTTGACCGGCTTGCAGCTGGCGGCAGGCCAGGCTCAGGTCCTCGGCCATGACGCGCCAGGAGATGCCATCCACCACCAAGTGATGGGCAATCAGGGCCACGCGGTCGCCGCCGGCATCCTTGAACAGCAGCGCCTTGAGCCAGGGGCCGGCCTGCAAGTCCAGGCTGGCCTGCGCCTCGTCGCACAGCGCCAGCATCTGCGCTTGGGCATCCGCCCCCTTCAACTCGTAGACGGTCAGCGGCGTTTGCAGGCTGCCCTGCGGTGCGACCTCCAGGGCCGTCCGATCCGCGGCGTAGTGCGCGCGCAGCAGGTCGTGGTGGTCGACCAGGGCCAGCAAGGCCTTGTGAAGAACCTCGGCATCCAGCGCGCCGGGCCAGCTCAGCACGATGTCCTGGTTCCAGTGATGGGCATCGGTATGCACTTGTTCCTGGAACCAGCGGCAGATGGGCGTCAGGCCCACCGCCCCCTGGATGGCGCTTTCACTCAGCACCTGTGCCTGCTTCAGATGGGGCGCCAGTTCGGCGATGGATCCATGCCGGAACAGGTCGTCCACCCGCAGCGAGAAGCCCCGCTCACGCAGGCGCGAGGCGATCTGGATGGCCTTGATCGAGTCCCCGCCCAGGCGGAAGAAGTTGTCATGCACGCCAATGCCTGGCTCGCGCAGCACCTGCTGCCAGATGTCCACCAGGCATTGTTCGGTCGCGTTGCGGGCAGCCTCGTAGCCATGGACGCAGGGGGCAAGCTCCGGCTTTGGCAGGGCGGAACGGTCGACCTTGTCGTTGGCGCCCAGCGGCAGCTCGGCCAGCCGCAGGTAATGCTGCGGCACCATGTACTCGGGCAGCTGCGCCGACAGATGCTCCATCAGCGCCCGGTCATCGCCGGCCTGGCCTGCGGCAGTCTCCACGAGGTAGGCGCACAGCAGCTGCCGACCGTCGTGGGACTGCACCGCCACGGCGGCCTTGCGCACGCCGGGCGCCTTGAGCAGGATGGCCTCGATCTCTTCCAGCTCGATCCGGTAGCCATTGATCTTCACCTGGTGGTCGCGACGGCCGAGGATCTCGATCTCGCCGTTGCCGAGGTAGCGACCCAGGTCACCCGTGCGGTAGAGCCGGCAGCCGCGCGCGGGATGGCGAACGAAGGCCTGGGCCGTGCGCTCCGGGTCACGCCAGTACTCGCGCGCCAGGCCGACGCCACCGATGTACAGCTCGCCCATCACCCCTTCCGGGCACGGGTTCATGGCCTCGTCCAGCACATGGAACTCCTGGTTGTCCATCGCGTGGCCATAGGGAATGCGGTGCCGCTGGCCATCCGCCTCGACGATGGGGTGGGTGATGGACCAGATCGAGGCCTCGGTCGCACCGCCCAGGCTGTGGACGGCCACGCCCTCCCTGCAGATCGAGCGGATTTGCGCCGGCAGGTTGACGGGAATCCAGTCGCCCGAGAGCATCACGCAGCGCAGGGTCAGGTCTTGCACGCCAGGCTGGTCGCAGAGCAGGGCCATCAGCGCGGGCACGGAGTTCCACACAGTCACGCCGTGATGGCGGACCAGCGCCAGCCAGTGGGCCGGATCCTTGGCCGAGTCGGCCGCTGGGTACACCACGGTCGCGCCGGCCGCCAAGGTGCCGAAGATGTCGTAGACCGAGAGGTCGAAGTTGAGGTTGGACAGCGCCAGCACCTTGTCGCCCGGACCGACGCCGTAGCGGCGGTTCACGTCCAGCAGGGTGTTGACGGCGGCCAGGTGGTCGATCACCACGCCCTTTGGCATGCCGGTGGTTCCGGAGGTGAAGATGACGTAGGCCATGTCTTCGGGCGTCTGCGCCTGATCCAGGGGCAGCTCGGACTCCTGCGCGCAGGCTTGCAGATCGTCGACGGCGATGCGCTGCAGGCCCTCGGGCCAGGCCACGCGGTCCTGCAGCCAGCTCTGGGTGAGCAACAGCTCGATGTCGCAGGCCTTGCACAGGTCCGCCAGGCGATTGCGCGGCAGCTCGGGATGCAGCGGAACGTAGACACCGCCTGCGCAGAGAATGGCCATCGTCGCGACAGCCTGCTCCCAGCCATGCTCGCTCACGACACCCACCATGCGGCCACGGCCGACGCCCAGGCCGCGCAGCCGGTGCGCCAGGCGGTGCACGCGCGCCCCCAGCTCGGCGTATGTCAGGCTTGCAGCGGCCGACTCCACGGCGATCCGCTGCGGATGCTCGCGCAGCGCCTGCTCGAACAGTGCATGCATGGTCAGGCGCTGCACCGGTCGGGCGGGGCCGCGCGAGGCATGCCAGCGATCGTCCTGCTCGCGATCGCTGAGCAGGGAGAGGCTGGCCAGGCTGGCGTCCGGGCGATGCAGGGTGCTGTTCAGCAGCAGCAGGAAGTAGCGCAGGAAGCGCTCGATGGTCGCCGCGCCGAAGAGCTTGGTGTTGTATTCGAAGGCTGCGCTCAGGCCGCCCTCGCGCGGCTGCACGACCAGGCTCATGTCGAACTTGGCGTGGTAGGTCTCCAGGGTCAGCGCACGCGCCGTGCAACCCGGCAACGCGAAGCGCCCATGCTCGGCGGGCTTGAAGAGGAAGACCAGATCGAACAGCGGATTGCGGCTGGCATCCCGCGCCACGCCCAGGCGCTCGACCAGGCGGTCCAAACCGTAGGCGGCATGCCGCTGGGCTTGGGCAAGGCGCTCGTGCAGGCGGATCAGGTGCTCGTCGAAGCGCAGCGGACCCGGCTGCGCGCAAGGCAGGGCCTGCGTGCGGACGAACATGCCGTGCATGTGCTCCTGCCAGGCCTGTGGCCGACCATGATCGATGAAGCCGATGGCCAGCTTGGGATCCCCGCCGAGCTTGGCCACGAAGAGCTGGAAGACTGCGAACAGGTAGCTGCGCTCGTCCACCCCCAGCTGCCGGCAGCGTTCCTGCAGCGGTGCCCAGGTCTCGGTGCGCAGCTCGAAGCAGCGGTGCGCGCCGTGGAAGTTCTGCAGCGCCGGCCGTTCGGCGTCCGCCGGCAGCGACCCGACGGAACTGCCCTGCGCGAATTGCTCCAGCCAGAAGCGCTCATGCGCGGCCATCGCCTCGGCGCTGTCCGGCGCTGCGGGCTCTTGCAGCAGCTGGACGTATGGCATGGGCTCGGGTGCCAGGGCTTCGCCGGCGTAGGCTGCGGCCAGGTCGGCCAGCAGCAAGTCCAGCGCATGCAGGTCGGTGATGATGTGGTGCAGGTCCAGCAGCAGCACATGACGCGACTCGCCCGTCTTGACCAGGCGCGCGCGCAGCAGCAGGTCGCTTGCCAGGTCGAAGGGGCGGCGCCAGGCCTCGAACAGGGCCTGCGGCTCGGCCTCAGGCGCCACATCCTGCTCCAGCGTGATGCTGCGCTGCTCGGCAATCAGCTGTACCGGCACGCCCTCCTCCATGCGGAAGTTGGCGCGGTAGACCGGGCGCGCGTCGACCACGGCCTGCAGCGCCTGCTGCAGGCGCCGTGCGTCAACGGGGCCGTCGATCTCATAGGCCAGGGGAAAGCTGTAGGCGGTGGCACTGCCCAGCATGTCCAGCGCATAAAGGCGGCGTTGCTGGGGCAGCAGCGGGAGCTGTTGTGACAGGGGCTTGTCAGTCGTCATGGTGAGTCTCCATCCACGGCGGCGCTGGGCCGGGTCTCATTGAGGGATGCCAGGTGCCTCAGCGGGCGCTGGCCTTGAGGTGTTCTTGCAGCACGGTGCTCAGCTCGGCGGCGTCCGCCAGCCCTTCCCAGCGGTGCAGGATGCGGCGCGTCTTGGCGTCCACGAGCACGCTGGTCGGCAGGGGGCTGAGGGCGTAGCTCTTGGCCACGGCACCGTCGACGTCCCGGCTGTGGCTCATCTGCAGGTCCTTGCCTTCCAAATAGGCCGCGGCCTTCTCCGGCTCGTCATGCACGTTGACGGCCAGGACCTTGAGCCGCGGCGACTTGAGACCGCGCACGACCTGGTCGATCAGAGGCAGCTCCTTGCGGCAGTAGCCGCACCAGGACGCCCAGAAGCAGATCAGCAGCAGCCCGTCGCCATGCTCGGCCAGGCTGGCCGCGCGACCGTCGGCATGCCGTCCCAGGGACAACGGCGCCGGCGCCTTGGCGCGCGGCGCGAAGAGGACGTTGCGGAACCATTGGCCGGGCCGTTCGTACCATTGGATGGGTTGAGCCATGCAGTTGCACCAGGTAAAGGCTGAGACGCTCGCGACCAGGCCGCGCGCCCAGATGCGGCGGCTGGCGTCCGTGGGTTGGGATCGCGCGCAAGGACGGCGCGGGCTTGGGTTTTTTTTCATCGCGGTTCAGAACATGTGCTGGAGGAAAAGAGCCGCCCGGTCCATGTCCTGCAGCGGCAGCACGTCTCGCCGCGGCACCTGGAAGCGATCCAGCTGCAGGGTGAGGCGGGTCCGGTCGTCGATCTCGTAGGCAAACTTGCCGCGGTGGATGCCAAGGCCTGCCCCCATGTCGCGGTAGTAGGTGTATTCGACGTCCAGCAGGTTGCGCAGCAGGTTGGTCCGGTACAGGAAGAAGAACTCGTGCTTGCTGCGCGGCTGGCCGATCTCAGGGGTCCAGCCCTGGATGCGGCGCTCCGCAAGCTCGACGTGGTAGAGCGTGTTGCTGGCGTCCATGTACTCGAGGCTGAGCACCACGTTGCGCTGGTCGCGGGACAGCGGTTCGCTGTCGACGGCGAAGCGCTCCGGCGCCACCTGGTACTTGCGGCCCTTCTCCAGGCCCAGCTCGGTGCGCAGGGTCCAGCGCCCGAAGCTTCGGTTGGCGCTCAGGCCCAGCAAGCCGTAGGACTCGTGCCGCTTCAACAGCTGCACGCGCCCCCCCTGCTCGCCCTGCGCGCTGTAGAGGCCGTCGTTGCTCACCAGCCGGGCGGCGATCAAGGCGATGTCAGCGCGCTCCGAGCTCATCAGGTAGCGGGCGCCCCATTCGCTCTTGTTCTCGCGGCGCGGCTCGATGCTGAACTGCGAAGCGTCGAAGATCTGCGCCTCCAGGTCGTAGCGCGATCCGGGACGGGCCTCGATGTGGCCTCGCGCGCGCGGCGTGAAGAAGGCCGTCAGTCGGCCGTCCTCGCCGAAATGCTCGACGGACAGGCGGCTCTCGGTGATGGAGCTGTCGGTGGTGGAGGGGTAGACGAACTCATTGAAGTCGCGCGGGTTGATGTCGCTCAGGAACCCCAGGGCCTCCATCTCGGACCAGTTGATGAACTGGCGCCCCAGGCGGAAGGTGCTGCGCCCCAGGTTTTTCTGCACGAAGAAGTCCCGCACCTCGGTGTGGGCGGCCTGCCGGCGTCCACGGGCGAGCGCCTGGTGGTCCTTGTCGAAGTAGAAGTTGCTGCGCGTCTCCGAACGCAGCAGCAGATCCTCGCCATGGGCGAGCTCCAGCGTCAGGCCGTACTGGACGCGGCTCATCACCGTCTCGCGGCGCTGCGGTCCGTAGGCCCAATTCAGCTGCAGGTACTGCTGGGCCGGGTTCATCTGCCAGCCTGCCGTCAGGCCTTGGGCCGGTGCGGCGTCGGCAGCAGCAGCAGCGGCATCGCCAGCGGCAAAGGCTGGCCAGGCGCAGCTCAGCATGGCGGCCAGCACTGCCGTGGCCGCCACCTCGAAGTGGGTCTTCATGGGATCTCTTTTCGGGGCGCCGGCGTCCTTGCGAAGCTGGTCGGCAGGGGCCCGCCCCTGCCCTCCCAGCGTCGCGCCCGCCGGCGGTGTTCCGGGTCAGTTCAGCGAAGCCACCGGCTGGCCGCGCAGGCTCTCGATCTTCTTCAGCACGGCGTCGCGGTAGACGGCGTCGGTCAGCGCGCGCTGGTTGAAGGCACTGGCGTCGACCTGGACGTTGACGTCGAAGGCACTGACGACGATCTCGCTCATGCGCTTGTCGATCAGGTTGCGGACCTGGGTCACGGTCTCGGTCCAGGTACCCATGCGATTGCGCTGCCACTTGTAGCTGAAGAGCTTGTAGGGCTGGCCCTGGCGGTTGAACTTCAGGCGCTGCACGTTGTGGCCCAGTTCCTTGTCAACCCAGATCAGGTGGTTGCTGTAGAGACTCTTCTTCAGGCGGACCTCGGTGGGCTTCTTCTGGAAGACCCAGCAGTCCCGGCCGTCCAGCACCTCGGAGCGAACCAGCGTGTACTCGTAGTCGAGCAGGGAGTGGTCTTCGGTGTCCTCGGTGTTGAACTCGGAGCCGAAAAGCGTGGACGGGTTCGGCTGGTCGCCGTCGGAGGCGGAGATCATGCGCTTGGTCTTCTTCAGCGTCGGCAGGTAGATCCACATCTCCTGATCGCGGGCTTCGTCGCGGTACTCGTGCGTCAGCGTGCCCGTGCCCTGGTCGGCCTGGCTGGTCATGAAGTGGAGCTTCTTGGACTCGCGCTTGCCGACTTCGTTGGTCTCGCCCTCGTAGTTGGTGAGGGAGACGAATTCCTTGGAGCGCGGCTTCTCGGTGCAGCTGTAGACGCCGTCCTGTTCCTTGTAGGGGCAGCTCTGCAGGGTCTGCACCTTGTAGAGCGACAGCACCTTGTCCTGGGCGCGGAAGCGCTGCAGGAAGTAGGCGCGGACCTGGTCCGGCGTGTCCAGTGCGGGCGCCGCGGCCAGAGCCGCCTGGCCAGCCACCAGCAGGCTGATGGCGATGAGGATGCGTGGAACTTTCATGGGATCTCCTGAGGGGACAGTCAGTGGGGTGGCGGCGCGGCCGGTACGGGGCGGGCCACGCCGTTCGAAAGCGGACTCAACGGCCCGTGGCGCCGATCTGGCAGGCAGCCACGGGAGCGGCGGTCTGGGCGGGGTCCGTGCGGCCCAGGCGCGTCTTGATCACCGCCAGCAGGGCCGGCAGCAGGGTGACGTTGGCGAACAGCGCCATCGCAATGGCCAGGGCCGTGAAGAAGCCCATGGCGCGCACCTGCAGCAGGGGGAAGCCCATGATGATCAAGAAGCCGCAGGCCAGCACCGAGGAGGTGAACAGCAGCGAGGGGCCCACCGTGGTGATCGCGGAGCGGATCGCGACATCGGAACGGTCGCCATGCCTGCAGCGGTCGCGATAGTGCAGCATGAAGCGGATGGTGTCGTCGATCGAGACGCCGATGATCACGGGTGCACTGAAGGCGGAGTCCAGTGTCAAGGGGAAGCCCAGCAGTCCCATCAGCCCGAAGGTCACCAGCACCGCGAACAGGTTGGACACCACCGCGATCGCACCGACCTTGATCGAGCCGAAGATGGCCAGCAGCACGATGGAGGTCACCAGCAGCGTCGTGCCGAAGCTCTGGGCCTGCGAGCGGCTGACATAGTCGTCCAGCCGGGCCTGCAGGATGGACCCACCGGTCAGCGTCACCTCCAGCTTGGGGTGCTTGGCCTTGAGCGGCGCGAACAGGGCGTCGACGTGGGCCTGCGCCTCGTTGCGGATGTCCAGCTCGACCTGGTTGCCGCCATTGCGCAGGAAGACATGCACGCGACCGCGGCTGAGGTCATCCGACACCCACTGCTTGCGCGTCATGGTGTCGGCGTTGCTGAACAGGAAGTACATCTCGTCCAGCACCTTGGAGTCCTGCGGCACCCCATGGTTGGGGTTGTCGTCGAAGGTGCGGTAGGTCTTGCGCACGATGTCCGCCACCGAGTAGGTCTTGGTGACCCACTGCGGGAAGGTCTGCTGCAGGAAGTTCTGCAGGTCCACCATGGCGTTGAGCACGGCCGGGTCGCTGAGCGTGCCTTCCTCGTTGCCCTCCACCAGGATGTCGAAGCCGGTGCCGCCCATCATGTGGCGGTTGGACAGCTCGTAGCCCTGGCGGATGTCAGTCTCCTCGGGGAAGAACTTGACCAGGTTGGCGTCGACCTTGAGCGACCACACGCCGTAGCCCAGCAGCACGGAAGCAGCCAGGAAACCGGTGATGACGGTGCGCGGACGCCCCACCACCAGATCCGAGATGCGCGCGAAGATGCGCTGCGTCAGCGGCTGGCGCAGGCCTTCGCGTTCCTCCTTCGGCACCTGGGCGACATGCTTGGGATGCCAGAGATCCAGCATCACCGGCAGCACGAAGAGGCTCAGCGCCAGCACCACGCCGAAGCCGACGGCCGAATAGGTGCCGATGTTCTGCAGCGGCTTGGTCGGCACGAAGGACATGGACAGCAGGCCGATCACGATGGTCGCCGACATGACCATGGAGTCGAAGCCCGTTCGCTCGGCCGCATCGCCCATGGCCTGCGGGTGCGCAAGGCCCCGGCGTCGCGCCTGGTAGTAGGCGGTGAGGATGTGGGTGGTCACCGCCACGCCGTTCACCCAGACCATGATGATCAGCAGGATGAAGACATTGGTCATGACCGCTTGCATCCAGCCCATCAGGCCGACGACCAGCAGCAGCGATACCGACAGGATCGCGACCGACCACACCACGGCCGCCACCGAGCGGAAGGCCAGGTACAGCACAGCGATCACGGTCAGCATGGCCGCGACCTCGAGCGCCACCTGCACGTGCTGGGTCTCCAGCAGGTAGTCCACCACCGCCGGCTCACCGACCGGGTAGTACTCCAGGGCGGGGTACTTCTTCAGGATGGCCTTGACCGCCTGCATGACCTCGCCCTTCTCATCGGCCCACAGCGCCTGCTCGAACTCCGGCACTTCCTCGGCGGCCTCTGCCGCGGTGCCGGACTGGTAGCGGAAGTCGCTCTGGCCGGCGGCAGCCGCCGTCTTGCCTTCGCGCTTCTTCTCCAGCAGGCGGCCGAAGTCGGTGGTGATGACGATGCCGCCGTAGGCCTTGTCCTCGGTGAGGAAGGTCAGCCAGTAGGCCGGCTCAGCACGTGCGGCCTGGCGCACGGCCTCGCGTGCGGCCTCGTCGGCCGGCACGCGGGAGCCCATGAACTGGCGCGTGGTGATGGCGTCGTCCTGCTTGTCCAGGTAGGGCGCGTTGATCAGCGTCATCACGCGGATGATGCGATCCAGCGGCGACTTGGCGTCCGCCGGCTGCTTGAGGCGGTAGTACAGCAGCTCGTCCTGCAGTCCTTGCAGGGCCTGGAGCGAGTCCTTGGAGAGGATGTCGCCGTCCTTGGCCTTGTAGGGGATGTAGATGGTGTCGGTGCCGCCGAACTGCAGGCGGAATTTGTCATAGGCCTTCTTGACAGGGTCGTCCTTGCCGAAGAAGACATCGTCACCGGCCACGATCTGGAACCGCATCACACCCGGGATCGCCAGCGCGATGCAGAGCAGGAATGCAGCCCAGACCCACAGGCGGTGAGCACCCATGAGTGCGGGCAGTCGCCCGAACCAGGCGTTCAGCTTGTCCATGATTGAAATTGAGTGGTAGGGGTAGTGAAGCAGCGGCCCCGGCGGGCGGGGCCGACTGCGCAGCGGTCGCCGCGGGGATCAGCCTGCGACGCGGGCGTCCTGCAGCGCGCCCAGGACTTCCAGCATTTCCTGCAGCGTGTAGATGTTTCGCTTGCTCTCATCCAGGATGCGGATGCGCAGGCGCTGCTCCAGCTCCAGCCACACCTCCAGCATCTCGACGGACTCAAGCCCGAAGTCGCCGCCCAGATGCCAATCCAGGTCGACCATGTCCGGCGTGAACGCCGTACGCTTGACCTGATTGACTGCCTCGCAGAATGCCTGCACCAGTTGACGCTCGTCCATTTGCTCGCTCCTATGCCAGTTCGACGGTGCGGGACACCGCCTCGGAGGCCTGCCCATGCAGGCCGAATTCCTCGCAGGTTTCGCGGATCAGCTCGAGGGCGCGGTCCATCTGCGCGTGGGTGTGCGTGGACATGATGGACAGGCGCAGGCGCTCCAGCCCGGGCGGCACCATGGGGTACTCCATGATGTTGGCGAACAGGCCTCGCGCGTAGAGCCGGCGGTTGAAGGCACGGACGTCGGCCGCGGGCAGGAAGACCGGGATGATTCCGGAGTCCCCGCGCAGGATGCTCAAGCCCTGGGCCTCCAGACCGTCCTGCATGTAGCGCACGTTCGCGTGCAGCTGCGCCAGACGCTGCGGCTCGCGCTCCAGCACGTCCAGTGCCGCGTTGATCGCCGCGACGGTGGTCTGGGCCAGCGCCGTGGTGAAGACGTAGGGGAAGGCGAAGTTGCGGAGATAGAAGATCAGCTTGGCGCTGCCCGACACGAAGGCGCCCTGCGCGCCCAGCGCCTTGGAGCAGGTGGACATGCGCATGTCGACCTGGCCCATCAGGCCCAGGTGCTCCAGCGTGCCCTTGCCGGTGGCGCCCACCGTGCCCAGGCCGTGGGCGTCGTCCAGGATGGTGATGGCGTCGTAGCGACGGCTGATCTCGATGTAGCGGGCCACGTCCACGCAGCGGCCGTCGACCGAGCGCACGCCCTCGATGGTCGAGAAGATCTGGCGCTCGGGCTCCTTCTCCTGGATGCGCTTGAGGATGGCCTCGTACTGGTCGAGGTTCTCAGGGTCGAAGGAGTAGAAGGGAACGCCCGTCATCTTGATGGCGTTGATGACGCTGGCATGGCTGTTCTTGTCGTAGACGATGACGTCGTTGCGATTCATCAGCCCGTTGACCCAGCACAGATTGGCCATGTAGCCGCCGGGCAGCAGGACTGCGTCCTCGTGGCCGGCCAACGCGGCGAGCCGCTTTTCCAGCGCGGCATGCTGCTGCGTGTAGCCCGAGAAGGCCGGCGAGCCGCCCGTGCCGATGCCATACAGCGCGGCGGCCTCCTGCACCTTGGCAATCACATAGGGGTCGTGGGACAGGCCCAGATAGCTGTTGGAGCCGAAGACCAGGGTGTCGCGGAAGTGCCCGTCGCGCAGACCGCGGTACTGCATGGTGCGCCCCACGGGCGCCATGCCCATGCGGCCGGTCATGTAGCCCTTCTCGAGTTCGGCTTCGTAGATGCGGTACTGTTCCTCGAGGCGCTGCCGGAAGGGCAGCTTCTGCATCTGGATCAAGGCGGTAGAGTCCATCTGGCTGGCTCCTGGATTGCTTGTTTCGACTTGGCTGACATGGATTGGCGCGCCGGCTTCAGGCCATGCACGCCACGCTTGGAAGGTTCAAACGAAGCGGTGCTCGCGGTACCAGCGGTAGCAGGCACCGACCATCTCATCCAGCGCTCGGACCTGGTAGCCAAGCTCCTGCACCGCTTTGGATGAGCTGAAGTAGTAATGGCCGCCGAACACGCGCATGCGGTAGGGGTCCACCAGAGGCGCGCGGCGGGTGAGGGGCACGAGCGCGTCCTGCAGCCAGGCGCGGCCAACGCGAGCCCAGTAGGCACCATCCGGGATGTCCGCGCGCCGCCCAATGGCGCGGAACACCGCCTCCAGGAAGTCGCGGAAGGTGGCATTGGTGCCGGCCAGGATGTAGCGGCTGCCGGGCTTGCCCAGGCTCAGGGCCGCCACGTGGGCGCGCCCGACCTCCTCGGCCGAGCAGAAGCTGGCGGCCCCCGGCGGCAGGAAAGGAATGCGATTGGCGCAGGCGGCCAGCACCATGCGGCCCCACTGCAGGTTGTGGTCGAAGGGACCGATCACCTCGGCCGGGTTGACGATCACGGTGTCCAGCCCCTGAGTGCGCGCCTGCAGCACGATCTCCTCGGCCGCACTCTTGGTCATCGCATAGGGGCTGCGCGAGCGGAAGCCGTCCAGGCGGCAGGACTCGTCCGACTGGAAGTCCGGGTCGTTGCGGGCGCCGATGGTGGAGGTGGTGCTGGTGAACACCAGCCGGCGCACGCCGGATCGCAGGGCGGCCCCCACCACCTGGCGCGTGCCCTCCACGTTGGTGGCCTTGAGCTGCTCGATGTCACGCCAGGAAGTGCTGGTGTTGCCGGCGCAATGGATCACGCCGTCGGCGCCGGCCATGCTGTGCTCCAGCATCACCGCATCGTCCAGCTCCCCCAGCACGTGGCGCACGCCCTGCTGGTCCAGGAAGCGGCGGTCCGTGCTGGCGCGCACATAGGCCACGGGCTCGTGGCCGGCCTCCTGGAGCGCCTTCACGATGTTCAAGCCCAGAAACCCTGCGGCACCTGTCACCACGACCTTCACGTCAAGCTCCTGTCCGGTTGTCGGAGGTCCGGGCGATGCACCGGGCCTTGTTTGCGATTGACAGGCATTTGAGCGGTCAGGCGCCCGGCGGCCAATACAGCAAAGCAACTAGGAGCCGCGCTAGTCTGGGCGCACTACGCATCCACGCCACGCTCGCGGCAGGGCGCGCAGTGGCTCATGCGGTGGCGCGGCCGGCAGTGGCGCACGCTCGCAAAGGCCGGGGCCAGCGGCAAGCAAAGGGCGCGCCGGGAAGGCCCGGAGGGCGACGCGCGGGGGCCTCAGAGCGCCTGGCGCAGCTGCTCCAGCAGCTTCAGGTCCTGGCCGAAGGGGCTCATCAGCGGCGACACGCGCAGATGCCCCTGCCAGCCGCGCTTCAGGAAGTTGCCCATCGACCCCGAGGGGCTGAGGTCGATGAAGTGCGCCCGGCTGGCGTCCGGAACCGCCTGCATGGCACGCGGCAGATCCAGCGGCAGTCGCAGGGAGTCCCACATGCCCTGCGGCGTCAGCTGGCGGATGGGCAGGCCGGTGCTGCAGGACACCCAGGGCAGCCGCCCCGGCTGCGTGGGCACGAGCGAAGCACGGCTGAGGAACTTGTCCCGGATGGCGTCCATCCGCGAGCTATGGAAGCCATGCGAGATGGGCAGCGGCTGCGACAGCACATTCATGGACTTCAGCCGGCGTTGCAGCCCCTGTACATGGGCGGGCTCGGTGACGACCACAAAGCTGCCTGGATAGTTGAGCGCGCTGCGCTCGCAATGGGTGAAGCAGTCCGGCGCCTGCTGCATCAGCTCGACGCCGGCCATCACCATGACGCTGGCGGCCGGCGCGCTGCCAGCCTCGCACAGCCGGGCCTGCTCGACGACCAGCGCCAATGCTTCGTCCAGTGCCATCGAACCGCCGGCGACGCCAGCCACCATCTCGCCCAGGCTGTAGCCGACGCAGAGCTGAGGCCGGACGCCCAGGCTCTGCACCAGTTCGACCGCGGCATGGCCGATGCTGAACACCGCCGGATGCGTGTGCAGGGTGCGGTCAAAGGGCGCGCGATGGTCCGCCGCGGCACCGTACAGCAGTGCCAGCAGGTCAAAGCCGGCGAGACGCTGCACCCGCTCGCGACAGCGCTCCAGCGCCGCGCGGAAGACCGGCTGTTGCTCGTACAGCGCGCGGCCCATGCCCAGGTATTGACCGCCCTGCCCGCCCAGCAGCAGAACCACCGGTGCCGACGGCGGGCTGGCGAGGGTCTCGACGGTCCGCGACCCCGGCGCCAGCGATGCAGCGCCGGACGCCTGGTCGGGCATGGCCTGCGCCGGCGGCAGCTCCTGTGGTGCCGCCACCCCGGCCATGGGCTTCTTGCGGATCTCCAGCGCCAGCTTGCTCAACACCATGCCGGGGCCGATTTCCTCCAGCTGCGGGTCGGGCAACTGCAGCAGCGAGGACACCGTCTCGTACCAGCGCACGGGGCTGGTGATCTGCGCATCGAGCAGGGGACGGTAGCCCGTCCGGGCATGCGGCCGGGCCGTGCAGTTCGCGATCACCGGCCGTTGCAGAGGCTGCAGCTGCACGCCGGCCAGGAAGTCCGCGAAGTCCCGGCGTGCCTGCTGCATGCCCGGCGAATGAAAGGCGGCGCTGACGTTGAGCCTCACGTAGCGGGCACCCATGGCCTCGAAGTGCGGCTGAAGGGCATCCAGCTCCTCGGCGGGGCCGGAGAGGATGGTCTGCGTCGCGCTGTTGAAGTTGGCGATGCTCACGCCGCCCTGCCCCTGCTGTGCCAGCACCTGCTCCACCGCGTCCAACGCCAGGGCCAGCACGGCGGCCATGCCGCCGCCGCGGGCCTGGCCCATCAGCTCTCCGCGCTTCTGGACGATGCGCAGCCCGGTGGTGAAGTCAAAGGCACCCGCAGCGTGCAGCGCGCACCATTCGCCCAGGCTGTGCCCGGCCAGATAGTCCGGTTCGGCCTGGCCCTGCTGCTGCCGCTCCAGGTAGCTCAGCACCGACACCACGTAAAGCGCCGGCTGGGTGAAGCGGGTCTGGCTCAGCTCGCCGCGGGGGTCGCGCAGGCACAAGTCCTCGATGGAATAGCCCAGCACGGCGTCGGCCTGCCGCACCAGATCGGGAAAGCGCTGGAACTGCGCCGCCCCCATGCCCTTGAACTGCGACCCCTGCCCGGGGAAGAGAAAGACTCGTGTCATGGATTTGCGCCTGGTGGGGGTTGAAGTCAGTGGGCCGGCACGCCGGCGGCGTCGGTGTCCAGCCGGGCCCAGAAGCGTTCGCGCTGCTCCTGGCGTGACTGCAGGGAGATCGCCGCCGGGTTGCGCTGCGGATGGTCCAGCACCTGGCAGAGGCACAGCTGCAGTTGCTCGGCCAGCACCTGCACCTGCGCCGCGCCATGGCTGGCCCACTGATGGGCCAGGGCCAGCGACAGCGCCGCATCGGAGCGCGCCACGCACAGGGCCAGGCCGGTGCGGGCCAGGCTGCGCGGCGCCTCGCCCGCCTCATGCAGCAGCAGGCCAGCCGGCGCCGCGGGCAGGCGCGCGAGCCGGGGCAGCCAAAGGCCCATGGTCGCGGCATCCGGCGCGGCATGGGCGGCATCCGCCGTCAGCTGCTCCTGCAGGCTGCGAATCCAGTCGACCGTGCTGCCCCGTCGTGCGGCTGGCAGCACGCTGAACAGGCAGCGCCGGCCGGTGTCCAGCAGCAATCCGGCTTGCGCGGACCCCGTCTGCCGCGCAAGCACCAGGGCCCAGGCCGCGGCCAGCAGCGATTCGAGCGACACCCCCTGCTGCCAGCCCAGGCGGCGCAAGCCCTCGCCCAGGGCCGCGTCCAGCGGGATGGGGAACCAGCCATGCGTCTGCACCAGGCCCTCGGCCGCCTGCAGAAAGGCGGGAACGCCTTCGGCATCGACCGCAGGGCGTCCGCCGCCCTGCTGGGGCATCACGGCCAGGTTCAGCGCGCCGGCATAGCGCTGGCGCCAGTACTTGCGTGCCACTGTGGCCAGCGGCTTGGCGCCCGCCTCCCAGGCGAAGGCGGGCCAGCCCTCGCCGGGCTGCGCCGGGTCGCCTTCCTCGGCAGGCGATTCGGCCGGCGCAGCCGGCTGCTGCGCCGGCAGGCCTTGTGCCGTGGGCAGCGCCTGGATCTCTGCCAGGCTGCGCCCGTCAAGCAAGCAGGGCTGACGCGAGAAGAGGGTGAGCGGCAAGGAGGCGCGGCGCGGATGTACGCCACCCAGCAGTTCGGCCCAGGGCAGCGTCGCCCCCTGGACCCAGGCACGCGCGGCGTGCATCAGCTGCGCGGGGCGAAGCTGGCCGTCTTCGGCCGGACGCCACGGCGCGCGCAGGCCGGGCAGCTCCGGTACGCGGCCGCTCACGACGCAGGCCTCGTCCTCCTGGCCATCCAGCCAATGCTCCAGCCGCGCGGCCAGCGCCTCCCAGCTCGCGGCCATCACCGCCAGGCGCTGCGAGTGCGCGACCCGCCCCTGTTGCAAGGTATGGACGGCATCCAGCGCGCGCGGCCGCGTTTCGGCCGGAGCGCGGGCCAACCGGCACAGGGCATGGGCCTGCGCGCGCAGCAGCTCGCTGCTTCGCGCGGACAGCACCCAGAGCTGCTCCTGCATCGCCAGCTCCGGCTCGCGCGGCGCCTCCGGCGCAGCCTCCACGATCAGGAAGGCGTTGGAGCCGCCCAGCCCGAAGGCGTTGATGCCCGCCATGCGCGGCGCCGGTCCGCCCACCGCCTCCGGCCAGGGCTGGGCCTGTGCGCTAAGGCGCAGCGGCAGGGCGTCGGCATCAAAAGCCTTGTTGAGTTCGTCCAGGTGCGCGCAGGGCGGGATCTGGCCATGGCGCATGGCCAGCAGCACCTTGGTCAGCGAACACATGCCTGAAGCGGCCTCGAGATGGCCGAAGTTGCCCTTGGTACTGACAACGCAGCCGCCCGCGGGGGCCTGCTCGGCCTGCAGGCGGTTGACCAGGGCCTTGAGCTCGATCGGGTCTCCCAGTTCCGTGCCGGTGCCATGGCATTCGATGTACTGCAGCTGGCGCGCCTTCAGGCCGGCGTCCTGCAGCGCCTCGTCGAAGCAGGCTTCCAGCTGGCGGATATTGGGCAGGTACTGACCCGCGCCCTTGCCTGCGTGGTTCACGCTGGAGCCGGCCAGCAGACCGTAGACGTGGTCGCCGTCCTGCACCGCCTGGCTCAGGCGCTTGAGCAGCACCGTGCCCACGCCCTCGCTGGGCACATAGCCATCGGCCGATTCGTCGAAGGGGCGCTCCTGCCCCTTGGGCGACAGCACCTTGAGCCCGTCCAGCATCAGGTACTTGCCCGGATGCAGGCTGAGGTTCACGGCGCCGGCCAGCGCGCAGTCGCAGTCGCCGGCCTGGATGGCACGCCGCGCCAGGTGCAGCGCGGTGAGCGCGGAGGAGCAGCCGGTCTCCACCGTCAGGCTGGGCCCGCGGAAGTCCATGAAGCTGGACACCTGGTTCGCCAACTCGCTGGGCATGCAGCCCGGCCCGGCATAGCGCCCGGTCTTGAGGTAGGACTCGGCCGCCACCCAGCCGTAGTCGGCGTACTGCACCCCCAGGTAGACGCCGACGCGGCGTTCGCGCAGCGCCTCAGGCGTGTAGCCTGCATCCTCCACGGCATGCCAGGCGTTCTCCAGGGCCAGGCGCAGCTGCGGGTCCATCTGCCCGGCCTGCTCCGGCGTCATGCGGAAGAAGGCGGCATCGAACTGTTCGACGTCCTCCAGGAAGCCGCCCCAGCGGCTGCGGCTGCGACCGTTGACCGAGCGAGTTTCCTGGGTGAAGAAGCGCGCGGCATCCCAGCGTTCAGCCGGGATTTCGCCGGTGACGTCCACGCCCTCGACGGCATGGCGCCAGAAGCTCTCGAGGTCCGGGGAGCGCGGATAGCGCCCGGCCAGGCCGACGATGGCAATGGGGTCGTCCAACGCGGCCGACGACGGCGTGCCGGCTGCGCCGGCTGCGGCGCGCGCGGCTCCGCGCCATTGCAGCGGCTGGACCGCGCGGCTGTGCTGCGACCAGCGACGCAGGGCGCGCTCACCCACGGCCCTGCTGCCGTCGTCCGCCGACGCGCTGACCCCGGCGGAATCAGAACTCGTTGGCAGTGGCGGGGCGCCGCTGGGGGCAGCTTCCATCCTGACCGTCGTCGGCGCAACGGACGGCGCCCTGTGCGTCGCCTCGGCCTGCGCCGTCGCGGACAGCCCCAGCGTGCGGCCCAGTGCATCGGCGCGGTCCCGTGCCAGATAGGCCGCGAGATCTGCCACCGAGTTGTACTCGAATAGCGCCGTCTTGGGCAGATCGCCCAGCTTGTCCTGCAGGCGCTTGCTCATCTTCATGATCAGCACCGAATCCATGCCGTAGGCCTCGAAGGGCTGCTCGTCCTGCAGCTGCTCAACGGGGATCTCGAGGGTCTCCGACAGCAGGCTGCGGACCAGGCCCTGTGCGCCGCCCAGCAGCACCTCGGGCTGGACCATGGCGCCGCCCTCTGCGAGCTGACCCTCGCGTTCGTCCTGCATGGCGGCGTCGCAGAGGCTGGGGGCCTGCGCGCGGATGCCGGGGAGCGCCGGGTGGCGACCGCCGTCCCCAGGCTGGATCTGCATGACGCGGTGGATGCGCTCCACGTCGCCATGCACGACGGCCAGCTGGCCCTGACGGAAGCGCAGCATCTGCTCGAACGCCTGCAGCCCCTGTTCATTGGACAGCGCCTCCATGCCGGAGAAGGTGAAATACAGCGCGCGGTCCTGCGGCGGGATTTCCATGCCGCCCTCGTCCCACAGCGGCCAGCCCAGGGAGAGGGTCTCTCCCGGGCGCTCGCCCTGCGAATGCCAGAGCTGGCGCAGCTGCGCAAAGCCGTCCAGGAAGCGGTTCGCCGCCGCGTAGTTGCCATAGCCGAAGTCGCCCACCAGGGCCGACAGCGACGAGAACAGCAGGAAGTAGTCCAGCGGCTGGTCGCGCGTCACTTCGTCAAGAATCAAGGTCCCGTGCAACTTGGCTTGCAGCACCCGATCGAAGTCGGGCAGGCTCACCTCGGAGGCGGGAATCGTGCTGACCATGCCCGCGCAGTGCAGCACGCCCTGGATGGGGCCCAGCTGCTCGCGCGCCTGCAGCACGGCACCGCGCATGGCGGACAGGTCGGCGCTGTCCGCCGCCAGGTAGAGGGCTTGCGGCGCCCCCTGGGCCTGCAACTCCTGCAGGAAGGCCGCCGTCTCCGCCGTGGCCGGCGAGCGGCCCAGGATGGCGATGCGGGCCTGCGTCCGGCTCGCAAGATAGCGGCAGAAGATGCGGCCCAGCTTGCCCAGGCCGCCCGTGACCAGGACGACAGCCCCCTGCGCCAGTTGCAGCGGCTCGCCGCCGGCATGGGTGTAGGGCAGGATGCGGCGCACCAGACGCGCACCCATCACGCAGCGCGCCTCGGAGCCTGCGGCGAAGCTGCGGGCCGACAGCTCCTGGACGATGCTCTGCGCGGCCAACTGCCGGTTGGTCACCGCCACGTCGTCCAGACTCAGCGAACCCAGCATGAACTTGGGGCTCAGACTGGTCAGCGACTTGCCGAAGGCGGCCACCATCTCGTGCTGGGGCGCGGTCGTTTCCTGGCTGTGCGGATAAACGTAGAGACAGCGCTGCTCCAGATCCGGGGCCAGCGCGCGGCAGGCCTGGTAGAGGCGCAGCAGGCTGCGCAGGCCCAGCTCAAGGTCCGCCTCCAGCAGCTGCAGCCGGGACTCCAGCGCGCCCCCGCCTTCCACAGGCTGCACGCGCGCGGAGCCGCGGCTCAGGCCCAGCGCGTGCACGATCAAGGTGGGCAGGGTCTGCTGCGCGGCGAGCTGCTCGAACAGCTCTCGCACCTGGCCGGCACTGGCCGGATCCAGTTCGTAGGCCTGCGGCTGCAGCTGCCGGAACTCGGTCCCGCTGCGCACGGTGATCAGCGTCCTGCCCTGCATCGGCGGCTGCTGACGCAGCGCCTCGTGCAGCGCAGGGTCGTCGCTCCACAGCAGCAGCGGTCCGGCATCGAGCGGGCGCAGCTCCAGTGCGCGGGCCGGCAGCGTCCAGCTGGCCTGGTAATAGCCTGCATTTGGCTGGGCCGTGCGCACCTGGCGGGCTGCGAAGTCGGCAATGTCGACCAGCACCTCGCCCTCCATGTTCAACAGCTGGATCCGGAACTTGGGGAAGGACGGCGTGGAGCCCGGCTCTCGGGTCACGTAGGCATAGCAGCTGGGCGTCAGCATGCGATGGATGTGGATCTGCCCCAGCGAGAAAGGCAGCACCAGCGGTGCGTCGCCACGCTGGAAGCGCTCGTCCAGGCCGAGGGTGCTGCGCAGGGCGGCATCCAGCAGCGAGGGATGCAGTGCCAGCTCGCCGACGGTCTCCACCAGGTCCGCCGGCACGCGGAGCTCGCCCAGCGCCTCGTCCGCGCCGAAGCGCAGCGACTGCGTGGCGACGAAGGACGGGCCATAGCCATAGCCCATGCGCTCGAACTGGCTGTAGAGCGTGGCCTGGTCCTTGGCCATGGGCAGCCGGCTCTTGAGCGCGGCGATGTCCACGCGCGGCGGCGCCGCCGGCGCGCTCTCGGCATAGTGGATCTCGCCCTGCGCATGCACGATGTGCTGCTCCGCCGCCGGCGTGCTGAAGATCTCGAAGGCCACATGGTCATCCTGCGGCAGCAGCTCCACCACCACGTCCAGCGGCCGGCTGACCTCCATGGGAGTCATCCACATCACATTGGCCAGCTTGGCCACGTGGTCGACCGGGCTGGCCGACTGCCCGGCGAAACGGGCCATTTCCAGGTAGGCCACGCCTGGCAGCACCGGCTGCCCCTGCACCAGATGGTCGTGCAGGTAGAACTCGCTGCCCAGGAAGCGCTTGTTGAAGGCGTAGCGCCAAAGCGTCGAGGCATTGCTGTCGACCATGGGATGCAGCGCCTGGCCCTGCGGTGCGGCCTCGGCAGGCGCTGCCGGACGCTGTGGCCGGGACAGGCCCTGGACGGGCAGCGGCAGGGCCGTGCGCTGGGCCGGCTGCGCCGGCAGCGGATGCCGGCATGGCCATGCGTACGGCGGCAGTGCGCGATACAGGGCGGACCAGTCCAGCGCCAGGCCCTGCGTCCACAGGCGAGCCAGCGTGGCGTAGTCGGCGCGGGTCAGAATCGCAGCCACCATGTCCGCACCCAGCGGACCGCTGAAGATCTCCGCGGCCAGGCCGGCATCGGCAGGCTGCACCGCACCGCGCCAGATGCAGGCATCCGCCTCGCCAGCCAGGTAGCACTGCAGCAGCTGCAGCAGGCCCACCGGATCTCCGGCCATGAACAGGACCCGCTCGCGCAGCGCGTCGCGGCCCGTCTGCAGGCTGAAAGCCAGGTCGCGCAGCTCTGCAACGCCGAGCTGGCCCTGCTCCAGGCGGCTGCTCAACAAGGCCTGCAACTCGTGCACGGCGGCGCGCAAGCGCTCGGCATCGGCGGCCGATACCGGCAGCAGGCAAGGCAGCTTGTGATCGACGTCGATGACGACGGGATCGCGCGCCGGTACGCCGACACGCAGGCGCGCGCCGCCGGGCAGGTCACAGCTCAGCAACTCTGTCGCAGGCTGCGATCCGCCAGCGCCCGGCGCCCGGACGTCGGACCAGGCCTGCTGCAAGGTGGGCAGCAGCTCGAAGGCGTCTGCCTCGGCTCCGCCCACGGCGGTGCGACCGGCAGAGGCGCCGGCGTCCAGCGCCAGCCACAGCGGGGCGGCGTGGCTGGTGATCGTCGCGCCCTGGGGCGCGCCCAACACCAGCGCCCATGCACCCTGAGCGTCGACCTGGCCGACCAGCACCAGCTCGGCCCCGCCGGACTGCAGCGTCCGGGTGCCGAGTTCAAGCGCCGTCGCTCCGCCCTGCCCCGCAGCCTGCAGGGCGATGGTGGACCCCGACCCGCCCGTCCAGCGGCGGGCCAGCTGGGCCAGTTCGCCTCCCCGGCCCTCGCCCGGCTCACCACCCGGCGAGGCCACGATGATGGCGCTGCGGTGCCGGCGCCAGGCATCCCGGCTGCACAGCGCCTCGCCCAGCGCAGCCTCCACGGCCTCCAGCCATTGGCGCTGCGGCAGGCTCAGCAGGCTCGCCTCAGCGGCGTCGAGCTCCAGCCGCTCCAGGTCCAGGGCGCCGTCACGGATGTCGACATGCGCCAACCCCAGCATGGGGATCCGGCCGTCCTGCGCCAAGGCGCCCATGCCCCCCAAAGGCTCCGGCACATGCCCCAGGGCCGTGCCCAGCGAGGGCATGACCAAGGCCGGTGCGCTGGCGTGGCCATGCTGCCGCTCGGCGCTGCTGTCCAGGCCGCGGCCCGGTCCGCTGCCGGGGTGGCCCAGCTCCAGGCCCAGCCAGCGCTGGCACAGCAGGCGCTGGTCGTCGTAGATGTCGACGCTGGCACGCCGAGCGCCGTCCAGCCGAACATGCAGCCAGCAGGCCCCGCGCGGTTGAATGCCGAGTTGCAGCTGGTCCAGCGCACGCAAGACCGGTGCCGCCGCACGCCCCGTCTGCCGTAGCAGCGCCCACGCGGCCAGCCAGGCCCATTCCGCCACCAGCGGATGCAGCGCGGCCGCGACGTCGGCCCAGGCACCGCCCGGGCTCGGCAGCTTCAGGCGCGCCAGCATCTCGCCCGGGCGCAGGCGGACCTGCTCCAGCAGGCAGGCGGACGGCGCCAGACTCAAGCCCTGCTCCTGCAACTGCGCATACAGCTGAGGCGGCGCGAGCTCCGCCGCGCAACGGGCGCGCACGGCCTCGATGTCCAGCCGCAAGGCTGGCAGCGACGCCTGGCCGTAGAGCAGCTCGGCCTCGGCAAGCATCGTCGGCACCGCGCCCTCGTCCGCGGCCTGCATGTTGATGCGCCCGTGTGTGCGGCCCGCCTCCTGGCGCAGCAGCAGGGTCAGGTCTTGCCCGGCGCCGGCCGGCTGGCCCGTGCAGCGCAGGCTGCGCATGCCACGCACCGGCTTGCGGCCGCCGAGCTGCGCGCCGGCCCGCATCATCTCCAGCAGCGCGCCTGCAGGCA
This sequence comes from Burkholderiaceae bacterium, assembly GCA_041913905.1. GTDB lineage: Bacteria > Pseudomonadota > Gammaproteobacteria > Burkholderiales > Burkholderiaceae_C > Roseateles_B. The sequence continues at coordinate 150,375 of JAYSEK010000003.1, read as the reverse complement.
GCTGCCATGCACCGCCGTGCTGGACCAGCGCCAGCTGCTCCTCACCCGGCAGCAACTGCTTGCTGAAGGCCAGGCCCTCGAAGCTGGACACATTGCGGTCCAGCAGCGGATGCAGTGCCTGCACCCGTTGCGGCAGCTCCGGCGCGCACAGCACGCCGGGGGCGCCGCCCTTGATATCCATCCAGTGGCGCTCCAGGGCAAAGGCGTAGGTGGGCAAGGCCACGCGCTGGCGGCGCCGGCCCCGGTGCAGTTCGGCCCATGGCAAGGCATGACCCTCCAGCCACAACGCAGCCAGCCGTTCGAGGTCCCCCGCCCGCAGCGCCGGCTGCACGTCCTGCGCCTGCGCGGGCGGCGCGGCGCTCACGACCCTGGCTTGCGCAGACTGCAGCGCCTGGTCCAGTTGCTGACGCAGCGCTTCCACGCTGTCCACCACCCAGGCCAGTCGATGGCTCATTGCCTCGCGCCCCACTTGCAGGGTGTAGGCCAGGTCCGCCAGCGCGGGCTGTGCGTGGTCCAGATGGCGGCGCAGGCGCGCGACCTGCTCCATCAGGCTCTCGCGGCGCTTGGCCGAGAGCACGACCAGCTGCGGCTGCGCGTCCTCGGCGGCCTCCAGGGCCTGCGGCTGCACCTCGGGCTCGCGCACGACCAGGATGGTGTTGGTGCCGCCAGCGGCGAAGGAGTTGATCAGCGCCGTGCGCGGCACCTCGCGCGTACCCGCACCGCTGGCCAGCCGCGGCCGCGGCCAGGCCTGCAGCTCGCGCTGGACGCGGAACGGCGAGGCCTCGAAGTCGATGTTGGGATTCAGCCGCGCCGTGTGCAGCGATGGCACCAGCTGGCCGTGGCGCATCTGCTGCAGCACCTTGATCAGCGAGGCGATGCCCGCGGCGCTCTCCAGATGCCCGATGTTCGACTTCACAGAGCCGATGGCGCAGAACTGCTGGTCCGCGGTCTGCTTGCGGAAGGCCTTGCTCATGCCGCTGACTTCGATGGGGTCGCCCAGCACGGTGCCGGTGCCGTGCGTCTCCACGTAGCTGATCTCACGGGCGTCCACGCGGGCCAGCCCCAGCGCCTTCTCGATGCAGCGGGACTGCGCATCGGGGCTCGGCACCGTGTAGCCGTTGGACCGACCGCCGTGGTTGACGGCCGAGGCCAGGATGGTCATGTAGACCGTGTCGCCATCGCGCAGGGCCTGGCTCAACGGCTTGAGCAGCACCGCTCCCACGCCCTCGCCCGGCACGTAGCCGCTGCCGCCCTCGCCGAAGCTGCGGCAGCGGCCATCGCTGGCCAGCATGCCCATCTGCGTCAGCGTGCGGTACTTGCTGGGGTGCAGGGTCAGGTTGACGCCCCCCGCGATGGCGTAGCGGCATTCGCCGCGGCGCAGGCTCTCGCAGGCCAGGTGCACGGCCATCAGCGAGGAGGCGCAGGCGATGTCGACGACGAAGCTCGGCCCTTTGAAGTCGCAGAAATGCGAGACCCGGTTGGCGATGGAAGAGTTCCAGGTGATGCCGACCGCCGGTTGCCCCTTCAGGTGTTCCTCGCCCTCGATCAGGCCGTAGTGGCTCCACATGAAGCCCACGAAGACGCCCACCTCGCGCAGACGGCTGCGAGCGTCCTCCATGGACGCCGGGGTGTAGCCGGCAGACTCCATGGCGCTCCAGGCCGTCTGCAGGAACAGGCGCTCCTGCGGATCGATCTGCTTGGCCATCACGGGCGGGATCTGGAAGAAGGGCGCGTCAAAGCGGTCCACGTTGGGCACGAAACCGCCCCACTTGGCGCTGACCTTGCCGGGATCGCTGGTGCCGGGTACGTGGAAGGCGGCGTGGTTCCAGCGCGAGGCCGGCACCTCCTCGATGCAGTCCACGCCCTCGCGCAGCCGTTGCCAGAATGCCTCGGCATCCTCGGCCTGCGGGAAGCTGCCCGCGAAGCCGATCACGGCAATGGGCTCTTGCGCGCTGCTGTCGGATCGGCCCTGCAGCAGGGCTTCATAAGGCAGCACGGGGGCCTCGGAACGCGGGCCGGCCGTCTCGCCTGCCGCCTCCGCCTCCGCCTTCGCATCCGGCAGCGCGGTATCGGCCTGTGCCACTTCGCTCGGGCTGGGAGGTTGCTCGGCGGTCGCGGGGGCCAAGCCTCGCACGGCATCGGCATGCTCCTGCGCCAGGAAGCGGGCCATCTCGCGCACATGCGCATGCTCGTAGAACAGGGTCTTGGACAGCGAACCCAGCGCGCCCTCGAGCTTCTCATTGAGCTCCATGACCATCAGCGAGTCGATGCCCATCTCGGGGAAGGCCTGCTCAAGCTGCACCTGCGAGGGCGGCAGCTTGGTGACTTCGGCGATGGCCTGGCGCAGAAAGTCCGTGGCGAGCTGCTCCAGGTCGGCTGCGGCAGGCTGGAGGGCCATCGCTTGCGCGGCCGGCGTCAGCGCCGCAGGCTTCGTCCTGGCGACGGCCATCAGCGGCTGCAGCTGCAGGCCAAGGAACTCGGCACTGCAGCGGCCTTGCTCGTCCAGCAGCTGGATGTCGTACTGGCGCTGCCCTTCGCGCCTGACCTCGCGAGCCAGTGCGAAACAGCGCTCGCCGATGGGCCCGTGCACCCGGTACTGCGCCAATGCCACCGGCACCTGGGCGAAGCGCAGCGGACCGGGCGCAATCGCCAGGGCCGCGCGCAGGGCGCCGTCCAGCAGCCCCGGATGCGGCAGGCCCTCGCAGGGCGCCGCCGCCGGGTCGCGTTGCAGGGCCACGAGCACTGCGTCGGCACCGCGCCAGCAGTCGCCGCTGACGCGATAGCTGGCGCCGAAAGCCAGGCCCAGATCGGCCAGCACGTCTTCGTCGGCCGGATGGCTGGCCGGCTGCATGCCGCGACGGAGCGCGTCCAGGTCCAGCGCCGCCGGCTGCGGCGCTGCTGCCCCCAGCTTGTAGCGGCCGTAGGCGTGCACGCGGCGTTGCGGCTGACCGCCGCTGGCGATTTCGAACCAGCCCTCCTCGCCCTGCGGCAGCAGGCGCAGGAGCAGCTCGGCCGGGCCGTCCGCGGCTTGCACGGGGCTCAGCCACTGCAACGCCTCCAGGCTGTGCAGCGGCTGGTCCGCAGCGCTGTGCACGGCGGCGCGCGCCATCTCCAGCATCAGCACGGCGGGAAGGGTCGGCCGCTCCTGCACGCGATGCTCGCGCAGCCAGACATCGCCGGCCTCGAAGACCTTGCGGAAGGCATGCTGGGACAAGGTGGACACGTTCTCATCCAGCCAGGCATGCAGCCGGGCGCGGCCGCGCGACGCCTTGCCATCGGCCGATCCAGGCGTCACCCAGTGGCGCTGGCGCTCATGCACATAGCTGGGCAGCGAAACGCGGCGGCACCGGGAGGCATCGAAGAGCAGGCTGGCGTCGAGGTCCATGCCGCCGGCCCAGACCCGGGCCAGCCGCTCCAGCTGGCGCTCCGCGGCCCAGCGCTGCAGCAGCTGCGCGTCGTCCGCCAGCTCCGCGGCCATGCGGGACTGCGGATCCTGGCTGCTGGCAACGCCGTCCAGGGTCAGGTCTTGCCCAAGAGCCTGCAGGCGGGCCTGCAGGCCCTGCACGCTGTCGACAACGAAGGCGACTCGACAGGCCAGCGGCACACGGCCCACACAGAGGGTGTAGGCCATGTCGGCGAGGCTGGGCGCCCTGGCGCTGGCGATGCGGTCGGCCAGGAAGCGGGCGTGGCGCTCCAGCAGGGCCTGCAGCGCCTGCGGCGTGCGGGCCGAGTACATCATCAGCTGGGGCCGGCCATCCTCGGCCTGCTGCGGCAGCGCAGGCGCCTCCTCCACGACGAAATGCGCATTGGCGCCGCCCGCCCCGAAGGAGCTGATGCCGGCGCGCCGCGGCAGTGCCTGCCCGTTGGCGGACTTGCGCTGCGGCCAGGGGCGGCAGTCCTGCTGAACGCAAAAGGGCGTCTTCTCGAAGTCGATCTTGGGATTCAGCGGCTGGCTGTGGATGGACGGGACCAGCGTGCCATGGCGGAACTGCAGCAGCACCTTGGTCAGCGCGATCATGCCGGCCGCCGCCTCCAGGTGCCCGTAGTTCGACTTCACCGATCCAATGGGCACGGCCTGCGCAGGCACGCCCGCGAAGGCGCGGCTCAGGCCCGCGACCTCGACCGGATCCCCCAGGTCGGTGCCGGTGCCGTGCGCTTCGACGTAGTCGAGATCCGCGGCGCTCAGGCCCGCCTGCTCGATGGCCTGGCTGACCAATCGGCCCTGCGCCACAGGGTTGGGCACGGTGAAGCCCGAGGTGCGTCCGCCGTGGTTGAGCACGCCGGCGCGGATCACGCCATGGATGTGGTCGCGGTCACGCAGCGCCGCGGACAGCGGCTTCAGCACCACGGCCCCCAGGCCCTCGCCCGGCACATAGCCGTCGCCGCCTTCGCCGAAGCTGCGGCAGCGACCGTCAGTCGAGAGGAATTTCATGCGCGAGAGCAGCGCGTATTTCTGCGGATGCAGCGAGAGGTTCACCGCCCCCGCGATGGCCACCGCCACCTCGCCGCGGCGCAGCGCGTCGCAGGCCAGCTTCAGCGCGGTGAAGCTGGACGAGCAAGCGGTGTCCACCGTCAGGCTGGGGCCGCTGAAGTTGAAGAAGTAGGACACGCGGTTGGCCAGCGACCAGGCAAAGGACTGCGGCGTGGCGTTGAAGCGGCCGCCCTCGTCCTGGCCCAGCAGCTGGTACTCGCCCCACATGCTGCCGGCATAGACGCCGACGCGGTGCTCCTTGCTCCGCGCCTGGGCGTCGAGCCGGTCCGGGCGGTAGCCGGCGTCCTCGATGGCGGCATTGACGCATTCCAGGAACAGGCGCTCCTGCGGATCCAGCACCGCCGCCTCCTTGGGCGTGATGTTGAAGTAAGGCGCGTCGAAGCAATCGACGTCGCGCAGGAAGCTGCCCCAGCGTGCATAGGACTTGCCTTCACCGGTGGACTTGATGCCGTCGGCTGCTTCCCAGTAGTCGTCGACGGCCCAGCGCTCGGCGGGGATGGTCTCCACGCAGTCGCGGCCGGCGCAGAGGTCGCGCCAGAACTCGTCCAGCGTGGCCGCATGCGGGTACTGGCCGGCAAGCCCGATGATGGCGATGGGTTCATCGGCGTCCAGACCTGCGGGCGGCCCGGCGTCGCCGGCGCGCGCCGCCACATCGCCCAGGAAGCGTGCGGTGGCGCCGTCAGCCGCTGCGGCAGTCGCGGGTGCGGCTTCCTCATGCGCGGGTTCCGCCGCCGGCTCGACAAAGGACGCGGCATGGTGCTCGGCGAAGTAGTCCACCAGATCGGCGATCGACTGGTGCTCGAAGAACAGCGTCTTGGGCAGGTTCTCGAAGCGGCCTTCCATGGCGCCGATCAGCTCGATCATCGCGATGGAGTCCAGGCCGTACTGGTCGAAGCTCTCCTTGACCTTGAGGCGATCCCGCGGGATCTTGAGGTGCGTCGAGAGCAGATCCTTCAGATAGTTCTCGATGCGTGCGGGCAAGGCCAGGCCTTCCCCTTGGGCCTGGGCCTGTGATGGCTTCACCAGCGCCTGAGCGCGAGGCGCCACGCCCTCCGGCCCTGCAGCCGGCAGGCCCAGCACCTGGGCAATGCGGTGCGCATCGCCCTTGAGCACGGCGACCTGTGCGGCCGGGCCGGCCAAGGCGTCGGTCAAGGCCAGCAGGCCGTCCGCGGTGCTGAGCGGATGGATGCCGAAGCCCTTGGCCAGGGCCTGCTGCTCGCGCTCGGTGAGGCTCATGCCGCCTTCAGCCCAGAAGGGCCAGTTGACGGACAGTGAGCGGCCGCGCCGCTGGCCGGACTGCACGGCTGCGGCACGACCATGGCAGAAGTGGTCGGCATAGGCATTGCCGTAGCCGTAGTCGCACTGCCCCACATTGCCCAGGATGGCGGTCACCGAGGAGAAGACCACGAACAGATCCAGTGGCAGCGCCGCGGTGGCGATGTCCAGATTGCGGGTGCCCAGCACCTTGGGCGCCGTGGTGCGCTCGAAGGAGGCCACGGGCTTTTTCAGGATGAAGGCGTCCTCGATCACGCCGGCGGCGTGCAACACACCATCCAGGCGGCCCGCTTCGGACTGGATGCGAGCCACCAGGGCCTGCACGGCCGCGAGGTCGGCGATGTCGCAGGGCAGGTAGTCCACTTGCCCGCCCAGGCCTTGCAGGGCCTGCAGCTGCTGGGCCTTTTCATCCTGCAGTTCGGAGCGGCCGACCAGGTAGACATGGGCCTGCAGCGTGCCGGACAAATGCGTGGCCATGATGCGGCCCAGGCCGCCCAAGCCGCCGGTGACGAGGTAGACGCCGCCGCGCTTGAAGGCACCTTCGGCGGCCGCCTGGCGCGGGGACTGGCGCTGCCAGCGCAGCGCGCTGCGCTGCGTGTCCTGCAGTTGGAGGTCGACGGCGCCGTCGCCTTGCTGGAGCTCACGGCACAGGGCCGAGGCCAGCCCGGCATCCAGCCGCTCGCGACCGCTGCGCAGCACGCTGGCCTTGAAGCTGGGCCGCTCGACGCGCAAGGTCTTGAAGAAGCCACCCAGCGCCAAGTCCTCGGCGCGACGGCCGCTGCAATGCACCAGCAGCTGCAGCTGCTTGGCGCGCGGCAGCAGCGCCTGGGTCAGCAGAAAGACCGTGCGGCCCGGCTGGGCCAGCGCCTGCGGGCCTTCGTCGGCGCAGAGCAGGAGCAGCCGGGATGGCAAGCCCTGCGCGTGGATCTGGTCGACCAGACGGACCAGCGACGCCGCATCCTCAGGATCGGCGCACCAGCGGTCCTCGCGCTGCTCCAGGGGCCCGGCCTGCCATTGCACCCACAGCATACGGGCGCCAGCCAGCTCGGGGCTGGCCTTCAGCTGCGCGATGTCGGACGCCTCGCCACCCAGCACCAGCAGCTCCTCCAGGCGGCGCGGATGCGCAGGCAGCGGCTCGTCCTGCCAGAACGGGACGTAGAGCGGCAGGTCCGCGCCCTCGTCCGTCGAGGGCGAAATCGTGAGCGCAGCGCTCTCCAGACGCGCCTCGGTGCTGGGCTTGCCGTCCTTCATCTCCTTGAGGATGAAGTCGCGGATCTCGACCAGCACCTGGCCCTGCAGGTCGGTGATGTCCAGGTCGAAGCGCTTGCCATCCAGATGGCGCAGCTGGCAGTGGACCAGCACCTCCGGCTGCAGCGGCTGCAGCCGGCGGACCGATCCGAAGTGGATGGGCAGGATGGGAATCTCGCGGCCCAGGCAGAACTGCAGCAGCATCATGGCCGTCTGAACGGCGCCGTCCATCAGCGTGGGGTGCAGGGTGTAGCGGCCGAAGTCCGCAGCCAGGCTTGCGTCCAGGCTCAGGCGCGCCAGCGCCACGCCCTGCGAGGGCTCGGCGAACTGCAGGCGCTTGAGCACCTGGAAGGTCTGCTTCTGGATCACGCCCGAGCGGCCGAAGCGCTGATAGACCGCGGGGATCTCCCACTCGTGAGCCAGCGTGGCGCGCACCGCGTCGAGGTCGATGGCGCGAGGTAGGGCCTCGGCAGTCTGGTGCACGAGGCGGCCGCGCGAGAAGGGCGTGCCGTCGTCCTCGGCATTGATCGCGTACTCGACCCAGCTCTCGCGCGGCTGCAGCGTGATGCTGACCTCGCGCGAGTCCTGGCGCACCGCGATGACATTGGTGAACCAGACCTCGCGGATCAGCACCGCGCCACCGTCCAGTGCAAGCTGGGCTGCAGCCATGGCCAGCTCCAGATGACAGACGCCGGGCACCACGTGCTCCAGGGCCACCAGGTGGTCCTTGAGGTAGTAGTCCGACTGCAGCAGCCGCTTGCGGAACTGCTGCTTGCGCAGCGTGGACACGTTCGCGTCGATCAAGGGATGCAGCGACTGACGCGACTCGCCGGAGCCGTGCTCGGTCAGCATCGCCTGCGTGACCAGCACCGGGCCGTCGGTGGGCCAGGACCGCTCGCGCAGGAAGGGATAGGTGGGCAGCGGCACGCGGCAGGGCGGTAGCTGCGCGGCACCGGGCACGGCGTCGCTGGCGCCGCTGATCCAGGCCAGCGCGGCGCTGTCAGCATTGGCCTCGGGGCGGTGTCCGGCTTGGCCGACGACACCGGCCAGCACGCCCGCCGGCAGCGCCTCCAGGTCTTCGCAGGCCAGCAGGCGCTGGGCCAGCTCGGGCAGACTTTGAACGCTGAGCAGCAGGCGGTGCGAGAAGTGCTGGCGGCCATGGCTCAGTGTGAAGGCCACGGCGCTGAGCGACCAGGCAGGGCGCGAGGCCCCCTCGGCGACCTCGCCAAGCACCACGTCCTGCACGAACCGGCCCAGCTGGCGAGCCTGGGCCAGCAACTGCGGCCCGCTCTGCGCGGACAGGGCGATCCAGTGGGCGCCGGCGTGCTCGTCGAAGTGCCGGACTTCCGCCAGGCTTTCAAGCACCAGATGGGCATTGGTGCCCCCCGCGCCGAAGGAGCTGATGCCCGCCACGCGCGTGCCGCGCCCCTCGCGCGGCGTCCAGGGCTGGTGGGTCTGGACCAGGGCGAAGGGGCTTTGCTCGAAAGCGATCTTGCGGTTCACCGTCTCCGCATGAAGGCCGGCGGGCAGCAGGCCATGCTGCATGCTCAGCAGTACCTTGACCACGCCCGCCGCACCCGCGGCGGCCTCCAGGTGGCCGATATTGGATTTCACCGAGCCCACCCAGCAGCGCGAGGCTGCGGCGGCGCTGTCGCCGAACGCGCCGGACAAGCCACGGATCTCGATGGGATCGCCCAGCTCGGTGCCCGTGCCATGGCATTCGATGTAGTCGACCTGCTCGGGCTCGAGCGCCGCACGCCTCAGCGCGCTGCGCACCAGTTCCGTGTGGGCTTGCGGATTGGGCACGGTGTAGCCCGTCACCTTGCCGCCGTGGTTGGTTGCGCTGCCACGGATCACGCCGTAGACGTGGTCGCCGTCCGCGAGCGCCTTGGCCAGTGGCTTCAGCAGCAGGGCCACCACGCCCTCGCCGGGCACGTAGCCATCGCCGCCCTCGCCGAAGCTGCGGCACTTGCCTTCGGAGGACAGGAAGTGGTTCTGGCTGAGGAAGCGGTACTTGGCCGGGTGCAGGTTGAGGTTGACGCCGCCGGCGATGGCCATCTCTGATTCACCGCTGAGCACGCTGGCACAGGCGTTGTGGATCGCCACCAGCGATGAGGAGCAGGCGGTGTCGATGGCCTGGCTGGGACCGCTGAAGTTCAGGCAGTAGGACACGCGATTGGGAATGCCCCAGTACAGCGATCCGCCGCCCTGCTGCGCACCGGTCTCCTGGGCGACGAGCGAAAACTCGTTCCAGGTCACCCCTACGAAGACGCCGACCTGCTGCGAGGGCCGCAGTTCGGCATTGCCATAGCCTGCGTCCTCCATCACCTCCCAGGCGCATTGCAGGAAGAGCTTCTGCTGCGGGTCCAGCTGCTCGGCCTCCTTGTGGGAGATGCGGAAGAACAGCGGATCGAAATACTCGACGCCTTCGATGAAGCCGCCCCATTTGGACCGGATGCCCTTGTCATCCTTGCGCAGCTCGTAGAGCGTCTGTGCGTCCCAGCGTTGCGGGGGGACTTCATCCACGCAGTCGATGCGCTCCAGCAGATTGCGCCAGAACTCGCGCGGATTCGCCGCCCGCGGCAGCCGGGCGCTGATGCCGATCACGGCCACGCCGTCCGACGCAGCGCCAGTTCCGGGCGGCACTGCAGGCTCCTGCGCCAACACCGCCGGTGGCTCCGCCGATGCCGCGCCCCCGGCGTCCGCGCGCCGGGCTTCCAGCTGAGCGAGCAGCGGCTGGAGGCGCTGCACGTCCAAGGGCCGGGCCACGCCGCGTGCCGCCAGAAAGCGGCAGAGCCGCTCGACGTTGGGCTGCTCGAACAGCACGGTGCTGGACAGCCCATCGAAGTGCCGGTCCAGGTCGGCGCGGATCTCTTCGCTGACCAGCGAGGTGACCCCCAGGCTGAAAAAGGCCTCGCGGCTGCCGATGGACAGCGGGTCCAGCGAAAGCTTGTCGGCGATGACCTGGCGCAGCAGGGCCTCGATCAGCAGGGCGGCATGTTCCGGGGCGGTCGGATTCATGGGAACTCCACAAGGACAAAAGGCGTGGCCCCCTACGGGCCACGCTGCAGACGGTTCTGGGCGGTTGGCAAGAGCGGGGCGGGGTCAGCAGGTCAGGCCGCCGTCGACGACGAAGGTCTGACCGGTGATGAAGCTGGCTTCGTCCGAGATCAGGTAGCGGACCAGGCCGGCGACGTCGCCGACCTCGCCCAGGCGGCCCATGGGCGTGCGACGCAGGATCTGCGCGCGCTGGCGCTCGGGCATGTCGTGCGTCATGTCGGTTGCCAGGAAGCCCGGGGCGATGGAGTTGACGCGGATGCCGCGGCTGCCCAGCTCGCGGGCCAGGCTGCGGGAGAAGCCGTCCAGCGCAGCCTTGGTGGCGCTGTAGACCGAAGTTCCCTTGAAGCCGCGTGTACCCAGGATCGAGCTGATGTTGATGATGTTGCCGCCGCCCTTGGTGAGCATGGCACGCGAGGCCAGCCTCGAGAGCTTGATCACGGACTCGAGGTTGAGCGCGAGCAGCTTGTCGATCTCGTCGTCGGGCGTCACCGGCAGCAGCTGGTCCAGGTTCACGCCGGCGTTGTTGACCAGCAGGTCGATGCGCCCGAAGCGGCGCTGGACGCGCAGCGTGAAGGCCTTGACGCCGGCATGGTCTACGGCGTCCAGCGCCTCCCAGTGGAAGCACTCGGCCTGCATGGGGCAGGCCTGCAGCCGCTCAATGAAGGGCGTGCGCGAACGGCTGAAGGTGGCGACGCAGTAGCCCTGGTCCAGCAGGGACTCGACGATGGCCTGGCCCAGGCCGCGGCTGCCGCCGCTGACGATGGCGACGCGCCGTGCTTGCGGGTTCTCTTGCTTGTTGTGTTCCATAAGCTTCGCGGCCTCAGGCCACGCTCCTGATCTTTTTGAGACGGGCGCCGACCAGGCTCTGGTCGGCGATGGCGATGAACTTGGGCACCTTGTAGGCCTGCATGCGACCTCCGCAGTGGGAGGTGATGCGCCGCATCAGGGCCGCGCGCTCTTCGGGTTCATGCAGCTGCAGGGTTGCGGCGACGATGTGGCCGGTGACGGGGCTGGGCTTGGCGTAGACCACGGCCTCGCGGACATTGGGCATCTCCAGCAGCACGCTTTCGATCTCGGCGGGGAAGACCTTCTCACCGCCGACGTTGATGAGCTCGCTGCGACGCCCGAGGATGCGCAGGTAGTTGCCCTTGACCTCGACCTGGTCGCCGGTGTCGAACCAGCCGTCGCTGTCGAAGGGGTTGGGCGCATTGAGGTAGCCCAGCATGGCGGTGCGGCTGCGCACCCACAGCGTTCCGTTGTGCACCTTGGTCTGCGTGCCGCTGTCGCCGATGCTGATCCACAGCGAGTCCGAGGCCTCGGACTGGGTGGAGAAGATCCCCAGCTCGGTGGACCCATAGGTCTGCTTGAAGCGAACGCCAGGCAGGCAGCGGTGCGCCGCCGCGAGCGTCGAGGGCGGCATGGGCTCGGTGCCGTAGGTCACCAGCCTCAGAGAGCCGAGGTCATAGGCCTGCTGCTGGTTGGAGAACAGCAGCATGTTGAGGAAAGTCGGCGTCGTGGGCAGCAGCTCGATGCGCTGGGCCTGCACGGCCGCGCAGACGGCCGCCACCGAGCGGTCCGACTGCGGAATCGCCGTGCCGCCGTTGAACAGCGTGGCGAACAGGGTGTTGAGGCCGCCGATGTGATCCAGCTTCAGGAAGATGGCCGTGCGGAAGGGGCGCTGCTTCTCAGGGCCGAGGTCCCTGTAGCGCTCCAGCAGCGTGGCCAGGTTCAGCACCGATCCCTTGCTGGCCCCGGTCGTTCCGGAGGTGAACAGCACCAGGCCCGGATCGCCCTGGGCATGCAGCCGCTGCAGCAGCTCGGGGGCGGGCTGCCCTTGCGCCTCGCCGCGGCAGCGGTGCTGCTCGGCGCCGGGCGAGCAGTCCCAGATGTCGCTGACATGGGCCATCTCGAAGAAGCGCTCATGCTGGTGCCGGGTTTCGCTCGTCAAAGGCACGATGACCTGACCGCGCAGGCACAGCGCCAGCAGGAGGGCGGCGACCTCGGGGCTGTAGTCGCCGATGACGGCCACGCTGGCCTTGGGGTCGGTGCCCTGTTCATCCAGGCGCTGCTGCCAGGCCCGGACCTGCGCCAGCAGCTCCTCGTAGCTGACGCTGCGGCCTTCGTGCACGAAGGCCTCCCGGCCGCCGAAGCCGGCCAGGTGCTCGGTGATCCACTGCATGCTGGGCCTCCAGTCTCAAGAGGTGGCTGCGGCGAGGGCTTCTTCGTAGACCTCATGGAGGCGGCCCACGGTGTGGACTTCGCCGATGGCCACCTGGCCCTGCGAGAAGGGGTCGACGCCCAGTTCCATCTCCAGCGTGGCGATCAGCTGCGCCACATCCAGCGAGGTGAAGCCCAGGTCCTTGGTGAAGACGTCACCGGGCTTGAGTTCCTTCACGCTGCGCTGGTTCTGCGCCAGGATGTCCAGGATGACGGTATCGATCTTCGAGCGAGTTTCCATTGCGATTCACCTGATCAAGTGGGGTAGAAGTTGAGGAGCCGCCGGCGTTGCAGGTCGTGCATGGCTGACTGCATCAGCGGCCAGAGATCCTGCGCATGACGTCACGCACCAGGTCCTGGTCCTTGACGGGCACCGCCAGCCATTTGTTGGCGCGGGCGATGGCCAGCAGGGTCTGGTCCGGGACGCGCGTGATCTCGAAGCACAGCTCCAGCTCGGCGGCGGGGATGGCGTTGCTGTCTTCGTCGACCTCCGTGGGCCGCAGCAGGCGCAGCTGGCCGCGGCATCGGATCTCGAGTTCCTCGCCGCCAAAGCAGTTGCCGAAGTAGTAGGTTTCGCGCTCGCGCAGTGCGAGGTGGCCCAATGCGGCCAGCGGCAGGGCAAGGGTCAGGTCTTGCGCCATGGCCTCGCTCAGGAGCTGCTGCTCGGCCATGTCCATCAGCTCGCTGAACTTGGCAAAGATCATGGCGTGGCCGGGAGCGGCATCCAGGCCGGGGCGCACCACATGGCGCAGGGGCTGACGGCTGCACAGGGCCAGGCCGTCCTGGAAGCGGGCTTGCAGTCCTTCCGTGCGGACTTTGCGCGCACCAACGACCGCCGGCGGCACGGCGCGCAGACGCGGCAGCGCAGCGATGCGGTCCTGGCGCGGCGCGGATACCTGGCGGTGCGAAGTACCGCCACCCTCCACGGTGTCGATCACGATGAGGTTGGCGCCGCGCATGGTGGGGAACAGCTCGGGCGACCAGGCCTTGTCCTCAGCGACCAGCTCGCCCTTGCAGCCCAGCGCGTAGGTGGAGCTCAGCAGGGTGTCGCCGAAGCGCTGGACTTCGACGCCGACGTCCACCTCGTCCCACAGCAGGTGCTGGCGCAGCAGGCGACGGGCCGGCACCTGCAGATGCGTCATGAAGTAGGCGGGGTAGAGCTGCTGGCCGCGCGCGTCAACCAGCCCGTCCGGCCGCTGGCCGGTGCCGGCCACCAGCTGATGCGAATGGGCATTGCCGAACAGCACCATCAGCGCGTACTCGTTGAGCTTGCCGAGTCCGAGGTGCGACATGGTCAGCTGAACGGACTCGACCCGGCGCGCGACGGGCACGGCGGCGGCAGCGGGGACGGCAGCGCCCGTGGGCGCAGCGGCATCGGCAGTGCTGAGGGCGACGGACATGAAGCGTTCTTCCTGATGTTCTGGCCCTGCCATTGCACCGTTGGAAGCCATGGCGCTCAATACGCCGGAGCAACTAGCCGGGCGACTAGTCGTCAGCGCTGGAGCGCCTGCGATGACGCCATGCGGCCAGCCGCGGATCCCCGCCTCAAAAGACCTGCCGCAAGCTCCCTGCAGCCGGCGCCGGGCGTCACCTCGTGCAAGGACACCGTCGATGGCGCGCGGGCCGCGTTCAGGGCCCAGGCGCACAACACATCTTTCCCCAGCGCATGCTGGCCCAGCTGCCAGGGCAGCGCGGCGCCGGCGTGCGGTTGAGGCCAGCGCAGGTGGATCTCATGGCCGTCGAGCTCGAAGGCAAACGCATCCAGAGGCATCGAAAGCCCGAGTCCCAGCGCCTTGGACAGGGCCTCCTTCAAGGTCCAGAGCGAGAAAGCCAGGCGCTGTCGCTGCGCCATCGGGGCGCGGGCCACCGCCTGCCCTTCCGCCGCGGCGAAAAAGCGCTGAACGAGCGGAGCGATGTCGCGCCGCGCTTCGATGCACTCGACATCCACGCCCAGCGACCCAAGCCGGCTCAGCGCCAGCACGTTGAGGCCGCAGGCATGCGACAGGTTGAAGTGCAGTCCGCAGGGATCGTGCAGCGCGGGCTTTCCCTGCCGGCCCTCCTCGAAGCGGAGATCCTGCGGCGCCTGGCCTGTGTAGTGGGCCAGCACCTGGCGCGTCAGCCCGCGGCCGGCCAGGTACTCGCGGCGGTGCGGCTCGAAGCGGAACTGCGCCAGGCGCACCCGCTCACGCGGATCCAGCCACTGGGCGAACAAGGCCAGGTCGGCGATGTCCACCTCATCGGCGCGCAGGACGAAGAGGCGCAGCCCCTCGCCCAACGCCGGCCAGCTCACAGCCGCCCCAGGAACTCCAGCACCAGTTGCTGCTCCTGCTCATTGAGGTCGAAGTAGCGATCGCGCACGATGGCGCCCTCCCCTTCATGGGCCAGGATGGCGTCGTTGAGCCGCTGCGCTCGGCCATCGTGCAGGTAACGCTTGCGCATGCTCAGGCCCACCAGCGGCGCCGTGCGCCAGTCGCGGCCGGTGGCGTCGCCCTGGATCAGCTTGTCGTCCAGCGCAGCGCCCATGTCGTGCAGCAGCAGGTCGGAGTACAAGGTCACCGCGGCGCCGCCCTGCGTGGGCATGCTGGGGACGTGGCACTTGGCGCAGCCGATGGTGCTGAACAGCTTGCCGCCGGGACTCGCGAGCATCGCGCTTTCGGCGGGCGACCCCGACGGCGCGGTGCTCGTGCCGGAGGGTGCCAGTTGGCGCACCAGCGCGTAGCTCAGCGAGGCCGACAGCACCAGCGTGAACAGGCCCAGGCCGACCAGCTTCAGCGCGCCACCTTCGTCGCGCAGGCGGGCGAAGCGCGTATCCAGGCCCACGGCGAACATCACCATCAGGAAGAGGAAGAGGTCCACGTCCAGGATGGTGGCGCGCAGCACGGGATGCAGGGTCACGCTGGAGTTCAACAGCATCACCCCGATGAAGCCCACGATGAACCAGGGGAACGGGATCTTGGCGCTGCGGTCGCCTCGGGTGCCGTATTTCAGTGCCAGCAGCACCGGGATCAGCAGCAGCACCTTGGCCAGCTTCACCAGGGTCGCCGTGTTCAGTGCCATTTCAGAGACGGCATACGACGAGCCGTAGACCTGGGCGAGCTCGTAGATGCTGGCGCCAACGAAAACCCCGTACTGCTCATCGTCAATGCCCGGCATCCAGCCGTTGAGGAAGGCAATGGGATAGACCAGCAGGGCCAGCGAACCAAAGAGGGTGATCAGCGTGACCGCCATGCCCGTCTGCTGCGTGCGGGCCCGCGTCATGGCCGACACGGACAGGATGGCGGCGGCGCCGCAAATGGCCGTGCCGCAGGCCAGCAGCAGAGAGAGGTTGCGATCCAGCCGGAACACCCGCATGGCCACCCAGTTGACGATGAAGAGCATGGCCAGCAGCTCCACCGCGGCGACGACCAGCGGCCCCAGCCCCAGGTCCGGCAGCAGACGCACCGTGACGCGGAAGCCGATCAGCACCACCGCCCCGCGAAGCAGGTAGCGCTTGGTGAAGTCCAGGCCGGGCCGCAGCCGCTCCGGATAGCCGGACACATTGCCGATCAGCAGGCCCAGCAGCATGGCCACCAGCACGGGATTGCGCGACAGCGGCTCACCCAGGCCGCCGGCCACCCATTGCGCCACCATGGCGAACAGCGCCAGCACCGCGATGCCGGGCAGGACTTGGACCCATGCGCCCAGGCGCAGAAGAGGCGTCGGAAGGCTGGCTGTCGTCATGGCTTGGGATCCGTTTTCAGGTCCGGCTTCAGGTCCGGCTTCTTGAGACTGCGCAGGAAGGCCGTCACCTGGCGGGCCAGGCGACCGTCGTCATCGAGGCGTCCATTGCCCGGAGCCATCGGGCTGGTGATGCCCAGTTCATTGGCGTAGGCATTGGCCACCATCTGCTCCAGGCCCGCGGCGTCGGCCTTCCAGCCGAAGCGCCCGACCTTGGGCTCGCCGTTGGCGCTGACCACCCAGTTGGGGCGGCCCTTGATGCCGTCGCCCTTGCTGACGGCATGCGCCAGGATTGCGGCGTCCGGAACGGCGTCCATGCCGCCCACTTCATAGAGGCTCATGGGCATGCGCATGGACGCCACATTGGCCAGCCGCGGCGGCACGGGCTCGGGCGCATCCGCAAAGCCGAGCTCGCGCAAGGAACGGCGACGCGCGACGGGGCTGTTCATGCCTTCCAGCGTCTCCAGGCGTCCGGTCACCGGGTGCAAACGCGCCACGCGCACGGCGAAGTGCTCCTCGCGGTCGCTGCCGCCGCCCACGCCGGGATCGCTGTGGCAGGCCAGACAGGAGCGAGCGTTGAACAGCGGGCCCAGGCCCTCGGCGGGCGTCATCTCGCGCATGAAGGCCTGGCGGCCCGCACTGCTGGCCAACTGCTCCGGTTTGCGTTCCACCGTTGGCTGCTGCCGCCCTTCGAAGGTGCCCGTCAGGTCGAAGGCGGGCAGCTCCAGCAACGCGCCTTCATAGCCGGCATGGCCGGGCAGCTCCCCCTGCACGGTGATCCAGAGCTTTTGAGCGTCGGCAGACACGGCCATCGCCCGGGCGAGCCCGCCGCCCAGCGGTCGCCCATCCGGCAGGCGGATCTGGGCGCGCACCAGCACCCGTCCCTGCTGGTCCATGCGCAGCACGCTGCCGTCGCCCCGATTGAGCACGTAGATGTCGGACCCGCCGGCCATGGTGGTATGGCTGGCGAAGCGCGGGTTGGCAATCTCCGGCACCGCGGCCGCGACGTCCACCGGCATGCGCAAGGCCGGATCGTTGACGTAGCGCGCTGCGCCCAGCTTGAAGTGCCGGCCATCGTCCTTGAGCGCCAGCATGGCCACGCGATTGCGCAGGCCGTCGGCCACGTAGAGCACGCGGTCCGGCGTCCATTTGAAGGTCATGCCGATGACGCCTGGATCCGCGCTCGCCTCGGCCGGCGCCACCGTGCCCGCAGGCGCCAGGCCGTCGATGCCGTCCTGCACATGGGCCTGCACGATGCTGCCGTCAGCCATCGCGACCGCAAAGACGGCAAAGCCGCTGCCGTCCGGCGATGCCCCCAGGAAGGCTGTTCCGGCCGCGCCGCGCACCAGACCGCCTGCAGTCAGCGGCTTGCCGTCGCGGTAGTTGATCAGACGAGTGAAGGCCGTGTTGACCCGTCCCACGGGCACCTGGCTGCGGGGGGTCAAGGTGCCGAAGAAGACGCCGCCGGCGCGCTCGCTCGGCGGGTTGTCCAGCGGCGTGCCGTCGGGGTCCACGACGGTGACAGACCCTACGCCAGCATGCCCGAAGGGGCTGTTGGCGAACCACGGGCGACCGAAAGCATTGTTGATGGAGATGTAGCGCGGACCCGCGACCGCCGGCTGCGTGGCCGTGCGGGCCTGCGGGTTGTGGCGGGCGTTCAGGAAGTCCGGCGTCTGCGCGGTATAGACGCGCACCTTGCCATCCAGCCCGTCCTTCTGGCCCCCTTGACGGGCGAAGTCGGCGGGGATGCGCAAGGGCTCCGGGCCGCTGACATCCAGGGACAGCACGGCGCCCGGGCGCTGGGCCGGGTCGGCCGCCGCGGCGCCGAAGCGCGATTCGCAGGCCACCAGCACGCGCTGAGGATCCAGCACGCGGCCCTTGCGCGTCTTCATCAGGAAGTCGGGGTTGCCGACGATGGGGCCGCCGCTGTGGAACATGCCGACCTGCCGCACGCCCTGCACGCCCTGCAAGCCCACCGCCGCCACACGCGCCGGCAACTGCAGCGATGCGGCGCCTGTGGCCTTGGGCGCCTGGGGCCTGGGCTCCTCGGCGGCCCGGGAGGACGCGCCAAGAATGAGCAGACCGGCCAGTGGTGCAAGCGGGGCCCATCGCCTGCGAAGGCCTCGAACCGGTGAGGAGGGATGGCTGGAGATCATCACGAGGGAGGACGCCGGCCTCCGCCGACATGCCGCACCATAGTTGATACAGGCTGGCATTGTTCCGAGCGCGCGGCTGGCGCCAATAGTCGGTCAGCACTAGCGACGCCGCTAGTCATTCCCAGCGCCTCGGCAGATCCTCCCCCCCATGTGACGACGCCCGCACATGCAGGCATGGCGGGCGTCCTGGTTTCATGCGGTCGTCACACGAACGGGCCGCCGGCGCAACGCTCGGCGGACATCTGCTCCTTCAGGTGTGCAGCGGTGCGCCGAAGTCGATCAGGCCGAGTTGGGCGCCGCGCGCGGCGGCATGGGTGCGGTTGTTGGCCGGCAGCTTGTTGAAGATGCTTTGGATATGCACGCGCACGGTGCACACGCTGATGCCCAGCACCATGCTGATCTCCGCATTGGACTTGCCGGAGGAGACCCATTGCAGCACCTCCAACTCGCGGGGCGTCAGCGGCTCGAAGCTGGGCATCGGCGGACGCGGCGGCTGCGGCAGGCGGTGGGGGAAGGGATGAGCAAGGGTATCGGCGATCATGGTGGCGGTCCTGCTGAAAAGTTGTGCGGATCGTCCCATTCGTCCTGTGGCACGGCAATACACTAAATTCTCATGGGACCATCCATTTCCGGAATCGTCGATGCCAAATAGACCACTGAGCTGGGAAGACATCCGACTGTTCCTGGCCGTCGCCGAAGGAGGCAGCGTAAGCAATGCCGCACGCGGGCTGCAGCTGGGGCAGGCCACCGTCAGCCGCCGGCTGGCCGAGCTGGAAGACATCGTCGGAGAGCCGCTGGTGCGGCGCCGCGCCCAAGGCTGCGAACTCACGGCTGCGGGCATCCGCCTGCTGCCGGCGGCCCAGCGCATGGCCGAGTGGGCGCAGGAGGCCGAGGCCCGCTTGATTCGGCCGGCACATCGGCTCGAAGGCAAGATCCGCATCGCCGCGCCGCCGGGCATCGCCTTCGAGCTGCTGGCGCCCTTGGCCGCCCAGCTTCGGCGCACGGGACCGGGGCTGCAGCTGGAAGTGCTGTCCGGCGTCGAGACCCTGAACCTGGCACGCGGCGAGGCCGACATGTCGCTGCGCGTGCTGCGCCCCAACTCCGCGGAACTGCAGATCCTGGCAGAGCTGCGCTGCCCTGTCGCCGCCTACGCCAGCCCTGCCTATGTCCAACAGCTGCCGGCCAAACCGCGGCTGGACGAGATTGACTGGATCGTCTGGGCACCGCCTTATGAGCACATGCAGGTCAACCAGGCGCTGGCCGCCGCGATGCCGGACTTCCGTCCCGTGTTCAGCTCCGACGATTACCTGGTGCAGGTCGCCGCCTGCCGTGCCGGCGTGGGGGCCATGGTCATGGCCGTGGCGCCGCACGAGCACGCGCTCATCAACGGGCTGCACAGGCTGGACATCTCCCTGGGGCCGGCAGCGCAGGCCGAGCTGTACCTGGTCGCGCACCGCAGGGCGGCCGACCTGCCCAAGACGCGCTTCGTCGCCGACGCCCTGAGCGCGATCATCCAGGACATCCAGCGCCAAGGCACGGGCTGAGCCTGCCAGCAGCCAGGCCGCCATGCGCAAAACGCCCCCCGCTCTCACGAAGGACCTGCCTCGGACCCTCTGGCGCATCCTCGCCCTGGCCTTGGGCTATGCCGGCGTGGGCCTGCTGAGCCTGAAGCTGGCGATGGCCCCCAACTACGCCATCCCGCTGTTCCCCTCCGCAGGGCTGGCCCTGGCGGCGCTGCTGTGCTGGGGGCTGCGGGTCAGTCCCGGCGTGCTGCTGGGCTCGCTGCTCCTCAACCTGGTGCTGGGCCAGCAGCGCGGCATGCTGTCCTGGCTCAGCGCCGGCCTGATCGGCATGGGCGCGATGCTGCAGGCCGTGGCCGGCACGCTGCTGATCCGCCGCGTGCTGCCCGGCACGCTGGTGCTGGTCGAGCCCTGGGACCTGCTGCGCTTCAACGTCTTGGGAGCTGGCCTGGCCGGCCTGATCAGCGCCACGGTCGGGACGCTGACCCTGCGCAGCAGCGGGGCGCTGGCGCCGGACCAGGCCGTGGACAGCTGGCTGTCCTGGTGGGTGGGCGATGCCCTGGGCGTGCTGATCGGCGCACCGATGCTGCTGTGCCTGATCGGGCGCCCGCATGCCATCTGGGCGCCGCGCCGCCTCAACGTGGCACTTCCGCTGCTGCTGGCCACGCTGCTGATGTCCTATGGCACGCAGCTGGTCCAGTCCTGGAACTACGACGCAGCGCGCAATGCCTTCGAGCGCGAGGCCGATGCCCTGCTGGCGTCCGGCCGGCAAGCCATCCTGCAACCGCTGGTGCCGTTGCAGGCCCTGGCACTGCAGTTGGAGCAGGCGCCCGACATGGGCCAGCAGGCCTTTGGCCAGGTGGCCAGTCCCTGGCTCACACCCTCGGTGAGCGCCCTGGGATACGCCGCCCATGTGGCACGCCGCGCGGCTGCCGGGTTCGACCAGGCGGCGGCGCGCGACGGGATGGCCGGCTTTCGCAGCCACGACCGGCGACGCCCGGGCGATCTGAGCCCTCCGGCCGACGAGCCCATGGTCGTCATACGCCACATCGAGCCGCAGCTGGCCAACCGAGCCGCCCTGGGCACCAATGTGCTGAGCGTGCCGGGTGCTCGCCAGGCCTTGCTGGCAGCGCTGGATGGCAGGCGGCCGGTGGCCAGCGCGGCCTTCATGCTCAGCCAGTATGTGCAGCCGACCTTGGGCGTGGTGGTCTACCGCGCCGTGCGCCCGGCCGGCACGCCGGCCGCCTCCGGGCCGGTGGGCGCCGTGTTCACCACGCTGCGGCCCGACCTGCTGCTGAGCCAGGTGCCGCAGTCGTCCAAGGGTCTGCTCCTGTGCCTGCTGGACCGCAGCGAGCCCGCACCGCGCCAGCTGGCCGGCGCAAGGGGTTGCGCCGACAGGCAGGCCGATCTGCCGCAGCGGGAGGTCCGGATCGACTTCGCCGGCCGGCCGTGGACGCTGGCCGCCTACATGCCGCGCAATGACCTGGGCACGCAAGCCAGCGCCAGCAGCCTGCCTTTCGTGGTCGTGGCCTTGTTCAGCACGGCGCTGCTCGGGGCGCTGCTGCTGAGCGTCACCGGCCGTACGAGCACAGTCCAGGGCCTGGTGCGGGATCGCACCGCGGCCCTCCTGCATGAAATCGCCGAGCGCGAGCGTGCCACCGCGGCGCTGAAGGACCGTGAGCGGCGCTTCAGCAACATCTTCGAGCACGCGCCCATAGGCATCGTCTTCACTGAGCTGGACGGAGCCATCCGCGAGGCCAACCCGCGCTTCTGCGACATGGTGGGCTACCTCCTGCCCGCCTTGCTGGGACGCCGCACCCTCGACTTGACGCACCCCGAGGACCGCGAGCAGGACAAGCGGCTGGGCCAGGCCCTGCTGCGCGGCGAGTTCAGCAGCTACCAGCGCATCAAGCGCTATCTGCACCGCGACGGCAGCATCGTCGAGGTGCGCGTCCTGGTCAGCGTGCTGCGCGACGAGGAGGGCCAGCCCTACAGCCTGCTGGGCGTGGTCGAGGACATCGGCGACCAGCGCCGCCTGCAGGATCTGCAACGGGCCCGCGAGGCCGCCGAGGCCGCCAATGCCGCGAAGAACGAGTTTCTGTCCCGCATGAGCCATGAGCTGCGCACGCCGCTCAACGCCATGCTTGGCTTTGCGCAGCTGCTGGGCCTGGAGGGCCAGCAGCCGCTGTCACCGCACCAGCAGGAATGGACCCGGCAGATCCAGCAGGCCGGCTGGCATCTGCTGGAGATGATCAACGACACCCTGGACCTGTCCCGCATCGAGTCCGGCGCCCTGCGGCTGTGCCTGGACCGCCAGGATCTGCCGGCCCAGCTGCAGGAGGTGGCCGCCCTGCTCCAAGGCCAGTCGCAGCAGCAGGAGGTGCGCATCGAACTGCAGCTGGCGCCCGAGGCCCGCTGGGTCCAGGCGGATGCCACGCGGCTCAAGCAGGTGCTCAGCAATCTGCTCAGCAACGCCATCAAGTACAACCGGCGCGGCGGTGTTGTGCGGGTGCTCAGCCGGCTGCCCATGCCCGGACAGGTCGAGATCCGCGTGCTGGACGAGGGGCCAGGGCTGAGCCCCGAGCAGCAAGGCCAGCTCTTCCAGCCCTTCAACCGCCTGGGTCAGGAAGGCGGCGGCATCGAAGGCACGGGCATCGGGCTGGTGATCTCCCGCCGGCTGGCCGAACTGATGGGCGGCAGCCTGGACTACGAAACCCCGGCGGGCGAGGGCGCCTGCTTCGTGCTGCGCCTTCCCGCGGCCGATCAGCCGCAGGCGCCCGCCAGCCAGGCCCCCGGCATTGCAAGGCGGCGCTATGACCGGCCCCACGAGCTGCTCTATATCGAGGACAACCCCGTCAACGCAGAGCTGATGCTGGCCATGCTGGCGCAGCGCCCTTCGCTGCGTTGCGAACTGCGCGAGGACGGCCGCAGCGGCCTGGCCGCGCTGCGCACCCGCCGCCCGGAGCTGCTGCTGCTGGACATGCAGCTGCCCGACATGGACGGCCTGGACATCCTGCGCCAGCTGCGCGACGAGCCCGCGCTGGCCGACCTGCCGGTGCTGGTGGTCTCCGCGAACGCCCTGCCCGAGCAGCAGGCTGCCGCGCAGGCCCTGGGCGTCCGGGGCTATCTGACCAAGCCGCTGGACCTGCAGGCGCTGCTGGCCCAGCTGGACGCCTTGTTCGAGCCCGGCGATGCGGCCCGGGAGTCCGCCCCAATGGACTGATGCAGCCTGGGACTTCCCCTGCCGAGCGCGCATTGCGTCGCATGGTGGCTCACTTCCCTCGTCTGGAGCGCCTTCCGTCTGTGCACAATAGCCGCCCGAGGGTGCCGTCGCCCACATCGCATCGAGAACAACGTCCATGACTTCGACTGAACTCGCTCCCGTCTCCGGAACCGCCCTGGTGGAAGCCGACAGGCCGACCGCCGCACAGCAATTCCTGACTTTCCGCATCGGTGCGGAGGAATATGGGATCGACATCCTCAAGGTGCAGGAAATCCGTTCCTACGAGGCCCCGACCCGCATCGCGCACGCGCCCAGCTTCGTCAAGGGGGTGGTCAACCTGCGCGGGGTCATCGTGCCCATCGTGGACATGCGCATCCGCCTGGGCTGCCAGGCCGAGACCAATGCCTTCACGGTGGTCATCGTGCTGAACGTGGTCGGCCGCGTCGTGGGCATGGTGGTGGACTCGGTCTCCGACGTGCTGGAGATGAGCCGTTCCGCCATCCGGCCGGCGCCCGAGGTAGGGTCCGCCATCGACACCCGCTTCGTCACCGGCCTGGGCACGGTCAACGACCGAATGCTGATCCTGCTGGACATCGAAGCCATGATCGCCAGCCCGGACTTCGGCTTGATGGATTGACAGAATCCTTTACAAATCAATCACTTAGTAATTTTCCCTGGCGATTAGCACTCCTCTTGTTTGAGTGCTAATATGGATGGGTCGAAGCCTGTGACGG
The DNA here is from genome assembly GCA_041913905.1 of Burkholderiaceae bacterium. Classification (GTDB taxonomy): domain Bacteria; phylum Pseudomonadota; class Gammaproteobacteria; order Burkholderiales; family Burkholderiaceae_C; genus Roseateles_B. Next base: position 126,733 of record JAYSEK010000003.1, on the reverse strand, counting down.
CTTCCCCAAAACGCGAGAACCATCCATGTCCAACCAAGCACTGACTGTTCGCGATCCCTGGGCCCTGCTCCCATCGCTGGGCAATCTGGACGCGTATATCTCTGCCGTGAACCGCATGCCCCTGCTCACCCCCGAGGAAGAGCAGCGCTTTGCCCGCCGCCTGCGCGAGCATGGTGACCTGGAGGCCGCCGGCCGCCTGGTGCTGTCGCACCTGCGTCTGGTCGTCTCCATTTCCCGCCAGTACCTTGGCTATGGCCTGCCCCAGGGGGATCTGATCCAGGAAGGCAATGTGGGCCTGATGAAGGCCGTCAAGCGCTACGACCCCGAGCAGGGCGTTCGCCTGGTGTCCTATGCCATGCACTGGATCAAGGCCGAGATCCACGAGTACATCCTGCGCAACTGGCGCATGGTCAAGGTGGCGACCACCAAGGCCCAGCGCAAGCTCTTCTTCAACCTGCGCTCGATGAAGCACAGCCTGAAGGGCGAGGCTGCGGACGGTGACGTCCAGCGCGCCACCCTCAGCGAGGCCGAGATCGAGCATGTGGCTCGCGAGCTCAACGTCAAGCGCGAAGAAGTCCTGGAGATGGAAACGCGCCTGGCCGGCGGTGACGTCGCCCTGGAGCCCCAGACCGACGAAGACGGCGAAAGCTTCGCCCCCATCGCCTACCTGGCCGACGAGACCCAGGAGCCGACCCGCGTGCTGGAAGCGCGCGGCCGGGACGAGATGGCCGGTGACGGCATCACCCGCGCCCTGGCGGTGCTGGACGAGCGCAGCCGCCGCATCGTCGAGGAGCGCTGGCTCAAGGTCAATGACGACGCCTCCGGCGGCATGACCCTGCACGAGCTGGCCGCCGAGTACGGCGTCAGCGCCGAGCGCATCCGCCAGATCGAGGTGGCGGCGATGAAGAAGATGAAGAAGGCGCTGATGAATTGACGAATTGACCACCCCCTACGGCCTGCGGCCGCCCGCTCTAGGGGGCACGCCTGACGGCCCGGCAAAGCCGGATCCGCAGGCGATGGGTTGAACCACCCCCTACCGGCTTCGCCGGCCCCCTCAAGGGGGCACGCCTGACGGCCCGGCAAAGCCGGATCCGCAGGCGTCGCGCTGAACGAATCCCACCGAGCTTCGCCGGTGGGATTCTTTTTGGGCGGCGGAGCGCACCGCCCGCAGGGCATGAAACCAGGGTATTGCGGGCCGAGCGCTGGGCCGCTCCCGAGCCGGCCCGCGCTGGCTATGCTTGTGGCTCAATGCCGCAAGCATCGCCGTCCCCACGGGGGACCGACCGGGCTCGCTCGCGTTCAGCGACGCGAGACCGGGCGAGGGGCAGCTTCACCTCAGCGCTTCGCCTCCGCCAGCAGCGTCATGATGTCCTGGCTCAGCGCCTCCGCCCCGCTGCCATAGCGCGAGAAGACGCGGATGCGGCCTTCGGTGTCGAAGATGAAGCTGGCCGCCGTGTGGTCCATGGTGTAGCTCTCCGGCGTCTTGCCGGGCACCTTGGCGTAGTAGACCTTGAACTCCTGCGCTGCGGCCTTGAGCTGCTCCGGCGAGCCGCGCAGGGCCACGAAGCCGGGGTCGAAGCTGCCCAGATAGGCCTTCAGCAGCTCGGGCGTGTCGCGGTCGGGGTCGACCGTCACGAAGACACCCTGGACCTTGTCGCCGTCGGCGCCCAGCGCCTTCTTCACCTGGGCCAGCTCGGCCATGGTGGTGGGGCAGACATCCGGGCACTGGGTGAAGCCGAAGAACACGACCACTACCTTGCCCTTGAAATCGGCCAGGCTGCGGCTGCGGCCCTCGATGTCGGGCAGCTGCAGCTCGCGGGCGTACTTGGCGCCGGTCAGGTCCACGCCCTTGAAGCTGCTTTTCTCGGGCTTGTAGAGATCGCAGCCAGCCAGCGTCAGGCTCAGGGCTCCCAGGAGCAGCAGTGCACGTTTCTTGATCATGGTGTCAGGCCATCAGGGGCAGCAGGTAGTGGTCCAGCAGCAGCGCGGCGAACAGCAGCGACAGATGCAGGATGGAGAAGCGGAAGGTCTTGCGCGCGAGGGCCTCAGAGTACTCGCGCCAGAGCTGCCAGCCATGGAGGCAGAACAAGAAACCCAGCACCAGGGCGCTGGCCAGATACAGCCAGCCGCTCATGCCGATCAGGAAGGGCAGCAGCGTGGCCGCGAACAGGATCCAGGTGTAGAGCACGATCTGAAGCCGCGTGAACTCGCCGCCATGCGTCACCGGCAGCATGGGCAGGCCGGCGCGGGCGTAGTCCTCGACGCGGTACAGGGCCAGGGCCCAGAAGTGCGGCGGCGTCCAGAGGAAGATGATCAGGCACAGCACCAGCGACTCAGGCCCCACCTCGCCGGTGACCGCAGCCCAGCCCAGCACCGGCGGCATGGCGCCCGAGGCCCCGCCGATGACGATGTTCTGCGGCGTCATGGGCTTGAGAATCACCGTGTAGACGATGGCATAGCCCACGAAGGTGGCGAAGGTCAGCCACATGGTCAGCACATTGCAGCCCCAGGCCAGCAGGGCCATGCCCAGGCCGCACAGCACGGCCGAGAACAGCAGGGTCTGCGGACGGCTCAGCTCGCCCTTGGCGGTCGGGCGCCAGGCAGTGCGCTTCATCTTGGCGTCGATGTGCTGCTCGATGAGGCAGTTGAAGGCGGCGGCAGCCCCGGCCACCAGCCAGATGCCCAGGGTGCCGGCGGCGATGGCGCCCCATTGCGCGGGGCTGGGCCAGCCGGGAATGGCCAGCGCCATGCCGATCACGGCGCAGAAGACGATCAGCTGCACCACGCGGGGCTTGGTGAGCTGGTAGTACTGCTGCCAGCGGGAGAGCGATGCAGCGGGAGCGAGCGTTGCGGCCATGTCAGGCGTTCAAGGTGAGGCGCTGCGTGCGGGCACGCAGCAGGGTCAGGCAAAGCAGCAGCGCCGCAGCGCCGCCGGTATGGGCCAGGGCGGCCGCAAGCGGCCAGTCCAGCACGACATTGCTGAGGCCGCTGAGCAGCTGCCACAGCAGGATGAGGATCAAGCGCCGGGCCCAGAGGCCCAGGCCCACGCGGTGCAGGCGCCAGGCCAGCAGCAGGATGGCAGCTGTCGCGACCAGCGCAAAGAGCCGATGCACCCAATGGATGGCCACCAGCGCCTCGAAAGGCAGCACGGCGCCCTCTCGGTCCAGGCCCAACTCGCGCCACAGCGTGAAGCCGCGCGCGAAGTCCATGGCCGGCCACCAGCCGCCCTGGCAAGTGGGGAATTCGTCGCAGGCCAGCACGGCGTAGTTGGTGCTGACCCAGCCGCCCAGCGCAACCTGCACCAGCACGATCGCCAGCACCAGCACCATGCCGCGCCGCAGCCACTGGCTCAGCAGCAGCACGCGGTCGCCCAGGCGCTGGGCCTGCCAGCCCAGCAGCATCAGCAGGCCCAGTGCCAGCAGCAGGTGCAGGGTGACGATGGCGGGAAATAGCTTCATGGTCACGGTCAGCGCGCCGAAGAGGCCCTGCACCAGCACCCATACCAAGCTCAGCCAGGACCAGGCCGGCGACGGCATGCCCGGCTCACGCCGCCAGCGCGTGTGCAGCACGGCGGTCGTGAGGATCAGGAAGCCGACGGCACCGGCGAAGTAGCGGTGCAGCATCTCCACCCAGGCCTTGCCGTGCGTGACCGGGCCGGTGGGCATGGCCGTCTGCGCGCTCTGGATGTCGCCATGCGCGCCCAGGGGCGAGGCGTGGCCGTAGCAGCCGGGCCAGTCGGGGCAGCCCAGGCCGGAGTCCGTCAGCCGCGTGAAGGCGCCGAAGAGGATGAGCTCGAAGGTGAGCGTCATGGCCAGCACCGTCAGCAGGCGCAGGCGCTCGCGGTGCGGCGCCCCGCGCCCGCGGCGCCAGGCCCAGGCCAGGGGCAGGCCGCCCAGCAGCGTGGCCATGGCCAGCATCTGCAGCAGGGGGCTGAAGTCGAATCCGGTCACGGCTCGCGCCCCTCAACGTCCGGGCCGGTCCCAGCCGGCATTGGCCTTGACCAGGCGGTCCAGGTCCTTCTTGAACTTGCTCGGGTCCAGCGTGGCGGGCGAGCGCATCATCCAGCGGCCCACCGGGTCGATCAGGAAGAGGTGCTCGTTGAGCTGGTGCCCGTCCGCGGGCTTCAGCCAGGCCTGCAGCTGGTCCGCCGGCACGCGCAGGGCGGTGACGGGCGCGCCTTGCGAGATCAGCGCGCGCAGCTCGGCCGAGACCGGCTCCTGGTCGGGGATCAGCCAGAGCTTGTCGAACTTGTCGCGCTCCTTGCCCTGCATCTCGCGCAGCTGGCGCTGGGCGAACATGAGGCGGTCGCACTGGGCGTCGCAACGGCTGGGCTGGACGACGGTGAGCAGCCACTGCCCCTTCAGCGACTCGGCGCTGACCGGCTTGCCATCCAGATCCTGCAGGCTCAGCGAGGCAGGCATGTCGACGGTCGGCGTGATCAGGTCCGAGTAGGCGCGACCCTGCAGCTTCAGCACATAGAAGCTGAAGTAGGACGCCAGCACCGGCGCCGCGCAGACGGCAACCACGCCCAGCATGCGCAGGCGCCCGGCGCGTGTGCGCTGCTGCTGAGCCAGGGAGGCCAGATCCGCGGGCTGCGGCTGGCTGTGGACGGTGAAGGACAGCGGGCTGTCGTCCCCGGACTGGGTCTGGACCTCGGACAGAGGTTCAGCGCAGGCGTCGGGGGCGGAGGACTTGGAACCAGACATACAAACCCAGTTGAAGGACCGAGAGCGCGGCCCATTGCGCGGCATAGCCGTAGTGTTTATGGATATCGACCGCCGGCGCAGGCCAGTCGCGCCGCAGGCCCGGGGTCGCGTCGTCATGGGCCGTTTCCAGCACCGTCAGTGGCAGCAGCGGCAGCCCTGTTTCGCGGGCATAGGCGGCCGGGTCCAGATTCTGCCGGATACGCCCGCCGCCCGCCTCGCCGAGCTGGTACAGCCGCGAAGGCGATGCGGCCATGCGGCCTTCGACCACGATCTCGCCGGCGTCGCCCGGCAGCTCGGGCAGGCGATTGCGATCGGCCGGGTCGCGGGGTACCCAGCCCCGCTGCACCAGCACGGCCTCAGGGCGCCCGCTCAGCTGCAGCGGCGTCAGCAGGAAGAAGCCGACGCGGCCGTCCATGGGCCGGTTCTCCAGCCACACGCTGCGCTCGCCCAGCCAGCGGCCCTGCAGCCGAACGCGCCGGTGAAGGCCTTCCGTGCCCGCAGCGGCCAAGCCGGCGTTGTCCAGTGCAGGCGCCTGGGCGCGCTGCATGAGCGCCGCCTCCAGCGCGCGCTTCTGCCCGGCGCGGTCCAGCTGCCAGGCGCAGAGACTGCCCGTCAGCATCACGCCGATGAGGGTCAGCGGCAGCAGCCAGCGGCGCTTGCGGTCTGCGGGGGAACTCGTGTTCATGCCGGGGTGAATTGCGCAGGGCGGGTGAAATAATCGGCGACCATGAAAACCATCATCTTGCTCGGCTTCGTGGTCATTCTCGGGGCGCTGGCCGCGGCCGGCCTGTTCATGCTGCGCCGCGGCGGCGACCGCAAGAAGCAGGGCCCGCAGATGGCCCGGGCGCTGGCGGTGCGCGTGGGCGTGTCCATCGCCCTCTTCCTCTTCATCCTGCTGAGCTACCAGATGGGCTGGATCAAACCGACCGGCCTGCCCATGGGCCGCTGATCCGACCCTCCCGCAAAGACAAAGCGCCGCGGACTGCGGCGCTTTTTTCATGGCCGTGCGGACGGGCCGTTCTTCCCTCGCGCCATGCCGCAGCACGGCGCAAGGGGATCGCAGGGATCACATCCAGTAGACGACGGCGTACAGGCCCAGCCAGACCACGTCCACGAAGTGCCAGTACCACGCGGCGCCTTCGAAGCCGAAGTGACGCTCGGGAGTGAAGTGGCCCTTCTGCAGGCGCAGGGTGATGAACAGCAGCATCAGCATGCCCACGAAGACGTGGAAGCCGTGGAAGCCGGTCAGCATGAAGAAGGTCGAGCCGTAGATGCCGGAGCTGAGCTTGAGGTTCAGCTCATGGTAGGCATGCGAGTACTCGTAGCCCTGCACGCACAGGAAGGTGATGCCCAGCAGCACCGTGATCCACATGAAGGCGATGGTCTTGCTGCGGTTGCCGGCGATCAGCGCGTGATGCGCGATGGTCAGGGTCACGCCCGAGCTCAGCAGCAGGGCCGTGTTGATCGTGGGCAGGGGCCAGGGGCCCATGGTGGTGAAGGGCTCCACCGTGCCGGCCGGCGAGGCCGTGATGCCGGCGGCGACGCTGGGCCACAGGGCCTTGAAGTCCGGCCACAGCAGCTGGTGCTCCAGGTTGCCCAGCGTGGGAACGGAATACACGCGGGCCCAGTACAGCGCGCCGAAGAAGGCTGCGAAGAACATCACCTCCGAGAAGATGAACCAGCTCATGCTCCAGCGGAAGGACACGTCGATGCGGTCGCTGTAGAGGCCGCCTTCGCTCTCGCGGATGGCGTCGCCGAACCACTGCTTCAGCACGAAGGCCCACCACAGCAGGCCGAAGGCCAGCGAATAGGCGCCCCACTCATGGCCATTGACCCACTGGCCGGCGCCGAGGACCACGAAGAACAGGCCGATGGCGGCCATCACCGGATGCCGCGAAGGGCCCGGCACGAAGTAGTAGGGAGTGCTCCCCTGAGAGGTCGCTGCCGACATTGCTGATCTCCTCGATCTTCTAACGACTCAATTCAATTCAACGCTAGGAGCCAGCCACGCCGCTGCCGATCACCCACTGGACCAGCAGCACGAGGCTGACCACGAAAACAGCGGCTGCAATGACGCCGGCGATGATCACATGCACCGGGTTCAGTTGCGCCACGTCCTTGTCATAACCGGCACCCTTGCGGATGCCGATGAACGACCAGGCCACCGCCTTGACCGTTCCGAGGAAGCTGCCCTTGCGGGCGGCCGCCTCCTTCAAATCCTTGCCCGCTTCGCTCACAGCCGGCGCTCCTGCGACGGGGCCGCCGCCTGCTTGCCGCCGGGCTGCCTGTCAGGCTGCTTGTCAGGCTGCTTGCCCTGCGCCTTGCCCGCCACCTCGAAGAAGGTGTAGGACAAGGTGATGGTCTTCACGTCCCGCGGCAGCTTGGGGTCCACGTAGAACACCACCGGCCACTGCTTGCTCTCACCCGGAGCCAGGGTGTACTCGTTGAAGCAGAAGCACTCCAGTTTGTTGAAGTGCGCCGTGGCCTGCTTGGGCGCGTAGCTGGGGATGGCCTGGGCCGACATGGTCCGGTCCTGCACATTGCGGAACTCGTACATGACGGTGGTCAGCTCGCCGGGGTGCACCGTGAGGTGGCGCACCGCCGGCTTGAAGTCCCAGGGGCCGCGGGCGTTGGCATCGAACTCGATCTCGATGCTGCGGCTGTAATCCACCTGGGTGTTATTCACATCCTCGGCCCGGGCCGCATGGCCGCGCTCGGACAGAGACAGCACATTGATGCCCAGCGCCGTGCAGACCGCGCGGTACAGCGGCACCAGCGCATAGCCAAAGCCAGCCATCAGCACGACGATGACCAGCAGCTTGCCCATCATGAGCCGGTTGTCCCGGCGCAGGAGATGGGCGAGTTGCCAGCGCTGGTCGCTCATGACGGCCTCAGTGCCCCAGCCAGCTCATCTTGACGATGAAGCCGACCATGAAGGTGATCGCGACCGAGGCCAGGATCAGGCCCAGGCGGCGGTTGGCCTTGCGTTGCTCAGGCGTGCTGCTCATGGCGCGTCCTTCAGCCGATCACCTTGGTGGCGCTGGCATCCAGCTTGGGCGGGTTCTCGAAGGTGTGGAAGGGGGCCGGCGACGGCACTTCCCACTCCAGGCCTTCTGCGGCTTCCCAGGGCTTCTGCGGGGCCTTCTCACCCTTGCCGCGCATCATGGGCAGCGCGACGGCAAAGAAGAAGTAGACCTGCATCAGGCCGAAGCCGAAGGCGCCGACGGAGGCGACCATGTTGAAGTCGGTGAACTGCATGGGGTAGTCGGCGTAGCGACGCGGCATGCCGGCCAGACCCAGGAAGTGCATGGGGAAGAAGGTGATGTTGAAGAAGATCAGCGAGCCCCAGAAGTGGATCTTGCCGCGCGTCTCCGAGATCATCACGCCGGACCACTTCGGGCCCCAGTAGTACACGCCGGCGAACAGCGCGTACAGCGAGCCGGCCACCAGCACGTAGTGGAAGTGGGCGACGACGTAGTAGGTGTCCTGGATCTGGATGTCGATCGGCGCCATCGCGCAGATCAGGCCGGTGAAGCCGCCCATCGTGAACACGAAGATGAAGCCCACGGCCCACAGCATCGGGGTCTCGAAGGTCATCGAACCGCGCCACATGGTGGCCAGCCAGTTGAAGATCTTCACGCCCGTGGGCACGGCGATCAGCATCGTGGCGTACATGAAGAAGAGCTGGCCCGTCACCGGCATGCCGGTGGCGAACATGTGGTGGGCCCACACGATGAAGGACAGGATGGCGATCGAGGCCGTGGCGTACACCATGGAGGCGTAGCCGAACAGCTTCTTGCGGGCGAAGGCCGGGACGATCTGGCTCACGATGCCGAAGGCCGGCAGGATCATGATGTAGACCTCGGGGTGGCCGAAGAACCAGAAGATGTGCTGGTACATCACCGGGTCGCCGCCGCCGGCGGGGCTGAAGAAGCTGGTGCCAAAGTGGCGGTCCGTCAGCGTCATGGTGATGGCGCCGGCCAGCACGGGCATCACGGCGATCAGCAGATAGGCCGTGATCAGCCAGGTCCAGGCGAACATGGGCATCTTCATCAGCGTCATGCCGGGCGCGCGCATGTTCAGGATGGTCACGATGATGTTGATCGAGCCCATGATGGACGAGGCGCCCAGGATGTGCATCGCAAAGATGCCGGCATCCATGGAGGGCCCCATCTGCAGCGTCAGCGGCGCATACAGCGTCCAGCCCGCGGCCGGGGCGCCGCCGGGCATGAAGAAGGACGCGACCAGCATGATGGCGGCCGGGATCATCAGCCAGAAGCTGAAGTTGTTCATCCGCGCGAAGGCCATGTCCGAGGCGCCGATCTGCAGCGGGATCATCCAGTTCGCGAAGCCCACGAAGGCCGGCATGATCGCGCCGAACACCATGATCAGACCGTGCATGGTCGTGAACTGGTTGAACAGCTCGGGGTTGAAGAACTGCAGGCCCGGCTGGAACAGCTCGGCGCGGATGCACAGGGCCAGCACGCCGCCGATCATCAGCATCGTGAAGGCGAACAGCAGGTACAGGGTCCCGATGTCCTTGTGGTTGGTGGCGAACACCCAGCGGCGCCAGCCGGTGGGCGCATGGTGGTCGTCGTGGTGATCGTGCCCGTGGGCATGAACGTCATGACCGTGGGGGTCAAGCACTGCACTCATGTTGATTCCTCTGTTCCTTGACGTTCAAACCATCACTTGCGCGCGGCCACGATCTCGGCCGGCTGCACGATCTGACCGGTCTTGTTGGACCAGCTGTTCTTGGTGTAGGTGATCACGGCGGCGATTTCGGTGTCGCTCAGCTGCTTCCAGCCGGGCATGCCCTTGTCCAGGCGGCCGTTCATCACGACCTGCATCTGGTCCTCGTGCTTGTCGGACAGCACGACGGGCGAGCCGTCCAGGGCCTTGATCGGGCCGGCGCCCTTGCCGTCGGCCTTGTGGCAGGCGGCGCAGTTGGCGCTGTAGACCTTCTCGCCGCGGGCGACCAGCTCTTCGAGCTTCCAGACCTTGGAAGGATCATCCGCCTTGGCGGCCATTTCCTTCTTCTTGCCCTCGACCCACTTGCTGTAGTCCTCGGCGGACAGCACCTTCACGTGGATGGGCATGTAGGCGTGCTCCTTGCCGCAGAGCTCGGCGCACTGGCCGTAGAAGTCGCCGGTCTTCTCGGCCTTGAACCAGGTGTCGCGCACGAAGCCGGGGATGGCGTCCTGCTTGACGCCGAATGCCGGCACCATCCAGGCGTGGATCACGTCGTTGGCGGTGGTGATGATGCGCACCTTCTTGCCGACGGGCACGACCAGCGGGTTGTCCACGCGCAGCAGGTAGTCGTCCACGGCTTCGGGCTTGCCGGAGTCGGAGGCATTGCGATGGCCCACGTCCAGGGTGGAGACGAAGCCGATGCCCTCGCCCTCGCCCTTCAGGTAGTCATAGCCCCACTTCCACTGGTAGCCGGTGGCCTTGATGGTGAGGTCGGCATTGGTGGTGTCCTTCATGGCGACCACGACCTTGGTCGCCGGCAGGGCCATCAGGATCACGATGATGAAGGGCACGACGGTCCAGGCGATCTCGACCTTGACGCTTTCGTGGAAGTTCGCGGGCACGGCGCCCTTGGACTTGCGGTGCTTGATGATGGAATAGAACATCACCCCGAAGACCGCGATGAAGATGCCCAGGCAGATGACCAGCATCATGTTGTGCAGCCACATCTGCTCGCTGGCGATGCGGGTGACCGGCGGGTGCAGGTTCAGCTGGTTGACCGCCGGGCCGCCCGGCAGGTCCTTGACGGGGTTCGCCAACGCGGCATGGCTGGCCAGCGTCGCGCCCAGTACCAGGCTGAAGCGGCTGCAGGCCCGCCCCGTCTGGCGCAGCGCTGCGTTCATCATCTTCATGGTCGTCACTTCTGTCTCCAATCGATCCGACAAGCCGATGCACGCCCCCCTGAGGTCCGCGCATCCGCCCTTGCGTCCTTCCCGCCAGCCGCCATGGACCGCTGTGAAACAGCCATGACCCGACCGGCTCGACAAACCTACCGCTTCTGACGCCCGCCCTTGCTCGCCCTAGCATGCATCGCCAGGCAAGTCCTGGCACCCGCATCGACACCCGCGCACGGCCTCAGCTCATCAGGAAGGACCGGTGCTGCAATAAGCCCGCTGCACCGCATTGACGCAGGAGCGACGGCTCGAACTGTCGCAAACTGCCCCACCTGTTGACCTGACGCAAAGCGAAGGCCCGGTAAATACCCTAGGATGAAAGGGATTTGGCCTCAGAAAACCGCGGGATTTTAGCCCAGGCACCCTGAGGCCATGTGGTCTTTGTGCGTCGCCATCGCCTGCCTGTTTACCCTGTAGACAGGCCCGCCATCGAGGCACCGCACTGGCTGGATGTGGGGGTCAGTTCTTGCCTGGGCGGTGCACCATGCGGCGCATGTCGTCCAGGCTGACGCGGGTCTCTTCACTCACGCGGGGCCGTGGCAGGGGCTTGAAGGCATGGCCATAGACCAGTTCCAGGGTCAGCGTGATCAGGCCGTCCGGCCCGCGCAGGCCGTCCAGCGCGGCCAGCAAGCGCTCGCGCCAGCGCGGCGTGCGCAAGCCCTGGAAGCGCCCCGGCGCCACATTGCCGCCCAGCGCGCGCAGGTCGGCCAGGAGCTTCACCGGGTCCGTCCAGGTCAGACGCAGGCGCTCCTGGTCCATCACGGGGTCGGCAAAACCGGCCTCCACCATCATGTCGCCCAGGTCGTGCATGTCCACCCAGGCCGGCAGCGGACGCCCCCAGCCCAGGGACTCATAGAGGCGCACCAGCTCCACCAGACTGTCCGGCCCCAGGCAGGAGAACATCAGGAAGCCGTCGACCGCCAGCAGTTGGTGCCAGGTCTTGAGCAGGGCCGGCTTGTCCGGTGCCGCGTGCAGGGCCATGTTGGCCCAGAGCATCTGCACCGTCTCGCCGCCCTGGGCGAGCTGCGGCCCCGGTCCCTTCAGCAACTTGCGCCACCAGGTCTTTTGCTGGCGAGCCTCGGCACGCTGGTGCAGGGCGGGCGTCGGCTCCAGCCACCAGGCACGCGCGGCCGGATAGGCCGCCTGCAGCGCGGCCTGGCTGTCGCCCAGGCTGGGCGCCCAGTCCAGGTAGTCCGTCGGCTTGAGTTTGATGAAGTCCAGGCGCTCGGCCATGCGGCGCGCCACCTCGGCGTGCAACCAGGGAGCCTCGTCCCGGCTGGCCAGGCGGCGCAGCTGCCGCTGCAGGGCCTGGGCATCAATCTGATGGGGGACGGGGCGCGCGGAGTCGTTCATCGGCCTCAGTATATTGAGCCATGCCCGCCACCGCCTGGACCCGCGCCAAAGACTGGCTCTCGCCCCTGTGGCAGGGCCCGGGCGGGCAGTGCCTGCTGTGCCGTCAGTGGAGCCGGCAGCGGATCTGCCCGGACTGTCTGGCGCTCTCCTTGCGGCAGGCTGGCCACGCGCCAGCCTGCGAGCGCTGCGCCCTGCCCTTGCAGGCGGGCAGCGGCCCGCACTGCCCCGCCTGCCTGCGCCAGCCGCCGTCCCTGGATCGCTGTGTCGCCACCCTGAGCTACCGCCATCCCTGGGACCGCCTGCTGCTGGACTTCAAGTTCAATGCCCAGCCGCAGCTGGCCCGGCCGCTGGCTGCGCTGATGGCCGACGCATTGCAGGGCCGCGCCCGTCCGACGCTGCTGTGCTGCGTGCCCCTGTCAGCCCAACGCCTGCGCGAGCGAGGCTATGACCAGGGCCATGAACTCGCCCGACGTCTGGCCGGCCCGTTGCGGCTGCCCTATGTGCCCCGCCTGCTGATCCGCCTGCCGGGAGCCCCGCAGTCGCGCCTGGACGCCGCGGCGCGGCGCCATCATGTGCGCGGAGCCTTCCTGCTCGCCCCCGGTGCGGCGCCCCGGATCCGCGGCGCCTGCGTGGCCGTCGTCGATGACGTGATGACCACCGGCGTCACCCTCAACGAAGTCGCGGCAACGCTCAAGCGCGCCGGCGCCGCCGAGGTCTGGGGCTGGGCGCTGATGCGGGCCGGCTGAACGCGACACGGTGGGCCAGCGCCGCGGAGAGGCCCTAGACTGCGCACCATGTTCCGCATCGTCCTGGTCCACCCCGAAATCCCGCCCAACACGGGCAATGTGATCCGCCTGGCCGCCAACACCGGCTGCGAGCTGCACCTGATCGAGCCCCTGGGCTTTTCCATGGAAGACCGCCTGCTGCAGCGCGCCGGGCTGGACTACCACGAGTACACCCGGCTGAAGCGCCATGCCGACTGGTCCAGCTTCCTGGCCGCCGAGCAGCCCGCACCGGACCGGCTCTTCGCCTTCACCACGCGCGGCAGCCGACTGCTGCCCACGCAGCAGTGGCAGGCGGGCGACTGGCTGGTCTTCGGCTCCGAGACCGCCGGCCTGCCCGCGCCGCTGCGCGACAGCTTCCCGCCCGAGCAGCGCCTGCGCCTGCCCATGCGACCCGGGCAGCGCAGCCTGAACCTCAGCAATGCGGTGGCCGTGGCCGTCTTCGACGCCTGGCGCCAGCTGGGCTACGCAGGCGGCACCTGAGCGGCAGCCGTTCTATTCCGGCTTCAGCCTCAGGCGCTGGATCACGCGGCCCCAACGCTCGCGGTCCTCGCGCATCTGCAGGCTCAGCCCTTCCGGCGCGGAGCCGATGGCATTGAAATGCTGGGCCAGCAGGCGCTCGCGAAAGGCCGGGCTGCGCACGAGCGCGCTGACCAGCCCTGCCATGCGATCCACCATGGCCTGCGGCGTGCCGGCCGGCGCCAGCAGCCCCTGCCAGGACAGCGCCACGAAGTCCTTCAGGCCCTGCTCGGCCAGGGTCGGCAGCTCGGGCCAGCTGGTGCTGCGCACGCCGCTGCTGAGCCCCAGGGCGCGCAGCTTGCCCGCCGCCAAGGCGCCCAGGGCCATGCCCGGCACCATGAAGGCCGCGTGGATCTCACCGCTCAGCAGGGCCTGCAGCACCTGCGCAAAGCCGCCATAAGGCACGTGGTTCAAGCTCACGCCCGCGCGGGAGGCCAGATCCTCCATGGCCAGGTGCGAGGCGCTTCCCAGGCCCACGGAGCCATAGTTGATCCCCTCGCGCCGACTGCGCAGCAACTGCAGGAACGCCTGCAGCGTAGACACCCCCAGCGACGGCGAGACCAGCAGCACATTGGGCGAGGATGCAATCAGGCTGACGGGGGTCAGGTCTTTCCTCGCGTCGTAGCCGGGCTTCTTGCTGAGCAGGTCCGCGGTCGTCAGCGGGCCCTGGATGGTCAGCAGCCAGGTGTAGCCGTCCGGTGCCGCATGGGCCGCCAAGCCGGTGCCGATGAGGCCGCCAGCGCCGGGCTTGTTTTCCACCAGCACGGGCTGACCGAGCTGGGGTCGCAGGCCGTCGGCCAGGGCACGGGCGATGAGGTCCGGCGAACTGCCCGGCGGAAAGGGCACGATGAGCTTGAGCGGCCGCGAGGGCCAGTCCGACACGCCCGCAGCCCGGGCGGCGCACGGCAGCAGCAGCGGGCCGGTCAGGCTGGCAAGAACACCGATGCAGTCGCGGCGACGCAGCATGCGGGGCTCCAGCGGTTCAGTGCTCGGCGCGCGCCTGGCGCCCCATCAGCAGGTCCACACTGACACGAGGGCTCAGGCGCCCTTCCAGCACGGCGACCACGGCTTCGGTGATGGGCATGTCCACGCCCTTGGCGCGGGCGCGGGCCAGCACCGTGGGTGCGCTGTAGACGCCCTCGGCCACATGGCCCAGCTGATGGAGGATGTCGGCCAGGGCCAGGTCTTGCGCCAGCAGCAGGCCCACGCGCCGGTTGCGCGAGAGATCGCCGGTGGCGGTCAGCACCAGGTCGCCCATGCCGGACAGGCCCATGAAGGTCTCGGTGCGGGCGCCCAGCGCCAGGCCCAGGCGCAGCATCTCGGCCAGGCCGCGGGTGATCAGGGCCGCCCGCGCATTGAGGCCCGGCGCCAGTTCGGGCTGGCCATCGGCCTCGGCGCGCTGGCGCAGGCCGTCGGCAATGCCCACGGCGATGGCCATCACGTTCTTGACCGCCCCGCCCACCTCCACGCCCACCGGGTCGCTGGAGCTGTAGACGCGCAGGCGCTCGCCATGGAAGGCCTGCACGCCCAGCTGCGCCAGTTCATCGTCCTCGCTGGCCGAGACCAGGGCCGTGGGCTGACCCGCAGCGACTTCCTGCGCAAAGCTCGGGCCCGACAGAATGCCCACCCGCAGATCAGGCCGCACCTCCCGGGCGATCTCATGCCCCAGGAGGCCGGTGCCAGCCTCGAATCCTTTGCACAGCCACATCACGCAGGCGCCGGCCGGCATGTTCTGCAGCATGCCTCGCAAGGCGGCCATGGGCGTGGCAACGATGATCAGGCCGCCTTGCGCATGCGCCAGTGCCGTGTCGAGGTGGCTTTGCAGGCACAGGCCCGCAGGCAGTGCGACCCCGGGCAGGTAGCGTTCGTTGCTGCCGCAGGACTGCATGTCGGCGACCTGGGCCGCGTCGCGGGCCCACAGCAGCACCTCATGCCGCGCGGCGGCCTGAATGGCCAGTGCGGTGCCCCAGGCACCGGCTCCCAAAATGCTGATCTTCATCGCGTTGCCAGCCAAACGGCGCCCGAGGGCCGCCGGGTTCAGAAGTGACGACGCCACCTCGCGGTGGCGTGCAATGGACAGGGAGCCAGGCCCGAATGGCACCGAAGCTCCCGGACCAGGCCCGAGGGCCTGATCATGCCAGGATGGCTCAGTTCAGGGCTTCGGGAGCCGGCGCTTCGGCCTGAGCCTGCTGGCGGGCTTCGAACATGGCCTGGAAGTTCACTTCGGTCAGCAGCACGGGCGGGAAGCCGGCGCGGGTGCAGACGTCCGACACCACGGCGCGCAGGTAGGGGTAGATCATCTGCGGGCAGACGATGCCCAGGATGCCTTCGATCTGCTCTTCCGGCAGGTTGCGGATCTCGAAGATGCCGGCCTGCTTGGCCTCGATCAGGAACAGGGTGCGCTCGGCGACCTTGGTGGTCACGGTCGCGGTCACGCTGACTTCGAAGATGCCTTCAGCGACGGGTTCGGCGGCCAGGGTCAGGTTGATGTCCACCTGGGGCTGGCCTTGCTCGGTCAGGATCTGCGGGGAATTGGGCTGCTCCAGCGACAGGTCCTTCAGGTACATGCGCTGAATATTGAAGACAGGAGTCAGTTGCTCGTCGGCCATGATGATCTCTTTGCTGTGGGTCGCTGGTGTGGATAGATGCCCGGCAAACCCTGGGCCGCCAAGCAGACGGGGCGGATTATCACCCAGGCCCGCCAAGGCGCCGGGAGCGGAATTGCCCGCTCTTGAATTGGCTCAAGAAGGCCCCATGAAGGGGCCTGTGGCCAGCGCCGGGGCAGCTCAGGCGGCCTGCTGCAGCAGCGGCATCAGGCCACCGCGCTGATCCAGGGCGACCAGCTCATCGCAGCCGCCCACGTGGGTCTGGCCGATGAAGATCTGCGGCACGGTGCGCCGGCCGGTCAGGGCCATCATCGCGTCGCGCTGTACGGGGTCCAGGTCCACGCGGATTTCTTCGATCTGCTCGACGCCGCGCTGCTTCAGCAAGGCCTTGGCCCGCACGCAAAAGGGGCAGACCTGGGTGGTGTACATCTTCACAAGGCTCATGGCCGGACTCTCGGATACTTCGCTGCGCGACAAGGGAAACAAAAGCTCAGGCCTTCTCGATGGGCAGGTTGGCCTCGCGCCAGGCCTTCAGCCCACCGGCGAGCACCAGCACATTGCCATAGCCCGCCTTGCGCAGCATGCCAGCAGCGCGGCTGGCGCGTGCGCCGCTCTGGCACAGCAACACGAGGGGCAGGGTCTTGTTGCCCGGCAGTTCCTTGCTGGCCTCGAGGCTGCCCAGCGGAATGTTGCGGGCGCCGCTGGCATGGCCGGCCGCGAACTCGGCCGGCTCGCAGACGTCGATCAGCACACCCTTCTCACGATTGACCAGGCGCACGGCCTCGCTCGGGGTGACCTGCCCGGCACCAGCGCCCTGCAGGGCGGAGCGCAGCAACAAGCCGCCGGAAACGAGGGCTGCCAGGACCAGATACCAGTTGTCGATCAGGAATTTCAATTCAAGGCCTCGATGGGAAGGGGTGGGGGATTATAGGAAGCCCCACCCACAGCCCTATCCCAGCTTGAAGGTGGACACCGCCGTCTGCAAGGCCTTTGCCTGCTGTTCGAGGCTGCTGGCCGCAGCGGCGGCCTGCTCGACCAGGGCCGCGTTCTGCTGCGTCATCTGGTCCAGCTGGCTCACCGACTGATTCACCTGCGAGATGCCCTGGCTTTGCTCACTGGCCGCCGCAGTGATCTCGCCGATGATGTCCGAGACCCGCTGCACGCTGGCCACGATCTCGCTCATGGTTGCGCCGGCATCCTGCACCAGGCGGCTGCCAGACTCGACCTTGTCCACGCTGGCGCCGATCAGCGCCTTGATCTCCTTGGCCGCCTCGGCGCTGCGCTGGGCCAGGCTGCGCACCTCGCCAGCCACCACCGCGAAGCCGCGGCCCTGCTCGCCCGCCCGCGCGGCTTCCACCGCCGCATTCAAGGCCAGGATGTTGGTCTGGAAGGCGATGCCGTCGATCACGCCGATGATGTCGTTGATCTTCTTGGAGCTGGCATTGATCTCGTCCATGGTGGTCACCACCTGGCTGACCACGGCGCCACCCTTTTGCGCCACCGCGGCCGCCGAGCCCGCCAACTGGTTGGCCTGCGAGGCCGCGTCGGCGCTTTGCCGCACGGTCTCGGTGAGGGTCTGCATATTGGAGGACGTCTGCTCCAGCGAGGTGGCCTGCTTCTCCGTGCGCACCGAGAGGTCATGATTGCCCACGGCGATCTCGCGCGAGGCCACGGTCATGGAGTCGGTGCCCGTGCGCACATTGGCCACGATGCTCGCCAGGCCGTGCGACATGTCGCGCACGGCTGCCAGCAGACTGCTGTCGGCCCCCGGGCTGACCTGGATGTCCTGGGACAGGTCGCCTTCAGCCATCTGCCGCATCACGTCGCGCGCATACTCGGGCTCGCCGCCCAGCTGGCGCCAGACGCTGCCAATCACGAGGTAGGAGCCGACGCCCAGGCACACCACCACCACCAGGCCACTCACCACGATGGCGCTGAGGCTGGCGGACACCCCGGAGCTGGCGGCACGCAGGCCGTCGTCGAAGCTTTCGCGAGCTTCGGCGCGCGCCTTGCCCAGCACCGTTTCCAGATCCTTCAGCGCGCCCTGCATCTTCGGGATGGCGCCGGCCTGGTCACCCTGCTTGATGCCCAGGAACAGCTGGGCCGTATCGGAGGCTGCGGCGTAATAGGCCTCGAAGCTGCTGGCCAGCTTGGCGGCGGTGTCCGCCCGGCCTTCGATGGCCTTGATCGTGGCCAGGGTCTTGCGCATCGCGGAGGCACGCTCGTTGGCTTCGTCCAGCCGCTTCTTCTCGCCTTCGGCCACGGCGCTCTGGATGGTGGCCCCCAAGGCCTCCAACTGCGAGGCGAACTGATTGGTGGCGTCCAGGTAGGGCGCATGCACATCGCCGATGGCATGGATGGCGCCCGAGGTCCGCGCCGAGAACGCCAGCACGACGGCGATCCCGATCGCGAAGATCACGGCAGCCAGCACCGGCAACAGCCAGATCCGGGTCTTGACATTCATGTCCAACTCCTTGCTCGCCGGGCGAAGCGCCTGCCCCGCCCGGTTTTCATCACGGGCTCAATCGACGGTCAGCACCACCTTGACGCTGCCATCGACGGCCGACTTCTCGATATAACCGATGCCGTCGGGGTTCCCGGCCACGAACTTCTTCACTTCGGCAGAACTGCCCACTTCCTTGGGCGGCGTGGCCTTGCCGGAGAAGACGAGGCGTGACCAGGCCGCCTTGACCTGGGCGCCGCTCTTGCCGGTGACCTTGGTGTAGAAGGTCTCGCGGATGGCCGCGCTTTCAGGTTGGTCCACGGGCGCCGCAGCGGCGCCGCTGGGCAGCGTATTGCTCTTGCCCAGGAAGATGTTGGACACCTGCTCGGCCGTCATGCTGGCCGTCGGGCTCTTGGGATTCACCACCACGGCGACCTGGGCCTGAGCGGCGATGCTGCTGCCAAGCAGGGCCAGCGCGATCAGAACTTGTTGCATGCGCATGGTCGGCCTCCTCAGAACACGGTGTCCACAGCGATGCTGTAGACGTTGACCGAGCCACCCGAGCCGAAGCCAGGCTGCGTATTGATGAAGAAGCCCGGCCCATTGGGCTTGACCCGGTCGAACTGCGCCTTCACCGCCACATTGCGCATGGCATCCCAGCGCAGGCCCAGGGCCCAGGTCTTCTGCGAGCGGTACTGCCCGGCCAGGAAGCCGTCGACCCCCGCCTTCAGCTGCGCCAGCCCCGGTGTCAGCGGCTGGATGGTGTTGACGACGTTGGCGTCGACCTGCTTGAGCTCCGAGACGGTCACGTAGGGCGTGTACTTGCCCATGCGATGGCCCACGGTGACGAACCAGGCGTTGGTGTCCGGCACATAGGAGTCCGTGCGCCTTTGCGTGTACTCGGTCATGACGAGCCAGTCGCCGCTGTCCCAGTTGATCCCCACGCCCGTGAAGGAGGCCTTCTTGTCCGTGGGGTCGAGCGCGTCGGCCGTGCTGGTGAACGGCGTCTTGCGGATCGTGGCGACCAGGCCGGCGAGCGTGGTCGTGTGCGCCGTCAGTCGTCCGTCCACGTGGCCGAGGCGCAGGCTCAGCCCGTTGTCCATTTCCAGCGTGGTGTTGAAGCCCTTGGCCTTCTTCAGGTCAACATCAGTCCCGGCCACCACGGTCTTGCCCTGTCCGCCGAAGACCTGGACGCTCCAGGTTCCCACGGGCGTGGAGGTCTGGAAGTTCACATCCGCGCCGTCGAAGCTGCTGAAGGGCACCTGGCCGTAGACGTCCAGCGGCGGGCGGACCCAGGTGTTGGCGTAGCCTACGTCGCGGAAGTCGGACACGGCAAAGAAGGGTCCGCCCATGCGCCCCACGCGCACCGACACGCCCGGGCTCAGCTGGGCCTTGGCAAAGGCCCATTCCAGCCCTGGGTTGAAGTTGCCATCGCCGTTCTGCTTGCTGAGCACCTGCACGGTGGCTGAGAACATCGACGAGAACTTGGCCGTGCCCTGCAGGCCCAGCTTGCTGTCGACCTCGCCGCTCCAGGTCTTGTCTGCCCCGCGCATCTGGCCGTTGATGGCGTACTGGGCGTCGTTGGTATTGGTGCCGACGAGTCCCAGAGTGGCAAAGCCAGAAAAGCTGAACATGGAGGGGGCGTCCGACTGCGCCTGGGCCGTGGCGGCCAGCGCAGCCAGCGCCAACGGCGCCAGTCGACGTGTTTTCAGAGCCATCATTAAGGTCTCCTTTGGTATGAAACTAAAAACGGCCGGTCCAGCAAAGGACGGGCCGCGCAAGGGATGTCCCTGGCTTTCGGCAAGCCAGCCGCAATCTTTAGGAAAGTCCGGGTCTGGGCAGGGCTCGATAGAATCCGGGCCGTGCCGCCGGCTGCCGCACTGGCCTGTCGCCAGCCGCAAGCTGCCCGCCGCCCTTTCACGGAACCGAAAAGCCCATGTACAAGCTCGTTCTCATCCGCCATGGTGAATCCACCTGGAATCTGGAAAATCGCTTCACCGGCTGGACCGATGTTGACCTGACCCCCACCGGTGTGGAACAGGCCAAGCAGGCCGGCCGTTTGATCAAGGATGCCGGGCTGGACTTCGACGTGGCTTACACGTCGGTGCTCAAGCGTGCAGTTTGGACGCTTTGGCATTGTCTGGATCAAATGGATCGAACTTGGTTGCCTGTTGTCCACAGTTGGCGCCTCAATGAGCGCCATTACGGCGCGCTGCAAGGTCTCAACAAGGCCGACATGGCCAAGCAATACGGCGACGAGCAGGTGCTGGTCTGGCGCCGCAGCTACGACACCCCGCCGCCGCCGCTGGAGGCCAATGACCCCCGCAGCGAGCGCAGCGATGTGCGCTATGCCCGGCTCAAGCCCGAGGAAGTGCCCCTCACGGAATGCCTGAAGGACACGGTGGCCCGCGTGCTGCCCGTCTGGAATGACAGCATCGCACCGGCGATCAAGGCCGGCAAGCGTGTGGTGATTGCGGCACACGGCAACAGCATCCGCGCCCTGGTCAAGTACCTCGACGACATCGCCGACGACGCCATCGTGGGCGTGAACATCCCCAACGGCATCCCGCTGGTCTATGAGCTGGGGGCCGATCTCAAGCCCATCAAGCGCTATTACCTGGGTGACGCCGAGGCGGCTGCCAAGGCGGCAGCGGCGGTGGCCAGCCAGGGCAAGGCCTGACCCTGCGGATTTGACCCTGCGGATTCAAGACCGCTACGCCCGATGATCTCCATCCGGCAAGCAAAGGCGAGCGAACTGCTCGCCTTTTTCGTTTCCGAGGCGCCACGGCTTTTCGCAGCATGCGTCGGAAGTCCGCCAGCGGCCCGCCCAGCCTGACCGCTTCCGCTGTCGTGTCCCCTGTCGTTTCCGCTGTTGCTTCCCATGCCCACCCTTGCCGCCAACCTCAGCTTCCTCTACCAGGAGCTGTCCGCCAGTGCACGCTGGGCTGCCGCGCGTGCGGACGGCTTTCGGGCCTGCGAGCTGCTCTTCCCCTACGCCGAGCCCGCGCCCTTATTGGCTGCACGCCTGCGCGATCTGGGCCTGTGCCTGGCCCTGTTCAACGCACCGGCGGGCGACTGGGCCGCCGGCGAGCGCGGGCTGGCCTGCCTGCCCGGGCGTCGGGACGAGTTCCGCAGCGGCCTGCTCCAGGCCCTGGACTACGCCTACTGCACTGGCACGCAGCGCTTGCATGTGATGGCCGGCATCCCGGCCCAGTCCGCCACGCAGTCCTCCACTCAGCCCGCCTCTCTCGAGGCCGCGCAGGCCTGCTATCTCGAGCAGCTGCGCTGGGCGGCCGAGCAAGTGGGCGGCGAACCGCTGCGCCTGTGCATCGAGCCCATCAATCCCCTGGACATGCCCGGCTATTTCCTGCACAGCCAGGCGCAGGCCCATGCCCTGCTGGACCTGCTCAACGATGAGCGCGTGCTGCTGCAGTTCGACGCCTACCATTGCCAGCGCAGCGAAGGCGAGGTGCTGAACAAGCTGCGCCAGGCCTTCGACCGCGGCCGCCTCGGCCATGTGCAAATCGCCGGCGCCCCCGAGCGCCACGAACCCGACCGCGGCGAACTGCGCGTCGAGGCTCTTCTGCAGGCCCTGGACGACTGGGGCTACACCGGCCACGTCGGCTGCGAGTACCGCCCCGCCGCCGGCACCCGCGAAGGCCTGGCCTGGGCCCACCCCTGGCTCAACACCTGAGCCTCCCCGGGGCCGGCCCGCGAACCATACATCCACGCCTGAGATCCAAGGCGGGGGCAAGGGGCGCCAGCCCCAGGGGCCGAGCGCCGGGCCGCCCCAAGCCGGCCTGCGTGGAATGACTGGCGGCTCAATGCCGCAAGCCATTCCGTCCCCTCGGGGGACCGACCAGCCAAGCGCGCGTTCAGCGCCGCGCGGCTGGGCGAGGGGCCAACAGCCCCGCCGGCCCGCCTGGAATGACTGGCGGCCCACTGCCGCGAACCACGCATCCTCGCCTGAGATCCAAGGCGGGGGCAAGGGGCGCCAGCCCCAGGGGCCGAGCGCCGGGCCGCCCCAAGCCGGCCTGCGTGGAATGACTGGCGGCTCAATGCCGCAAGCCATTCCGTCCCCTCGGGGGACCGACCAGCCAAGCGCGCGTTCAGCGCCGCGCGGCTGGGCGAGGGGCCAACACCTCCACCAATGCGTGCTTCAACAACGGCACCACACTCACCGCATTGCTCTCATGCGGCACCGCATTGCTGCTCCAGACATGCCGCACACCCGCGGCCTTCAGCGCCGGCAGCGCGTCGCCGTTGAAGAGCGCATGCGTCACCGCGACGTCGACCGAGGCCGCGCCGCGCGCCAGCAGCTGCTCGGCGGCACCGATCAAGGTGCGGCCGGTCGAGGCCATGTCGTCCAGCAGCACCACCGGCCGCCCCTTCACCTCGACCTCGGGCAGGGCCAGGCGCACCTGGTGGTCGCCCTCGCGCAGCTTGCGGCCCACCGCATGTTCAAGCCCGCCGGCCTGTGCCGCCTCGCGCACCCACTGGCCGGATTCCTCGTCCGGGCCGATCAGCAGCGCCCCCGGCACATGCCGGGCAATCCAGGCGCCCAGCACCGGCGCCACCGACAGGGCCACGCCCACGCCCGGCGGCATCACCTCGTCCAGGCTGGCGATGCGGTGCAGGTGCGGGTCCAGCGTGATCACGCGGTCAAAGAGCTGGGCCAGCCAGCGCGCAACATGGCGCTGGCTGACGGCCTCGCCGGGCGTGAACTCCATGTCCTGGCGCATATAGGCCAGATAGGGCGAGACCAGCACCAGCCGCTTCGCACCCAGCTCGCGCGCGGCAGGCGCGCCGATCAGCAGCTCCACCATCTTCTCGTTGGGCTGCTGCAAACCGCGCAGCAGGATGACGTCTTCCGGCAGGGGCTTGGGCAGCACCAGGCGCAGCTCGCCATCGGGAAAGCGGTGGCGGCGCACGAAGTCCAGGCGCAGGCCCAGGGCCGCAGCCAGTTCACGAGCCAGCGGCGCTTCGTCCTCGAAGGCCAGCAACAGGGTCAGGTCTTGAGCCATGAAAAGACAATTCAAAGGGAGAAGAAGCCCGCGGCGTGCGAGGCCTGGGTCCAGTCGGCCGCGCTGCCCAGGCGGCAGCCGCTGTCGCGGGCGGCCAGCTCCTGCGCGAACTGCAGGTCCGTCGGGTACTGGGCGTGGATGCGGTACAGCGGTTCGCCGGCCCGCACCGTGTCGCCCAGCTTCTTGAGCAGGTCCAGGCCCGCGCCAGGGACCTGCGGCGCACCGGCCAGGCGTGCAATGCGGGCGATGTGCAGATTGTCCAGCGCCAGCACCACGCCGTCCTGCGCGGCCAGCACCTCGGCGCTGAGCACACCCAGCGGCGGCGGCTCGGTGCGGCGCCCCTGGGCCTCGATGATGGCTTCCATCTGGGCCAGGGCGCGGCCGGACTCCAGGATGTCGCGAGCGATCTGGTAGCCCTGGCCGCCGCGCACGTCGGGGTCGAACTCGATCATGCGGCCGGCCAGGCGCAGCGCCTTCTGGCGCAGGTCGTGCGGGGCGTCGGGATCGCCGCGCAGCACCTGCATCACGTCCCGCGCTTCCAGCACCGGCCCGATGCCGCGGCCGATGGGCTGGCGGCCGTCGCTGATCACCACATCCAGCTGCAGGCGCAGATGCCCGGCCACGTACTCGAAGAGTTTCTTGAGGCGGTGCGCATCAGCCATCGAACGCACCTTGGCGCTCTCGCCGACCGGGATGTCCAGCACCAGGTGCGTGGACCCCGCGGCGATCTTCTTGGACAGGATGGAAGCCACCATCTGGCCCGGCGAATCGATGGACAGCGGGCGCTCGACGCTTATGAGGATGTCGTCCGCCGGAGACAGGTCGGCGGTGCCGCCCCAGGCCAGGCAGGCGCGGTGATTCCGCACGATGTCGACCAGGCGGTCGAAGGGCAGGTCGACGCGGGCCAGCACCTCCATGGTGTCCGCCGTGCCGGCCGGCGAGGTGATCGCGCGCGAGCTGGTCTTGGGGCACAGCATGCCATGCGCGGCGACGATGGGCACGACCAGCATGGAGGTGCGATTGCCCGGGATGCCGCCGATGCAGTGCTTGTCCACCACCGGTCCCGAGCCCACCTGGGCGTGCCAGTCCAGCCGGCGGCCGACGGCGATCATGGCCTCGGTGAGGTGCAGCACCTCCTCACGGTCCAGTTCGACCTGGTTGGTCGCGACCACGAAGGCCGCCAGCTCGATCTTGGAATAGCGCGCCTCGGCGATGTCGCGGATGATGCCCATCAAGTCCTCGCGGCCCAGGCGGTCGCCGCTGATCTTGCGGTGCAGGGCCGCGATGGAGTGTGGCGGCTCCGCATGCGCGATGCTGGCCACGTGCCCTTCGTCCACGCCCAGTCTCGCGAAGGCGTCTTCGCTGACGCCGAGCTCGCAGGGCTTCACGATGCGTTCGTCGTCCACCACGTTGAGCACCGCCTGGATGGTGCAGCCGTTGGCGTGGATCTCGACCTTGGAAAGGGCCTGGAAGCCCGCCGCGCGGACCACGGGGCAGTCCCGGTGCAGGTAGGCCACGTTCTCGCGCCAGGTGTCGATGCCGACGCGGCGGATCTGGAGTTGGGAGGCTTGGGCGCTCATGCTTCGATGGTAGCCCTGGCTCGCATCAGCCGAGCTTGGCGGCGATCAATTCGCGCAGGTGCTCGGCCAGCAGGCGGCGGTCCGCGTGGACGGTGCCCAGCGCGGGCAGGATGTGCAGCTCGATGGCCAGGCCCCGGGCCGTGGCCACGCGCCAGAGGCTTTGCAGCAGGGTCGTGTCCCCGACGAACTGGGCGCTGCGACTGAAGCGCTGGCCCGGCTCATGCCAGCGCAGCACCAGGGGCTGGACCGGCAGCTCGGTCGCGATCGCGGCCTGCAGCAGATTGGCGTGGAAGGGCAGCAGCTCGGGGCCGGGGCCGGTCGTGCCTTCGGGGAAGAAGGCGATGGTGTCGCCGGCCCGCAGCGCTTCGGCGCATTGGTGCACCACGCGCAGCGCGTCGCGCTTGGAGGCCCGCTCGATGTAGAGCGTCCCCACCGCCGTCACCAGCGTGCCGACCAGCGGCCAGTGCTTGACGTCGGCCTTGGAGACGAAGCGCGCCTCGGGCAGCAGCGCATGCACGGCGCCGATGTCCAGCCAGGACACGTGGTTGGCCACCAGCAGCTTGGCGCCGGGCCGTGCCTGGCCCTGGCTGCTGAAGGCGATGCCCAGCAGGCGCAGCATCTTGCCGGACCACCAGGCCACGCGCGCCTGGCGCTGCACCGGCGTGTAGCTGCCAAAGCGCAGCTGCACGATGGCCAGGCCATGCAGCACATGCAGCGCCAGCCGCAGCAGGCGCCAGATCCCGAGCAGCGCTCGCATGCGCCTCAGCGGCCTTCGTAGGCCAGGGTGCCGGCCACGAGGGTGGCCTTGACGCGGCCCGGCAGCTCGAAGCCGCTGATCTCGAAGGCGAAGGGCGTGTGCTTGCCCTGGCTCACCAGCTGATCCGGCGCCACGGCCCAGCGGGCACCGGCATCGAAGAGGCACAGGTCGGCCACGCCGCCTTCGACCAGCCGGCCGGCGCTGTCCGCCAGCGAGCCCAGCGCATTGCCCAGCACCCGCACCGGCTCGCTGCTGACCACGGCCAGCGCGCGGGACAGCGGCAGCCGCTCGTCCTCGGCCCACTTCAGGGCCACGCTGAGCAGCAGCTCCAGGCCGGTGGCGCCGGGCGTGGCCTCGGCGAAGGGCACGTTCTTTTCGTCAGCGCCGACGGGCATGTGGTCGGACACCAGCGCATCGATCGTGCCGTCGGCCAGCGCGGCACGCAGGGCCTGGCGATCGCGGCCCTGGCGCAGCGGCGGCGTCACGCGCATGGCGGTGTTGAAGTAGCCGATGTCGACATCGCTGAGGCACAGCGAGTTGATGGACACATCGGCCGTCACCGGCAGGCCTTCCTGCTTGGCCGCGCGCAGCAGGGCCACGCCGGCGCTGCTGGAGAGCCGGCACAGGTGCACGCGGGCCCCGGTGGCGCGCATCAGCTCGAAGACGGTGTGCAGCGCAATGGTCTCGGCCGTCACCGGCAGGCCGGACAGGCCCAGGCGCGTGGCCACCGCGCCGCTGGCGGCCACGCCGCCGGACAGCCAGGGGTCCAGCGGGTGCAGCCAGACCGTGTAGTCATAGGTGGCCGCATACTGCAGCGCGCGCTGCAGGAACTGGGTGTTCTGGATGGGCACCTCGGCCTGCGAGAAGCCCACGCAGCCGGCCTCGGTCAGCTCGGCCATCTCGGTCAGCTGCTCGCCCTTCAAGCCGCGGGTCAGCGCGCCCAGCGGGAAGAGCCGGCACATGCTGAGCTTGCGGGCGCGGAACTTGAGCATCTCGACGAGGCCGGGCTCGTCCAGCGCCGGGTCGGTGTCCGGCGGGCAGACGAGGCTGGTCACGCCACCGGCGGCGGCCGCGGCGAGTTCGCTCTCCAGCATGCCCTCATGCTCATGGCCGGGCTCGCGCAGCCGGGCGCAGAGGTCCACCAGGCCGGGGGCCACGACCAGGCCCGTGGCATCGATCACGCGCTGCGCGTCGAAGTCCGCCGGCACCTCGCCCACGGCGACGATGCGGCCGGTCGCGATGGCCAGGTCTCCCACGCGGTCCAGCCCGGAAGCCGCGTCCACCAGGCGGCCGTTCTTGATCAGGATCTTCACTTGCTGTTCTCCGCTCAGTTGCCGGCCAGGATGCTCATCACGGCCATGCGCACCGCGATGCCGAAGGTCACCTGGGGCAGGATCACGCTCTGCCGGCCGTCGGCCACCTCGGAGGCGATCTCCACGCCGCGGTTGATCGGGCCGGGGTGCATGACGATGGCGTCGGGCTTGGCCAGCTGCAGCTTCTCGGGCGTCAGGCCGAAGCTCTTGAAGAACTCGCCCGTGCTGGGCAGCATGGCGCCGTTCATGCGCTCGTTCTGCAGGCGCAGCATGATGATGACGTCGGCGTCCCGGATGCCCGACTCCAGGTCGTGGCAGACGCGCACGCCCATCTCGCGCAGGTCGCCGGGCACCAGGGTCTTGGGGCCGACGGCGCGGATCTCGGGCACGCCGAGGATGTTCAGCGCGTGGATGTCGGAGCGGGCCACGCGCGAGTGCACGATGTCGCCGACGATGGCCACGGTCAGGTTGCGGAAGTCCTTCTTGTAGTGGCGGATGGTGTACATGTCCAACAGCCCCTGCGTGGGGTGCGCATGCCGGCCGTCGCCCGCGTTGACCACGTGCACATGCGGCGCGCAGTGCTGGGCGATCAGGTAGGGCGCGCCGCTCTCGCTGTGGCGCACCACGAACATGTCCGCATGCATGGCCGAGAGGTTGGCCACGGTGTCGAGCAGGGTCTCGCCCTTGGCGGTGGAGCTGCGGGCGATGTCGAGATTGATCACGTCCGCCGAGAGCCGCTTGGCGGCGATCTCGAAGGTGGTGCGGGTGCGGGTGCTGTTCTCGAAGAAGAGGTTGAACACCGACTTGCCGCGCAGCAGCGGCACCTTCTTGACCTCGCGGTCATTGACCGAGAGGAAGGTGCCGGCGGTGTCCAGGATCTGGTGGATGACGGCCTGGGGCAGGCCCTCGATGGAGAGCAGGTGCACCAGCTCGCCGTGCGTGTTCAGCTGGGGATTGCGCTTGGACAGCATGGGGCTCAGGCTCCTTTGACATCAAAGCTGAAGCGGCCGGCCTCATCCTTGGCCAGGCGCAGTCGCTGCGCGGGGGCGAGGTTGACGCGGGCCGCTGAGAAGGCCGGCTCGATGGGCAGCTCGCGGCCGCCGCGGTCCACCAGCACGGCCAGCTGCACGCTGGCGGGGCGGCCGAAATCGAAGAGCTCGTTGATCACGGCGCGCACGGTGCGGCCGGTATAGAGCACGTCGTCCACCAGCAGGATGT
Source organism: Burkholderiaceae bacterium (assembly GCA_041913905.1). Lineage (GTDB taxonomy): Bacteria > Pseudomonadota > Gammaproteobacteria > Burkholderiales > Burkholderiaceae_C > Roseateles_B. The sequence goes on along the minus strand of JAYSEK010000003.1, from coordinate 98,508 downwards.
GGCGATCCTTGACCTCGAAGGGCAGGCGGGTGTGGTCGCTGCTGGCGCTCATGCCCTTGGAGCCGAAGTCGTCGCGGTGCAGGGAGCTGGAGATCACGCCGTGCGCGTCCAGCTGCAGGTCGGCGGCCAGGCGTTCGACCAGCCAGGCCCCGCCGGACCAGATGCCCACGAGGGCGATCCCGCCTTGTGGGCGGGCGGCCAGCAGCCGCTGCACGCCCTGGCGCAGGTCGGCATACAAGGCCTCGGCGTCGAGGAGTAAGGTGCTCATGAATGCTCTCGGAAGTACTGTTCAAGAATGAGGGCGGCCGAGGTGGAGTCCACATCGCGGGCGCCCAGGCCCTCGGCCTCGACGCTGGTGTAGCGCTCGTCCACCTCGTAGACGCGCAAGCGGAAACGGCTCTTCAGCTGGCGCCCGAAGCGCCGCGCGGCCAGGGTCATCTCGTGCTCGGCTCCGTCCGGATGGAAGGGCACACCGATCACCAGGGCGTCGGGCTGCCAATCCTTGATCAAGCGGGCGATGGCCTCGAAGCGGGCCTCGCCGCTGACGGTGATGGCGCGCAGGGGCTCGGCCTGCTTCAGCATCACATGACCCTTGGCGACGCCGATGCGGCGGGTGCCGAAGTCAAAGGCCAGCAGAGAGGCCGGCGGCGGCAGGTCGCTGGTGGAAGTGGAACGGGACGGCTGGGACGCAGGGGCAGCGAGGGTCGGGGAAGAGCGGTTGGCGCTCATGCGTGCCCCGCCTCCGTGCTGAGCATGCGCGGGTCGATGCCCAGCAGGGCCAGGGCGCGCTCGTAGCGCTGCTCCACGGGGGCCTCGAAGATGATCTCGGGTGCGGCGTCGACCGTCAGCCAGCCGTTGCGGCCAATCTCTTCTTCCAGCTGGCCGGCGGCCCAGCCGCTGTAGCCCAGGGTCACCAGCAGCTTGCGCGGGCCGGCGCCATGGCTGAGGGCTTCGAGCACGTCGCGGCTGGTTGTCATCTCCAGGCCGCCTGGGATGGCCAGGGTGGCGTTGTAGTGGCCGCCCTGCTCGTCCAGAGGTTCATGCAGCACGAAGCCGCGTTCCGTTTGCACGGGGCCGCCGTAGAAGACGGGGCAGGCCGCCAGGTCGTCGTCCGGCAGCTGCAGCTCGACCTTCTCGAAGAGCTTGCCCACCGTCAGCGAGATGGGCTTGTTGATCATCAGGCCCAGCGCGCCCTTCTCGTTGTGCTCGCACATATAGACCACCGAGCCGGCAAAGGCATCGTCGGCCATGCCCGGCATGGCAATGAGGAACTGGTTGGTCAGGTCGATGCGGTCCTTGGACATGGGGGCATTTTAGGGGCTGCCTGTCCGGTCGGCCCGGCTTCGCGGACACTGCGGGCCCATGCGCCATGACAAATCCCTGGTTTGGTTCCGCCGCGACCTGCGCGCCGAGGACCAGGCCGCCCTGCACCATGCGCTGAAGCACAGCCGGCAGGTGGTGTGCGCCTTCGTGCTGGACACCGACATCCTGGACGCCCTGCCCCGCCGCGACCGCCGCGTGGCCTTCATCCTGCAGTCCTTGCAGGCCCTGGACCAGAACCTGGCCGCGCTGCAGCCTGGCGCCGGGCTGGTGGTTCGGCATGGCCCGGCCCGCGAGGAGATCCCGCGCCTGGCGGCCGAACTGGGCGTGGACGCGGTCTTCTACAACCATGACGACGATCCCGCCGCGCTGGCCCGCGATGCCCAGGTCAGCCAGGCCCTGGCCCGGCAGTGCCGCAGCTTCCTGAGCTTCAAGGACCACGTGGTCTTCGAGCGCAGCGAGCTGCTGACCGGCCAGGGCAAGCCCTACGGCGTGTTCACGCCCTACAAGAAGGCCTGGTTGCGGGAGATCACGCCCTTCTTCCTCGCCAGCTATCCGGTCCGTCGATACGCCGCCGCACTGGCCCCCTGCCCCGCGCGCGGCGTGCCGGCCCTGGCGGACATCGGCTTCGAGCCCCTGGCGCTGCCCCAGCCGCTGGCCGGCGGCAGCGCGCGCGGTGAGGCGCTGTTCCAGGACTTCCTCGAACGCCTGGACCGCTACGAGCGCCAGCGCGACTTCCCCGCCGTCAAAGGCCCCAGCTACCTCAGCGTGCACCTGCGCTTCGGTACGGTGTCCATCCGCCGCCTGGCCCGCGAGGCCTGGACCCGCGCCCAGGCGGGCGATGCGGGTGCCGCCGCCTGGCTGTCCGAGCTGATCTGGCGGGACTTCTACCACCAGGTGCTGCACCACCATCCGCAGGTCGTGACCCAGGCCTTCCGGCCCGAATACGACCGCATCGAATGGGCCACGGGCGCGCAGGCCGACGCCCACTTCGCGGCCTGGTGCGAAGGCCGGACGGGCTATCCGCTGGTCGACGCCGCCATGCGCCAGCTCAACGAAACCGGCTACATGCACAACCGCCTGCGCATGGTCGCGGCGAGCTTCCTGGTCAAGGACCTGGGGCTGGACTGGCGCCGCGGCGAGGCCTACTTCGCGCAGCAACTGCTGGACTTCGACCTCGCGGCCAACAACGGGGGCTGGCAGTGGGCGGCCTCCAGCGGCTGCGACGCCCAGCCCTATTTCCGCATCTTCAACCCAGTCAGCCAGAGCGAGAAGTTCGACGCCGAGGCCCGCTTCATCGAGCGCTACGTGCCCGAGCTGAGCGCCCTGCCCCGTGCCCTGCGCCATGCGCCCTGGGAAGCGCCGCCGCAGGCGCTGCAGGCGGCGGGCGTGGTGCTGGGCCGGGACTATCCAGCGCCCATCGTGCAACACGATGAAGCCCGCGCCCGGACGCTGGCGCGCTACGCCGTGGTCAAGTCGCGGGCCCTGCCCGAGCCCTGAGCCGGCTGGCCGTCAGGGCACTGCGGCGGGCTGAAAGCGGTTCAATAGCGCGGCGTGGCGCTGCGGCCAGCGCTGCAGCGCCTGCGCGTCGCCGTCCAGCACCTCGCGCAAAAAGGCCAGCGTCAGCTCGCGGGTCGCGGCCTTGACCTGCGGATTGACCATGGCGCCGCCGGTGCCGCTGCGGTCGGTGAAGATGCTGTGCGAGCCGCCCTGGAAGACGGCCAGGGCCTTGGCCGGCCCGCCCGTCGCCTCGAAGACCTGCAGCCGGTCGCTGGCCGGCGAGTAGTAGCCGGGGATGCGGATCACGTCCTCGGTGGCCGTGACATGCAGCGTGGGAACGCGCACGCCGGCCAGGATGCGCTGCGGATCGGACTCGCCATAGAAGGGCGGCGCCGAGATCACGATGGCCGCTCGCAGGCGTGGCTCAGCCAGGTCCAGCACCCGGCCCTGCCGCGCGACCTGCGCGCCGGCCAGCAGCAGCGTGGTGTTGGCCCCATAGGAATGACCGGCCGCCACGATGGCATCGCGGCGGATCTGCGCGCCGTAGGTGCTGGCCAGCAGCTGGTCCAGCGCGAAGCGCATGTCCTGGACGCGGTTCAGCGCCTCGTCTTCCTGCGCCGCGCCCTGCAGGCGCCCGATCAGCTGCAGTGGATTGCCGGACCACAGCGCGCGGTCCGAGCCCACATGCTGCACATGCAGCGCCGCCACGCCCTGCGAGGCCCAGTAGGACCCCAGGTAGCTGTAGCCCCGCCGCGAACCGCCGATGCCATGCGAGAACATCACCAGCGGCACGGCCTGGCCCGCTGCGGCCTGCGCCGGCCAGTACAGGCGCACCGGCACGGCGCGCTGGCGATGCTCGTCCTGCCAGTCGAGGTCCAGGATCTGTGCTGCGGAGGACGGCGCAGATGCAGATGCAGATGCCGCCTCGGACGGCAGGGCCGCCGGCCCGGCATGCGCCCGCCATCCCAGCAGGCCGCCAGCCAGCAGCAGGGCCGCGAAGGCAAGACCTGCCCCCCGCTTCCAGACTCGCATGCGTGCACGGATCGTCATGTCTGCTCCATCTGCAGCCGGGCCGCCCGGCGCTCACGCCGACGGCGCGGGCTGAGCAGGCCGATGAGGTCGTCCACATAGCTGAAGACGATGGGGATGACCAGCAGGCTCAGGAAGGTCGAGGTGATCAGGCCGCCGATCACGACGATGGCCATGGGCGCGCGGAAGCTCGGGTCCACGCCCAGCCCCAGCGCGATGGGCATCATGCCGGCCCCCATGGCGATGGTGGTCATCACGATGGGCCGGGCGCGCTTGCGACAGGCATCGAGGATGGCCTCGTAGCGGCTGAGCCCATGGTCGCGGCGCGCCAGCACCACGTAGTCCACCAGCAGGATGGAGTTCTTGGTGGCGATGCCCATCAGCATGATCAGACCGATCATCGAGGGCATGGACAGCGCCGTGTGCGTGACGAAGAGCGCAAGGAATGCACCCGGCACCGAGAGCACCAGCGCGGCCAGGATGGTCACCGGCTGCACGAAGTCCTTGAACAGCAGCACCAGCACGACGTAGATGCACAGCACGCCGGTCAGCATGGCCAGGCCGAAGCTCTGGAACAGCTCGCCCATGGCCTCGGCATCGCCAATGACGGCCTGGCTGATGCCCGGCGGCAGCTGCTTCAGGCTGGGCAGGGCCTGGGCCTGGCGCTCGACCTCGCCCAGCGGCTGCCCGTTGAGCTCGATCTCGAAGTTGACGTTGCGCTGACGGTCGTAGCGGTCGATCTGCGAGGGGCCGCTGGCATGATCGAGCACGGCCACCTGGCCCAGCGGCACCGGACCCTTGGCGCCGGGCACCGGCAGGCGGGCCAGCAGTTCGAGGTCCGTGCGCGCGGCATCTGGCAGGCGCACGACGATGGGCACCTGGCGCTGCGAGAGATTGAGCTTGGCCAGCGACTGCTCGTAGTCGCCCAGCGTCGCCACACGCAGGGTGTCGGCGATCGCCGCGGCGCTGACGCCCAGGTCCGCCGCGCGGGCGAAGTCCGGCCGCAGCTGCAACTCGGGGCGGACCAGGCTGGCGCTGGAGGTCACCGCGCCGATGCCGGGCAGGCTGCGAAGTTCGCGCTCCACCTTGGCGGCATGGGCGGCCAGGGCCTCGCCGTCTTCGCCGGCCAGCACCAGGATGTACTTCTCCGCCGAGCCGCCGAATCCCACCTTGATGCGGGCGCCGGGCACCTGCTCCAGCCGCTCGCGCAGCTCGGACTCGATGCGCTGCTTGCTGATGCCCGGCCTGTCCTTGCGCGGCGTGAGGTCCAGCGTCAGCGTAGCCTTGGTGACGCTGGGCGCGCCGCTGCCCATGAAGGGGTCGGCGCCCGCGCTGCCGCCGCCAACCGTCGTGTAGATCTTGCGGACCTGGGGATGGGCCTGGACCAGGCTTTCCGCCTGCCGCGTCAGGGCCAGCGTCTCCTTGAGCGTGCTGCCCGGCTGCAGCGTCAGCGTGACCTGGGTCTGCGAGAGGTCGTCCGGCGGCAGGAAGCCGGTGGGCAGCAGGCCCGAGAGGCCGAAGGACCCCACGGTGAACAGCGCGGTGATCACCAGCGTGGCGATGCGATGCTTCAGCGCCCAGCGCGCCCAGCCCAGGTAGCGCTGCAGCCAGGCGGGATCGGTGTGGTCCTTCTTCGGCGGGCGCAGCACATAGGCCGCCATCATGGGCGTGAGCATGCGCGCCACGACCAGCGAGAAGAACACGGCGATGGCCGCCGTCCAGCCGAACTGCACGAAGAACTTGCCCGGCACGCCGCTCATGAAGGCCGTGGGCAGGAAGACCGCGATCAGCGTGAAGGTGGTGGCGATCACGGCCAGGCCGATCTCGTCGGCCGCCTCCATGGCCGCGTCGAAGGGCGTCTTGCCCTGGGCCAGGTGGCGCATGATGTTCTCGATCTCGACGATGGCGTCGTCCACCAGCACCCCCACCACGAGCGAGAGCGACAGCAGGGTCACCACATTGAGCGTGAAGCCCATCAAGTACATCAGCCCGAAGGTGGGCAGCACCGACAGCGGCAAGGCCGTGGCCGCCACCAGCGTGGCTCGCCAGTCGCGCAGGAAGAACCACACCACGACCACCGCCAGCAGCGCGCCTTCCCACAGCAGGTACATGGAGCCGCTGTAGTTCTCCTCGACGGGATCGACGAAGTTGAAGGATTCGTCGAAGCGCACTTCCGGATGCGCCGCGCGCAGCTCCTCCACCGCGGCGCGGACGCCCTGGGCCACCTCAACCTCGCCGGCCCCCTTGGTACGGGTGATCTCGAAACCCACCACGGGCTTGCCGTCCAGGAAGGCCGCCGAACGCGGTTCGGAGACGGTGTCCGAGACCTGGGCCACCTGGTCCAGGCGCAGGCGCCGGCCGTCGGACAGGCTGATCTCCATCGCCGCCAGTTCCTCGGCGCTCTGCACCGTCGCCAGCGTGCGCACCGACTGCTCGGCGCCACCCAGGTCCATGCGGCCGCCGGAGGCCTCCAACTGGATCTGGCGCAGCTGGCGCGACACCTCGGCGGCCGTGGTGTTCAGGGCCATCAGTCGCAGCGGATCGAGTTCAACCCGCACCTCGCGACCGACGCCGCCCACATGCCCCACCGCGCCCACGCCGCGCACGGCCAGCATGCGCTTGGCCACCTCGTGGTCCACGAACCAGGACAGGGCCTCCGCGTCCATGCGGTCCGAGGCCACGGTGTAGGTCAGGATGGGCGTACCGCTGAGATCCAGCTTGGAGATGATGGGATCGCGCATGTCGGCCGGCAGGTCCGAGCGCACGCGCGACACCGCCTCGCGCACGTCGTCCAGCGCTTCCTGGGTGCGCTTCTCCAGGCGGAACTCCGCCGTCACCGTGGCCACGCCGTCGTTGAGGTTGGTGTAGATGTGCTTGACGCCCTGCAGCGTGGCGATCTGGTTCTCCAGCTTGCGCGCCACCTGCGATTCCAGCTGGCCCGGTGCGGCGCCGGGCAGCAGGGCCGTCACGGTGATGGTGGGGAGGTCGATGTCCGGGAAGTTCTGGATCTTCATCGCCTGGAAGCCGGCCAGGCCGCCCAGGCTGAGCATGATGAAGAGCAGGACCGCGGGAATGGGGTTGCGGATGCACCAGGCGGAAATGTTCATGCGCGACCCTTTCAGCGCGAGGCCGCCGACGGCGCTGGCTTGGCCGCCGCAGCAGCGTCCACCACCTGCACGCGGTCGCCATCCACCAGGAAGCCCACGCCGGCCGCCACGATGCGGGCACCCAGCTCCAGGCCCTGCAGCACTTCCACGCGATCCCCCTGCCGACGGCCCAGGCTCACCTTGGCCTGCTGCACGCGGCCATCGGCGCCCAGCTTGAACACATAAGCGAAGCCCTCGCGCAGCTGCACGGCGCTTTGCGGCACATGCAGCGCTTCGGCGCTGCCTTGCTCGAAGCTGCCCTGCAGGAAGCTGCCGGCGCGCAGGCCGGTGCCGGGGGGCAGGTCCGCGTAGGCCAGGCCCATGCGGGACTGTGGGTCCACGGTGGGTGCCACCGTCCTCAGCCGGGCCTCGACGGGCTCCGCGCGGCCCGGAAGCTGGACCAGCGCCCGTGCGCCCGGCCGCAGCTGGGCCAGGGTCTCGGCCGGGAGTTCGGCGCGCCATTCCAGGCGCTGCTGGCGGATCAGGCGGAACAGCTCCTGGCCGGGCTGGGCCACGGCGCCTTCCACGGCCGCCTTGGCGCTGATGACGCCGTCGTCGCTGGCCACGATGCGCGTCTGGCTGAGCCGCAGCTCCTCGGACTTCACCCGCGCCTGGGCCGACAGCAGCCGGGCGGCGGCGCTGCGCGCCTGGGCCTGGTACTGCTGCAGGGCCTGCTTGGACAGGCCCTCGCCGCCTTCCGCCTCGATCTGCCGGGCGCGTTGGGCGTCGGCCTGGGCGAGCTCGTGGGCGGCTTCTGCCTCGGCCAGCGCCGCGCGCGCCTGCGCCAGATCGGCCTGCACGCCCAGGTCCTGCAATCTGGCCAGGAGCTGCCCGCGGCGGACCACGTCACCCACCTGGGCGCGCACCTCGACGAGGATCAGCCCGCCGGTTTCGGCGCTGACCTGCTGCTCGGCCCAGGCCGCCACGGTGCCCACGGCGGGAACGCGGCGGGCCCAGGTGCTTTTCTGCGGCGTGACGAGCTGCACGCTCAAGGCCGCCTTGCCGGCGCCAGCGGAAGCGGCGGGCGCGGCCTTGCCCTTGTCGTCCGCCCGGACGGGACCGCCCGCCAGCAACGCAAGGACGGCGACCAGCAAGGCGCTTGGGGCGGGCTTGATCAGGAATCGGAATGTCATGGGATACCTTTGCGCCGGGCTCAGGCCGGCTTGAAGCCGCCACCGACGGCCTTGTACAGGGACAGCCAGGCCGACAGGCCTTCGCGTTGCAACTGCTGCTGCAGGCTGCGTGCGGCCAGGGTCAGGCGGCGCTGCTCGTCCAGCTCCGTGGCGCTGGCCAGGCCGTGCCGCCAGCGCTGCTCCGTGCCCTTGAGTGCCTTTTCATAGCCCTCCAGGCTGGCCTGCGCGGCCTGGATCCGGGCCGACTGCGCCGCCAAGCGCAACAGCGCCTCTTCGACCTCGCGGACGGCCTGGACGGCCGCGGCCCGCCATCCGGCCTCGGCCTGGCGCCAGCGCGCCTGCCCGGCTTCGGCCTCGGCTCGGCGGGCACCGCCATCCAGCAGCGGCAGGCTCAGCTGCGGACCCAGGCTCCAGCCGCGGTTCTCGTCTCGCTCCGTGCCCAGCTTCACGCCCAGCACGCTGACGCTGCCCAGCAACTGCAGCTGCGGATAACGCGCCGCCTGCGCAGCCCCGGCTTCAGACCAGGCCGCCAGCGCCTGGGCGCGGGCGACGATCAGGTCGGGCCGCTGCTGCAGGGCCTCGGCAGGCACAGCAGGCACCGTGAAGGCAGGCAGACCGGGCAGGCGCGCCCGGCCCGGCGCAAGCAGCTGGCGCAGCGCGGCTTCGTCCAGCCCGGTCGCTGCCACCAGCGCCTTGACGAGGGCATCCAGCTCCAGCTGCTGGGCCAGGCGCCGCTGACGGGTCTCTGCCGCGACGCCCGCCAGCAGAGCCTGCTGCGCCGGTGTCTCCAGCCCCGCGCGTTCCCGCTGCGCGGCCTGGGCGGCCAGGCGCTCGGTGATCTGCTCTTCCTCCAGCGCCAGCGCCTGGGCCTGCTCGGCGCTGCGCAAGCTCAGGTACAGCTGCGCCACCTCGACCATCAGGCTCAGGCGCACGGCCTGCAGCTCCCACTGCGCAGCCTCGGCGCGGTGGGTCAGCGCCTGCGACTGCTGCCGCACCCGCGCGAAGAGGTCCAGCTCCCAGCTCGCATCGACCTGGGCCAGACGCTGGCTCAGGGCCGGGCTGTCGGCCGGTTGGACCGGGCGCGTGCGCTGAACCTGCAGCAGGCCCTGGACGCGCGGGCCGCCAGGATCCTGGCCGGCCAATGCCCGGACCTCGTCGCGCCGCGCGACGGCTTGCTGCAGCGTGGGCGACTGCGCCTGGACGGCGTCCAGCAAGGCACGCAAGACGGGGTCGGCCGACTGCAGCCATTGCGGCACTGCGCCGGCACCGGCGTCCGGCAGGGGCGCCTGCCAGACGGCCGGCAGACGCGCCGGCATTGGCGACGGCGGCGGCGGCGCTGACACGGCGCAGGCGCCCAGCAGCAAGGCCGCCGCGGGCGCTGCCATCATGGCGGGGCGGCGCACGCGCTGCCTCGCGCCGGGCTTGAGCAAGGGTTCAGGCATTGGCGTCCCTTCTTTGGATTTCGTTGGATTCAGCCCGCAAAGAACGCGGCGTCGGCGTTGCCAGAGCTCTTGCGGCGGCGCCGGGCCCCTTCGGCCTCGATCAGGGCCTGGCCATAGCTGACCAGCGTGTCCAGCAGCTCGTCGAGCGCCCCGTTCGCCCGCACGACCCCGGGCGCCAGTGCTTCCATGTAATCGGCCGAGGTCCAGTAGTCCTGCACCAGCGCCATCAGCGCAAAGCCCAGGCGGTGAACGCCAGCATCGACCGACGGCAAGCCCAATCGCGCCGCCAGGGCCGAGGTCAGCCGCTCATGGAAGGGCTGCATGAAGGCCATGCAGACTTCGTCGCCTACCGGCGTGGGGTCGGACAGCTCGCGCCCCCAGACGCGCATCAGGTCGACCAGGCCGGAATCCGGCCTGCGCAGGGGCTCGACGAAGGCGCCATACAGCGCGCGCAGCCAGTCCGGCAAGGCGAGATCGGCGCCGTCCTGCCAGGCCATGCCCTGCATGACGGCCTCCAGCGGACGAACCAGCGCTTCGCTGTAGAGGCCCTGCTTGTCGCCGAAGTAGTACTTGATCATGCCGATGTTGGCACCGGCCGCCTGGCAGATCTCACGCGTGCTGGCCTTGTCGAAGCCTTTGGCGCCGAAGATGCGCAAGGCCTCGCGCAGCAAGCGCTCGCGGGTGCCCGGCTCTTCCGGCCCGGCCTGCGCGCCATGCACGTCGCGCAGCGCCACGGAATCCGCGACATCGGGGGAACGGAGGGAATTCGGGCGTCCAGACATGGGCCCGGATTCTAGGGCACATTAATCAAACGATTGATTAACCCCTGGCTGCAGGCAAGTATCGATTCATTGCGAACAAATGCACCTGCCTGGTGCCACGCAGCGCTCAAGCCGGCTTGTTCACACCCCGAGGCTGGTAGCGCTCAGAACAGCTCGATGTCGCTGTGCTGCTCCTGCTCCTGCATCTCGCCGGCCCGGACCAGCTCGGCATGGCTGTGCACCTGGTTTCGGCCGTGCGATTTGGCGTGGTAGACAGCCTTGTCGGCGCGCTCGAAGGCGCTGGCAGGGGTGTCGCCGCCCCGGACTTCGGTGAAGCCCACGCTCACGGTGATGTGCCCGATCTGCGGGAAGGCGTAGACCTCGGTGTTGTGGCGCAGGCGCTCGAAGGCATGCGCCGCGTCGGCTTCGTCGGCGCAGCGCATCAGCACCACAAACTCCTCACCGCCGAAGCGGTAGAGCAGGTCGTTGAAGCGGAAGCTGTTGCGCATCAGGCGGGACAGCAGCAGCAGCACTTCGTCGCCGATCAGGTGGCCGAAGCGGTCGTTGACCTGCTTGAAATGGTCGATGTCGATCACGCCCAGCCACCAGTGCGGGTGCGGGGACTCATGGCGACGGCCGTCGTCCACCTGCACGCTGCTGGGGCTCAGCGGCAGTTCGCTGACCGCCTTGAGGAAGCTCTCATCGAAGGTCTTGCGGTTGAGCAGGCCGGTCAGGGTGTCCCGCTCGCTGTAGTCCAGCAAGCCCTGGAAGTTGTGATAAATGCGCAGGATGCTGCCCACGGTGCGCTGATCGTTCGCGCTGAGCAGCTCCTGGGAGCGCACCTCCAGCACGCCGATGACCTCGCGGTCAGTCTGCAGCGGGAACAGCGTTTCGTGCACGCCGTCCACCTCGCTTTGGAGGATGCTGCGGCTCTCCAGGCACAGTTGGCGCTGCGGAAAGGCGTCCAGCAAGGGCAGCCGGCCGGGCTCGGTCCAGAGCGAATCGGCGGTGGCCACGGCGTCGGTGGCCGCCAACCGGGCCCGGGTCAGCCAGCGCTGCTCGCCGGGCTCGCCGACGCAGCGGTAGATGGCCACCGAGAGCGGCTCCAGCAGGTCACGCAGGGCCGAGACCAGGGTGACGTCCATGACGTCCCGGTCCCGGAACCCGGTCAACTCTGCCAGATGCTCAACGACTTCGGACATGACTGCCTGTCAGCACACTCCGGCCCCCAGGGGCCACCAAGATACGAGGAATCAGGGCGTATCGACCGCCCGCCATCAGGCCGCCGCGGTCTCCTCGGCAGTGTAGCGAGCAATGAGGCTCAGCAGCAGGTCCTCGTCATAGGGCTTGCCCAGATAGTCATCAACACCCAATTCGTGCGCATAGTCGCGATGCTTCTGCGCGATCCGCGAGGTGATCATGATCACCGGCAGTGCCTTCAGGCGAGGATCGGCGCGCAGGTTGCGGACCAGGTCGAAGCCGTCCATGCGCGGCATCTCGATGTCCGAGAGCACCACGCCGGGCAGTTCGTCGCCGGCCAGCTGTTCCATCGCATCCAGGCCGTCCTTGGCCAGCTTGACGCGGTAGCCCTCGCGCTCCAGCAGGCGCTGGGTGACGCGGCGCACCGTCAGGGAGTCGTCCACCACCAGGATCAGCGGCGGCAGCTTCTCCTCGACCACCACCGAGGCCTGGGCCGCCAGGGCCTCGGCATCGGCACGGACCAGGGCGTGCGCATGGTCGCCATAGACGTTGGCCAGGGCCACCGGGTTGTAGATCAGCGCCACCTCGCCCGAGGCCAGCAGGCTGATGCCCGCCAGGCCCGGCACGTGGATCAGCTGCGGCCCGAGGTTCTTGACCACGACTTCCTGGTTGCCGATCACTTCGTCCACATGCAGCGCGACGCGCTGGTGGGCGCTGCGCACCAGCACCACGGAGGCCGTGCGGCCATGGATGTGCCCGCGCTCGCCGGCTTGCAGCAGGCCGCCCAGCCAGTACATGGGCACGGTCATGTCGCCCAGGTGCAGTTCGCCGGTCTCGTAACCCTTCTCGACCTGGGGCGGCGGCAGGCGCAGCACCGAGTCGATCAGGTTGGCGGGCACCGCCACGCTCAGCTCGCCGCAGCGCAGCTGCACGACCTGGGTCAGCGCGGTGGTCAGCGGCACGCGCAGCGCGAAGCTGGTGCCCATGCCTTCGCGGCTTTGCGTCTCGACGTAGCCGCCCAGGGTGTTGACCTCGGAGCGGACCACGTCCATGCCCACGCCACGGCCGGCCAGCTCGGTCACTTCATGCGCGGTCGAGAAGCCGGGGGCGAAGATCAGCCCCATCAGCTGTTCATCGCTCAGCTCGGCGTCCGCCTTGATCAGGCCATGGCTGATGCCGCGTTCGCGGATGCGGGGCAGGTTCAGGCCGGCGCCGTCATCGGTGAAGCGCAGCACCACCTCGTTGCCTTCCTGGGCCAGCTGCACATGGATGTGACCGACCGCGGGCTTGCCGGCGGCTTCGCGCTTCTCAGGCGGCTCGATGCCGTGGATCACGCTGTTGCGCAGCAGGTGCTCGAAGGAGCCGATCAGGCGCTCCAGCACGGAGCGGTCCAGTTCCACATGGCCGCCGGAGATTTCCAGCTGCACCTGCTTGCCCACCTCGCGCGAGGCCTGGCGCACCACGCGGTGCATGCGCTCGGCCAGGGACTCGAACTCCACCATCCGGGTGCGCAGCAGGTCGTCCTGCAGCTCGCGAGTCAGTCGGGACTGGCCGGCCAGTTCGTCTTCACCCAGCTGCACGTTGCGCAGCAGGCTTCGCTGCACGGTGGCCACGTCGTTCACCGACTCGGCCATCATGCGGGTCAGTTCCTGGAAGCGCGTGTAGCGGTCGAACTCCAGCGGGTCGAAGTCGCGGCCCAACTGCTTGGCCACCTCACGGCTGGAGCCCATCTGGGCCTCGGCCTGCACTTCCAGCTCGCGGAGTTGGGCGCGCAGACGCTCCAGGTTGTCCTCCAGGTCGACCAGGGCGGTCTTCATCGCACCCAACTCGCCTTCCAGACGCGCACGGCGGATCGAGACTTCGCCGGCCTGCGTGGCCATGCGCTCCAGCACCGGACCGCGCACGCGCACCACGGACTGGGCCTGGGACAGCATCGCGCTGTCCGACTCCAGTTCCTTGCCGGCCGCGAACTGCGCCCAGTCGATGGGCTTGGCCACCACCGGCGCCGCCACGGCCGTCAGGACCGGCGGCAGCTCGCCAAAGGCGGAAAGCAGGGCGTCTGGCACGGGCTCGGCTTCGGGCACCGCTGTTTCGTCCGCCTGCACGGCCATGACTGCGGGCCCTGCGGCCTCTTCTTCCGTCAAGGCAGCGGCGAAGCTTGCTTCGGCCCCTGCCACCGGCTCGGCTTCGGCGTGCTGGGGCTCCGGCTCCGGTGCCGAAACGGCAGGCGCCACCTCGGCCAGCTCCGCGCTGGTCGCAACAGCCGGCGCAGCCAATGGTGCAGCCAATGGTGCAGCCAATGGCGCAGCGACGGCGCCACCGCCCTTGAGGCGTTCACGCAGGCGCTCGAAGGCGGCTTCCAGGCCGTCGGCATCATGCTGCAGGGCCATCACGCCCGCGGCATCGACCGCGGACTCGCCCACCAGGCGCTCGATGGAAGATTCCAGCTGGTGGGCCAGCTCGCCCAGCTGCATGGCACCGGCCAGGCGCGCACCGCCCTTGAAGGTGTGCAGATGGCGCATGCAGGCCGCCGCACGGGCGGCATCGGCCGGGGCCGCCTGCCACTCGCGCATGGCGCCGTGCAGGCTGCGCAGCAGGTCGTCGGCTTCTTCCTCGAAGATGGGGAAAAGCTCGTCGTCGATATGGTCAGCCTCGCCCAGCGGGAAGTCCTCGGCCGCGGCCTGCGCGGCACTCAGGACGCTGGCGGCCTCCGGCTCGGCAGGCGCGATTGCCTCGACCAGCTCGGGCATGGCCTCTGCAGCCGCGGCTTCCTCTGCCGCCTGGGGAAGCTCGATGGCTTCCAGCAGCGCCTCGCCGGATTCGCCAGCTTCAGCGGGCTCGATGGGCTCAGGGACCAGCGTGTCGTAGTCGCTGTCCACCGCTTCAGCCAGCGGATCGCGGCGATCCAGCGGCTCATAGGCCTGCAGCGCTTCGACAAGGCCGGGCTCCACGGGCTTGAGGAATCCGGCGGCGAACTGATGCAGCAGGCGGCGGATGTCTTCCGCGGCACGCACAAAAGTTTCGGCGTCCTCCTCGCTGTAGCGGCCCGCCAGTGCGGCGCGTTCCAGCGCATGCTCCAGGGCGCGCGCCAGCTCGGACAGCTCCTCGTAGCCCACGGTGGCGGCATTGCCGGCCAGCTTGTGGGCCAGCGCCTCGCAGGCGGCGGGCACGGTGTCCGACAGCTGCAGCGACCACTCGGACAGCTCGGTGCTGAGGCGGCGCGACAGCTCGTCCGCCTCGTTCAGGAAGATGTTGAAGAGGCCGATGCTGATGCGCAGCGGGCCGATGACCTTCACGCTCTCGTCATCGCTGGCCGCTTCTTCCTCGGTCGACGCCTGGGCTTCCTCGGCCGTCAAGACCTGACCCTGATCGCTCACCAGCGTCAGCTGCGGCGCGGCGCGCTGGATTTCGTCTTGCGGCAACGCGTCGGCAACCTCCGGCAGTGCTGCCAGCTGCTCGGACTCCAACGGCAGCTCGCCGGGCAGTGCTTCCAGCGTTTCGGGCAGCGGCAAGGCGTCGATGGACTCGTCGAGCAGGGCCTGCTCGTCCGACGGCGCATGCGCCGCGTCGGAGGGCTGGCCCGAAGCTTCCACCTCCAGCGCCAGCGCCTCGCCGGCGTCCAGCAGCGCCGGCATTTCCAGGGCCTCGTCGGCGGGCATGGCCATGGCGCTGTCTTCCGCCTGCTCCGCCTGCTCGGCATGCTCCGATTCCGCCAGCGGCAGCTCGAAGGCAGGCAGGGGCTCGTCGCTCAGCGACAGGGCCTCGGCCACCGGCAGGGCCAGGGTCGGCGTCTCATCCGGGCTGAGGATGTGCAGCTGCGGCTGGGGCAGGTTCACTTCACCCAGCTCTTCCAGCAGCGACAGATCCAGCAGCTCCTCGGAGGCTTCCGCCGCCGGAACCACGTCCAGCGGCACCTCCAGGTCCAGGCTCAGCAAGGGCTCGCCCAGTCCTTCGACCACGGGCAGCTCCTCGGCCGCCAGACGCAGCGTGGCGTCGGCATGCTCGGCAGCGGCCGGCGCGCCCTCCTCGGCGACGGCAGGCAGTTCCAGGTTCAGCGCCATGGGCTCCAGCGCCGGCTCCTCAGGCGTGGCGGCCTGGGCAGCCTCCAGCGCCATGGGCTCGGTGGCGACCGGTTCCGGCAGGGTTTCCGGCACGACTTCTGGCGGCAGTTCGAGCGACAGCGGCGCCTCGGCCGGTGCCGGCAGCACGTCCTGCTGCAATGCTTCGTCGCTGAGCACGGGCATCTCGATGACCTCGCCCAGTTCGGGCAGCCCATCCAGCGACAGGGCTTCGTCCAGTTCGGGCAAGGCCTGCAGCGCAGCGCCCGCCTCGGCGGACAGCTCCGACGTCAGGACCGGCAGGCTGGCAGCGTCGCCGGCCTCGACCGGCGGCAGTTCCAGCGGCAGTTCCAGTGACAGCTCCGGCACGGCCTCCGCGGCGGCGGCCGTCGCGGCTTGCTCGGCAGGCACTGCCAGGGCCGGTTCCAGAAGCTCCGGCGCAGGCATGAGCTCGACAACGGGCGCAGGCTCAGCGGCCACCGCCACGGGCAGGAATTCGCCGCGCAGGCGCAGCGCATCGGCGCTCTGGCGCAGCGGCGCCGCGCTGTGGCGGCCGAAGCGCTGGGCGGCGATGTCGGCCACCCAGGCGTCGAAATAGCCGAGGGCCTGGTGCGTGAAGTCCAGCAAGGCCTTGTCGGCCCCGCTCTGGTCGGCCAGGCGAGCGTTGTAGAGCTGCTCGCAGGCCCAGCCGGCTTCGCCGAACTCGTTGAGGCCGACCATGCGCGAGCTGCCCTTGAGCGTGTGGAAGGCCCGGCGCACGGTGGTCATGTGCTCCAGGCTCTGGCTCTGCTCGGCCAGGGCCTGCAGGGCCTCGCGGGCCGTCTGGCAGACTTCCTCGGCCTCGGCCAGGAAGATCTCCAGCATCTCCTGGTCCAGCGCGGCCGGATCCTCGGGGATGGGCGCACTGACGGGCGGCAGCTCGGGCGCGACCGGCGTACGGGCAGCGACCAGCTCGTTGAGCGACTGCGCCGCCTGAGCGCGCGCCTCCTCGGCTTCCACCGGGGCCTCGGTACCTGCGGCGCTCTCCGGACGCGCGGCGTCCAGCATCTGCTTGGCCGACTGCGCGGCCTCGGCCACCGAGTCTTCGTCGGCGGCGCGGGCCTGCAGGGCGATGCGCTCCAGGCTGCGGGCCAGATCCTCGGCCGGCATTTCACCGGCAGCGACGGCCGCAGCAGCGGCTTGCACCTGGCTCAGCAGGTCGGCGGAATTGGGCACGGCCACCGGCGCGGGCTTCTGGCGGCGCACCTCGGACAGCAGACGCCCGCTGGCGTCGTCGAAACGGAACATGCGCTTGGCCAGCTGCGGCTGGACGCTGAGCATGTCGATCAGGAAGCCCAGGGCGCCCAGGTTGTTGGCCAGGCGGTCGAAGATCTCCTGCGGGCCGGGCAGCGTGGGGTCCACCTCGGTGTTGGCCAGGGAGTCGATCTCGTCGCGCATGCGCACGCAGGCCTGCACGGCCTGGTCCATGCCCAGCACGCTTAGCACGCCGCGCATGCTCTGGAGCTGGTTGGGCACGGGGATCAGAACCTCGCGCTTGGCGGGGTCGCGGAAGTATTCGTCGATCTGGCGCTCGACCTCGGTCAGGCTGGCGCGCAGCTCATGGACCACGCTGCCCAGGGTCTGGCGGTCCGAGACACGGCGGTAGAGATCCTCCATCCAGGCTTCGAGATCCTCGGGCGCCTCGCCGCGGGCCACGGAAGACACGCGGCGGGCCAGCACGCGCACGCGTTCGGCCTGCTCGGGCTGGTCGAAGGCGGCGTCATCCAGCGCAGCTTCGATGTAGAGGATGGCGGTGGCCACCTCCATGGCCAGATGCGGGGCCGGCGGCTGGTTGGAACGCAGCGTGGCCACGACGGCGCGCTGCAGCACCTCGCCCAGCACGGCGCCCTCGGGGAAGAGCTGGGCCAGGGACTCGGACAGCGCCGTGAACTGCTCGCTCAAGCTGGCCAGGCGATGCGACTCGCCCTCGGCTGCGGACGACCAGCCTTCCTTGGCGGCATGCACGCGGCGCTTGGCCTGGGCGACCCAGTTCGGATCGATGCGTCCCAGCGTCTGGTCCTCGTAGTCACCAGAGGCCGCTGACTCCAGATGGTAGGCCGCACGGACCGCGCTCAGGCGCGGCGCCTGGCTGGCCTGGGCTGGCGCCTTGGCCTGGGCACAGAAGAACAGCAGATCCTGGCCGAGACGGTCCGACACGCTGACCTCGCCCGCACTGCCGGCGCGCAGCTGCGACAGCAGGCGCGAACCCAGGCGTTTGGCGTAGTTGTCGGTCTGCAGCAGGCCCTGGGCCTGGGCCTCGAACTGGGCCGAGGCCAGCTGCCACAGCGTGCGCGACTGCAACTCAGCGGACGACGCACCCAGGCCGGCGCACAGCTCGCTCAGCAGGCGGGCATGGCTGGGTGCCGGTGCGCGCATCTGTTTGAGAAGCGCCGATTCAAAGACATTGCGGACGGCGTCCGGTCGCAGCCCGGACACCGGCGGAAAACCACTGACTTCACGCCAGGTCCATTCGTGATGCCACAGGTCTGCCGGATGCACGCGTTCGGCCTGCGCCAGCTCGGACAGCTCGCGGTAGGCCGGGAACAGCGCCAGCGTCGAGACGGCGTTGCCCGCCAGCATGCGGGTGATCAGCGACAGCAGCGCGAAATGGCCGCGCTCGATGGCCTCCACGGCCTGGCTGTCCAGGTTCTGCGGTGCCGTCGCCAGATGACGCAGCGCCCGCTCGCTGGCGGCCAGCAGCTTGGCGCCGGCCGGCAGGCCGACCACGGACACCACGCCGACGAGCTGGTGCAGCTGGGCGGCGGTCGCTTCCAGCAGCTGGTGCGGGCCCTGCGGCTCGCCACCCAGCATCAGGGTGCTGCGGCTCTCGTTGTCACGCAGCACACGGCGCAAGGTCTTGTGCACTGACTCCAGGGAGCGGCGCAATTCCTCCTGCACCCAGGCCAAGGGGCTGAGGTCCGCGGGGAACTCGGAATCGCGCGAGAAATCCATGCCGGGTCTTGCCTTCTAGAACGGTTTTATTGCTGTGGCTGGAGGTCGATCACTCGACCTTGAATCGCGACACCGACTGCTTCAGCGCCTCGGCGGACCGAGACAGCTCGTGCACCATCTGGGCGGTGGAGCGCGTGCCCTCGCCGGTCTGCTCGGTCACGGCAAAAATGTGCTGGATGTTGGAAGCGACGTCGTTGGCGGAGCGGGCTTCGTGCACGGCCGCTTCGGAAATCTGGGCGATCAGTTGGTCCAGGCGGCGGGACACCTCGTTGATCTCCTCCAGCGCGTGGCCGGCGGCATCAGACAGCTTGGTACCCTGCACCACCCCCAGCGTGGACCGCTCCATGGCGGCCACCGCATCCTGGGTGTCGGTCTGAATGGTCTTGACCAGCGCGGCAATCCGGCGGGTTGCATCGCCCGAGCGTTCGGCCAGGCGCTGCACTTCTTCCGCCACCACCGAGAAGCCGCGGCCCGCTTCACCGGCCGACGCGGCCTGGATGGCGGCGTTCAGTGCCAGCACGTTGGTCTGCTCGGTAATGTCCGAGATCAGCTCCGTGATCTCGCCAATTTCCTGCGAGGACTCGCCCAGGCGCTTGATGCGCTTGGAGGTTTCCTGGATGTGCTCGCGGATCTGGTTCATACCGCCGATGTTGTTCTCCATCGCCTGCTTGCCCTGTTCGGCAGCTTCGCGCGACTGGCGGGCCACTTCGGCGGTCGTCTGGGCCTGGGCGGACACCTGGTTGATGCGCTCGGCCATCTGCAGCACCGCCTCGCCGGTGGCGCGGATCTCGTGCAGCTGTTCGGTGGAGGCCGCCAGCAGCTCAGTCGAGGTCTGGTCGACCTGGCCGGTGGTTTCCGTCACCCGCGCCGCCGTGGACTGCACCTGGGTCACCAGATTGCGCAGCTCTTCCACGGTGTAGTTCACCGAGTCGGCGATCGCGCCGGTGATGTCCTCGGTCACCGTGGCTTGTTGCGTCAGGTCACCTTCAGCGACCGACTGCAGTTCGTTCATCAGACGCAAAATGGCGGCCTGGTTGGCGTCGTTGACGCGCTTGGCCTCCTGCTCCTGCTGCTCGGCCAGCTTGCGCTGCTCTTCGGCCATTTCGGTACGGTGGGCCTGTTCCGCCACATACAGGCGCAGGAAGCCCACGGCACCGGCCACCAGCGCGACCAGCGAACCGACCATCAGCAACAGCAGCAGCGGACTGGTGCCCCCGGAGGCCTCCAGCTGCTGGCCGGCCTGGTCCAGGCCCTTTCGCAGCGGTTCGCTGTCGGCCAGGATGGCGGCCTGGGCTTCACGGGCGGAAGCCAGACCCGGCATATTGCTCAGAATGGCCGAGGCTTGGTTGCGGGTCTCGTCGAACTGCTTGAGCAGGGCCGCCAGACGCTCGCGCATCTGCGGATTGCTCACGGCCTTCAGCCCCAGCTCCGAATTGCCCTTCAGCAGCGCCTCGTTGATTTCGCGGAAGGTGTTCAGGTCCTTGCCCAGCAGGAACACGGCCTCGGCGTTCACGCCTTCCTGCGTCAGGAACTCGTTGGCGCTCTTGCCGATGCGCTGCGTCAGCATGACCATCTGGCCCACCGCCGCGATTTCCACGGCCGAGCTGTTCTGCTGCAAAGCCAGCGAGGACACGGCCTCGGCGCTTTCCAGCAGATCGGAGGACTGGCGGTTAATCGTGCGCAGAGCGGCGCCGACCTGCGTCAGGATCTTTTCCTGACCCAGCACCAGCTTGGCATTCTTCTCGGCCGCCGCGATCTTGGGCGCGAGGTTCTCCAAGGTCTGCAGGGCGTCGCCCGAGGCCTTGGCCAGCTCGCCCTCGCCGGTGCGCAGGTTGTTGGCGATGCCGCTCAGCACCGAGGAGCTCTCGCGCAGTTCCGCGAAGGCCTGGGTGTTGCCCATGGTGGCGGTCGACACGGCCTTGGCCAGGCGCTGCGACTGCATCATGGCCTGACCGGAAGCCCGCACCTGGGCGGCCGTTCGGCTGCTGTTCCAGAGACTCACGCCCACGGTGGCCGCGGTACCCACCAGGCCCACGGCCACCAGCGCGGTCAGGGTCCGCTGGCGTTTGGCCCGGTCGGCGGCGGCAGCGGCGGCCACGGCCGTCAGCGCAGCAGCCGGGTCGGCCGCCTGCGTATTGCCGAAGGACGTGGTCTGGCCGAAGGTGGTGCTGCTGGCGCCCTCGCCATACTCGCCGGCAGGTGCTGCCTGCTCGGCCGTCGGCGTGGCCTCGGAGATGATGGACACGTCGGCGGGATGCGCTTCGACCTGGACCGTTTCAGCCCCGTCGTGCATGGAGGGCTGCGCCTCCACCGTCACGTCGTGGAGCCCTTCGGGCGCATGCTCACCCTCTTGCTTGCCCATGCTCTTGATCTTGTCCAGGAAGCTCATCTGACCCTCTGACGTCTGTTAGATAGCGTGAAAGACGCGCGGCCGTCTCGCGTTCGGCCGACGCATGCAGGTTTAGGCGACGATGCGCAGGAATTGTTCGTGCTTGGCCAGGGCCTCGAGATCGAGCACCTGCCAGCTGCGGCCTTGCTCGTCCTTCAGGCGCGCACCGGCGAACCGGGGCCGCGCGCCAGCGTCGCCCGCATCGGGATCGGGGCTCAGCTGCTCATCCGAACGCAGGCCCAGCAGGCGATCCACCAGCAAGGCACAGTTGATGTTCAGATCGGGATTCATCGCCACGAAGCGCGACTGGATGGCATCCAGCCGGGTGCCGGGCTCGCGCGCCCCGAGAAAGGCCGCCAGGTCCACGACCGTATGCAAGCCGCCGCGCAGATTGGCCACACCCAGCAGCCAGGGCTGAGCGTAGGGCACGGTCTTGAGCGGCACCGGCGAGAAGATCTCGGCCGCCTGCTTCAGCGAGAACAGCATGGCATGGCCCGCCACCTCGACGGCCAGCCAGCTGGCGCTGCGGGTCTGTTCCCGCGCCGCCTGCATCCGCTGCGCCAGGCGCTGCTGCAGTTCGCGCAGGGCTTGCTTGTTGGCCATGGTCGGTCAGCCCTTGGCGCCTTCCAGCGCCTTGATCTTGGCGATCAGCTCGTCGGACTTGACGGGCTTGACCACGTAGTCGGACGCCCCCTGGCGCATGCCCCAGACCTTGTCGGTCTCCTGGTTCTTGCTGGTGCACATGATCACCGGCACATGGGCGAACTTGGGGTCGCGGGTGATGGCGCGCGTCAGCTGGAAGCCGTTCTGGCCGGGCATGACCACGTCCATGAGGATGAGGTCGGGCACTTCCTCGCCCAGGCGCTTCATCGCCTCCTCGCCGTTCTCGGCGGTGCGAACGTTGTAGCCGCGCTTGGTCAGCATCTCGCTCAGGTGATGCAGTTCGGTCTTGGAATCGTCGACCAGCAGAATGTTTTGGATAGTCATGGAAGCTCCTCGCTGGGGCGGGGGATGTCTCGGCCGTGGCCCCGATGGCCGCCCCGGCAGCTCAGGACTGCGAGCGGTGCTGTTGCACCGCCTGCAGCAGTTGATCCTTGGTGAAGGGTTTGGTGAGGTAGTCCTGGGACCCGACCATGCGGCCACGGGCCTTGTCGAACAGGCCGTCCTTGGAGGACAGCATGATCACCGGCACATGGGCGAACTGCGGATTGCGCTTGATGATGGCGCAGGTCTGGTAGCCGTCCAGACGCGGCATCAGGATGTCGCAGAACACCAGGTCGGGGTGGTAGTCGCTCAGCTTGGACAAGGCATCGAAGCCGTCCTCCGCCAACACGACCTCGTGCCCGCCCTGCTTGAGAAAGATCTCGGCGCTGCGACGGATGGTGTTGCTGTCATCGATGACCAGCACCTTGGTCGCTGCCGTCTTGCCTTCTTGCGCTTGCCCGTCCAACCCAGCTACTCCTTCAGCGGTGGGGAACACGCCTGCAGCGTGCATGGTGTTGTCAACCCGTCAGATGCGGACCATTTCGAAATCTTCCTTGCGAGCTCCGCACTCGGGACAGGTCCAGTTCATGTCCACATCAGCCCAGGCGGTGCCAGGGGCGATGCCGTGCTCGGGATCACCGGCCGCTTCGTCGTAAATCCAGCCGCAGATCAGGCACATCCAGGTACTTGCTTCGCTCACGATACAGTTCTTTGCTCACTACAATGCGACGAAAGATTGTAGCCACGCCCCTCAGACGTTCCCGCGGAGCATATAGGCACAGATGCAACAGGAAACTCGGGGCTTATCCGCACTTAGACGAAACAGCCCAGAGAATTCCGAGCACTATTGCCCAAGCCTCCCGCCCGACCGTGCGCGGCGCGCGGTCTACGGTCCACCTCAGGCCCAGCATGGGCAACGCTCCATCATGAACAGCCCCGACACCCCCACCCCCACTGACGCCGCAGCGGCCGAAGAAGAAGCCCAGGCCCCGGCCTGCGTGATGAGCTTCAACGCCAGCGAGCCCACCGGCGCCACCGGGATCGCCGGCGACATCGCCACCATTGCCGCCATGGGCGCCCATGCCCTGCCGGTGGTGACCGCCATCGTGCTGCGCGACACCGCCGAGGTCTTCGAGCACCAGACCCTGGACAGCGACCTGCTGGTCGAGCAGGCCCGTTCGGTGCTGGAGGACGTGCCCGTCGCCGCCTGGAAGGTCGGCTTCCTGGGCAGCGCCGAGGGCGTCAGTGCCGTCGCCGAGGTGCTGTCGGATTATCCGGACGTTCCCCTGGTCGCCTACATGCCCGCCATCAGCTGGTTGGATGAGGAACAGCAGCAGAGCTACTGGGACAGCTTCCGCGAGCTGATCCTGCCCCAGACCCAGGTGCTGGTGGGCAACCACAAGACCCTGACCGATTTCCTGCTGCCCGACTGGGACGCCGGCCGGCCGGCCTCGCCGCGCGAGCTGGCCGTGGCCGCCGCCGAGCATGGCGCCCAGCATGTGCTGGTGACCGGCATCGCGCTGCCCAACCAGTTCGTGGACAACGTCCTGGCCAGCCCGCAGGGGCCGATCACCGGCGAAAAGTTCGAGCGCTTCGAGGTCAGCTTCGTCGGTGCCGGCGAGACGCTGTCGGCCTCGCTGGCGGCCTTGCTGTCGGTGGGCGCGGAGATCCACGCTGCCGTCGGCGAGGCACTGGCCTTCCTGGACCAGGCTCTGGACGCCGGCTTCCGCCCCGGCATGGGCAATGTGGTCCCCGACCGCTTCTTCTGGGCGCTGCCGCCGGCCGAAGAGGGCGAGCCCGGCGCCGCGGCCGAGCATGAGCACAGCCATGACCTGATGATGGACGAGCCCACCAAGGGTCCGCGCCGCATCCACTGACCCTTCCCCGACCCGACTCCCGCTTCCATGAGCCAGAACCAGACCCTGTTCGAGCGCGCCCAGCGCGTGATCCCGGGGGGCGTGAACTCGCCCGTCCGCGCCTTCCGCGCCGTCGGCGGCACGCCCCGCTTCATCACCCGAGGCAGCGGCGCCTACATCTTCGATGCCGATGCAAACCGTTACATCGATTACATCGGCTCCTGGGGTCCGATGATTCTGGGCCATGGCCATCCGGCGGTGCTGGAGGCGGTGCAGAAGGCGGCGCTGGACGGCTTCTCCTTCGGCGCACCGACCGAGCGCGAGATCGAACTGGCCGAGGAGATCCTCAAGCTGGTGCCCTCGATGGAGCAGGTGCGCCTCGTCAGCTCGGGCACCGAGGCCACGATGAGCGCCATCCGCCTGGCCCGCGGCGCCACCGGCCGCAGCAAGTTCATCAAGTTCGAGGGCTGCTACCACGGTCACACCGACAGCCTGCTGGTCAAGGCCGGCTCGGGCCTGGCCACCTTCGGCAACCCCACCAGCGCCGGTGTGCCGGCCGAGGTGGCGCAGCACACCGTGGTCCTGGAATACAACAACCTGGCTCAGCTGGAAGAAGCCTTCGCGCTTTACGGCGCCGAACTGGCCTGCGTGATCATCGAGCCCATCGCCGGCAACATGAACTTCGTGCGCGCCGCCCTGCCCTTCGTCAAGCGCCTGCGTGAGCTGTGCACCCAGTACGGTGCCCTGCTGGTCTTTGACGAGGTGATGACCGGCTTCCGCGTGGGCCTGCACAGCGCACAAGGCCATTACGCGAAGCTGCTGCCGGGCTTCAAGCCGGACATCAGCACCTTCGGCAAGGTCATCGGCGGCGGCATGCCGCTGGCGGCCTTCGGCGCCAGCCGCGAGATCATGAAGCACCTGGCCCCGCTGGGCGGCGTCTACCAGGCCGGCACGCTCTCGGGCAACCCGGTCGCCACCGCCTGCGGCCTGGCCACGCTGCGGGAGATCCAGAAGCCCGGCTTCTTCGACCAACTCGCGGCCAAGACCCGCCAACTGGTTGAAGGCCTGAAGACCGTCGCCACCGAGAACGGCGTGCCCTTCAGCGCCGACTGCGAAGGCGGCATGTTCGGCTTCTTCCTGCTGCCCGAGCTGCCGCAGAACTACAAGACCGTGATGACGACGGACGGCGCGCGCTTCAACGCCTTCTTCCATGGCATGCTGGACCGCGGTGTCTACCTGGCCCCGGCCCTGTATGAGGCCGGCTTCGTGTCGGCCGCCCACACGGACGCCGACATCGCGGCCACCCTGGATGCCGCACGCCAGGCCCTGCGCTGATCGCCTGCTGACGCCATGAGCACCGCCTCCCGCCGCTACCAGGCGGCGGTCTTCGACATGGACGGGCTGCTGCTGGACTCCGAGCGCCCCATCCAGGACGCCTGGCTGCGCCTGTCGGCCGCGACGCACCGGCCGCTGACGCCCGCCGACTACCGCCTGACGGTGGGCCGCAACCGCGCCGACTGCCTGACGCTGCTGAGCGGCTGGTTCGGATCGCTGGAGGCGGCAGAAGCCCTGTACGAAGCGGTCGACGCCGATGTCGCCCGGCGCTTCGCGGGCCGCGGCTTCGAGCTCAAACCCGGCGTCCTGCCCCTGCTGCTGGCACTTCGCGAGCGCGGCGTCCCCTGCGCAGTGGCCTCGTCCACGCGCCATGCCAAGGTGCTGGACCGGCTGGGCGCTGCCGGCATCGTGGCGCACTTCGATCCCATCCATGGCGGCGACCAGGTCGCCCGCGGCAAGCCGCATCCGGACCTCTTCGAACTGGCCGCGCGCAGCCTGGCTCGTCCGGCGAGCGACTGCCTGGTCTTCGAGGATTCCAGCTACGGCGCCCAAGGGGCGCTGGCGGCCGGCATGGGCGTGGTCCTGGTGCCCGACCTGAAAGAACCCGACCCCGACATCGCGCCGCGCTGTCTGGTCCTCTCCAGCCTGGAGCAGGCCCTGGCCCATGTGCCGACCTGGTTCGGCGACTGACGATTCTGCACACCATGCACATCCACATCCTCGGCATTTGCGGCACCTTCATGGGCGGCCTGGCGGCCCTGGCGCGCGAGGCTGGCCATCGCGTCACCGGTTGCGACGCCAACGTCTACCCGCCCATGTCCACGCAGCTGGAGGCGCTGGGCATCGAGCTGATCGAAGGCTTCGGCGTCGAGCAGCTGGACCTGAAGCCCGACCTCTTCGTGATCGGCAACGTGGTCACCCGCTCCAGCGAAGGCCGCTTCCCGCTGATGGAAGCGCTCATGGACGCCGGCCTGCCCTACACCAGCGGCCCGCAATGGCTGGCCGAGCACGTGCTGCAAGGCCGCCATGTGCTGGCCGTGGCCGGCACGCACGGCAAGACCACCACCACCTCCATGCTCGCCTGGATCCTGGAGCATGCCGGACTGAACCCCGGCTTCCTCGTGGGCGGCGTGCCGCAGAACTTCGGGGTCTCGGCACGACTGGGCGCTGTGGCGGCACGAGGCCCGAGCGCCGCCGGGCCGTCCCAAGGCGCGAGCGCCCCCTCGGGGGGCAGCGCAGTGCCCGCAGGGCCAAGCGTGGGGGCTCCATTCGTTATAGAAGCAGACGAATACGACACCGCCTTCTTCGACAAACGCAGCAAGTTCGTCCACTACCGCCCGCGCACCGCCGTGCTCAACAACCTCGAGTACGACCACGCCGACATCTTCCCGGACCTGGCCGCCATCGAGACCCAGTTCCACCACCTCGTGCGCACCGTGCCGCCCAGCGGCCGCCTGGTGGTCAATGCCCGCGAGGAAGCCCTGCAGCGCGTGCTGCAGCGCGGTTGCTGGAGCGAGGTTCAGCGCTTCGGCGCCCGCAAGGAGGAGCCCGGCACCCTGCGCGCCCGCGGCGAGCCCTCGGCCTTCGACGTGCTGCGCGGCGCGCTCAAGGTGGCCCGCGTGGAATGGGACCTGGCCGGCGAGCACAACCAGCTCAACGCGCTGGCCGCGATGGCCGCGGCCGAGCACCTGGGCGTGACGCCCGAGCAGTCCGCTGCCGCGCTGGCCGTCTTCAAGAACGTGCGCCGCCGGCTGGAGCTGCGTGGCGAGGCCCGCGGCGTCAAGGTCTACGACGACTTCGCCCACCATCCCACGGCCATCCGCACGACGGTCAACGGCCTGCGCCGCCGCATCGCGCCGGCCCAGCGCATCCTGGCCGTCTTCGAGCCGCGCTCCAACACCATGAAGCTGGGCACCATGAAGGCCCAGCTGCCCTGGGCGCTGGAAGAGGTGGACCTCGCCTTCTGCAACCAGGCCGGACTGGGCTGGGACGCGGCCGAGGCCCTGCTGCCCATGGGCGAGCAGGCCCAGGTCTGCGAGGACGTCGACGCCCTGGTGGAGGCCATCGTCAAGGTCGCCCGCCCCGGCGACCACGTGCTGTGCATGAGCAACGGCGGCTTCGGCGGCATCCACGAGAAGCTGCTGGCGGCGCTGGCACGCTGAGCGCAGGCAAGACCTGACCCCGGACACCGCCGAGCCGGGCGATCAGCGGACTGCGTCCGCTGGCTTGCCGAGGCGCTCGATCTCGTAGTCGCCGTCGTCCACCAGGCGCTCCCAGCCCTCGAAGCGCCCGAGGCCCAGCGAGCGGGCCATGGCCAGCAGCAGGCTCTGGCCCGCCACCGGGCTGATGGGCTGCAACTGGTAGATGGGATCCAGAAAAGCCTCGGCCGGCGAGACGAACTGCCAGCCCCGGGCCTTGAACATGGCGATGGCGTCATCCAGGAACAGGGCATTGAGCAGGTTGTGGTGCATCAGCAAGACCTGCGCGATGTTCCGCCCCTGCAGCCGCCACGCCAGGCTCTGGTAGGCCTGGGCGCGCTGCCAGAGATGGTCCAGATAGGCCTGGCGGATGTCGTCCACCTTCGCCTGCGGATCGGCCTTCAGCCGCGACTCCAGGAACTCATTGAGCCGCCAGTCGCTGGTGTCCAGGCTGACATAGGCGTTGCGAAAGCCCTGGTCCTTGAGCCAGGCGCGCATGCCGTCGCGCTTGGCCTCGGGCTTGCCTTCGCGCAGATACGTGAAGCGGAACCAGGGCTGCAGCCCGGCCTGCCCTTGCAGGATCTTCTGACAGCGCAGGATCTCGTCCTGGTACTGCTCCAGGCTGACCTGCGGGCTGTTCAGGTCCGGGTGCGTCATGGTGTGGTTGCCCAGCAGCTGGCCGGCGTCCGACCAGGCCTTGACCAGGGCCAGGCCCTCGGGCCGGTCGGCGCCATTGCCGCAGGTCACGAAGAGCGCGGCCTGAACCTGGTGCTTGCGGATCGCCGCGAGGATGGCCTCGTTGCGCGCCAGTGGGCTGAGCCGTGGGGTGCTGCTCAGGTGAGGGCCGTCGTCCAGGGTGAGGGCGATGCGCTGGGGCGCCTCCGCCCGGCCGGCAACGGAGAGGGCCGCCATGGCAGCCGCCACGGCGAGTGAACGGAATCGGGTCATGGGTGGATTGTCCTCAGTCGACGCAGCGTCCCCTGGAGCGGAGAGACCAGCCGTGCGCGCTTCGCCCAGCAAGACCTGACCCCGCTCAGGCGTCCAGCAACGCCCTGGCCAGCGCCTCCGCCACCTCGATGCCATCAACCCCGGCCGACATGATGCCGCCCGCATAACCCGCGCCTTCACCGGCCGGATAGAGCCCGCGCACATTGAGGCTCTGGTAGTCCCGGCCGCGGGTGATGCGCAGGGGGCTGGAGGTGCGGGTCTCGACGCCCGTCAGCACCGCGTCGTGCATGTCGAAGCCGCGGATCTGGCGGCCGAAGGCCGGCAGGGCCTCGCGGATGGCGTCCAGGCAGTAGTCGGGCAGGCTGCCGCGACCCTTCTCCTGCAGGTCGGTCAGGTGCACGCCGGGCTTGTAGGAGGGCATGACGCTGCCGAATTCAGAGCTCACCTGGCGCTTGATGAAGTCGCCCACCAGACTGCCCGGCGCGATGTAGCCGCCACCGCCCAGTTCGTAGGCGCGCGACTCCCAGATGCGCTGGAAGGCCATGCCGTCGAGCGGATTGACGGGGCCTTGCGTCTTGCCGTCCTGCCGGTAGTCCTGCGGGCTGATGCCCACCACGATGCCGGCGTTGGCGTTGCGCTCGTTGCGCGAGTACTGGCTCATGCCGTTTGTCACCACGCGGTTCGGCTCAGAGGTCGCCGCGACCACGGTGCCGCCGGGGCACATGCAGAAGCTGTAGACCGAGCGGCCGTTCTTGGCGTGATGAACCAACTTGTAGTCCGCCGCGCCCAGCAGGGGATTGCCGGCATTGGGGCCGAATCGGGCCTTGTCGATCAGGCTTTGCGGATGCTCGATGCGATAGCCGATGGAGAAGGGCTTGGCCTCCATGTAGACGCCGCGCGCGTGCAGCATCTGGAAGGTGTCGCGCGCGCTGTGGCCCAGGGCCAGGATGACCTGATCGGCACGGATCTGCTCGCCGCTTTCCAGCATCACCCCACGCACGTGCTGCTGGCCGTCCTGGCCGGGCTCGATGAGCAGGTCGCTGACCTTCTGCTGGAAGCGGATCTCGCCGCCCAGAGCCTCGATCTCGGCGCGGATCTTGATCACCATGCTCACCAGGCGGAAGGTGCCGATGTGCGGCTTGGAGACGTAGAGGATCTCCTCCGGCGCGCCGGCCTTCACGAACTCGGTCAGCACCTTGCGGGTGAGGAAGCGGGGGTCGGAGATCTGGCTGTAGAGCTTGCCGTCCGAGAAGGTGCCGGCGCCGCCCTCGCCGAACTGCACGTTCGACTCGGGATGCAGGTTCTGCTTGCGCCAGAGATCCCACGTGTCCTTGGTGCGCTCGCGGACCTGCTTGCCGCGCTCCAGCACGATGGGGCGCAGGCCCATCTGCGCCAGGATCAGCGCGGCCAGGATGCCGCAGGGGCCGAAGCCGATCACCACGGGGCGCAGCTTGTCGCCGCGGTTGTAGAAGTCCACCGGCGCGTGGCCGACGAAGTGGTAGCTCGTATCCGGCGTGGGCTTGACGTGGGTGTCACCTTCGAAGCGGGCCAGCACGGCGGCCTCATCCTCGACTTCGCAGTCCAGCGTGTAGATCAGCATCATGGCCGTCTTCTTGCGGGCGTCGTGGCTGCGCTTGAAGATCTGGAAGCTCTTGAGCTGGCTGGACTTCAGGCCCAGGCGCTGGACGATGGCCGGGCGGAGCTCGTCCTCGGCATGGTTCAGCGGGAGGCGGAGTTCGGTGATGCGGATCATGGGGAAACCTCAGGGGCGTGGCGATGGCCCAGTGGGGATCAGAAACGAGTCCCGGTCAGATGGCAAGCACCGCCGACCGGAACTAGAAATGGAAACGGCGCCCTCGCAGGCGCCGTCCATGCAGTCCGGAGACCGCCAGCGATCAGCCGCCCTTGTGGGTACGCTTGCCGGGGTTCTTCTTGCTGCGGGTGTGGGTGCCGCGCTCCAGGCTGGTGCAGTTGCCGCGGCCGTGCGTGAAGCTCACGCCGTTGGCGGGGACGGGACGGGGGGCGGCACGCTTTTCGGCCTCGGTAACGATCTTGTTGCCCATGGTGGCTCCAATGAGGTTGAAGTGAAGACGGCCGCTTTCCTCCGCTTTGCCGGGAACTTGCCAGGGACAGTCCAGGGAGAGCTCTGCCGCGCCGCGCAGCCCCGGGAATGCCCGCAGGCATCCCCCAGCTTTTCGCGGGTCAACTGGTTATTTTAGCGCGAGCTGGGACCGAAGTCCGAAACGCCGTGTTCGCCCGCCCTCCAAGGCCATGCGGCACCCTTTTCACCAGGCCCGATGCACCATCCCCCTGCTGACAGATTTGAACGCCTGCGCTCCCTACAATCCCCGCAGCCCCCGCGAGGGGCTGTTCTTGTTTGTAGCGACCCATGCAACTGCCCCTCATCGCTCCCGGAAAGAAGTTCTCGCTGCCGCGCCCGCCGGGCTCGGCCGACGCCCTGCTGCTGGCCCGCTTCTGCCGCCAGCAGCTGGAGGCGGGACGCCTGTGCACCATCGTCACCGCCGAGCCGGGCGACACCCAGCGCCTGGAGGATGAGCTCAAGTTCTTCGCCCCCGAACTGCGCGTGGCCGTCTTCCCCGACTGGGAAACCCTGCCCTACGACACCTTCAGCCCCCACCAGGACCTGATCTCCGAGCGACTGGCCACCCTGTGGCGTCTGCTGCAGGCCAAGGACAAGCCCCCGGCCGACCGTGACGTGGACGTGGTCCTGCTGCCCGCCAGCACCGCGCTCACGCGCCTGGCACCGCCCTCCTTCCTGGCCGCCACCACCTTCCAGTTCAAGCAGAAGCAGCGTCTGGATGAAGCCGCACTGAAGGCCCAACTGGTGCTGGGCGGCTACGCGCATGTCTCGCAGGTGGTGTCGCCCGGCGAGTTCGCGGTGCGCGGCGGCCTGATCGATCTCTTCCCCATGGGCTCGCCCGTGCCCTATCGCGTGGACCTGTTCGGCGACGAGGTCGACTCCATCCGCACCTTCGACCCCGACAGCCAGCGCAGCCTCTACCCCGTGCCCGAGGTGCGCCTGCTGCCCGGCCGCGAGTTCCCCATGGACGAAGCCGCCCGCCAGGCCTTCCGCGCCCGCTGGCGCGAGAAGATGGACGGCGACCCCAGCAAGTCCCGGCTCTACAAGGACATGGGCACCGGCCTCGCCACCGCGGGCATCGAGTACTACCTGCCGCTCTTCTTCGAGCAGACGGCCAGCTTCTTCGACTTCGTGCCCGAGGACGGCGCGCTCGTGCTGCACGGCGAGGTCGACGACGCCCTCGCGCGCTTCTGGACCGACACCCGCGAGCGCCACCGTTTCCTGCAGCACGACCCCGAACGGCCCATCCTGCCGCCCGAGGAGCTCTTCCTGCGCGTCGAGGACTTCTTCGGTGCCACCCGCACGCGGGCCGTGTTCAGCGTGCGCGGCGCCGAGGCCGTGGATTACGCCCGCCCTCTGCCTGACATCAGCGTCGAGCGCGGCGCCCAGGAGCCGCTGGCCCGGCTGGCCGCGCACCTGAAGAGCACGCCCCACCGCGTGCTGATCGTGGCCGAAAGCGAAGGCCGTCGCGAAAGCCTGCTGGAGCTGCTGCGGGACAACAAGATCGACCCGCCCTCCGTCGCCGGCCTGGCCGAATTCCAGGCCTCCGACGAAAAGTTCGCCATCACCGCGGCGCCGCTGGCCGCCGGCTTCTTCTGGCATGAGCCCGACGCAGCGCCGCAGGGCATCGCCATCCAGTTCCTGACTGAGACCGAGCTCTTCGCCACCACGCCCACCACGCGGCGGCGGCGCAAGCAGGAGCTGGTCAGCGACGTCAATGCGCTGATCAAGGACCTCTCCGAGCTCAAGGTCGGCGACCCCGTGGTGCACATGAACCACGGCATCGGCCGCTACCAGGGGCTGATCAACATCGACCTCGGCGACGGTCCCTCGGAGTTCCTGCACCTCGAATACGCAGACAAGGCCACGCTCTACGTGCCCGTGGCCCAGCTGCACCTGATCAGCCGCTACACCGGCGTCTCCGCCGAGGAAGCGCCGCTGCACAAGCTGGGCTCGGCGCAGTGGGAGAAGGCCAAGCGCAAGGCCGCCGAACAGGTGCGCGACACCGCGGCCGAGCTGCTCAACCTCTACGCCCGCCGCGCGGCCCGCGAGGGCCATGCCTTCCGCTACTCGCCGCATGACTACGAGGCCTTCGCCGCCTCCTTCGGTTTCGAGGAAACGCCCGACCAGCGCGCCGCCATCCATGCGGTGATCCAGGACATGATCAGCCCCAGACCCATGGACCGCCTGGTCTGCGGCGATGTGGGCTTCGGCAAGACCGAGGTGGCGCTGCGCGCAGCCTTCGTGGCCGTGATGGGCGGCAAGCAGGTGGCTCTGCTGGCGCCCACGACGCTACTGGCCGAGCAGCACTACCAGAACATCGCCGACCGCTTCGGCAGATGGCCGGTGAAGGTGGCCGAGATGAGCCGCTTCCGCTCGGCCAAGGAGATCAAGGCCGCGATGGAAGGCCTGGCCGACGGCAGCATCGACATCGTCATCGGTACCCACAAGCTGCTCTCGCCGGAGGTGCAGTTCAAGCGCCTGGGCCTACTGGTCATCGACGAGGAGCACCGCTTCGGCGTGCGCCACAAGGAGGCGATGAAGGCCATGCGCGCCGAGGTCGACGTGCTGACGCTGACCGCCACGCCCATCCCCCGCACCCTGGGCATGGCGCTGGAAGGCCTGCGGGACTTGAGCGTGATCGCCACCGCGCCGCAGCGCCGCCTGGCCATCAAGACCTTCGTCCGCGCGGAAAACAGCGGCACCATCCGCGAGGCCGTGCTGCGCGAGTTGAAGCGCGGGGGGCAGGTCTACTTCCTGCACAACGAGGTCGAAACCATCGAGAACCGCCGCCAGAAGCTGGAAGAGCTGCTGCCGGAGGCCCGCATCGTCGTCGCCCACGGCCAGATGCCCGAGCGCGAGCTGGAGCGCGTGATGCGCGAGTTCGTGGCGGGCCGGCACAACGTGCTGCTGTGCTCGACCATCATCGAGACCGGCATCGACGTGCCCAGCGCCAACACCATCGTGATCAGCCGGGCGGACAAGTTCGGCCTGGCCCAGCTGCACCAGTTGCGCGGCCGCGTGGGCCGTTCGCACCACCAGGCCTACGCCTACCTGATGGTGCCGGACGTCGAAGGCCTGACCAAGCAGGCGGCCCAGCGCCTGGAAGCCATCCAGCAGATGGAGGAACTGGGCTCGGGCTTCTACCTCGCCATGCACGACCTCGAGATCCGCGGCTGCGGCGAGGTGCTGGGCGAGAACCAGAGCGGCAACATGATGGAGGTGGGCTTCCAGCTCTACAACGACATGCTCTCCGAGGCCGTGCGCTCGCTGAAGGCCGGCAAGGAGCCCGACCTGCTCTCGCCCCTGGGCGGGGTGTTCGGTGCCAACACCGAGATCAACCTGCACGCTCCCACGCTGCTCCCGGACGCCTACTGCGGCGACGTGCATGTGCGCCTCTCGCTCTACAAGCGCCTGGCCTCGGCGGACAAATCCGAGCAGATCGACGCCATGCTGGAAGAGATCACCGACCGCTTCGGCAAGCTGCCGGCGCAAGGCCAGACCCTGTTCGACACCCATCGCCTGCGCGTGCTGGCCAAGCCCTACGGCGTGGTCAAGATCGACGCCGCGCCCTCGGTGATGAACATCAACTTCCGCCCCAACCCACCCATTGATGCGATGCGCGTGATCGAGCTGGTGCAGAAGAACCGCAACATCAAGCTGGTGGGCAATGACAAGCTGCGCATCGACAAGGCGCTCAGCGACCCCAAGGACCGCGCCCAGGCCATCCGCGAGGTGCTGCGCCTGCTGGGGCCGCCGGTGAAGGCCGACTGAGGGCCGCGCAAGCCATGCCTTCGCCCCCTGGCCCCAGCGCGGCGGAAGCCGACGCCGTCCGGCTGCTGGACCGGGTGCGTGCCTCCCCCTGGCTCATGGCCGCGCTTCGCCGGGCGCGCGGGTTGGGGCTGCCGCACTGGTGCATCGGCGCAGGCGCGGTGCGCAACCTGATCTGGGCGCATCTGCATGACCGCACGCTGGACCCCGAGCAGCTGGAGGATCTCGATCTCGCGCACCACAGCCCCTCGCGCCCGCTGAGCGACGACACCCTGCTGGCGGCGCAGCTGCGGTCCCCGGCTCCGCCGCGCTGGGAGGTGGTCAATCAGGCGCGTGTGCACGAGTGGCCCGGGGCCCGGCCCGACATGGCGCCGCATCCCTCGCTCGAAGCCGCCCTCGCCTCCTGGCCCGAAACGGCCACCGCCGTGGGCGTCTGGCTGGATGGGCAGGAGCAGCTGCGGCTCATCGCACCCTATGGCGTCGGCGACCTGATGGCGGGCCTGCTGCGCCGCAGTCCGCGGGCCGACCCAGCCAGCTTCGAGCAACGCCTGCAGGCCAAGGCCTTTCTGGCGCAATGGCCGCGTCTGCGCCTGGTCCGCGACGCTGAAACCCGCCCGTTCTGAGCCCGGCCCCGGGGCCGTGCTAAGGTGCAGGCCCCATCCGATCTGCCTTTGCCCATCGTGACTGCCCCGACCTCGCCCGACCTCGTCACCCAAGGTTTCACGCCGCCCTTGCGCCTGGCCGACTTCCGCCTGGCCGCCTTCGACATGGACTCGACCCTGATCAACATCGAGTGCATCGACGAGATCGCCGATGCGGCGGGGAAGAAGGACGAGGTGGCCGCCATCACGGAGGCGGCGATGCGCGGCGAGATCACCGACTTCAAGGACAGCCTGCGCCGCCGCCTGGCCCTGCTCAAGGGCGTGCCCGTCTCGGCCCTGGACCAGGTGCTGCGCGAGCGCCTGCAGTTCAATGCCGGCGCCCGTGAGCTCTGCGCCGCGCTGAAGGCGGCCGGACTCAAGCTGCTGCTCGTATCCGGCGGCTTCACCTTCTTCACCCGCCACGTGGCCGCCGAGCTGGGCATGGACTTCGTGCGCAGCAATGAGCTTGAGATCGACGACGGCCGGCTCACCGGAGGCCTGGTGATGCAGCCCTGGGGCGAGATCTGCGACGGCGAGGAGAAGAAGCGCATGCTGCTGCAGTGCGCAGCCGAGATCGGCGCCAGCCCGGCCCAGTGCCTGGCTGTAGGCGATGGCGCCAATGACCTGCCCATGATGAGCGCGGCAGGGCTTTCGGTGGCCTTCCATGCCAAGCCCCGGGTGCGCGAGCAGGCCATGGTGGCCATCAACGCCGGCGGGCTGGAGCAGCTGTTGCAAGTGCTGCGCTGAACAACCCCATTCATCAAAGTCACCCTGACGCCTCAGGCATAGGCGCGCTCGCCTGGCGCGTTAGCATGCCGGCATGAGCGACAAAAACATCGAGGGAAGGCGCCGTACGCGGCGATGGTGGGCGCTGGGCGCCGGACTGCTGCTGGCAGGCAGCGGCTGGTGGGCCTGGCAGGGCGGGCTTGCCCGAGCAGGCGATGGCGATGCGTCCACCGCTGCGGCCACCACAGCGTCAACCGCGTCCCAGCCTGCGGGCAGCCGGGCGTCATCGAACACGCAGCCCGCTGCGCCTTTGGCACAAGCGGCAGCACCTTCAGCGGCTTCTGCCTCGGCTCCCGCCGCGTCGACGGCCAGGCAGCGTCCGGAAGGCCTCGCCCCCGAGCAACTGGCGCAAATCGAGAAGCAGTGGTGCAGCCATGGGCATGCGGCCTATCTCCAGGCCATGGCGGCGGTGGAGCGTGCGCACCCGATCGACCGTGGCGCAAGCGAGCCCGATTTGACCGCCATTCATGCATGGGGCGATGCGCGGCGCCGCGACAGTGGCCAGCAGGCGCGCGAGGCCGTTCGGGAGCGGCTCCAGCGCCAGTGGATCCAGCGCCTGCAGCAAGCAGGCGATCCGCGCAGCCGCGCTGCGGCGGCCTATATTGGCGCCTCACGCTTCTTCTTCGAAGAGCGCAGGCCCTACCAACAGCAGCTGCGGTCGCTGGCGGAGGCCGGGCGCGACCCCTTGATCTGGCACCTGTGGCGCCTGACCCGGCACGACTGCGCCGACGACGACGCGTGCGGCCCCGCCGCCTTGAAGCCCTGGCGCGAGATCGAGCCCGACAACCTGTTGGCCTGGCTGCCCGCGTTCATGAGCAGGCAGAGCATTCAAGCCCCGGACTGGGCAGGCATCCAGGCCGCACGCCATGCCCGCAGCTACCAGGAAGACTTCATAGCCCTGCTCGTGCCGCTGGTGGAGCAGGAGGCGCCGGGCCTGGCGCTTCAGGAAGGACTGGAGCTCATCAGCCGGCTCAGCCACATCTGGCCGACCGAGGGAGCGACCCTGGCCCTGGTGCAGGCCTGTACCGAAGCAAGCCAGGCGCCGGCAGCCAAGCGTCAGGCCGCGTGCGCCCACGCGGCCGGCTTGCTCTGGAACGCTGCCCAGCCGCAGTTCTTCGACCGCGGCTTTGCCCTGCAGATGGCGACCGCGGCCGGCCATCTGGAGCAGTCGCCCTGGGCGGAGCGCATGGCCTTCATCAAGACCCTGAGCCAGGACGACGGCGACAAGATCCTTGCAACCCGCTTCCGCCACAGTTGGGACAAGCAGGGCTGCGACGCCCAGCCCCGCCTCCGCCAGCAACTCAAGCTCATCGCCCAGGGCGGGGAATGGGCCGCAGCCTTGGGTGCGGAAAGAGCGGCGCGCACGCCATGAGCGCCCCGCGGCGCAGGCGATGGCTGCAGATCCTGGCCGCGCTGGCCGCCCTGCTGGGCATCGCCTGGCTGCTGCGGGCGAGCCGGGACGGGCCAGATGATGCAGAGAGGCCCCCGGCACCGACTGCCGCCAGCCAGCCGGCTGCCCAAAATGCCAGCGGCAGCAAGGCAGCGAGCATCAACGTCGGGCCTGCCGCACCCTCGCCCGCAGCCGCCTCCGGCCAAGTCCTCAGCGACGCCGCCCTGGCCAGCATCGAAGCGCAGTGGTGCAGCCATGGCAGCCTGCAGGAAAGCCAGCAGCAGGCCGCCGCGCTGGCCGGCGAGGGCGAAGCACTCGACGCCGACGGGCAGGCCCGCCTCCGCGCCCTGGAAGACAGCTGGCCCAGCACCCAGGCCCGCAGGCAGATCCGGGCCCGGCTGCTGCGTGCATGGCAGGCCAGCCTGCGCCAGCATGGTGATGACGCCAGCCTGGCCCTGGCCCTGCTGATCGCGCACGGGCCCGACGAAACGCCACCGCTCGCGGCGCTGCAGGCGCTGCAGGATCTGGCCATGCGCAGTAGCGATCCCTGGGTGCAGGCCGTGGCCCTGCAGCGCCGCGTCCAGTGCCAGGCCACGCCGGGCTGCCGTGCGGTGCCCGCCGAACGGTGGGCCTTGCTCGATCCGGAGAACCTGGCGGCCTGGATCGCCTCGGCGCCACCGGACGCCGCGCCCTCGGCCACCCGCTGGAAGCAGTGGCGCCAGGCGCGACGCTGGGACGATGGCAGCAGCCGCATGATGCAGACCCTCCTGGCGCTGCCCTGGCCCGACAAGCCGGGGCTGGAGCAGGAAATCGCCATGATGGAGCTGACCGGCTGGCGGGTCACCTGGTCCACGATGCTGCCCTTGCCGCTGACCAAGGCCTGCCGCGTCCGCGAGCTCCCGGCTCAGGCCCGGCAGCTTTGCGAGCAGGCCGCCGACTGGCTGTGGGGCACGCCAGGAGCGTCGCTGCTGGACTGGACCCTCGCCGTCCATCTGGCACAGCCCGGCGAGCTGGGCAGCCAGGCGCGCTGGCAGGCCCGCGAGCAACTGGTGGCGCGCGCCAGAGACGAGGCGACGCTGCGCGACGCCCAGCATTTCGACCCTGCCGCTCACCCCGGCGACCGTTGCGCCTGGCAGGCGGCCATGCTTCGCCACTTGCGGCACTGGGCTCAACATGGCGAGTGGGCGAAGTACGCCCCAAATTGATACAAATCTGCAACAAACAGAACCAATCCCCTCAAGAGAGGGCTTGACCCCGGGCAAATACCGATCCTTTTGGCAACACCTTGCTACATCCTCTTGCCTTTCGATCCTGACGCCAGAAGTAGGGCTGCGGACAATCGCTGCCGGGCCTGACTCAGGCCTTGAGCTGTACCGCCTGTCACCTTCTCCATGCGCGTTTCCGTCGATCTCCGTCAAGTCAGCCGATTACTCAACCACGGTCCCACCGTGCTGGTCAGCAGCCAGCATGAAGGCCGGCGCGATGTCATGGCCGCGGCCTGGAACATGCCGCTGGACTTCAGCCCACCCAAGGTGGCGGTGGTGATCGACAAGGCCACCTACACCCGAGAGCTGGTTGATGCTTCCGGCGAGTTCGTGCTGGCCGTCCCCTGTGCCGGGCAGGCGCAGCTGACGGCCGATGTCGGCCATGTCAGCGGCCGTGAGTTCGACAAGTTCCAGCGCTTCGGCATCCAGGCCCAGCCCGGCCAGAAGGTGGACGCCCCGCTGATTGCGGGCTGCCTGGCCTGGCTGGAATGCGTGGTCTACCCGGAGCCCTATGTGGAGCACCGCTATGACCTCTTCCTGGCCGAGGTGGTGTCCGCCTGGGCGGAGGACTGGGCCTTCGTTGACGGCCGCTGGGTGGACCAGCCCGAGGTGCAGCGCCGCGCCCTGCACCACCTGGGCGCCGGGCAGTTCTTCACCAGCGCTGGGCTGCTGGTGACCAACGCCGCCGCCTGAGCGCCGGCACGTCTCTGGCGCACCGACGGCAGGAGCACGACGGCAGGAGTATCTGGCTCGCAAGGGCGGGTCTGACGCTCCGCCAGCCCTTGATCACAGCCGAGCCCGCAGCTCAGTCCAGGCGCTGAGGCAGGATCAGGCAGCCGTCCTCGTCTGCATACAGCCATTCGCCGGGCCGCAGCATCAGCCCGTGCAGTTGCAGGACAACGTCGGTCGAACCCTGACCCTGGCGGTCGGTGGGTAGCGGCACGTGGCCCAAGGCCAGGATGCCCACGTCCGCCGCCCGCAGTTCGGCGCGATCGCGCACGCAGCCATGGATCAGCAACCCAGCCCAGCCGTTGCGCGCCGCCGCCGCGGCCAGGTTGCCGCCCAGCAGGGCGCGCTGCAGGGAGCCGCCACCGTCCACCACCAGCACACGGCCTTCGCCAGCGGATTCCACCGCGGCCTTGACCACGCTGTTGTCGTCCAGGCAGCGCACGGTGCGGATGGGGCCGCAGAAGCGCTCACGCCCCCCGTAGCTGCGGTAGCGGCCGCCGGGCATCACGCGCAGGGCGCCGCTGGCATCGCTCTTGAAACGGTCACAGATATCGCAGGTGCTGAAGTCCATGGAGAGACCCTGTCTGGCGAATACTCAGCCGACGATGAGGATGTGCTGCCCTTGCACGCCGACGCGCTGGCCGGCCCGCATCTTGGCCGTCTTGCGGCTCTCGGGCTGGCCATCAACAGTGACCAGGCCCTCGGTGATCATCATGCGGGCCTGGCCGCCGCTGTCGGCCAGACCGGTGGCCTTGAGCAGCTTGTCCAGTTCGATGTACTCGCCGCGCAGTTGAAATTCAATGGGTTCCATGAATGCATTCTCGGCGATCTTGGCGCCATCACCGCGCTCGTGACAACGCCCGCCAGCAGGCGCGCAAGTGGGAACGCCCGCCAGCAGGCGCGCGAGTGGGTGTCGGCGTTTTTTACATCGCGCGAGCTTTCGATGCAGCCGATATCCACCCTCATGGGCGCAATCCCATGATTGCATTGATATTTTTGCAATTGAAACAATGCTGGCACATCTGTTGCTTCAAGAAGCATTTTCCACTGCAAACCACTGGACTTTCATGAAAGCTCACAAGCTCATTCTGGCTGCCGCCGCGTCTCTGTGCATGTCTGCACCTGCCATCGCCGGCCCGATCCTGACGGACCTGACCGCTGCGGACTACATCGTCGTCGGCTCCCTGAAATGGGCCTGGGCCGCGCCCATCGCCTCACAGTATTGGGGTGGCGGCAACGAGTTGTTCCAGGCCAGCCTGCACGCTGGCTGGCGCGAAGCCACGAACGTCGAATTCGCCGCTCGCCCCGACTACACCGCATTCGGTGGCAAGTGCGCGGCAAAGTACTGGAACAGCCGCTTCACGCACTGCGATTTTGGCAACCCCGTTGCGCAGCACTGGGAAGCGGGCAGCACGGGCAACTGGAAGGAACTCTGGTATGTCAGCGATGTGCGCGGCTCCAGCGTGCCTGAGCCTGCATCCCTGGCCCTGGCCGCCGTCGGCCTGCTGGGCCTGGGCCTGAGCCGCCGCAAGGCCACCAAGGCCTGAGGCCTCAGGGCCTGCCCAGACGCTGCTGCGCAGCCTCGCGGATCGCTGACAGCCGGGCCCGGCTGGTCGACACGTCCGCGTCCAGCTTCAGATGCAGCAGCGTTGGCTGCTCTGGCGACGCCAGGGCAGCCTGCAAAGCCGAGGCAAAGTCCTCGGTTTTTTCTATGCGATGCGCGGCCCAGCCGTAGGCCTTGGCCAGCGCGGCGAAATCCGGGTTGTAGAGGTCGCTGCCCGAGACCCGGCCGGGATACTCGCGCTCCTGGTGCATGCGGATGGTGCCGTAGGTGCCGTTGTCCACGACCACGCACAGCAGCTTGCGCGCGCCGTAGCCGGTGGCCGTGGCCAGCTCCTGGCCGTTCATGAGGAAGTCGCCATCACCGGCGATATTGACCACCCAGCGCGACTGAAGCAGCGACGCCGCCACCGCTGCCGGCAGGCCGTAGCCCATGGCGCCGCTGGTCGGGGCCAGCTGCGTGCGGCCGTGCTGATGCAGGCCGGTGTAGCGATGGAAGCGGTGCAGCCAGCCGCTGTAGTTGCCGGCCCCATTGGTAAAGATCGTGCCCTCGGGCAGCAATGTCGACAGGCTCTTGACCACCTGGGCCATGTCCAGCGGTGCCACCGGCTGCGGCACGAGATTGGCCTCGTAGTCGGCATGCGCAGCCTGCGCCCATTCGGTCCAGCTGCAGTGGGCGGGCGGCACGAGCTCCGCCAGCGCCGGCGCCGCACAACGCATGCTGGCGTTGATCAGCAGCTCGGCGGCGTAGACACGGCCCAGTTCCTCGGCGCCGGCGTGGATGTGGATCAGATCCTGGTCCGGCAGCGGCGCCTGCAGCAGGGTGTAGCCGCCGGTGGTCATCTCGCCCAGACGCGGGCCGATCGCCAGAATCAGGTCGGCGTCCTTGACGCGCTGCGCCAGCTTGGGATTGATGCCGATGCCCACGTCGCCGGCGTAGAGCGGGTGGCGGTTGTCGAACAGATCCTGGAAACGGAAGGCGCAGCCCACCGGCAGTTGCCAGCGTTCGGCAAAGCGCTGCAGCGCAGCCACGCTGTCGGGCGTCCAGCCGCCACCGCCTGCAATCACGAAGGGGCGCTTGGCCGCAGCCAGGCGCTCGCGCAGTTCCGCCAGAGCAGCCGGGCTGGGCGCGGCCTCCGCCACGCGCACGCGGGGCAGCACCGGGGCGCTGATCGTCTTCGTCAGCATGTCTTCGGGCAGCACCAGCACCACGGGGCCCGGACGGCCCTGCATCGCGGTATGGAAGGCGCGGGCGACGTACTCGGGCAGGCGCTCGGCGTCCTGCACCTCGCCCACCCACTTCGCCATGCCCAGCGTGCCAGGGCCGAACATCTGGCGGTAGTCGACCTCCTGGAAGGCCTCGCGGTCGCGCTGGTCGCTGGCGACCTGGCCGATGAAGAGGATCATCGGCGTCGAGTCCTGGAAGGCTGTGTGCAGGCCGATGCTGGCATTGGTCGCACCAGGGCCGCGGGTCACGAAGCAGATGCCCGGCTGGCCGCTGAGCTTGCCCTGGGCCTCGGCCATGAAGGCCGCGCCGCCCTCTTGGCGACAGGCGATGAAGCGGATGCGATCGCGGTGCTCGTGGAAGCCGTCCAGCACGGCCAGGTAACTCTCGCCGGGGACGCCGAAGGCATCGGTCACGCCTTGTTCGATCAGGGCCTCGACCAGCGCGTGGCCGGCCAGCCGCTTCCCATCAGGCGACACGGCAGGGGTAGGTGCTTGATTCGTCATCCGGCGACTGTAGCGCCGCCTCGTGAAGAAGGCCTTGCGCTGTTGCAAGGCCTTCTTCGGGGCTTTCCCTAGCGCCGCCGGCCGCTCAGGCTGTGGCTTTGCGCCGTGCCAAGCCCACCAGGGAAGCTGCGCCAATGCCCATCAGCAGGGCGAAGGCCGCACCGTAGAAGATGCCGTGCGTCTGACCGTGGTCCATCAGGGCGCCGAAGATCGGCGCGGCCAGGGCGAAGCCAATGTCCAGCCCCGAGTAGACCGTGCCGTAGACGCGGCCGGTGGCGCCGGGCGGGGCGGCGCGCTTGATCAGCATGTCACGCGAGGGCCCGGCCAGGCCGGTGCCGAACCCGGCCAGCGAGGCCACGACCAGGGCCGCGCCCGCCGGCAGCCAACCGGTGGCCGTCAGGCACAGGGCGGCGGCCGCCCCGGCCATGGCCAGCGCGATGGTGCGCTCCAGGCGAGCACCGCGCGCGACCACGAAGCCGCCGGCCACCATGCCTGC
Source organism: Burkholderiaceae bacterium (assembly GCA_041913905.1). GTDB lineage: Bacteria > Pseudomonadota > Gammaproteobacteria > Burkholderiales > Burkholderiaceae_C > Roseateles_B. The sequence goes on along the minus strand of JAYSEK010000003.1, from coordinate 55,748 downwards.
CGCACCGGCCAGCATGTAGCCGGTCACGACGAAGGCCGTCGAGCGCACGGCGATCCCGTACATGGTCGCCAGCGCCGGGCTGGCAAAGCTCTGGATGGCCGTCAGCGCCGCCGTCGTGAAAAAGAAGAAGGAGAAGCACAACCACACCGACGGCAGACGCAGGAAGGCCAGCGGGTGTTCGTCCTTGGGGGCTGCCGCGGCATTCCCGGGCTTCTCATGCGCCCAGCTGCCCTGGCTGTCGTCGATGGCCGCGCGCTGCCAGAAGAGGATGGCGATGACCGCCAGCGCCAGCAAGGCAGTCCCCACATACGCCAGGCGCCACTGCCCCGTCAGCTCGGACAGCCCGATCAGGAACACCGGAGCAAACGCCCAGCCCAGATTGCCCGAAATGCCGTGCACCGAAAAGGCATGGCCCAGCCGCGGCGGCGAGACGCGCTTGTTGAGGATGGTGAAGTCCACCGGGTGAAACGGCGAATTGCCCAGGCCGGCCAGCGCCGCCGCCAGGAACAGACCCGCGAAGCCCTGCGCCATGCCGGCTGCGATGGAAGCCAGCACGAAGCAGCCCAGCGCGGCAAAGAGCACCGGACGCGCGCCGGTGCGGTCGACCAGGAAGCCGGCCAGCGCCTGGCCGATGCCGGAGATCACGAAGAAGGTGGTGACCAGCAGACCCAGCTCCGAATAGCTCAGGCCGAACTCACGGATGAAGACGGGGAACAGGGGCGGCAGCAGCATGTGGAAGAAATGGCTGCAGCCATGGGCCAGGCCGATCAGGCCGATGGTGCTGAGGTCGCGCCGGGCGCTGCCGGCGGCTTCTGGGGAGAGGACTGCGGTGTTCATGCCCTCAATGTAGGCAGGGCCTGCGCGGCACAGTTACGATAGTCCGACAGATTCTTTCGAGATTCAGCCATGACGTCCCTCAAGCCCGCCAGCCGGCGCCGCAGCGTGCCGCCGCTGGATCCGATCCGCTTCAAGCCCAGCGCGGAACGCCCCCTGCGCGCCAAAGCCCGCTGGATGGAGTCGCAGATGGACATCCAGCCCCACCAGCACGATTGGGCGCAGGTGGCCTTTTCCATGGTGGGCGCCGTGCGCGTGCAGACCGAAGGCCCACTGCGCAGCCACAGCTACCTGGTGCCACCGTCGCGAGCGGTGTGGATCCCGCCGCACACGGTCCATACGGTCAGCGCCGTCGAGCGCGCCGACCTGCGCGCCCTGTATGTGCACGAGTCCGCCGTGGCCCAGCTGGGCCTGGCCGGAGGGCCCGAGGCCTGGCAGCAGTGCCGCGTGCTGGAGGTCACGCCGCTGTTGCGCGAGCTGCTGCATGCCCTGGCCACGGACCCGGAAGCCAGCCCGCAAAGCCCGCTGGACCAGGCGCGCGAACAGGCGCTGTGCCAGCTCGTGATCGACGAGCTGCGCCGTGCCCGCAGCCTGCACCTGGGCCTCAGCCTGCCTCATGACAAGCGCCTGCGCCATCTGTGCGAAGCCATGATCGCCGACCCGGCCCGGCATACAGGCATCGAGGGCTGGGCCGCCGAGTGCGGCGCCAGCACCCGCACGCTGTCGCGGCTGTTCCGCGATGAGCTGGGGACCAGCTTCAGCCAGTGGCGCCAGCAACTGCAGCTGGCCCACGCCCTGCAGCTGGCCGCCCAGAAAAAGCCCATGAACCTGATTGCCGCCGAGCTGGGCTATGCCAGCGCCAGCGCCTTCTCCGCCATGGTGACCCGGACGGTCGGCATGCCGCCCAGCCGATTCTTCTACCAGGCGTGAGGCCACCCCCTGCACCTAAAATCCCGGCATGGAACAACAGCTGTTTGATTACACCCTTCAGGATGCCGCTGGCGAGAGTTGCACGGCGCATGCCTGGGCCAAGGTGCCGGCACCGCTGACGCCCGCACAACGCAGCGAACTCAAGGCCCGTGCGGCCGCGCTGCTCAAGGCCAAGGGGGCGGTGCTGGTCGCCCATTACTACGTCGACGGCGACCTGCAGGACCTGGCCCTGGAGACCGGCGGCTGCGTCGCGGACTCGCTGGAGATGGCCCGCTTCGGTCGCGATCACGCAGCGCAGACCCTCATCGTGGCCGGCGTGCGCTTCATGGGCGAGAGCGCCAAGATCCTCAGCCCCGAGAAGCGCGTGCTGATGCCTGACCTCGACGCCACCTGCTCGCTCGACCTGGGCTGCCCGGCCGACGAGTTCAGCGCCTTCTGCGACGCCCATCCAGATCGCACCGTGGTCGTCTACGCCAACACCAGCGCTGCGGTGAAGGCGCGCGCCGACTGGATGGTCACCAGCTCCTGCGCCCTGGAGATCGTCAGCGAGCTCAAGGCCCGTGGCGAGAAGATCCTCTGGGCGCCGGACCGCCACCTGGGCCGCTACATCCAGGAGCAGACCGGGGCCGACATGCTGATGTGGAACGGTGCCTGCATCGTGCATGACGAGTTCAAGGGCCTGGAGCTGGACCTGCTGCGCGAGCAGCATCCCGACGCCATGATCCTGGTCCACCCCGAATCGCCGCGCAGCGTGGTCGAGAAGGCGCATGTGGTGGGCTCCACCTCGGCGCTGATCAAGGCGGTGGTCGAGGGCACGGCCCGCGAATACATCGTCGCGACCGACAACGGCATCCTGCACCGCATGCGCCAGCTGGCGCCGGGCAAGACCCTGATCGAAGCCCCCACCGCCGGCAACAGCGCCACCTGCAAGAGCTGCGCCCACTGTCCCTGGATGGCCATGAACGGCCTGCAGGGCGTGATCGACTGCCTGGAGCAGGGCTCGGGCCAGATCTTCGTGGACGAAGCGATCCGGCAGAAGGCCCAGACCTGCATCACCCGCATGCTGGACTTCACCGCCCAGCTCAAGGCCCGCCAGGCTTCAGGCCTGGTGCCAGGCATCGGCGCGGCCTGAGCCGGGGCGCCCGGCTTCGCCGGCCCCACCCCTGACCTCTGGATGCCAATGCACTTTCGGCTATCGTCGCCCCCCAATACCAACAACTGGAAGGGGGAACTCCATGATGTACCGTAAGTGCCTGCAGCTTGCTGCAGCGGCTGTCCTGACGGCTGCCAACTTGTCCCTGGCCTGGGCCCAGGCACCCGCCGAACCGCCATCGGGCAAGCCGGTGGTGGCCGTGGTGTCGGCCGTGGGCGACCGCATCGGCCTGGTGCGCCAGCGGCCCACCACCGGCAGCAATATCTCGCCTTACGCGCGCCGCTCGGTCCAGGTGCCAGGTGCCAGCCTCAACATGGCCGTACTCAAGGGACTGGATGAGGCCCTGGAGCTGGAGGAGCCCGAAGCCGAGCGCGTGCTGATGGGCTGGAATCCGCCCGAGGAGCTCGCCCAGCGCCTTGAGAAAGCTGCCGGCGACGCGCGCGAGAAGCTGCTGCTGACCGAGGTGCTGGCCTTCCTGGAAGCCATGCCTGAGCGCGCGCGCTGGACGCGCATCGAGCTGGTCGTGCCCTACTTCGCGGGACTGGAGTCCCGGGGTATGGCCAACCGCCTCACCGGTGTCGGCATCTTCGTGATGCCCCTGAAGAACGGACGGGTGCAGGTGACGGGTGATGGCGATATCGAGGAAGCCCCGGACAGCAACGCCGGCACCTACTCGACCGTCAATCCGGAGAGTGGGGTCAAGAGTCCCAGCGCCACCTTCGTTGCGCCGTACTTCTACTTTGAGCGTCTCACGCTGGACGCCCGGACCCTGCGCATCCTCAAACGCCAGCGCAGCTTCGAGCACAGCAAGTACAGCGACCCGAACTCGACCGCCATCGACGTGGCACAGCAAGTGAGCCCCCGCGACATGACCGATCGCCTGGTCAACCTGGTGGAGCGCGCGGCCTACAAGTCTGTGCGCGGCCAGGGCCAGGTCGAGGTCGGGCCGGCCAAGGCGCTCCAGCCGCCGGCCAAGCCCTGAGGCACGGCACGCCAGCGCCAGCAAGGCCGCCAGCGCCTGCGGCTGACGCAGGCGCTGGCCTGCAGGCGGCCCAGACGCTATAAAGCAGGACACGCACCCGGACGGCTCGTCCGGCTCCACTTTTGCGCAGAAAGGTTTTCGCATGTCCTCCGTCGACTTCACCTCGCTGTACAACCACCATGAGCGCGAAGTGTTCGCAGCTGTCATCGCCAGTGCGCCCAAGTACCCGGCGCTGGCCAAGGACGATGACCTGCTCTGCGACGTGGCCTGCGTGGCGCTGAACCGCCTGCCGCCCCGCTACATCCGGCATGCGGTGGACTTCAGCTTCTACCTGACCGAGTCCGAACGCCTGGAAACCGATGCGGCCATTGCCGAGGCCGTGTCCTATGCCTTCAACTTCGTCCAGGCCCGCATCGCCCTGCGCAACAAGCAGGCGGCGGGCTGAACGACGCTTCCTGACGCGTCCCAGTCCGGTCGTCCCGAAACGGCGCTGCCCGCATCAGCGTGGCTGCGCCGGAACAGTGTTCAGGATGGCCTCGCGCCGCCGGCCGATGGCCTCCCACCAGCCCTCCACCCGCACCTGCAGCTCGGGTGACAGGTGGCGTTGCGTGATGGCATAGAAATCGAAGGTCTTCATGGCCTTGGGCAGCACCACCAGCCGGCCCAGCGAAGGGTCTGCCAGCGCGCCCGGCACTTCCTGCTGCAGACAGACGGCCAGATCGACCCGCGCGCGGGAGAGTTTGTTGAAGAGCTGTGTCGCCTGCAGCGCCGTGTCGTCCACGGTAGCCCCAAGCGCCTCCAGCTCTTCACGCAGGGCAGGAAAGCCAATGCGTATCCCCACCTTGATCTTTCCCGGCTGCTCAACGCCCAGCAGCTTGCGCCCATCCCAGTCCAGCGGCGACCCCGCGCGCTTGACCCAGACCAGATTGACCGTCACCAGACGGCGCTGGCTGTCGACCTCGCCCTGGTGCATGGGGAACGCATAACGCGCCAGATTGGCGGCCGTGACGGCAGCCACGGCCGCGTCGACCTCCTCCGCTTGAGCCATCAGTGCACAGCGCCTGGAGGGCAGTCGCAGGATCAGCACGTTCAAACCCACATCGCGCCCTGCCTCGATCATCAGCGTCTCGATCAAGCCCTGTCGACCGGGCTCGCTGTACAGGAACGGTGGCAAGGACCAGTCCGCGATGCAGACGCGCCAGACCCTGGGCGCGTCTGAGGCCCGGGCGTTCGCGACAAGAAGGCACAGGCCCGCCAGAAAGACCAGCAGGCGGCTGCGCCAGAGGCGCGGCAACGGGTTTGGCAAAGCGCTTGGCATGGGCCAAGCATACGGTCAGAGCCGCCGCGCCAACAAGCCCGGCTGACGTGCGACGGCGTTGCGGTCGCGCCTGTGCGGTCGTCTTCAGGCCCTGTTGCGCTCCGCGATCAGCACGGTGGGAAAACTCACCGGCAGCGTGCGCGGATAGTCGCGACTGAAATGCAGGCCGCGGCTCTCGTGGCGCAGCAGCGCCGAACGCACGATCAGCTCGGCGCAGTCGACCAGGTTGCGCAACTCCAGCAGGTCGCGAGTGACGCGGAAGTTGGCGTAGTAGTCGTCGATCTCGCTCTTGAGCAGCTTGATGCGGTGCAGCGCCCGCTCGAGCCGCCGCGTCGTGCGCACGATGCCGACGTAGTTCCACATCAGCAGGCGCAGCTCGTCCCAGTTGTGGGCGATCACCACCTGTTCGTCGGCATCCTCCACCTGGCTTTCATCCCAGGCCGGCAGCGGGGCCGGCGGCAGCTCGGGCTGGGCCTGGATGTCTTCAGCGCAGGTGCGACCCAGCACCACGCATTCCAGCAGCGAGTTGCTGGCCAGGCGGTTGGCACCATGCAGGCCGGTGTAGGCCGTCTCGCCCACGGCGTAGAGGCCCGGCAGGTCGCAGCGGCCCTGCAGGTCCGTCACCACACCGCCGCAGGTGAAGTGCACGGCCGGCACCACGGGGATGGGCTGCTTGGCGATGTCGATGCCCAGCTTGAGGCAGCGCGCATGGATGGTGGGGAAATGGCTCTTGAGGAAGTCTTCGCCCAGATGACGGGCGTCCAGCCAGACATGGTCCAGGCCGTGCTTCTTCATCTCGAAGTCGATGGCGCGGGCGACGATGTCACGCGGGGCCAGCTCCATGCGCTCGTCGTGCGCGGCCATGAAGCGCGTGCCGTCGGGCAGCGTGAGGTAGCCGCCTTCGCCGCGCAGGGCCTCGGTGATCAGGAAGCCGCGGTCCTGCGGATGCGCGTTGGGCACGTACAGGCAGGTGGGGTGGAACTGGATGAACTCCATGTTCGCCACCCGGCAGCCGGCGCGCCAGGCCATGGCGATGCCGTCGCCCGTCGAGGTGTCGGGGTTGGTGGTGTAGCGATAGACCTTGCCCGCACCGCCGGTGGCCATCACCACGGCGCGCGCGGCCAGGGTCTCGACGCGGCGGCTGTCGATGTCCAGCGCGTAGATGCCGTAGCAGCGCGGCTCCTCCTCGCGTTGGACATGGCGCGAGGTGATCAGATCCAGCGCCATCCAGCGCTCGCGCAGCTGGATGTTGGGATGGGCCTGGGCGGCCGCCAGCAAGCGCTCGTGGATGGCCTTGCCGGTGGCATCGGCCGCATGTGCGATGCGGCGCACGGCGTGGCCGCCTTCGCGGGTGAGGTGCAGACCCAGGGGGCCGCCGGCCTCGGGGGTGAAGGGCACACCCTGGCGCACCAGCCATTCCACGGCCTCGGCGCTGCGTTCGGCGATGAAGCGGGCGGTGGCCTCGTCGACCAGGCCGGCACCGGCATCCTGCGTGTCTCGCACATGGCTGTCGATGCTGTCGTCGCTGCCCAGCACGCCGACGATGCCGCCCTGCGCCCAGGCCGTCGCGGCCTCGCCCAGTTCGCGCTTGGCCAGCACGATCACGGGAACCTGGTCCGCCAGGTGCAGGGCGACGGTCAGGCCAGCCAGGCCAGCGCCCACGATGACCACGGGAAGTTGGGAAACAGCAGCGCTCATGAATCGTTCGGCACGCCACCGCTTCAGGGCGGCGTCATCGCAAAAGGTGCCTGATTCTAGGAGCGGGGCGGAAGGGGAGCCTGCGTGGAGGACAAAGTGTGGCGTCGCAGGACTGGTGGTTCGAATGAAGCAAGGCATGGCAGACGCCGGCCGTAGACCGCGCCATGCCGACTTGCGTCCAGGCGTTGACCGAGTGTGCGCCGGGATGCGGGGGCGGCCTTGCTCCGTGTCCCCCGGGCCTTTGGCCCTCCTCCTTAACCTGCGCAAGCCCGCCCCCGCATCCCGGCTCTGCCACCACTGGCGCCATGCTCAAGGGCATGCGCCGGCGCGCATGGACAACGGAAAAAGCCGGCCCAGGCATGGCGCTCGGGCCGGCTTGGGTCATGGAGCGACGATCAGCTCCGCTGCATGCTGGCTTTGAGCAGGTTGGAAAGCATGTCGAGAGACTCAGCCAGATGCGCGCGCGTCTCGACCGACTGCCCGCCGCGGGCCACGGCCGTGCGCAGCTCCGACTGCAGCTGGTTGGCATGCAGGCGGGCCAGCGCATAGGCGTCGGCCAGCACGCCGGGCGCGCCGCCGCGGGTCAGGATGGACTGCAGGCGCTTCAGGTGTTCGCGCTGCAGATTGCGGCGCAGGCGGTCGATCTCACCGCCGGTCTTGAGCTCGCTCCAGATCGCGGCCTGGGTGCTGGCATAGACCTCGTTGAGCGAGATCAGGCCCCGGCGCTCCTTCTCAGGAACGAAGCCCGGCAAGTCCATCAGGCGCTGGGCGGTGCCGGCGCTGTAGAGACGGTCCAGCGCCACGTTCTGGATGCGGGCGACGGCGCCGGGGATGTCCACGGGGCCGGCGCGTTCCCACTCGTTGTAGTCCACCGTCAGCGTGCTCAGGAACTCCGGCTTGAAGCGGAAGCTGTCGGCGCTGAACAGGCCCTTGGCCAGGAAGTCCAGGGCCTCGCGCTGGCGGGCCGGCTCGACCGGCTTGAAGGCCGGCTGCGTGCTCATGCCGGGCAGCTCGCGCTGCATGTACATGCCGCCCACGTACTTGCCCACCAGCTCGGCCGCACGGCCCAGTTGGCTGAAACCACCCAGCAGCACGCGGCGCTGGCGCAGCGGGTCATCCCCCAGCTTGGGCTGGCGCTCCTGCACGCGGGCCCACAGCTCCTGCGAGAGCTTGAGGCGGCGCTTGTAGTAGGCCAGCGGGTCGGCGCCCAGGTCGAAGCGGTTGGCCAGCGGGTCGATGCCACCGAAGAGATCGGCGTCGGCATCGTCCGCATAGGCCAGGGCCGGCTCGGTGCTGCGCGCGGCGATGGCGAGCAGGTCCTTCGCCTCCGTCTCGGCGGGCAAGGGCTTGTAGGCGTACTCGATGGCCCAGTAGTCGTAGGCCCCCAGCGTGGTGTTGGTCAGCGCGCCGTGCGGCTCGCCCTTGAGCGAGAGGTTGTAGGCGTTGTAGTCCATCACCGAGCCCGAGATGCCGTGGGCGTCGGTCCAGGCCTTGTCCAGCAGCTGCGCCTGGGTGACGGTGGTGGACGCCTTGAAGTTGTGCTTCAGGCCCAGGGTGTGACCCACCTCGTGCATGATCACGTCGCGGATCACGGCATGGACGAAGGCCTCGGCCTCGGGGCTGTCGGGCTGGATCTCGCCGCGGGCTTCGAGCACGTCCATCGCGAAGTCCATCTCGCTGACGGCTTCCTGCGCGTAGCGGCAGGCTTCGGCATCCTGATGGCCGGCATGACCGGCATGGGCTGCCTGGCCCAACGGGCGGTTCACATCCTCGACCAGGAATCGGCGCGAGCCGCGCGCGAAGACATCACTCATGCCGATGTCGGCGTCCAGGATCTCACCGGTGCGCGGGTCGGCGTGGCTGGGGCCGATGGCAAAGCCCACATCGGCGCCCACGAACCAGCGGATGGACGCATGGCCGGCGTCCATATTGTCCCAATCGGCATCATCGGGCTGCTGCTTGGCGACGATGGCGTTCTTGAAGCCGATCTTCTCGAAGGCCTTGTTCCATTCGAGGATGCCCTCTTCCACCGCCTTGCGGTACTTGACCGGGATGTTCTTGTCCAGCCAGTACGTGATGGGCTGCACCGGCGCGGACAGCGCGGCACTGGCGTCGGCCTTCTCCAGGCGCCAGCGCTTGATGTGGTGCACGCGGGTGTTGGGCTTGTAGTCCTCGCTGAGGTCGGTGTAGGACTCGGCGAAATGACCCAGGCGCGGATCGGCCAGGCGGGTTTTCATGGGCTGCTCGGGCAGCGCCTTGAAGCTGTAGACCAGGCTCATGAACAGGCTGCGCGGGTCGGGCGTGGCCTGCGGCGCGCTGGGCATGGGGATGGGGGATGGCGTCAGCGGTGGCGCGGGGATGCGCGGCGTCGCGAAGTGCAGCCGGGCGGTCAGGGTGCTCAGGCCGGCCTCGGCGCGGGTGGCCTCGAAGAAGCTGTTGGCGCGATCCGGGCCGAAGGGCAGGCGATAGGCATATTCCAGGCGGGTGGACAGGCCCGGGATGTCGGTCAGCAGCAGGCTGGCATCGACCAGGAAGGACTTGCGCTCGGCATGCTCGGCACTGGCCACCGGCGAGGCCGCCAGCAGGCTGGGCGAGAAGGCCTGTTCCGAGGCCAGGCGGTTGCCGCCCTCGGCACGGAACTTGGTGTTCAGCGCGACGAGCTGCAGCTGGTTGCCCACACGGCGCCATTCGGCCAGGTGCACGCGACCCATCTGGCTGGCATAGAGGCCACGCTCGCCCACGCCATTGGCGACGTTGACGGCGAAGAGGAAGGGCTTGTTCAGCTGGGCCTTGGGGATCTCGATCCAGACCTTCTCGTCCTTGCGCCAGATCGGGAACAGGCCGTCCTGGCTCTTGGCCTCCTTGACCACGTCGGCAAAGGGCTTGGGCGCGGACGGATCGGCGGGCGGCTTGGGCGCAGCGGGCGCCGAGGCCGCGCTGGCGGGAGCGGCCGGTGCCGCGCCATTGCCCTGCGCCATGGCGGCCTGGCTGGCGATGGCCAGGGCGGCCAAGGTCAGCAGGCTCAGGCGGTGAGCGGGAATGTGGGATGAAGTCTGGGTCATGGGTTTCACTTTCCTTGATCGGGTCGGCCTCCAGCAAGCGCGCCTGGGCGCCGCCTCCCCGGCCGACGACAAGCCGCCCATTGTGGGGCGCGCCCACCGGCCGTCAATGCAGGGCCACCCCACTCGCACCTAGCAAACCGCGCTTCATCGCACGCCGCAGGCGGGCATCCGCGGATGACGCCCATTCGACAGCCGCTGCCGGCCCCTGGCGCTAGACTGCCTCGCCATGAACGCCCCCGCGCCCCGCAGCACCCACCTGCTCTACCTGCACGGCTTCCGCTCCTCGCCCCGCTCGGCCAAGGCCCAGCGCATGGCGCGCTGGGTGGCCGAGCAACGCCCCGACCTGGTCTGGCTGGCGCCCCAGCTGCCGCCGTCGCCGCGCGAGGCCATCGAGCTGATCCAGCGACTGATCGCGGCCTGGCCCCGCGACCGCCTGGCCGTGATGGGCAGCTCGCTCGGCGGCTTCTATGCCAGCTGGGTGCAGCAGCACACCGGCTGCCGCGCCGTGCTGCTGAACCCAGCGGTGGATCCGGCGCGCGACCTGTCGCGCTACATCGGCGAGCACAGCTGCTGGCAGAACCCCGAGGAGCGCTTCTTCTTCCGCCCCGAGTTCGTGGACGAGCTGCGCGCCATCGCGCAAGACCTGACCCCTGGCAGCATCGCCCGCCCGCGGCAGATCCTGGCGGTGATCGCCAAGGGCGACGAGGTGCTGGACTGGCGCGAGATGCACGCCCGCTACGCCGGCAGCCGCATCAAACTGCTGGAGGGCAGCGACCACGGCCTCTCCGATTTCGACGACTACCTCCCTGAACTGACGGAGTTTCTGCAGCTATGAATCCCGCACGCCGCCTCGAAGGCAAGGTTTCCATCATCACCGGCGCCGCCCAGGGCATCGGCCTGGCGACGGCGCTGAAGTTCGCGCAGGAAGGTGCCGTCGTCATCGTCTGCGACCTGCGCCAGGACGCGGTCGACGCCGCCGTGGCCCAGTGCCGCGCGGCCGGCGCCGAGGCCCTGGGCTTTGCGCTGTCCGTCACCGACCGCGCCGAGGTCGACGCGATGGCCGCTGCAGTCAAGACCCGCTTCGGCCGCATCGACGTGCTGGTCAACAACGCCGGCATCACGCAGGACGCCCGGCTGCAGAAGATGACGCTGCAGCAGTTCGACGCCGTCATCGACGTCAATCTGCGCGGCGTCTTCCACTGCGCCCAGGCCGTCGTCGACAGCATGGTGGCGCAGGGCAGCGGGGTGATCCTCAACGCCTCCTCGGTGGTGGGCATCTATGGCAACTTCGGCCAGACCAACTATGCCGCCGCCAAGTTCGGCGTGATCGGCTTCACCAAGACCTGGAGCCGCGAGCTGGGCCCCAAGGGTGTGCGCGTCAATGCCGTCGCGCCGGGTTTCATCGAAACGCCCATCCTCGCCACCATCCCCGACAAGCTGTTGGGCCAGATGCAGGAGGAAGTGCCCCTGCGCCGCCTGGGCAGCCCTGCCGAAGTCGCCAACGTCTATGCCTTTCTGGCCAGCGACGAGGCCAGCTATGTCAACGGCGCCGTGCTGGAGGTGTCCGGCGGGCTGACGGTTTGACGAGCCGCCACCGGCATGAGGGGCTGGTGCAGCCGCGCTGAGCTCAACTCTGGTGCCCCAGCCGCACCTGCAAGGCCGGGTGCCGCGCCGCCAAAGCCTTCAGCGCCTGGAAGCTGCGGGCGCCGCGGCCCGCATCGCGGGTGAAGTCGCCCGGCTCCACCCCGTGCTCCCAGCCCCAGCGGGTGTGGCAGGTGTCACCCGCCAGCAGCACCGGCCCCTGCGTGGTGCGCAGCAGGTAGGCGGTGGTGCCGGCGGTATGGCCGGGCGCATGCAGGGCGAAGACCGAGCCGTCGCCGAAGACATCCAGCACCGCCAGCGGATCCTGCCCCAGCGGCGCCTCGAAAGGCCAGGCCCGCAGCGGCGGACGCCCCTTGAGCAGCGCGTCGCTGACGCTGTGGACGAGTAGATTGGTCCAGTGCCATTCGGTGGTCTCGCCGGGGCCCGCATAGATGGGCAGGTCCAGCGGCAGGTCGGGCAGGCCGCTGATGTGGTCCACGTGCAGATGCGTGAGCAGCACGCCTTGCACGGGTTGACCCAGGTCGCGCAGCACCTCGCCGCTGCTGCGGCTCAGCCGCATCTGCTCGAACTTCATGGCCCGCCGCAGAAAGGCGTTGAGGCCCCAGTCCTGCGGCTTCTGCATCAGCGCCTGGGCGACGCCGGTGTCCACGAGGTAGACCCCGCGGTCGGGATGTTTGAGCACGTGCAGAAAGATCTGGATGGGCTCGTCGCGGTTGCGCAGGCCGGCCGCGCGGGCCTGCGGGTGGTCCAGATTGAGCAGCCCGTCCAGGTTCGACACCGCGGAGGCGCTGGCCACGGTGTCCAGCTCGATGGGGCCGGGCTTATCCAGCACGGCTTCCATCTGGGCCCAGCCCACCGGCCGGCCCGTGCCCTCGCGCTGCGCCTGGTGCGCGGTGGGCGCACAGGCCACCAACACCAGCCCGGCCACCGCCCCCAGGAGCAAGGTTCTGCCGCGCATCGCTCGCCTGGCGCAGACGCGCACTTGACGCATCAGCTGCGCTGCCGTCTTCTTCACGATTCCATGACCCATGCTAGCCTCCAATTCATCATGGACCGCATGCTTTCACGGTGAGGGCGGCTTGGGAATCGACCAAGTTCTGATCGGCCCATGCAAAAAGAGATGGCTTCATGGGACGCGAGCACCTGCGTTGGGACGATCTGCAACTCTTCCTCTGCGTGGCCGAATCCGGCAGCTTCAGCGCAGCGGCGCGCCTGCTGCGCCTGGCCCAGCCCACGCTCTCGCGCCGCATCGCCGAGCTGGAGGAGAGCGTGGGCGAGCCCCTGTTCATGCGCCAGGCGCAGGGCTGCCGGCTGACCGCCGCGGGCCAGCGCCTGCTGCCCTCGGCCCAGCGCATGGCCGAATGGGCCCTGGAGGCCGATACCGCGCTGAGCCGCCCCCGCGAGCGCCTGGAAGGCAAGGTGCGGGTCGCCGCGCCGCCGCGCATGGCCTTCGAGCTGCTGGCGCCACTGGCCGCGCAGTTGCTGCTGCAGCAGCCGGGGCTGCGGCTGGAGGCGCTGTCCGGCGTCGAGACCCTCAACCTGGCGCGCGGGGAAGCCGACCTGGCCCTGCGCACCAGCCGCCCGGCGGACAAGGAACTGCTGATCCTGGACCAGATCTGCTGCCCCATCGTGGCCTATGCCAGCCCGGCCTATGCAGCCCGGCTGCCGGCGCCCGCGCAACAGCTGAGCCTGGCCGAACTGGACTGGATCGTCTGGGCGCCGCCCTACGAGGATCAGCAGGTGAACCAGGCGCTGGCGGCGGCCATTCCCGGCTTCCGTCCGGCCTTCAGCTCGGACGACTACCTCGTGCAGCTGGCCGCCTGCCGTGCCGGCGCCGGCGTGCTGGTGATGGCCCGGGCCCTGCACCGGCACAGCGCGCTGGACGGGCTCGTCGAACTGCCCATCCCCCTGGGCGAGTACCGCGGCGACCTCTTCCTGGTCAGCCACCAGCGCTCGGCCGGCCTGCCTCGGGTGCGGCATGTGGCCGAGCTGATCAGCGCCGAATTCGAGCTGCTGCGTCGAACGCCGGGCGTGCGCTGAGAGCCCGGTCTTCGGCTCCGGGCCTCGGTGTCTCAGGGTGATCCCGGAGCCGCAGCTGTCATTGCGCGCGGCCAATGTAAGGCCGATGCAATGTAGTCCCACAAAGCGCAACGCCCCGGTGCAAGGCCGGGGCCGCGCCCTACATTGCGCGGGCACCTCGACGAGCCGGCCGGCCTCAGGGGCACCCCGACAAGAACAGGAGCTGCATCATGTCCCATCCCCGTTTTCCGCAAGGTCTACTGTCCAGCCTGATCGCGCTGGCTCTGGGCTCCCTGGGCGCCACATCGGCCCGGGCAGCCGATGAAGGGCCGGCCACGGCGCCGGCCGCGAATACTCTCGAGCAGGTCGAGGTGCGCGGCGTGCGCGCCACGCTCAAGCGCAATCTGGCCGAGAAGCGCGAGGCGCAGAACATCGTCGACACCATCAGCGCCGAAGACGTGGGCAAGTTCCCCGACAAGAACGTCGCGGACTCCCTGCAGCGCGTGCCCGGCATCTCGGTGGACCGCATCTGGGGCGAAGGCAAGGCCATCTTCGTGCGCGGCACCGACAAGAACCTCAACATGACCCAGCTCAACGGGCAGGCCGTGGCCTCGTCGGAGTGGTGGCTCAACGAAGCGCAGACGCGCAGCTTCAACTACGACGTGCTGCCCTCCGAGATCGTCGGCAGCCTGGAGGTCTACAAGAGCCCCTCGGCCGACCTGGACGAAGGCAGCATCGGCGGCCTGGTGATCGTCAAGACGCGGCGCCCGCTGGACTTCAAGGACGCGCTGACCCTGCAGGCCTCGGCCGAGGCGCTCTACAGCAAGCTGCCGGGCAAGACCGACCCGCAGCTCAACGGCCTGCTGAACTGGAAGTCGGCCGACAAGACCATCGGCGTGCTGCTGGCGCTGAGCCGGCAGAAGCGCACCATGCGCCGCGACGGCCTGGAGATGTTTCCCGACGGCCCCTACGACATCAAGGACCAGCACGGCGCCGTGACCAAGGCCTACGCCTCGTGGGGCGGCGGCTCGGCCATCTTCCGCCAGGACCGCGAGCGCACCACCGCCAACCTGGCCGTGCAGTGGCAGCCCCATGCGCAGAGCGACTTCGTGCTGAACCTGATGGACTCGGACATGAAGATGAACAACAGCAACCAGAACTACCTGTGGCAGGTGGGCGGGCTGGCTGACAAGGGCGTGGTCTCGGTCACCAACCCGCAGTTCATCACCGTGGGCGACGGGTCCAAGGCCCTGGTTGGCGGCACCGTCGGGCCGGCGACGGGCGTGTCGTTCGAGCCCATCTACCGCGACTCGTATGTGAAGTCCCGCCTGGCCGACCTGGACGGCAGCTGGCAGGGCAATGGCTGGAAGCTGCACGGCCAGGCCGGCACCACCTCCAGCGAAGGCGGCAGCTCGCACGACCGGCATTTCTGGATGGAGGGCGACACCCGCGTGCAGATCCAGCTGGGCCCCGACCACTACGGCGTGAAGTACCTGGACATCAACCCGCTGGACCCCAAAGCCCTGAGCCTGAAACGCGGCGACGACCGCATCCGCCGCATGGAAAGCCGCGAGAACTACGGCCAGGCCGATCTCACTTGGGACCTGGGCGAGAACTTCTTCCACACCCTCAAGCTGGGCCTCAAGCAGCGCGACAACACGCTGCGCAACAAGCGTACGCAAGGCACGGCCGGACCGGGCTCCAGCGGCTGGCAGTCCTTCTCGCTGGCCGATCTGTCCACCGGCCCCTCGCCGCTGCTGAGCCAGGCCGCTGCCAGCTCCGACGCCCTGACCCAGTACGCCTGGTTCGACGACGGCCTGGTCGCCAGCAAAGCCATCCCCATGTACGACAAGGCCATGGTCTACAAGGACCTGCTCAACGAGCACTACACCATCAAGGAACGCATCACGGCCGGCTATGCGAAGGCCGACTTCGCCAGCGGCCGCTGGCACGGCGACATCGGCCTGCGCCTGGTGCGTACCCAGCAGACCTCCGAGGGCTACCTGGGCAAGACGGACGGCAGCTTCACGCCCACCAGCCAGACCCACCGCTACAACGACGCCCTGCCCAGCCTCAACCTGATCTATGACTGGAGCAAGGAGATCATCGTGCGCGGAGCCGTCTCCAGGGCCATGGCCCGCCAGACCTTCGATCTGCTGAGCCCGGGCCTGCGCCGCGACGGCACGGTGCTGACCCGCGCCTACGCCGGCAATCCCCTGCTCAAGCCCATCCACGCCAATCAGGCGGAGATCGGCGCCGAGTGGTACTACGCCGACGCCTCGCTGCTGGCCGCCACGCTGTTCGTCAAGAAGCTCGACACCTTCACCTACAAGGCTTCCAAGCAGGAGGTGGTGGGCGGCGAGACGCTCAACGTCGAGCGCCCCTACAACGCCGACAACGGCGCGGACATCAAAGGCATCGAGCTGCAGTGGCAGCAGCCCTTCGGCCACAGCGGCTTCGGCACGGTCGTGAACTACACCTACACCGACGCCGTGGCCGGCTCGGTGGCCGGCCAGCCGCGGCTGAAGGTGCTGGGCAACTCGCGCGACCAGCTCAACCTCAGCGGCTATTACGAGCGCAACGGCCTGACGCTGCGCCTGTCCTACAACTACCGCTCCAAGTCCTATGGCGACGTGCAGATGGGCGGCCAGGTGGTGAACGCGGCCTACGGGCAATGGGACGCCTCCGCCAGCTACGACATCACGCCCAAGCTGACGGTCTATGCCAGCGCGGTGAATCTCAACAACGAGGTCATTCGCAGCAACACGGCGGACGGTCTGCCCATCGGCGTCTATGAGAACGGCGCCCGCTTCGGCATCGGGCTGCGCGCCAAGTTCTGAGCCTGCGCGGAGCCCTTGACCGGGGCCCCATTCCCGCGGCCCGCACGCGCCATCGCCGGCGCGTGCGGCCGGCTGCGGCGGCATGCCGCCGGGCCGCGGCCTGCCTTTCCCTGCCGGGCGCCGGATCGCCCGCTTCCGCCTGTACCACCATGCATGCCAAGACCTCCCCCACCTCCCGCCCCATCGCCCTCGACCAGGGCCCTTCGGTCCTGCTGGCCATGGGCTTCATCGCCTTGATGTTCTTCATCCTGGGCTTCGTCACCTGGCTCAACGGCTCGCTGATTCCCTTCCTGAAACTTGTCTGCCAGCTCAGCAACTTCCAGGCGCTGTGGGTGACCTTCGCCTTCTACATCGCCTACACGGTGATGGCCCTGCCCGCCGCCCTGCTGCTGCAGCGCACCGGCTACAAGCGCGGCATGACCCTGAGCCTGGGCGTGATGGCCGCCGGCGCGGGCCTCTTCATCCCCGCCGCGCAAAGCGCGCAGTACGGGCTCTTCCTGCTGGCCCTCTTCACGCTGGCCACGGGCATGACGCTGATGCAGACGGCCATCAACCCCTACATCGTCTGCATCGGCCCGCGCGAGAGCGCCGCCATGCGCATCAGCATCATGGGCCTGTTCAACAAGGGCGCGGGCATCGTGGTGCCCCTGGTGTTCTCGGCCCTGGTCCTGGGCGGCATCGGCCCCTACGCCCATACCGAGCTGGCGAGGCTGGACCCGTCGGCCCAGGCTCTGTTGCGGGTGGAGCTGGCCTCCCGGCTGATCTATCCCTACGCCGTGATGGCGGTGGCTCTACTGCTCTTCATGCTGCTGGTGCAGCTGGCCCCGGTGCCCGAACCCGAGCTGGACCAGGACGCCCCTGCAGGCGAGCACCGCACGCAGACGCTGGGCGTGCTGCGCTTCCCGCAGGCCGTGCTGGGCGCGCTGAGTCTGTTCGGCTACGTGGGCGTGGAGGTGATCGCGGGCGACACCATCGGCCTCTTCGGCCAGCAGCTGGGCGTGGCGCACTATGCGGTGCTGACCTCCTACACCATGGGCTTCATGGTGCTGGGCTACGGGCTGGGCGTGCTGCTGATTCCGCGCCTGCTGAGCCAGGCCCAGGCCTTGGCCGCCTCGGCCGCGCTGGGGCTGCTGTGCGCCGTCGGCGCGGCAGCCAGCTCGCCCGTGGAGACCGGCTGGAGCGCCCTGCTGCTGGGCTGGCTTGCCGTGCCGCCCGTGCCCAATGCCGTGCTGTGCCTGGCCCTGCTGGGCCTGGCCAACGCCCTGGTCTGGCCGGCGATCTGGCCGCTGGCGCTGGAGGGTCTCGGGCGCTACACCGCGGCCGGCTCGGCGCTGCTGATCATGGGCATTGCCGGCGGCGCCCTGCTGCCCATGCTCTACGGCCGGCTCAGCGACAGCCTGGGCGGACAGAGCGCCTACTGGATGATGCTGCCCAGCTATGCGCTGATCCTGTTCTATGCCGTGATGGGCCATCGCATCCGGCGCTGGCCGGGGCGGGTCTGAGCCGCGCTTGCCGTGCACCAGACGCACAAGCCATGGGCCGGAGCCCGGTGGGATCGCTAGACTCGCAGCGCCGATTCGCAGGACTCCGTACATGCCCACCTCGCCCGACCAAGACAAGCTCCCCCGCTCCAGCCGCCTGCTGCACTGGCTCGTCGCCGCACTGATGCTCGGCCTGGCCGGCGTGGGCCTGTACATGAGCCGTGCCGAGGCCTGGGGGCTCTATCCCTGGCACAAGTCCGTCGGCGTCCTGGCCCTGCTCTTCATCGCGATCCGCCTGGTGCAGCGCCTGCGCCTGGGCCTGCCGGAGCCGGTGCAGCCCAGCTCGGCAGCCCTGCAGCGCGCCGCGCGCTGGGCCCATGGCACGCTGCTGGCCCTGACCCTGTTGATGCCTTTGAGCGGCATGCTCTTCTCCGGCGCCAGCGGCCATGGCTTCGGCCTCTTCGGCCTGCCCCTGGTGCCGCACCAGGACGATCCCGCCAAGCCGGGCGAAGTCCTGCCCTACGACGCCACGCTGGCCGAGCTGGGCCAGCAGGCGCACCACTGGGGCGGCTACCTGCTGCTGGCCCTCGTCGCGCTGCACGTGCTGGCCGCGCTGAAACACCACTTCATCGACCGCGATCGCACCCTGCTGCGCATGCTGGGCCGCAAGGGCGGCTGAGCCGGCCACGACGCGCGGATTCAGCTCGGCGCCTCGGTTGCCGCGTCCACGGGGCTGGGCAGGCTCAGCTGCACTTCCAGTCCGCCTTCTGGATGGTTGCGAAAGCGCAGGCTGCCGCCATGGTCTGCGACGATGTCGCGCACGATGGAAAGCCCCAGCCCCAGCCCTTCCTCGCGCGCCTGCCGGCCGTGCGCGAGGCGCGTGTAGGGCTGGCCCAGCTGATCAAGGGCCTGATCGGGCACGCCGGGCCCGTGGTCGCGCACGGTCAGCAAGACCTGACCCTCGCCGGCCTGCATGCGCAGTTCCACCGATCCGGCGCCGCTGCCGCCGTAGAACACCGCGTTGTCCAGCAGATTGCCCAGCGCACGTTTGAGCGCCAGCGGCTTGCCGAAGACGGTCAGCGGACGCTCCTCCAGCACGATGCGCTGGCCGGCCATGCGTGCGTCGCGCACCATCTTCTGCAGCACCAGGTCGATGCGCACCGGCACGCGGTTCTCGTGGATGTCGGTGTCCTTGACGATCTGCAGCGCCGTCTTGACCATCAGGTCCAGCTCATCGAGGTCCTCGTGGAACTCGTCCTGCACCGCCTCGTCGTCCAGCAGCTCGCTGCGCAGGCGCAGCCGGGTGATGGGCGTGCGCAGGTCATGCGAAATGGAGGCGAAGAGCCGCTCGCGGTCGCTGAGGTAGCGGCGAATGCGCTCCTGCATCTCGTTGAAGGCCTGGATGGCCTGGCGCACCTCGACCGTGCCGCTGACCCGCAGCGGCCGCGGGCTGGAGCGGTGCCCCACCCGCGCCGCTGCCCGGCTCAGGCCGCGCAGCGGGCGCGTCAGGGCGCGCGAGGCGGCCAGGCTCAGCAGCAGCGCCAGGGCCAGGGTCAGGCCTTGCGGGGCCAGGCGCTGCCACGTGAAGAACTCCAGCTGCTCCAGCAGGAACGGGTCCGGCAGCGTGCTGCTGAGGTATAGCCACTGCCCCGGCTCGGTCTCCAGCTGGAGCACGAGGAAGGGCGCGGGACGCTCTGCCGCCAGCAGGGACGGGTCGACCCAGCTCTCCGGCAGGTCTGACAGCAGCCCTCCCTGCGGTCCCACGCGCAGCCCCAGCGGCGAGGCCAGGACGACGCGCAGCGGCATCGCCTGCCCGATCCGTGCCTGCAGCTCCCGCTGGACCGTCGCCTCCAGCTCGCGGACCACCGGCGGCCCGGCCAGCGGCTGCACCGCCACCTCGCTGTTGTTGATGAAGACCAGAAAGCGCGTCCCGCCCATGGTGCGCAGCTGCTCGATCAGCAACGGGCGGTAGGCGGCCGGCAGCTCGCGCAAGCCGCGCACCGCACCCAGTGCGCCGCTGGCAAGGTGGCGACCCGCCAGCTCGACCTGGCGCCGTGTGCGCTGCTCCAACTGGTGGTACCAGAGCAGGTTGACCAGCAGCTGCACCAGGGCCAGGCCACCCAGCATGGCCAGCACGAAGCGGCCCTGCAGGCTGTCGAGAAAGAAGGCGCGTACGCGCTGCAGCGATGGCGGCAAGATCCAGCGACGAGGTCCGTTGACCGCCCGCTGCGGAGGCGGCAGCACGCCGCCGCCGGCGTCCTCAGGGGGCATGGTTCACCTGCACGGTGCTGGCGAACACATAGCCCGAGCCCCGCACGGTCTTGATCAGCGCCGGCTGCTTGCCGTCGTCGCGCAGGCGCTGGCGCAGGCGGCTGATCTGCACATCCAGCGAGCGATCCAGGGGACCGAGGTCGCGGCCGCGGGTCACCTCGGCCAGGCGGCTGCGGTCCAGCACCTGGCCAGGATGCTCCACCAGCAGCTTCAGCAGCTGGAAGTCCATGCCGGACAAGGGCGAAGCCCGGCCGTCCGGGTCGACAAGGCTGCGCTCCAGCACGTCCAACGTGAAGCCGTTGAAGCGGAAAAAGCGCGCCGGCTGGCTGCGCTCCTGGCCCGAGCGGCGGTGGATGGCCTTGATGCGGGCCAGCAGCTCGCGCGGGTTGAAGGGCTTGCCCAGATAGTCGTCGGCCCCCAGCTCCAGGCCGACGATGCGATCCGTCTCCTCGGCGCTGGCGGTCAGCATGATCACGGGCACGTCGGAGCGGCGCCGCACGGCCTGGCACAGGGCAAAGCCCTCGGTGTCCGGCAGCATGACATCCAGGATGCACAGGCTGATCTGCTCGCGATGGCGTTCGAACTCCGCCATGAAACTGGCGCCATCGTGGGCCAGCAGCACCTCGTACTGATTCTTCTCCAGGTAGGTCTTGAGCAGCGTGCGGATCTTCTGGTCGTCGTCGACGATCAGGATGGTGCGATTCATGGCGCGGCGTTTCGGGTGGGCTTGGAAGGCAGTGCGCGCAGCAGTCCCAGCAGCCTGCGCTGCGCGGCCGCCGGCGTCTGGGCGGGGTCCAGCGCAAAGCGATGGACGGTTTCGATCAAGGCGTTCTTGCCCACTTCACCGAAAGCCATGCGGTGCACCAGGCTGGGCACGCGTGGCGTGGCGGGGTTGGCGAAGAGGCGGTAGGACTGCTGAGCGCAAGCATCGAGCTCGTCCACCGGCACGTCCTTGCGCACAGGCACGGAGCCCTTGATGCGGTTGTAGCCCAGCTGCAGCGTGGCGCTGGCGAGCAACTCCGCCATCTTCTCCTGCTCGGCCTGCGCACTGCGGTCGCCGGCCAGCATGGCCAGGGTATCGATGCTGAACAGATGCGCCGCGGCGGTGCCGGGCACGGCACGGCAGTCGAAGTCGCGGCCGCCCTCCAGGCCCAGGGCGCCGAGCTCGCCGCGGGCCCAGTCGCCGGTGATCAGCATCGCGGCGCGTCCGGCGGCGAAGTCGGCCACCAGCTCGGTCCAGGGCCGCTCGCCGCCCCCGGCGGGCGCGCTCGCCGGCAGGGACAGACTGCGCCACTCCCGCAGGCGGCGGAAGGCGCGCTCCAGGGCAGGATCCTCGAAGGCCTGCCACTCCTGCTGCACCATCATGCGGCGGTAGAGCTGTGGGCCGGCCTCACCCAGCAGCAGGGCCTCGAACACGGTGGCCACCTGCCAGGGCTCGTCACTGAAGGCCACCGGCATGACACCGGCCGCCCGCAGGCGCGCCGCGGCGCGGGCTACGCCGGCCCAGTCAGCGGGCGGCTCGATGCCATGCTGGCGAAAGACCGCCAGGTTCAGGTAGAGATTGTTGATGCGATGGATGCCCAAGGGCGCGGCGACGACATGATCGCGCACGCTCAGCTGGCTCAGCACCTGCGGAAACAGCGTGCGCTGCCAGTTCCGGCGCTGCGCCACGGCATCCAGTTCCAGCAGCAGGCCCATATCGGCCCATTCATTCATGGACTGGCCGTTGAGCTGCGCCACCTTGGGCGCCATGCGGCGCAGGATGCGCTCGTTGAGCACCTTGATCGCCGGCCCGCCCCCACCGCCGGCCACGGCGCTGTCCACCCAGCGCAGCCCCTGCTCGGCCAGACGTGCGGCCACGTGGTTGGCAGCGGCACGCTCGCTGGCCGAGGTCCACCAGTGCAGGACCGTCAGCTCGCCAGGCGCCTCCGCCACGGCGGCAGAGGCAGGCGCTGGCGCGGGCGCTGCCCACACCGGCAACGCCGACCCCAAGCCCATTGGCAAAGCAGCCGCCCACAACATGCGCCGGATCTTGCCGGCCTGGCTGTTGGCACCGGCTGACGTTTTGTTGGATTTTCGTGAGCTTGTGTAAGACACGGATCTTCCCGCCTCGGACCTCGAGCGCATTCTCAAGGCCACGCCCCCGCGGCACGATTGGGAGTTTCGCGGTGCGACGCGCGCTGCGGTCGCCAACATCCGCCCAGTTGTTCGCGCTGCGCGCCAGCGACGTAATGAAGCGTAAGCCAGGCGGCGTTTTCGAACGCAAGAGGCCTTGCAACACGCCAGGACGCTCGCCGTATGGGGCTCGCGAATGGACTACGCTGGTGCCCACAGACGCTCACTCCGTCAGGGTCCGGACCATGGCGCCGAGACGGTCGCCGCAGGCCTGCGCGACCGCTGGGCATCGAGTCTGGCGCCCATACCCGTGAACCGCTCCGCGTTGCAGCGGGCCGCCACCGACCAATGCACCGGCGGCCCGCTGATCCTTTTTTTCGCCACATGCGCCGGCACCGCCAGCCAGTTCGCCATGGCGGCAAGCGGACCAGCGCTCATTGCACCTCTACGACGGGCTTTGCGGGATGGCCCAGGCTGTCCAGCGTCATGCGTTCCTGGGGATGAAATCTCCAACTGGTCAGGCTGGCAGCATCATCAGCGCCGTCCCACGCGATGGCGGCAACATCCAGCAAGGTAGGAAACGCATTCGTGTGGCTGACGGGATGCTTTCTGTGTGCACGCAGCGCTGCGCATTTGTCCTGCCACCGTTCGCAGTAGGCTGCATTGGCCCAGAACAGCAAAGGCACGCGCAGATCGTAGCGACTGGCCTGAGGCAGCGCGTGCATGAACAACTCGCGCTCGTCGTCCAGCAGATTCTCCCCATGGTCGGAGGTGTACATGAGGAAGACCGGGCGAGCCTGGGCCTGCAGCATCAGGATCAGACGCTCAAGAAACCTGTCCAGCGCCACGATGGTGTTGTCATAGGAATTCACCACAGCCGCTCGGTGTTTTGAAGACGGCGGCATCGCGACCCCGGCTTCGCTCATGGTCGGTCGAAACCGACGGGCGTCGGCGCGATATGCCAGGTCGTAAGGGTAGTGGCTGCCGCGCATATGCAGCACCAGCAACTGCCTTCGGGCTCCTTGGTTGATATGGCTGGCCGCCAGGGGGAGCATGGCCTCGTCTTGCCGATAGTAGAGGTCCACATCGCTGTCGGGGAAATTCGAGAGGTCCGCGGCAAGCGCGAAATCGGCACGGTTCTGGTTGGAGAACCAGGCCGTCTGAAAGCCCCCTTCGCGGAAGACCTTCAGCAGGTTCACGGTCTTGTCGCGCTGCTGCCTCGTCACGATGGAGGGCACGGCGACCGCAGTCCATTGCGCTGTCGACGCCGCATCCTCGTACACCAGCCATTGCGCGCGTTGCGCCTGCAGCCACGGCGTGGTTGCCCGTTCGTAACCATAAACGCTCATGTGGTCGGGCCTGACCGTCTCACCGATGACCAGTACGACCAGCATCGCTTCCTCGGGCGCCTGCGGCCGCCCGTTGGCCCCTTGCGCCGTCTGCTGCGCGCGGCGGGCCTCCCAGCTGCGCTCAAGCGCCAAGCCCCAGCTGAGCGGGAAAGCCTGCGCTGCGCTGCTGGCCTCGAAAAGCGGCGGCAAGCCATTGGCGTCCTCGAATACCTGCCGCGCGGACAGACCGACCAAGGCATAAGTCAACAAGCCCAAAACCAGCGTCTTGCTCGCCGCGGGTGAGATGCGCACCTCCCGCGGCACCCAGCGCAAGGCCAGCGCGTACAAGACCAGCACGACAGGCACCAGCAGCCACCAGGCGCCGAAAGCCTGGGCGACGCGCAGGAATTCGACCGGCGTGGTGTCCAGCAGCGCGGACACCAAGGCGTCGCCGGGCACGCTGCGATAGCGCCAGCAGATGTACAGATGCACCGGCAACAGCGGCAGCAAGGGCCACCACAGCTGGTACGCCAGACGCCAGCGACGCAAAACGGCCAAGGGAGCCACAACCACGAACAGGCCCATGGCAAGAATCGCCAGAGACTCACCCGCAGGCCGCGGCAAGTCTGTCAGGAAGATGCCCCAGGTCGGCATCCACAGCAGCAGCAAAGGCAAGAGCAAACGAAGAAGACGGATCATGGCGTTCCCAAGGCCTCGGACAGGGGCGCATTGGATGATATCGGCCACCCGCCGTGCCGCTGGCGCGGCACACGCCGTCAAGAACGCATCCTTGCTGGAGCGCTCGACAGCCTCTTCATGCGGCACCTGCCCTGGCGCTCTGACCGCTCCCGCGCCGCGTCTGCGGTGCACCGTTTTCGAGGGGCCATCTGCGCCGACGCCGACCCGCGCCAGGCGCCGCCCCACTTCGGCGACAATGCGCACCCTATGTTTGCCCTGTTCGATGACGCCGGAAAATTCCTCGCCGGCCGTGTGATGTCCGAAGCGGAAAGCTCGATGCAGATCGAGCTGGACTCGGGCAAGCGCGTCAAAGTGAAGGCAGCCAACGTGCTGCTCAAGTTCGACAAGCCCGCGCCGGGCGAGCTGCTGGCCGAGGGCCAGGCCCTGGCGCAGGAGATCGACCTGGACCTGGCCTGGGAGTTCGCCCCCGAGGGTGAATTCGGCTTTGCCGACCTCGCACGTGACTATTTCGACGCCAAGGCCGGCGTGACCCAACTGGCGGCCGCCCTGTTCCGCCTGTACGAAGCACCACACTACTTCCGGCGCATGGGCAAGGGCCAGTTCAAGAAGGCGCCCGAGGAGCAGGTCAAGGCCGCCTTGCTGGGCATCGAGCGCAAGCGCCAGCAGGCGCTGCAGATCGAGACCTGGGCCGAGGAGCTGATCGCCGGCCAATGCCCGGCCGCCATCCGCGAGCAGATCTACAAGGTGCTGTTCAAGCCCGACAAGAACGGCCCCGAGTACAAGGCCGTGGTGGAGGCCGCCAAGCGCTCGCAGCAGGCCCCGCTGGAGCTGCTCAAGAGCGCCGGCGCCATCAGCAGCCCCTACCAGTTCCACTGGAAGCGCTTCCTGTTCGAGAACTTCCCAAAGGGCACCGGCTTCCCGCCGCTCACCGCGCCGCAGATCACCGACGAGCTGCCGCTGGCACCCGTGCAGGCTTTCTCCATCGACGATTCGGCCACCACCGAGATCGACGACGCCCTCTCGGTGCAGGGCCTGGGCAGCGGCACCATCATCTTCGGCATCCACATCGCAGCGCCGGGCCTGGCCATCCAGCCGGACTCGCCGGTGGACAAGGTCGCCCGCGAGCGCCTCTCCACCGTCTACATGCCGGGCTGGAAGCTGACCATGCTGCCGGACGAGGTGGTGCAGCACTACACCCTGGCCGAAGGGCGCGACTGCCCGGCGGTCTCGCTCTACGTCACGATGGACGAAGCCACGCTGGAGATCCGCAGCCGCGAGACGAAGCTGGAGCGCGTGCCCATCGCCGCCAACCTGCGCCATGACAAGCTGGACGCCACCGTCACCGAGGCCTCGCTGACCGGCGAGGCGCCGGCGGACTATGCCTTCGGTGCGGAGCTGCGCTTCTGCTTCCGCCTCGCCAAGCATCTGAAGGCGCAGCGCGAGATCGTGCGCGGCAAGCCCGAGACCTTCAACCGTCCGGACTACACCTTCCGCCTGGACAGCAACGGCGAACGCGAACCCGATGGCAGCGAGACCGTCAGCATCGGGACCCGCCAGCGCGGCGCACCGCTGGACCTCATCGTGGCCGAGGCCATGATCCTGGCCAACAGCAGCTGGGGCGGCTGGCTAAACGAACTGGGCCTGCCCGGCATCTACCGCAGCCAGGCCAGCCTCGCGCCGGGCGTCAAGGTGCGCATGGGCACCAAGGCCCTGCCGCATGCCGGCATGGGCGTGGCGCAGTACACCTGGGCCACCTCGCCGCTGCGCCGCTACACCGACCTGGTCAACCAGTGGCAGATCATCGCCTGCGCCCGCCATGGCCGCACCGCAGCCCTGGTCGCGCCCTTCAAGCCCAAGGACGCGCAGCTCTTCTCCATCATCTCGGGCTTCGATGCCGCCTACACGGCCTACAACGGCTTCCAGTCGGGCATCGAGCGCTACTGGACCCTGCGCTACCTGCAGCAAAACGCCATCCATGAGCTCACCGCCTCGGTGATGAAGGACGGCCTGGTGCGTGCCGACACCCTGCCCCTGGTCTTCAAGGCCCTGGGCTGCGAAGGCCTGGCGCGCGGCAGCCACGTGCGGGTGCGCATCACCGGTATCGACGAGATGACCCTGGATCTGCACGCCTCGCTGATCGAGCGCCTGGACGAGGCCCAGGCGCCGGACGACGCGGAAAGCCTGGACGAGGACGAAGAAGCCGCCGGCAGCGGTCCGCTGACCCTGGCCATCGACGTCAACGACGCGGACGGCGCGCCCGAAGCTCCGGCCGCCCCTGCCGCCGCCTGAGCCGGCCGTCACCGCCATGCTGCCTCGCAAGATCCAGCCGCTTCATCTCGCCCTGATCGTCTCGCTGGGCCTGCACCTGGTGCTGCTGGCGCTGAAGATCGCCGATCCGGAGCGCTTCCAGCGCCTGTTCCAGGACACGCCGCTGGAGGTGGTGCTGGTCAATGCGCGCAGCAAGGATGCACCCGCCGAGGCCAAGGCGCTGGCCCAGGCCAACCTGGCCGGCGGCGGCGAATCGGCCCGCCAGAAGCGCGCGACCTCGCCGCTGGCGCCCTCGCCGCGCATGGAGCTGGGCGACAACACCGAGACCCAGCGCGCCCAGATCGCCAAACTGCAGGAAGTCCAGCAGCAACTGCTGGCGCAGGTGCGCCGCGAGCTGGCCCTGCTGCCGCCACCGGACCCCCGGCGCGAGCGCGGCAGTCCGCAGGCCCGCGAGCAGGCCGAGAAGCGGCGCCAGCTGGTACAGCTGCTGGCCGAGATCGAAAAACGGGTCAACGACGAAAACGCCCGCCCCCGCAAGCGCTACGTGAGTCCGGCCACGCGCGAGGTGGTCTACGCGCAGTACTACGACACCCTGCGCCGCCGCATCGAGGAGCGCGGCACCCGCGACTTCCCCACCTACCGCGGCCGCAAGCTCTATGGCGAGCTGATCATGAACATCCACGTGGACTTTAAAGGCCGGCTGGTGGACACCGAGATCGTGCAAGGCTCGGGCAACCCGCAGCTGGATAAGCGCGCCGTCGCCATCGTCCATGCCTGCCAGCCCTTTGGCGACTTCAACGCCGAGATGCGCAAGAGCGCCGAGGTGCTGGTCATCACCACCCGCTTCAAGTTCACCCGCGAGGATGGGCTGGAGGCCACCGTGACGGAACAGCTATGAATCCCGACCGCTACGCGGTGGCCGGCAACCCCGTTGCGCACAGCCAGTCGCCGCTCATCCACGCGCTGTTCGCCGCCCAGACGGGCCAGGACATGGCCTACGGACGCCTGCTGTGTCCGCTGGATGCCTTCCTGCCGACCGTGCAGGCCTTTGCGGCCAGCGGCGCCAAGGGCTGCAACGTCACCGTGCCTTTCAAGTTCGAGGCTTTCGCCGCGGCAAGCCACCGCAGCCCCCGCGCCGAGCTGGCTGGCGCTGTCAACACGCTGCGTTTTGACGCGCAGGGCTGGTGGGGCGACAACACCGATGGCATCGGTCTGGTGCGAGACATCGAGCTCAACGCCGGCCAGCCGCTCGCCGGCCTGCGCGTGCTGCTGCTGGGCGCGGGCGGCGCCTCGGCCGGCGTGCTGGGCAGCCTGATCGCGGCCCGGCCCGCCGAACTGGTGCTGGCCAACCGCAGCGCCGACAAGGCCCTGGCCCTGGTGGGCAGCCATGCCCGCTGGGCCGAGGATCATGGCGTACGCCTGCAGGCCAGCCTGCCAGACGACCTGCCTGAATGCCGCTTCGACGTGCTGGTCAACGGCACCAGCGCCAGCCTGTCCGGCGCCGGCGTGCCCGTGCGGGGTCAGGTCTTGCGTGCCGGCGGGCTCGGCGTGGACATGATGTACGGCCCCGCCGCCCAGGGCTTCCTGGACTGGGTCAGCGCCCAGGGCGCACGGCCTCGCGACGGCCTGGGCATGCTGGTCGAGCAGGCGGCCGAGGCCTTCCAGGCCTGGCGGGGCGTCCGCCCGGACACCGGCGCGGTGCTGGCCGAGCTCCGCCAGCGCCAAAGCGCAAAGGACTGAGCCATGTGGCGCCTGCCCTTGCGCCTGCTGGCCCTGTTGGCACTGGGACTGCTGTCCCTGCAGCTCTACTTCCTGGCCCGCATCGCACTGATGACGGTGCTGGATCCGCAGTCGACCAGCTTCCAGCGTTCGGAAATCCGCCGCCTGGCCGTCGAGAAGCACGAGGTGGCCTGGAGCCAGGACTGGGTGCCCGACGCCCGCCTGTCCGCGCATCTGAAGCGCGCCGTGATCGCCAGCGAGGACGCCGGTTTTTCCGAGCACGGCGGCGTCGACTGGGATGCCCTGGAAAAGGCCTGGGACAAGAACCAGCGCGAGCAGGCCCGGGCCGACAAGCGCGCCAAGGCAGCGTCCAAGGCAGCGCCCAAGGATGGCGGCCGGCCCGCCCCCCCGGCCAAGATCGTCGGCGGCTCCACCATCACGCAGCAGCTGGCCAAGAACCTCTTCCTCAGCGGCGAGCGCCAGCTGCTGCGCAAGGGCCAGGAATTCGTGCTGACCTTCATGCTGGAAGCGCTGCTGTCCAAGCAGCGCATCCTGGAGATCTATCTCAACAACGTCGAATGGGGCGAAGGGGTTTTCGGCGCCCAGGCTGCGGCCAGGCATTATTTCCGTGTCGACGCCGCGCAGCTCGCGCCCTGGCAGGCCGCCCGCCTGGCGGTGATGCTGCCGGCGCCCAAGCGTTTCGAGAAGCGCCCCGGCTCCGCCTACGTGCTCGGGCGCGCCGCCACCATTGAAGCCCGCATGGGCGCAGCCGCCCTTCCCTGACCATGCCCAGTGATCCCCGCATCAGCGCCGAAATCGCCACCACGGCGGCCCGTCTCGTCGTCGACGAAGGCATGGAGTACGGCCCTGCCAAGCGGCGTGCCGTCAAGCAGCTGGGCCTGTCTCCCCGCGTGGCGCTGCCGGACAACGACGAGCTCGAGGACGCCGTGCGCGAGCACATCGCCCTCTACCACGCCGACACCCAGCCCGCCGAACTGCGCGCGCTGCGCGAAGTGGCCGCCCAGTGGATGGAGCGCCTGGCCGAGTTCCGCCCGCATCTGTGCGGTGCGGTCTGGCGCGGCACGGCCACCCGGCTGTCCAACATCCATCTGCAGCTCTATTGCGATGACAGCAAGTCCGCCGAAATCGCGCTGATCAATCAGCGCGTGGACTACGAGGTCGGCGAGGCCTCGGGCCCGCGCGGCCCCATTGCCCAGCTGTGCTTCAACGTGCCCTGCAGGGCCTTGGGCGAGCCGGCCACGCTGGTGCTCTCCATCCTGGATCACGACGACCTGCGCGGTGCGCTGCGGCTGGATGCGCGCGGACGCAGCGAGCGCGGCGACCGGGATGCGCTGCAGCGGCTGCTGGCCGAATGACGGCCCGGGGCTCGCCGCTCAGGCCGGGCCCAGCGTGCGCATGATCTCGTCGGGGCTGGTCAGGCCTGCGGCGACCTTCTGGTAGGCCGCATCGCGCAAGGAGCTGAACCCGTGCTCGCGGGCGTACTGCACAAGGTCAGCCATCGAGGCGCCCCTGGCCACCAGCGCACGCAGGCCCTCGTCCATCAGCAGCACCTCGTAGATGCCCACGCGGCCCTTGTAGCCGCTGTTGAAGCAGCTGACGCAGCCCCGGCCACGGTGGACCTCGCGCAAGTCGCCTTGGGCGAAGCGCCCGCCCAGCCGCGCCAGCAGCTTCGCATCAGGCTCGGCCGGCTCGCGGCACTCCGGACACACCCGCCGCACCAGGCGCTGCGCCACGACCGCCTCCAGCGCAGCCGCCACGACGAAGGGCTTGAGACCGAGGTCCAACAGCCGCGCGATGGTGTCGAAGGCCGAGTTGGTGTGCAGCGTCGAGAACACCTGGTGACCGGTCAGCGCCGCGTGGAAGGACACCTCGGCCGTTTCCAGGTCGCGGATCTCGCCGATCAGCAGCACGTCCGGATCCTGGCGAAGGATGGCCCGCAGCACCAGCGGAAAGGTCAGCCCGATCTTCTCGCGGACCAGCACCTGCCCGGCCGAGTCGAGGTAGTACTCGACGGGATCCTCGATCGTCACGTAGTTCTTGCCGGCATCGGCCCCGGCCTGCAGCAGGCTGTACAGCGTAGTCGTCTTGCCGCTGCCGGTGGGTCCGGTCGCCAGCACGATGCCCTGGGGTTTCTCGGCCGCATAGCGCAACGCGCCGAGCTCGGCCGCCTCGAAGCCCAGCTGCTCCAGGCTCAGCACCGCCGAGTTGCGGTCCAGCACGCGCAGCACGAGCTTTTCGCCATTGATGGTGGGCAGGGACGAAATGCGCAGATCCACGATGCGCTGTGGCGTCTTGACCGTGATGCGCCCGTCCTGCGGCCGGCGGCGCTCGGAGATGTCGAGCTCGGCCATGATCTTGATGCGCGACACCAGGGCCTGGTGCATGGTGCTGGGGATCTGGATCTTGTCGACCAGCACGCCGTCGATGCGCAGGCGCACCATCACGTTCTTGGCGCGCGGATGGATGTGGATGTCCGAGGCGCCAAGCCGGATCGCCTCCAGGATGATGCAGTTGACCAGACGCATCGCCGGCGGCTCGTCCGAGCCACGCAGCAGCTCCTCGACGGTCTGCTGCTCGTCTTCGATGACGATCTCGACGCCTTCGAAGGGGTCACCGAAGGCCGCCTCCAGCTCGCTCATGTCGGCACCATTGAGCTGGTAGACCTCGGCGAGCTTGTCCTGCACGGCCTTGTACGAGGCCAACGCCGGCACCACGCGCAGGCCCGTGATGAAGCGCAGATCCTCCAGCAGGGAGCCATCGAGCGGGTCGGCCATGGCCACCGTCAGCACCTGGCCGCTCAGCTGCACCGGGACGACGTGCTGCTGCTGGCAGTAGCGCGCCGGAATCAGGGCCGCCACGCCGGGCTCGATCCGGACCTCCTCCAGGCTGATCTGCTGCACCCCGCTTTCGCGGGCCAGCAGCTCGAAGATCTGCCGCTCCGTGGCCCAGCCCCGCTGCACGATCTCACGCAGCGGCGACTCCTTGGCGGCCTCCTTGTTCGCCTGCTGCCACTGCAGCAACTCCTGGAGCTGGGCCTCCTTGAGCAGGCCCTTCTTGCTGAGGAAGACGGCCAGGTGGCTGCGCTGCACGTCGGCACGCGACAGCAGACGGTCCACCTGGGCGGAGCGCGCCTGGTTCTCCTGCTGCAGCGCACGGTTGCGGCGGCGCAGCTCGTACTGCTCGAAAGCCAGCGCCACGGTGATGCGCAGGTCGTCGTCGTTCCAGGGCTTGAGGATGAACTTGTAGACCGCGCCGGTCTTGACGGCGCCCACCACCGCGTTCACGTCGGCATGGCCGGTCAGCATGATGCGCATGGTGTCCGGGCGCACATTGCGCGCCTGGCGCAGCAGCTCTCCGCCGGTCATGCCCGGCATCATGTAGTCCGAGATCATCAGCTGGAAGTCCTGCTGCTGCAGCAGCTCCAGCGCCTGGGTCGGGCTGTCGCAGGTCACGACCTCGTAGCGCTCCTGGCGGAACACGCGGCGCAGCGCGTTGAGGACGCCCGGCTCGTCATCGACCAGAAGAAGCCGGTACCTGGACGCCTCGACGGTGTGCGATGTGGGGTCCGGCGCCTCGCCGGTGAAGAGGTGGGCGAACTTGGGCTGGTTCATGCCGGCACCACCATGTGGGCACACTCGGCCTCGCTTCGGATCGGCAGCTGGATGGTGAAGCAGCTGCCCATGCCCGGCTCGCTGCTCACGGCGATGGAGCCGCCATGCGCGGTGATGGCGTCATGCACCACGGTGAGCCCCAGCCCCGTCCCCTTGCCCACTTCGCGGGTGGTGTAGAAGGGGTCGAAGATGCGCCGCTGCACCTCCTCGCTCATGCCGCAGCCGTTGTCCTCGATGCGGATTTCGACCTGCCCGTCCTTCATTTCCGCGCTGACGCGAATGCGGCCCCGGCCGCCCAGGGCCTGCACGGCGTTCTGCAGCAGCGACAGGAAGACCTGGTTGAGCCGCCCGACATCGCAGTAGGTCGGCTGCAGCGGCTGCAGCAGCAACTCGAACTGCACGGCCTCGGGCGACTGGTCCCGCAGCAGCTCGACGACGTTGCGCAGGCTCGCGCCCAGGTCCACGCAGGCGATGGCCTGGCGGTCCACGTTGGAGAAGTCCTTGAGCGCGGCGACGATGCGCGCGATGCGATCGGCGCCGGCCAGGCTCTCGGCCATCAGGGCCTCGAAGTCCTCGAAGAGCCAATCCAGATCCTCGCCGGGCCAGCAGGCGGCGCGCAGCTGCGGGGCCTGGGCTGCCAGCTGCGCCATGCCGCGCGCCAGGGTCGCCATGTATTTCTGCGCGCTGCACAGATTGCTGCGGATGAAGCCGATGGGGTTGTTGATCTCGTGGGCCATGCCGGCGGCCAGGCTGCCCACCGAGGCCTGCCGCTCGGCCACATAGAGCTGGCGCTGCGAGCGCTCGATCAGCACCACCTGTTCCTGCACGCGCTCCTCCAGATTGCGCGAGAGCTGGCGCAGCGCGTTTTCGGAGGCCAGCAGCTTCTCATGCTCGCGCTGCAGCACGGCGTAATCGGCATGGATGGACTCCAGGTGCAGCACCGAGGCCATGCGGTAGCGCAGCACCAGCACCAGTCCCATCTCGAACCAGCCCGTCAACGTGGGCAGTGCCGCAGCCGCCGTCGAGGGCACATGCAGATGGCCGATGGGCTTGAAGTCCACGCACACCGGCGCACTGACGCTGCCCTCGCCCAGCGCGCCGCTGGCCCACAGCTCGGTGCCGTCCAGGTCCAGCAGCCGCCAGGCCCCGCCGGTGGCCTCGTCGTACAGACCCTTGATCCGCGCCTTGGGCATCAGGCGGATCAAATCGGCCAGGCCGTAGTCGGCGTCAAAGGGTTGCAGACGTTCGTCATTCATTGGACAGCCTCCACGAAGCGCTGGGCATCGAGCCCATGCTCGGACTGCAGACGGTACTCGGCATCCAGGACCGGATAGAGCCGCTGGAGCAGGCTGTTGAAGGTCTCACGCACGCCCCGGCCCTCCAGGGCGCTGGCCATGAGCACCGGCCAGGGCGCAGCCCCCCAGCGCTGCTGGATCTCGGCTTCGGAAAGAATATCGCTCAGGTCCCGCTTGTTGAACTGCACGACCAGCGGCAGCGTGGCCAGGTCCAGGCCCACGATGCCGGCATTGGCGACCAGGTTGTCGAAGGAGGCCCCGTTGTTCACCGCCTGGTTGCGCTGCGAATCAGCCACGAAGATGACACCGTCGGCGCGCGACAGCACCGCCTTGCGGGTGCCGTCATGGCAGACCTGGCCCGGGACCGTGAACAGCTTGAAGCGGATCAGCAGACCTGACGGCGCGCGAAAGCCCAGCGGCAGCAGATCGAAATAAAGCGTGCGGTCGCCCTGGGTGTCCAGCACCATCAGATCCCCCTGCGCCGCCGGATTCAGCAAGTCGTGCAGCCGGGTCAGATTGGTCGTCTTGCCGGCCAGCGCCGGGCCGTAATAGACAAGCTTGAGCGTGAGACTGCCGCTTCGGGCATCAAATTCCGCCATGTCGCCTGCTCTCCCTGAGCTCCTGGACGGGAAGGAGCGGCTCATCTAAACACAGCCGCGCAGCGGGAGCAAGGCGGTCAGGTCAATGAGCTGCCTACAATGCCCGGCATGGCCCGAACTCCGTCACGCCGAACCTTTCTTTACAGCGCTGCGGGCCTGGGCGCCGCGGTGCTGGGCTGGACCTTCGGCGCCCGGCGTCACTCCGCCAACGAAGGCCGCCCTGCATGGGCCGGGGTGCAGTTGGCCCGGCCTGAAGGCGGCGAGGTCGGGCTCGACCAGTGGCTGGGGCGCCCGCTGTTGCTCCATTTCTGGGCCACCTGGTGCGCGCCCTGCGTGCGCGAACTGCCGGCGCTCGACGCCTGGGCCGCCCGCCAAGGCGCGCGAGGCTGGCAAGTGCTGGGCATCGCCGCCGATACCGCCGAAGCCGTGCAAGGCTTCGCGCCAGCCCAGGGCCTGCACTTCCCCTTGGCCTTGGCCGGCACCCCAGGCCTGGCCCTGGCCCGCGAGCTGGGCAATGCCCAGGGCGGCCTGCCCTTCAGCGTCGCACTGGACGCCCAGGGCCAGGTGCGCTGGCAAAAGCGCGGCGCCACCGAAGCCGAAGACCTGATGGCGCTGGACACACTGTTACAGCGGCTTACATCGGGGAAAGATCGGAGCTGAGGGGGGCGCCGACAGGGGCAAAATGCGGGCTCCGTTTGATCCCCCCGCCTGCAGGCACCTCGTCAAGAGCCCCGGCACGCAAGCCGAAAGCCATCCACAGGTCAAGCCATTTATTTTTGGCTAGCTGCGGCGATCTGGGCCTAAAAAGGCTAAAGTTCAGCCTTTCACGCTTCTAGTGTCTACGCTCTAAACCGCCACGGCACGTCGCTGATGCAGATTCTTGTGATTCACGGCCCCAACCTCAACCTCCTTGGCAGCAGGGAGCCCGGGGTGTATGGCGCAACGACTTTGGCGCAGATCGATGCAGATCTGCAGCAAATCGCTACCGATGCAGGAGCCACGATCGAAAGCTTCCAGAGCAACCACGAAGGTGCTCTGGTCGACCGCATCCAGGCGGCGGGCCGCGACGGCACACGCTTCATCATCATCAACCCGGCGGCCTACACGCACACCAGCGTCGCCATCCGGGATGCCCTGGCGGCGGTGGCCCTGCCTTTCATCGAGGTCCACCTCTCCAATATCCACAAGCGCGAAGCCTTCCGCCACCACAGCTATGTGTCGGAACTGGCGCTGGGCGTCATCTGCGGGCTGGGCCCCAAGGGCTATCGCTACGCCTTGATGCATGCCCTGGACCATGTCCGGGCTGAAGACGCCTGAAGCGAGGGGCGCGGCCGCCACTGCGGCCGTGACATTGGCAAGCACTACAAATCTTTCCGTTGGAGAAGCCTTATGGATCTGCGCAAGCTCAAGACCCTGATCGACCTCGTGTCCGAGTCGAACATTTCTGAACTTGAAATCACCGAAGCCGATGGCAAGGTGCGCATCGTCAAGTCCGACGGCACGGTGACGGTGCCCATGGCGCAGGCCATGCCCGTGATGGCCGCCCCCATGGCACCCGCCATGGCCGCTCCCGCCACCGCACCGGCGGCAGCACCGGCAGCACCCGTGGAAACCGGCCATGTGGTGAAGTCGCCCATGGTCGGCACCTTCTACCGTGCCTCCAGCCCCAACGCCAAGGCCTTCGTGGAAGTGGGCCAGCAGGTCAAGGAAGGCCAGGCCATCTGCATCATCGAAGCCATGAAGATCATGAACGAGATCGATGCCGACAAGGCCGGCACCATCACCAAGATCCTGGTGGAAAACGGTCAGCCGGTGGAATTCGGCCAGCCGCTGTTCATCATCGAGTGAACATGCCCCACCCCCTACCGGCTGCGCCGGCCCCCTCAAGGGGGCGCGCTCGACGGCCCGGCGAAGCCGGATCCGCGACCGCAGCTGGATGGGCCCTTGGCCGCATTGCGCCCAGAGTGCTGGGCAACTGCCATGTTTAAGAAAATTCTGATTGCCAATCGAGGCGAGATCGCCCTTCGGATCCAGCGCGCCTGCCGCGAGCTGGGCGTGAAGTCCGTCGTCGTCTACTCCGAGGCCGACCGCGACGCCAAGTACGTCAAGCTGGCCGACGAGGCCGTGTGCATCGGCCCGGCGCCCTCCGCCCAAAGCTACCTCAGCATGCCGGCCATCATTGCCACGGCCGAGGTGACCGACGCCGAGGCCATCCACCCGGGCTACGGCTTCCTCTCCGAGAACGCCGACTTCGCCGAGCGCGTGGAGCGCAGCGGCTTCACCTTCATCGGCCCGACGCCCGACAACATCCGCATGATGGGCGACAAGGTCTCCGCCAAGCAGGCCATGCGCGCGGCGGGCGTGCCCTGCGTGCCCGGCTCCGACGGCGCCCTGCCCGACGACCCCAAGGAAATCGTCAAGATCGCCCGCTCGGTGGGCTACCCGGTGATCATCAAGGCCGCCGGCGGCGGCGGTGGCCGCGGCATGCGCGTGGTGCACACCGAGGCCGCCCTGGTCAATGCCGTGCAGATGACCAAGGCCGAGGCAGGTGCCGCCTTCGGCAATCCCGAGGTCTACATGGAGAAGTTCCTGGAGAACCCACGCCATGTGGAGATCCAGGTGCTGGCCGACGGCCACAAGAACGCCGTCTGGCTGGGCGAGCGCGATTGCTCCATGCAGCGCCGCCACCAGAAGATCATCGAGGAAGCGCCGGCGCCCGGCATTCCCCGCCGCACCATCGAGAAGATCGGCGACCGCTGCGCCGCCGCCTGCAAGAAGATGGGCTACCGCGGCGCAGGCACCTTCGAGTTCCTCTACGAGAACGGCGAGTTCTACTTCATCGAGATGAACACCCGCGTGCAGGTGGAGCATCCGGTGACGGAAATGGTCACGGGCGTGGACATCGTCGCGATGCAGATCCGCGTGGCGGCCGGCGAGAAGCTGCCCTTCACCCAGCGCAACATCGAGATGCGCGGCCACGCCATCGAGTGCCGGATCAATGCCGAGGACCCGGTGAAGTTCGTGCCCTCGCCCGGCCGCATCACCATGTGGCATCCGCCCGGCGGCCCTGGCGTGCGTGTGGACTCGCACGCCTACACCAACTACTTCGTGCCGCCCAACTACGACTCCATGATCGGCAAGATCATCGTCCATGGCGACACCCGCGAGCAGGCCCTGGCCCGCATGCGCATCGCCCTGTCCGAGACCGTGGTGGAAGGCATCCAGACCAACATCCCGCTGCACCGCGAGCTGATGGCCGATGCGAAGTTCATCGAGGGCGGCACCTCCATCCATTACCTCGAAGGCTGGATGAATCAACACAAGCGTTGATCGACGCAGCCGCTGAAGGCCATCGACGGCCTATCATTCGCGGCTGACGCATACGCACCCGCCACAGCCCTGGCGCGGCCCATGCCGCCCAGGGCTTGTGCATTTGAAGGTTCCCCATGAGCAACACCCCCAGCACCCCCGACCTGCACGAGCTCGTGCTCATCTGCCGCGAGGAGGACGTCGAGACCGTCAGCGACGCGCTGATGGAAGTTGAGTCGCTCGCCGTCTCGGTGGAGGATGCCGACGCCGACACCGATTCCGAGAAGGCCCTGTTCGGCGAACCGGGCATGCCCGCCCCCAAGCCGGGCTGGGAACGCTCCGTGGTCAAGGCCCTGTTCGGCAGCGAAGCCGAGGCCACCGAGGCCGCCACCTTGCTGCTGGCCCAGGACTGGGCCCGCGACGTCCACGTGCAGACCATCCAGGCGGTGGCCGAGCAGGACTGGGTGCGCCTGACGCAGTCGCAGTTCGCGCCGGTGGAGATCACACCCGAGTTCTGGATCGTGCCGTCCTGGCATGAAGCCCCTGCCCAGGCGACGCGCGTCATGCGCCTGGATCCTGGCCTGGCTTTCGGCACCGGCACCCATCCGACCACCCGCATGTGCCTGCGCTGGATCGCCCGGCACGGCGCAGAGGCTGCCCACTGGGATCGTGTGCTGGACTATGGCTGCGGCTCGGGCATCCTGGCCATCGGCGCCGCACTGCATGGCGCCAAGAACATCGATGCCGTGGACATCGACCCGGCCGCCATCGTCTCCAGCCAGGCCAATGCCGAGGCCAACCAGGTCCGGCTGAACGCCGCCCTGCCCGACGCCGCACAGGGCGAGTACCCGCTGGTGCTGGCCAACATCCTGGCCACGCCGCTGAAGCTGCTGGCACCGCTGCTGTGCGCCCACGTGCGCGCGGGCGGCCACCTGGTGCTGGCCGGCATTCTGGAACGCCAGGCCCAGGAACTGAAGGACGCGTATGCCCCCTGGCTGGCCCTGGAGGTGAGCGACAGCGAGGAGGGCTGGATCCTGATGACAGCCCAGCGCCCGCTCTGACCGCCCTGTTGACGCCAGGCAAGGCCTGACCCCGCGCAGCCGCCGCGGCGGCGCCTCTAGGGGTGAGCGCGCTCTGCGCGGCCAGGCCTTCATGGCATGATCTGCCCCCATGAGTCTTGCTACCCGCTGCACCGCCTGCGGCACCATCTTCCGCGTGGTGCAGGACCAGTTGCGCGTATCCGAGGGCTGGGTCCGCTGCGGCCGGTGCGCCGAGGTCTTCGATGCCCGCGAACAACTGTTCGACCTGGACCGCGAAGCGCCGCCCCCCTGGCCGCCCACCATTCCCGATGCGCCAAGCCTGCCTTTACGCGAGAGCGCCTTCGCCCAGGAGCCAGCGCTGAGGTCATCGCATGGCGCGGCGGCTCCGTCGGCCGTCCCGGCGCCGCAGGCCGCACCCTACGTGCAGCCCCAGTCGCCGCCCCATGCGCCACCTCGTCGCCTCCCGGAGCCCGAGCCCGCTCCCGCCTGGCATCACGACCCGGCACCGATGTCCCGCGGCGATGCGGGCGGGACAGGCAGTGGGCTGGACGTTCTTGCATCGGCAGGCGCTGAAGCAAGCGTGGAAATGGGCGCCATCACGGCGCATCCGGGCGGACGACGCGAGCCGTTTTGGGAGCCCGCCCCCGCCCCGGTCGCCGAACCCGATGCCCGCGAGGATTTCCCCGAGCCCAAGGGGCTGAAGTTCGAGGAACCCGAGCGAGCAGCCGCCGCTTCACGCGCAGCGGCAGCGGAGGCGCCTCGGTCTGCCTTCGGAAGCGAAGGCACCCTGCCCGCGAACCAGGACCTCGGGCCGGACGTGGTGCTCTCACCGCGGCTGAAGTCGGTCCAGCTTGATGCGGCATCGAGTGCGGCATCACCCGCCGAGGTCGACGGGCAGGGCTGCGCCTTGCCATCGAGAAAGCCGGGCTTCCTGCGTCGGGCGGAAGGCGAGGCACGCTGGCAGCGTCCTGGCGTGCGCCTGGCACTGGTGCTCGGCAGCGTGCTGCTGCTACTGGGCGCAGGCGCGCAGCTGACCTGGCATTACCGCGACGCCCTGGCCACGCAGTCGCCACTGGCCCGTCAATGGCTGGCCGGGGCCTGCGAGAAGCTGGGCTGCCAGCTCCAGCCCTGGCGCCGGCTCGATGCCTTCAGCGTTGAAAGCTCCGGCTTGTCAGAAGCCGCCAGCGGCAATCACTACAAGTTCAGCCTCAGTCTGCGCAACAAGAGCCCCTGGGAGCTGGCCACACCCTGGGTCGAGCTGAGCCTCAACGACGGCAGCGGGCAAGTGCTGATGAAGAAGGCACTGCGGCCCGAGGACTTCAGCAATGGCCGGCCCAGCATGGGCGCCAACAGTGAGCAGGCCCTGCAACTGGTCTTCAGCACTGGCAGGCAACGTGTCAACGGCTATACCGTCGAGATTTTCTACCCCTGATGCGGTGCGGCCGCCCTGCGGGCCCCAGCGGCGGCTGAGCGCCTCTCAGATATAAAAAAACCCGGCCGAAGCCGGGTTTTCGCTTTCGAAAGCGCGAGCACCCGAAGGTGATCGCGCGAGCAAGCTCAGGGCTTGTTGCCGGTCGGGAAGGGCCAGGCCGCTTGCGGGCTCAGCGCCGTCTTGGCGGCAGGGGCAGCAGCAGGCTTGGCAGCGGCAGGTGCAGCAGCCTTCTTGGCAGCGGGCTTGGCGGCCGGCTTGGC
Source organism: Burkholderiaceae bacterium (assembly GCA_041913905.1). GTDB lineage: Bacteria > Pseudomonadota > Gammaproteobacteria > Burkholderiales > Burkholderiaceae_C > Roseateles_B. The sequence continues at coordinate 15,862 of JAYSEK010000003.1, read as the reverse complement.
TGCGGGCTTTGCAGCGGCCTTCGGCGCAGCCTTGATGGGCGGCTTCTTGGTCGAATTGGCCTTGGCGGCAGGCTTTGCAGCTGCCTTCGGTGCGGCCTTGGCCGGAGCAGCGGCCTTCTTGGCCGGAGCAGCAGCCTTCTTGGCCGGAGCGGCCTTCTTCGCCGGAGCAGCAGCCT
>JAYSEK010000003.1:0-15586 GCA_041913905.1 Burkholderiaceae bacterium | reverse complement strand
CCGGAGCGGCCTTCTTCGCCGGAGCAGCAGCCTTCTTGGCCGGAGCGGCCTTCTTCGCCGGAGCAGCAGCCTTCTTGGCCGGAGCGGCCTTCTTCGCCGGAGCAGCAGCCTTCTTGGCCGGAGCGGCCTTCTTTGCCGGAGCAGCGGCCTTCTTGGCCGGCGCAGCCTTCTTGGCGGGAGCGGCCTTCTTGGCCGGTGCCTTCTTTGCAGTTGCCATGGTTTTCTCCTTGATCAAGTGAAAAAAGCACTGCCTGCGGCGGACCGGTCCACCTCAGCGCAGCTATCCACCACCCGAGAGTCGCCTTGGAGCAGCGCCACGGTGCGGTGAATGGGGGCGCGATGCACCGCCGCGCTTTTCCGCGTCTGACGGTTCAGTTGCATCGCTTGTCTTGATCTCATTGACGAGCACTCAATTCGGGATGGACACAGGCCGCTGACCAGGCAGCCCGCTCAATCCCAGGACAGGGCGCCACCGGACTGGTATTCGATGACGCGGGTTTCGAAGAAGTTGCGTTCCTTCTTCAGGTCGATCATTTCGCTCATCCAGGGGAAGGGGTTCTCTTCATTGGGGAAGAGTTCCTCCAGCCCGATCTGGGTAGCACGGCGATTGGCGATGTAGCGCAGGTAGCCCTTGAACATGGCCGCGTTGAGACCCAGCACGCCACGCGGCATGGTGTCCTCGGCGTAGCGGTACTCCAGCTCCACGGCCTTCAGGAACAGGGCCTTGATCTCGGCCTTGAATTCCGGCGTCCACAGCTGCGGGTTCTCGAGCTTGATCTGGTTGATCAGGTCGATGCCGAAATTGCAGTGCATGGACTCGTCGCGCAGGATGTACTGGTACTGCTCGGCAGCCCCGGTCATCTTGTTCTGGCGGCCCATGGCCAGGATCTGCGTGAAGCCCACGTAGAAGAACAGGCCTTCCATCAGGCAGGCGAAGACGATCAGCGACTTCAGCAGGGTCTGGTCGGCGGCCAGCGTGCCCGTGTGGAAGTTCGGATCCATGATCGCGTCGATGAAGGGGATCAGGAACTCGTCCTTGTCACGGATGGAGGCCACCTCGTGATAGGCATTGAAGATCTCGCTTTCATCGAGGCCCAGGGACTCGACGATGTACTGGTAGGCGTGCGTGTGGATCGCTTCCTCGAAGGCCTGGCGCAGCAGGAACTGGCGGCACTCGGGGGCGGTGATGTGACGGTAGGTGCCCAGGACGATGTTGTTGGCGGCCAGCGAATCGGCCGTCACGAAGAAGCCCAGGTTGCGCTTGATGATGCGGCGCTCGTCCTCGCTCAGGCCGTTGGGATCCTTCCAGAGGGCGATGTCGCGGGACATGTTCACCTCCTGCGGCATCCAGTGGTTGGCGCAGGTGGCGAGGTACTTGTCCCAGGCCCACTTGTACTTGAAGGGCACCAGCTGGTTGACGTCCGTCTGGCCGTTGATGATGCGCTTGTCAGCCATGTTGACGCGGCGTGCGCTGGCGGCAGCCGCCTGTGCAGCAGGGGCGGCAGACGAAGCCGACGGCGTCGCTGCCGCCACGGCCGCATGCGGGCCGCTGGAGAGGGTGGCGCTCAGGCCAGTATTCGAGGCGCTAGGCGCAGGCTTCAGGTCTTCTTCCCAAACCAACATGGTGGACTTCCTATCTTGCGGATTATCGGAGTGTTGTGTCTAAAACACCAAGGACTTCTTGACAGCGACACAAATGCGCTGTTGCTCGACCGCATCGCTAACGTCGCAAATGTGCGTGGATATGTGCGTGGCGATTTCGGTCGCAGACGCTGCGCGATGGCGCCGCAGTCCGGTGCTGAAGCGTTCATGGATGCCCGCCGGGCGCGGGCAGCGATGAAGGCTCGGGAGCGAAGAGGTCCGCGCCGGAGAGGCCGGCGCGGACTTGCCGCAAACCTTACTGGCAGGCCTCGCAATCGGGGTTGTCGATGGAGCAGAACTTGATGTCGGTGGCCGGGGTGTTGTCCACCTCGACCGCCGGTGCCGCCTGCACAGCCGGGGCCGCGGCCACCGGCGCGGCGCTCATGCCGGACATGCCCGACATGCCACCCGGCACGGCATTGAGCTGACCCGCCTTGCTGACCGTGCTCTTCTCGGCATGCGTTGCGCCGATGGTGCGCAGGTAGTAGGTGGTCTTGAGGCCACGCTGCCAGGCGAGCTTGTAGGTCTCGTCCAGCTTCTTGCCCGAAGCACCGGCCATGTAGATGTTCAGGCTCTGCGCCTGGTCGATCCACTTCTGGCGGCGCGAGGCGGCCTCGACCAGCCACACCGGCTCCACCTCGAAGGCGGTGGCGTAGAGCGCCTTGAGCTCCTCGGGCACGCGGTCGATGCGGCGCAGCGAGCCGTCGAAGTGCTTGAGGTCCATGACCATCACGTCGTCCCACAGGCCCAGCTTCTTCAGGTCGCGAACCAGAGACTCGTTGATCACCGTGAACTCACCGGACAGGTTGGACTTGACCGAGAGGTTGCCGAAGCAGGGCTCGATCGAGGCATCCACGCCGATGATGTTGGAGATGGTCGCGGTCGGGGCGATGGCCACGCAGTTGCTGTTGCGCATACCGTGGGTGGCGATGCGCTGGCGCAGGCTGTCCCAGTCCATGGACGAGGAACGGTCCACCTCGACGTAGCCGCCGCGCTCCTTGAGCAGCAGATCCAGCGAATCGATCGGCAGGATGCCGCGGTCCCACAGCGAGCCGCGGTAGCTGCTGTAGCGGCCGCGCTCTTCGGCCAGCTCGGTCGAGGCCCAGTAGGCGTAGTAGCAGATGGCTTCCATCGAGCGGTCGGCGAACTCCACCGCCTCGGCGGAGGCGTAGGGCGTGCGCAGCGCATACAGCGCATCCTGGAAGCCCATCAGGCCCAGGCCCACCGGACGGTGGCGCAGATTGGAGTCGCGCGCCTTCTTGACGGCGTAGTAGTTGATGTCGATGACGTTGTCCAGCATACGCATGGCGGTGCGGACGGTCTTCTTCAGCTTGTCGTGGTCGATGACCTTCTGGCCATCGGGGCCGTCCTTCAGGTGCTGGACCAGATTGACCGAGCCCAGATTGCACACGGCGATCTCGCTGTCATTGGTGTTCAGCGTGATCTCCGTGCAGAGGTTGGACGAGTGCACCACGCCCACGTGCTGCTGCGGCGAGCGGACGTTGCAGGCGTCCTTGAAGGTGATCCAGGGATGGCCGGTCTCGAACAGCATCGAGAGCATCTTGCGCCACAGGTCCTTGGCGGGCATGCGCTTGAAGAGCTTGATCTCGCCGCGGTCGGCACGGGCCTCGTACTCGACGTAGGCCTTCTCGAAGGCCTGACCGAAGAGGTCGTGCAGGTCCGGGCAGGTGGAGGGGCTGAACAGTGTCCAGTCACCGCCCTCGACCACGCGCTTCATGAACAGGTCGGGAATCCAGTTCGCGGTGTTCATGTCGTGGGTGCGGCGGCGGTCGTCGCCGGTGTTCTTGCGCAGCTCCAGGAACTCCTCGATGTCCAGGTGCCAGGACTCCAGGTAAGCGCAGACGGCGCCCTTGCGCTTGCCGCCCTGGTTGACGGCCACGGCCGTGTCGTTGACCACCTTCAGGAAGGGCACGACGCCTTGGCTCTTGCCGTTGGTGCCCTTGATGTGCGAGCCCAGGGCGCGCACGGGGGTCCAGTCATTGCCCAGGCCGCCGGCGAACTTGGACAGCAGCGCGTTCTCCTTCAAGGCCTCGTAGATGCCGTCGAGGTCGTCGGCCACGGTCGTCAGGTAGCAGCTGGAGAGCTGCGAGCGGCGGGTGCCCGAGTTGAACAGCGTGGGCGTGGAGCTCATGAAGTCGAAGCTGGACAGCACTTCATAGAACTCGATGGCACGGGCTTCGCGGTCGATCTCGTTCAGCGCCAGGCCCATGGCCACGCGCATGAAGAAGGCCTGCGGCATCTCGATGCGCTTGCCTTCGGTGTGCAGGAAATAGCGGTCGAACAGGGTCTGCAGGCCCAGGTAGTCGAACTGGAAGTCGCGCTCGGCCTTCAGCGCCGCGCCCAGCTTGGCGAGGTCGTACTGACCCAGCTTCTCATCCAGCAGCTCGGCCTGGATGCCCTTCTTGATGAACTGGGGGAAGTAGTCGGCGTAGCGCGTCTGCATCTCGGCCTGCGTGACCTCCTCGCCCAGGATCTCCTTGCGGATGGTGTGCATCAGCAGGCGGGCGGTGGCGCGCGTGTAGCCGGGGTCCTTCTCGATCAGGGTGCGCGAGGCCAGGATGGCGGCCTTGTAGACCTCGTCCATCGGCACGCCGTCGTACAGATTGCGCTTGGTCTCGGCCAGGATGGGTTCGGGCTTGACGTCGGCGCCCAGGCCTTCGCAGCTGGAGCTGATCAGGGCCGCGAGCGCGCCCAGGTCCAGGGGCACGCGATGGCCGCCGTCGGTCACCATCAGGGCGGACTCAGGCGCGGCCGCCTGGGCCACCTCGCCCTGACGCAGGCGCTCCTGGCTGCGACGCTCGCGGTACAGCACGTAGGCACGGGCCACTTCATGATGGCCGCCGCGCATCAGGCCCAGCTCGACCTGGTCCTGCACGTCCTCGATGTGGAAGGTACCGCCGCTCGGACGCGAGCGCAGCAGTGCACGCACCACGGCTTCGGTCAGGGCATCGACCGTCTCGCGAACGCTGGCCGAAGCCGCACCGCTGGTGCCATGCACGGCCAGGAAGGCCTTCATCAGCGCGATGGCAATCTTGCTGGGCTCGAAGGACACCACCGCGCCGTTGCGGCGAATGATCTGGTAAGCCTGATAGGCCGATTGCCGGGGCGAATCAGCGGCGGCGGCGTGGGCCGCGGCGCCTTCGGCGAGCGTGCTGGCGACAACGGTTTGCATGAGATGTCCTTGTCTTGAAATCGTTACTGCAGAGAACAAAAAGCCCGGGCCCGCTTGCGCGTTCCCAAGGACTTGTTGAAGTTGGATGGCTTTCGCCCAGCTGCCCACAGCCGCGTCATGACGGGCCGGCTCATGCTGCCGATATGCCCGCCCTGGCGCCGCTGGCGACCGGGCTCCACCGCGCCCTCCGTTCCGGCCGATGCTGCGCGGAGCTTGCTCCGGCGGCATCCTGCGGGCCCTGGCGTGAATCCCCCAATGCCGACACCGGAACCGGTGGCAGCGGGGTTTGGCAGGGCGCGAACGCGAGGCATTTCAGTGGTTTGCCAAGTCAGCAGGATAGCATGAAAGGACACTATATCTAGGGCACCCACCCGCTTCAAGCACTACCGATAGCGTCCAAACCCCATTGACCGGGGCCCACCAAGCCGCTACGCAAACGCTCGCGGGGCACCCGCCAAGCGCCTCTTCCGACCCAGCGCAGGACGCACAAGCCCGATGAACAGGGGCTGATCCAGATCAACGCAAGCAACGGCGCGGCCTTGCGCGGCATTCGGGCCGCAAACCCGCATCAATTGGCGTTCCCGGCCGGCCATTCCGTGCTGCGATCACGGCGCACTGCGCGCCGACTCGCGCTGCTGCGACCTCAACCAGCGAGTGCAGCGCGGCCTCTTATCCCTTGTGCAAGGGACAGGGCTCACACAAAAGGAAACAGACTGGCGTCCCAGCCCAGCCCCTGGCGCAGGCGCCGCCAGTCAAAACCCGGCCCCGGATCCGCCTTTCGCCCAGGCGCGATGTGCTCATGGCCGACGACGGCATTCAGCGGATAGTGCGCGCGCAGCACGGGCAGCAGCCACAGCAAGACCTGGTACTGCGCATCCTCGAAGAGTCCGCCCTCAAGCCCTTCGAGCTCGACGCCGATGGAGAAATCGTTGCAGCGCTCCCGCCCGCGGAAGCTGGACCGCCCCGCATGCCAGGCCCGCTCGTCGGCGCTGACGAACTGCAGCAGCTCGCCATCGCGGCGGATCAGGAAGTGCGCGGAGACCTGCAGGCCGCGCAGCCCGTCGAAGGCCGGATGGGCGTCGCAGTCCAGGCAGTTGGTGAACAGCGCCTCGATCTCGGGGCCGCCGAACACACCGGGCGGCAGGCTGATGGAATGCAGCACCAGCAGGCTCGGCGCCTCGCCGTCAGGCCGCGGACCGAAGTTGGGCGAAGGCACCGCACGGGCGCCGTTCAGCCAGCCATCGGACCAGGCCGCCGTCTCAGCTGCCGTCGCTGCCATCGCCCACGCTGATATGGAGCCGCGCCATGCGGTAGCGCATCTGGCGCAGCGAGAGGCCGAGGCTGGCGCCGGCAGCCGTCCGGTTGTTGCGGTGCTGTTCGAGGGCCCGGACCAGGATCTCGCGCTCCACGGCATCCAGATAGGCGGCCAGGTCCGAGGGCAAGGGCGCCTCCGGCAAGGCCGGCGCCGGCTCGGACACCGCGGACGGATCGACTGAGACCTCCAGCACCGGTTCGGCCGGCTCGCACGCCTCTTCCAGCTCGGGCAAGTCCAGCTCATCGGCATGGATCCATTCGCCACCGGACAGCGCGACCGCGCGATGCAGCAGGTTCTCCAGCTCGCGCACGTTGCCGGGGAAGCTGTAACGCCGCAGCCTCTGCATGGCATCGGCGTCCAGCTGCGGCGCCGGGCTGACACCGGCGTCCTGCGCGATCTTGTGCAGCACGCGCGAGGCAATGGCACCCAGGTCCTCGATGCGCTCGCGCAGCGGCGGCACGCGGATCTGGATGACGTTGAGCCGGTAGAACAAATCCTGGCGGAAGCGCCCGGCGGCCACCTCCGCCCCGAGGTCCTTGTGCGTGGCGCTGAGGATGCGCACATTGACGGGCAGCTCGCTCACCGCGCCCACCGGCCGCACCGAACGCTCCTGGATGGCCCGCAGCAGCTTGGACTGCATGGCCAGGGGCAGGTCGCCGATTTCGTCCAGGAACAGCGTGCCGCCGTGCGCAGCCTGGAAGAAGCCCTCGCGATCCTCGTTGGCCCCGGTGAACGCACCCTTGCGATAGCCGAAGAACTCGGCCTCCAGCAGCTGCTCGGGAATGGCGCCGCAGTTGACGGCGATGAACTTCTCGCCTGCGCGCGAACCGGCTTCATGGATGGAGCGCGCGACCAGCTCCTTGCCGGTACCGGACTCGCCCTGCAGCAGCACCGGGGCCATGCTGCGCGCGACCTTCTCGATCAGCTCGCGCACCTGCTGCATGGCCATGGAATCACCCGCCAGCCGCTCCGCCACCCGGCGCGGGGGCGCGGGCTCAGCGAGCGCCTTGGCCGGCGACGGCGCATGCCCCGGCATGGCCGGCTCCGCACCCGCCCGCTCGGAGGGCAGGCGGGAGGGCACGACTGACGGCGGCTGCTGCGGCACGCGCCCCAGAGCCGAAGCCACGACCATGCGGAACTGCCGCAGGTCCACGGGCTTGGTGAGGTAGTCGAAGGCGCCGGCCTTGAGCGCCTCCACAGCGTTTTCCGAGGAGCCGAAGGCCGTGATCACGATGGCTTTCTCGCGCCTGCCCTGCCCTTCAAGCCAGGCCAACACGTCCAGGCCGCTGCCGTCGGGCAGGCGCATGTCAGTAATCACCGCGCTGTAGCGGCGCAGCTGCAGGCGCTGCAGCGCCTCCTCGACCGAGCCGGCGGTCTCCAGTTCGTAGCCCTCGCGAACCAGGGTCAGTTCGTAGAGGGTGCGCAGGTCCGGTTCATCATCGATGACCAGCAGGCTGTAGGGCGTGGGAGCACTCATGCGGGCGAGGAGAAAAGGTCTGCGGGGACCGCACCCTCGGCAGCATCGGGCCGCCGCAGCTGGACGCGGAATTCGTTGCCACCCCGCCCGCCACCGCGGTGGCTGCGGTAGTCGATGCGGGCACCGTAGCGCTCGCACAGCTCGCGGCAAATGTACAGGCCCAGGCCCGAGCCACGGCTGCGGGTGGAGAAGAAGGGCTCGAAGAGGTGGCGCTCGATCTCGGTCGGGATCGGCTCACCCAGGCTGAAGACGCTCAGCAGGACGGGCCGCTCGCCGTCGCCCGGATGGGCGTCCAGACGCACGCGCACGGTGTCGACGCCGGGCGGCGCATGGCGCAGGGCGTTGTCCAGCAGATTGACCAGCACGCGACGCAGGTGCTCAGGCTCGAACAGCACCATCACCGGCTGGCCGGGCAGATCCATCTTCATGGGGCTTTCCTTGCCCATGGGCAGCTGGTTGGTACGGGCCCAATCCTCGCAGCAGGCCCGGACCAGGCTGGCGGCGTCGAAGGCCACCGGCGCAGGCACCAGGCCGGGCGCGACCTCCATCACGTCGTCGACGATGCGCTTGAGGCGCTGCACATTGGACGCCACCATGCGCGTCAGCTGCTGCGAGCGCGGGTCCGGCAGATCCTCGGACAGCAGTGCATTGGCCTGGTCGATGGCGGCCAGCGGATTGCGGATCTCATGAGCGATGCCCGCCGACACCCGTCCCATCGCGGCCAGCTTCTCCTGCCGATTGCGCGCCAGCACCTTGCGGTTGTCCTCGAGCAGGAGAACGCACAGATCCTCTTCCGCGCTGGACTCGCGCCGCCGCGTGAAGCGCATGCGCACCCGCAGACTTCGCGGGCTGCCATCGAAGGCCAGGGTCACGTCTTGCCCACCCTCGGGCCAGCCGCCTCGTGAGAAGGCCTCCTCAACGGCCACCACCAGCCCGGACCAGGCCGGCACGCTGCGCAGTTGGAAGGGCGCTGCCGGCGCGTGCTGCCCATGCGCCAGCAAGGCCTGTGCCGCAGGATTCGCCGCCCGCACGCGGCCGCGCCGGTCGACCACCAGCACGCCCTCCTGCATCTCGTCAATCACCAGACGGTTCAGCTCAGCCTGCTGCCGCGCGAACTCCAGACTGCCACGGGCGGCGCGCTCCTCGCGGGCCAGCCGGCCGGCCAGCTCCGAGGCCAGCAGCCCGATCACGAAGAAGCCGCTGCTGACCAAGCCCAGCTGGCTGAAGCGGATGCCGCTGTCCTGGCCCGTCCACACCAGCCAGCCGGCTTGGCCGAGCAGCAGCAGCGACGCCGCCGCCGCCGTCGCCAGGGCCATGCGCCGTGGCGACAGCACACCCGCCATCAGCACCGGCATGATGAACAAAGCGCTGAAGCCCACGCCGGCATTGGCGTCCAGCACGTTGAGCAGGCCGAAGCTGACCAGGTCCAGGCCCACGCTGCTCCACCACAGCAGGTGCACGGGGCTGGCCAATTGCCTGGGCCTGGGCCGAGCCCGGAATCCAATCAGCCACCAGGTCAGCACCGCGACCAGCGCATAGGCCACGCACAGCCACAGGATCGGTTTCGAAGCCTCCGTGCCCAGCACATGCCCCAGCAGCAGGGCGGCCACGAGGGCCAGGCCCAGCGCGACCCGTGCGCCCAGAAAGGCTCGCAGCATGCGCTGGAAGGTCGTGCTGCCGGAGGCCGCCCTGCGGTCGAAGAAATGCGGATCGCCATCCGAGGCCTCAATGCCAGCGTCCCAGCCGCTGTCCTGGTGCGGCCCGAACCAGGAGACCGTGTCCGGCGCCTGCGATCGACGCTCAGCCATGACCCTGGCGCGCCTCGAAGCGCGCCCGGTGTTCGGCGCAGCAGAATGGCCCGCCCTTGCCCGGATAGGCTTCCGACTCCGGCAGATGCGCGCCGCATTCGGCGCATGACACCATCATCGCGGGGCCAGGCTTGCTCGGCGGGCTGCGCGGCGGCTCGTCCTGCTCACCAGCGGCGCGCCCGGGGCCGGAGCGGCCCTTGCGCACGCCGCTGAGAAAGACCAGGCCCATCAGGCACAACAGGAGCAGCAGGTACTTCATTCAGCCTCCCGCCTGTCGCTGCAGCACCACCTCCAGCACGAAGCGCGTGCCGGCATAGGACAGCAGCAGCAAGGCCGCCCCCAGGTACAGCCAGCGCGTGGCACGACGGCCGCGCCAGCCCAGCACCTGCCGGCCAGTCAGCAGGCCCACCAGGACCAGCCAGCCCATCACCGACAGCAGGGTCTTGTGATCCCAGCGCCACTGCGGCGTGAACAGCCAGCCCAGGAAGATGGCCAGCGAGAGCACGACCACGCCCGCGCCAACGAACTGGAAGGTCAGGCGCTCCAGGCGCAGCAGCGGCAGACCCAGGGTCAGGCCTTGCCCCTTGTGCTGCCCCATCTGGCGCATCTGGCGCTCGGCCCGGTTCAGCAGGGCGGCATGCAGCACGGCCACGCCGAAGAGCCCGTAGGAGGCCAGCCCCAGCACCCAGTGCAGCGGCGCCCAGGGCGATGCAGCCGCCGGCCGGCTTTCGCCCGGAAAGGCCCAAGCCAGGGCCACCGCGCCCGCCGCCAGCAAGGACAAGCCCCTGCGCAGCTGCGGCAAGGGCAGCAGGCGGCTCTCCACCAGGTAGACGGCCAGGATCAGCCAGGCCGTCATCGACAGGGCCGGCGCAAAGCCGAAGCGCGCGCCAGGCTGGGCCAGGCCCAGACCGGCGACGTCGATCAGCAGGGCCAGCAGGTGGGCGACGAAGGCCAGCGGCAGCAGCGGGTGAAGCTTGTTCGCGTGAGACTGCGCGCGAAGTGCCACGACGGCATAGCTCAGCAAGGCGACGGCGGAGCAGGCCGCCAGGGCCCCGCTCGCGGTCGCTGCAGACACGGACGATAAAATCATCGCCACAGTGTAATTTGCGCGCTCACCTCCGCGGTGAGGCCGTCTTTATGGCATCCACCCTCACCGACCGCCTGAGCCAGCTCGTGAAAACGATGCGCGGCCAGGCCCGCATCACCGAAAGCAATGTGCAGGACATGCTGCGCGAAGTGCGCATGGCCCTGCTGGAGGCCGACGTGGCCCTGCCGGTGGTGCGCGACTTCATCGCACGGGTCAAGGACAAGGCGCTGGGCCAGGAGGTGGTCGGCTCGCTGAACCCGGGCCAGGTGCTGGTCTCGGTCGTGCACAAGGAGCTTGCCGCCACCATGGGCGAGGGCGTGGCCGACATCAATCTCGCCGCACAGCCGCCGGCGGTGATCCTGATGGCTGGCCTGCAGGGCGCCGGCAAGACCACCACCACCGGCAAGCTCACCAAACACCTGATCGAGAAGCGCAAGAAGAAGGTGCTGACCGTCTCGGCCGACGTCTACCGCCCGGCCGCGATCGAACAGCTCAAGACGGTCACAGGTCAGGCCGGCGGCGAGTGGTTCGCCTCCAGCCCGGACCAAAAGCCGCGCGACATCGCCCTGGCCGCGCTGGACTACGCCAAGAGGCATTACTTCGACGTGCTGCTGGTCGACACCGCCGGCCGCCTGGCCATCGACGAAGCGCTGATGGCCGAAATCCGCGAGCTGCACGCCACGCTGAATCCGGTCGAGACGCTCTTCGTCGTCGACGCCATGCAGGGCCAGGACGCGGTCAACACCGCCCGCGCCTTCAAGGAAGCGCTGCCGCTGACCGGCGTGATCCTTACCAAGCTGGACGGCGACTCGCGCGGCGGTGCCGCCCTCTCGGTGCGCCAGGTCACCGGCGCCCCGATCAAGTTCGCCGGCGTCTCCGAGAAGATCGACGGCCTGGAGGTCTTCGATGCCGAGCGCCACGCCGGCCGCGTGCTGGGCATGGGCGACATCGTCGCCCTGGTCGAGGAAGTCACCAAGGGCGTGGACATGGCCGCGGCCCAGAAGCTGGCCGAGAAGCTAAAGTCCGGTGACGGCTTCGACCTCAACGACTTCCTCGCCCAGATCTCTCAGATGAAGAAGATGGGCGGCCTCTCCAGCCTGATGGACAAGCTGCCCACGCAGATCGCCAGCAAGGCGGGCCAGGGCGACATGGAGCGCGCCGAGCGCGACATGCGCCGCATGGAAGGCATCCTCAACGCCATGAGCGCCAAGGAGCGCGCCCACCCGCGCCTGCTGCTGGACGACAAGAGCAAGGCCAGCCGCAAGCGCCGCATCGCTGCTGGCGCCGGCGTACAGATCCAGGACGTCAACCGCGTGCTGAACCAGTACGACCAGATGCAAGGCATGATGAAGAAAATGAAGGGCGGCGGCCTCTTCAAGATGATGAAGCGTATGGGCGGCATGAAGGGCATGAAGGGCATGGGGCTCTGAGCCGCTGCTGACACGCCCCTCCCAAGCAAAAGGGCCGCTGATCAGCGGCCCTTTCTTCATGTCCGGATGGACCCGGCACTCACTCCAGCAGCGCCTGCGCGAATTCCTGCGCGCTGAAGGTCTGCAGGTCCTCCAGCTTCTCGCCCACGCCGATGAAGTAGACGGGGATGGGCCGTTCGCGCGCGATGGCCGCCAGCACGCCACCCTTGGCCGTGCCATCCAGCTTGGTCACGACCAGGCCCGTGAGACCCAGAGCATCGTCGAAGGCCTTGACCTGGTTCAGCGCGTTCTGGCCCGTGTTTCCGTCGACGACCAGCAGCACTTCATGCGGCGCGCCATCCTGCGCCTTGCCGATCACACGCCGGATCTTCTTCAGCTCTTCCATCAGGTGCAGCTGGGTGGGCAGGCGGCCGGCGGTGTCGGCGATCACGACGTCGCAGCCGCGCGCACGCCCCGCCACGACGGCGTCAAAGGTGACCGCAGACGGGTCGCCGCCCTCCTGGCTGACGATCTCGACCCGCGTGCGGTCGGCCCAGACCGCCAGCTGCTCGCGGGCCGCAGCGCGGAAGGTGTCGGCCGCAGCCAGCAGGACGCGCTGCTCGGCATCGGCAAGATGGCGGGTCAGCTTGCCGATGCTGGTCGTCTTGCCGGCACCGTTGACGCCCACCACCATCATCACGGTCGGCGAGTGCTCGCCCACCTGCAGGCTCTTCTCCAAAGGCTTGAGCAACTCGGCCAGGGCCGCCACGAGCAGTCCGCGCACAGCCTGCGGCTCGGTGACCTTGGATTCCTTGACGCGGCGCTTCAGGTCCTCCAGCAGGAACTGAGTTGCCTTCACGCCGGTGTCGGCCATCAGCAGCGCGGCCTCCAACTCTTCGTAGAGATCGTCGTCGATGCGCGTGCCGGTGAAGACCTGGGCAATGCTGCTGCCCGTCTTGCGCAGGCCCTGGCGCAGCTTGTCCAGCCAGCTCTTGCGAGGCGCGGGCTCGACGGCAGGCGCGGCGACGGCGGCAGCAGGCACGGCCGTCGGCATCCCGGCCTGCTGGGGCGCAGGAGCCGGCACGGCAGGGGCAGGTCTTGCCTCATCAGCCCCGGGAGCCGCTGCCGGGGCCGGACTGGCAGCGGGCACGGCAACGGACACAGATGCCGGCACGGCCACCGTCTGCGCGGACGCCGCCAAAGGCAGCTCGCTGACCGTGGGTGCAGCCTCCGGGGCCGGCGCGGGCGCCGGGCTGGGCGCACCGCCGCCGAACTTCTTCTTGAAAAAACTGAACATGGCAGATGGGTTGGTCGGGCCGCAACAATGCCCGGCGACGGCTCGCGAGAAAGTCTCCGGCAAGAGCCCGCGTGACGGGCGGCAGAAACTTTTTTTGAGCAACGCTTGCATTGTCTCCCAAAACCTGTCTAGAATAGCGGTCTTCGCAAGGCGCTTTAGCTCAGCCGGTTAGAGCGACGGAATCATAATCCGCAGGTCCGGGGTTCGAATCCCTGAAGCGCCACCAAATAAAGAAACCCAGCAAGCGCCAAGTTTGCTGGGTTTTTTCATGGGCCAGGCATCATGAGCGTCAGCGCAGCGCCCGAAGTTGGCGCGGCGGCTGGCATGCGATGATGCAGCCCTTTCGTCAACCCGGGTCGGGCCCAGGCGCCCTCCCCCGCAGCCACTGGATTGATACCATGTTTCGCTGTGCACCCGCATTACCCCGCCGCCAGGCCCTGCGCCTGCTGGCTACCGGCTTCACGGGCCTGGCCGCCTTGAGCGTCCTGAGCGCCCAGGCCCAGACTCACCGACAGTTCCCTGCCGATGCCCTGCGCGCGGAGATGCTGATCAGCACTCCGCCCGAGCTGCAGCTGGACGGCAAGGACGCGCGCATGGCCCCCGGGACGCGCATCCGCGGGACCGACAACCTGCTGGTCTTTGCCGCCGCCCTCGTGGGCCAGAAGCTGACCGTGCACTACACGCAGGACTTCTCCGGCCTGGTGCGCGATATCTGGATCCTCAACGAGGCCGAGCAGGCGAACAAGACCTGGCCCCGCACGCGCGAGCAGGCCGCAGCCTGGTCTTTCGATCTGGCGTCGCAGGTCTGGACCAAACCTTAGTTCCCCGCTGCTGCTGCCCGCCAGCGAGCCCTCCCGGGCCGCCTGCCCACACGCCGCCGCCCGCCCCCCGTTTCCGTTTTGCCGCACCCTCAGCCCCAGGGTGATGGAGCCCGCCATGAGCAAGAAAGTATTCATCAAGACCTTTGGCTGCCAGATGAACGAGTACGACTCGGACAAGATGGCCGACGTGCTGCGCGCCGCTGAAGGCTACGAGCCCACCACCAATGTCGAGGAAGCCGACCTGGTGCTGTTCAACACCTGCTCGGTGCGCGAGAAGGCCCAGGAGAAGGTCTTCTCCGACCTCGGCCGCATCAAGCACCTGAAGTCCAAGGGCGTGCTGATCGGCGTGGGCGGCTGCGTGGCCAGCCAGGAGGGCGAGACCATCATCGAGCGCGCGCCCTATGTCGACGTGGTCTTTGGCCCGCAGACCCTTCACCGCCTGCCGCAGATGCTGGCCGCGCGCCGAGAGGAGGCAAAGCCCCAGGTCGACATCAGCTTCCCCGAGATCGAGAAGTTCGACAACCTGCCGCCCGCCAAGGTCGAGGGCGGCAGCGCCTTCGTGTCCATCATGGAAGGCTGCTCCAAGTACTGTTCCTACTGCGTGGTGCCCTACACCCGCGGCGCCGAGGTCAGCCGCCCCTTCGAGGACGTGCTCACCGAGATCGCCGGCCTGGCCGACCAGGGCGTCAAGGAGATCAACCTGCTGGGCCAGAACGTCAATGCCTATCGCGGCAAGATGGGCGGCACCGATGAGATCGCCGACCTGGCCCTGCTGCTCGAATACTGTGCCGAGATCCCCGGCATCGAGCGCCTGCGCTTCACGACGAGCCATCCCAATGAGTTCAGCCCTCGCCTGATCGAGGCCTACGGCAAGGTGCCCCAGCTGGTGAACCACCTGCACCTGCCCGTGCAGCATGGCAGCGACCGCATCCTGATGGCCATGAAGCGCGGCTACACGGCGCTAGAATTCAAGAGCATCATCCGCAAGCTGCGCGCGATCCGCCCGGACATCCGCATCGCCAGCGACTTCATCGTCGGCTTCCCCGGAGAAACCGAGGACGACCATGCCAAGCTGATGAAGCTGGTCGAGGACGTGGGCTTCGACGCCTCCTTCAGCTTCATCTACAGCCCCCGTCCCGGCACGCCGGCGGCCAATCTGGAAGACACAACGCCTTACGAAACCAAGGTGCGCCGGCTGCAGGAGCTGCAGGCCGCCATCGAGGCCCATGCCTTCGACATCAGCAAGACCCTGGTGGGGCGGACGCAGCGCATCCTGGTCTGCGGCAACGCCAAGAAGGACCCCAGCGAGCTGATGGGCCGTACTGAATGCAACCGCATCGTCAACTTCAAGGGCAACGCGCGGCTGATGCACCAGCTGATCGACGTGCGCATCACCGAGGCATTCCCGCACTCGCTGCGCGCCGAGGTACTGACCAGCGAGACGGCCGAGGCCTGAAAGACGGCAGGTGGCTCAGCCCGTGAGCGACTGAGTAACCGTCTTCCGAGTCAAGCGCCGTGAAGCGAGTTGTCCCAGTGTC
>JAYSEK010000002.1:0-199441 GCA_041913905.1 Burkholderiaceae bacterium | reverse complement strand
ACACTGGGACAACTCGCTTCACGGCGCTTGACTCGGAAGACGGTTACTCAGTCCTCCTGGAAGGCCTCTTCCCGCTTGCTCTGAATGGACGGCAGCATGACCACGACGACCAGAAGCAAGGCTGCGGCCAGCAGCCCGGCAGAGAGCGGCCGGGTGACGAAGGTGCTCCACTCACCTCGCGAGAGCAACAAGGCACGGCGCAGGTTCTCCTCCATCATGGGGCCCAGGATGAAGCCCAGCAGCAAGGGCGCCGGCTCGCAGCTCAGCTTGTAGAACAAATAGCCCAGCAGCGCGAAAGCAGCCGTGAGATAGACGTCAAAGGTGTTGTTGTTCAGCGAGTAGGTCCCGATGCAGCAAAACACCACGATGGCGGGAAACAGGAAGCGATAGGGCACGGTCAGCAGCTTGATCCACATGCTGATCAAGGGGAGGTTCAGCACCACCAGCATCAGGTTGCCCACCCACATGGAGGCGATCAGCCCCCAGAACAGCTGCGGGTTGCTCGTCATCACCTGCGGCCCCGGTTGAATGCCCTTGATGGTCATGGCGCCGACCATCAGGGCCATCACCGCATTGGGCGGGATGCCCAAGGTCAGCATCGGGATGAAGCTGGTCTGAGCGCCGGCGTTGTTGGCGCTCTCAGGCCCCGCCACGCCCTGGATGGCCCCCTTGCCGAAGGGGTAGCGCGGATTGCGCACCATCTTCTTCTCCAAGGTGTAGGCCGCAAAAGACGCCAGCAACGCACCTCCGCCCGGCAGCACCCCCAACACCGATCCCAGTGCCGTGCCACGCACCACCGACGGCCAGGCTTCCCTGAAGTCTTCCTTGGTTGGCCACAGCCCCTTCACTTCCTTGGTGAAGACCTCGCGGTGCTCGGCCGGCCGTCCCAGGTTGGCGATGATCTCGCCGAAGCCGAACACACCCATCGCAATGACCACAAAACCGATGCCGTCCGACAGTTCGGGAATGTCGAAGGAAAAGCGCGGCGTTCCGGAGATCACGTCGGTATTGATCTGCCCCAGCAGCAGTCCCAGCACGATCATCGCGATGGCTTTGACCAGTGAGCCGGAGGCCAGCACCACAGCGCCGATCAGACCCAGCACCATCAGCGAGAAATACTCTGCCGGGCCAAACTTGAAGGCCATCTCCGTCAACGGCGGCGCGAAGGCCGCGATGATCACCGTGCCGACACAACCGGCGAAGAAGGATCCCAGTCCAGCCACCGCCAAGGCAGCGCCGGCGCGTCCCTGGCGCGCCATCTGGTACCCGTCAATGGCCGTCACCACCGAGCTGGATTCGCCCGGCACGTTGATCAGGATGGCCGTCGTCGAACCGCCGTACTGGGCTCCGTAGTAGATGCCAGCCAGCATGATCAGCGCCGGCGTGGCGTCCAGCGTGTAGATGGACGGCAGCAGCATGGCGATGGTGGCCACCGGGCCGAGTCCGGGCAGCACGCCGATCAAGGTGCCCAGCATGGCGCCCATGAAGGCATAGAGCAGATTCTGGAAGCTCAGCGCCGTCTGGAATCCGAGAAGCAGGTTGTCAAGCAGGCTCATGAACGCTCCTCAAGCCAGGAATACGGGCCAGACGGGGATGGTGAGCTTCAGCCCCCAGATGAAAATCACCCAGCTGCCCGTCGTCAGCACGACGGAGCTGATCAGCGCGTCTTTCCAGTGGAATTCATCGCCCGCCAGGGACGATACGACGATCAGCAGCGGGAGCGTCACCACCAGCCCCAGCTTGGGCAAGGCCAGGCCGAACATCGCAATGGCGCCGACGATGACCAGCAGCGGACGCCAGGCGATCGCGCCGATGGGATCTCCGCCTGGCGACTCGATGGTCACCGCCTTGAACAGGACCATCCCCCCCAGCACCGCCAGCAGAATGCCCAGTCCGAAGGGAAAGTAGCCGGGGCCCGGCTTTGCCGAGGATCCGAAGTTGTATTCGGTGGCGCCCCAGGCAAAGGCCAGGCCGACCAGCAGGAACAACAGACCCGACCAGAAGTCTCTTTGGCTCTTGATCTTCACAGAGCGCCTCTCATGCAGTTGTCGAAGGATTCTAGGCAGCGCCCGAGGGGCGGCCGTCTGTGGTTTCCACGTAAGCGCAACAGCGCGCCATCGCAGCGCGCCATCACAGCACGCCGCCATGCCACGCGACGCTCAGTGCTCCCACTGGGGCGTGCTGCGCAGCACTTCGTCCAGGGTGGTCTGGCCGTCCGCCACTTTCATGGCGCCGGCAAGCCGCAGGGGCCGCAGCCCTTCCTGCATGCACTGCCGGCGCATGGCCGTCATGTCCGCCTGGGCATGCAGATGCTTGCGGACGCCCTCGCTGAGCATCAGCAGCTCGTACAGGCCGGCCCGGCCGCGGAAGCCCGTGTTGCGGCATTCCAGGCAGCCCACGGGCTTGTAGGCATGCACCTGGCCGTTCATACGCCAGGGCTTGACCGTCTCGTTCAGCATCTCCGCGGTGACGCTGTCGTCCGGCTGCTTGCAGTGCTGACACAACGTCCGCACCAGGCGCTGGGCCAGCACGCCGATCACGGTGGCGTTGATCAGGTAGGCCGGCACGCCCAGGTCCAGCAGCCGGGTCACGGCCGAGACCGAATCGTTGGTATGCAGGGTGCTGAAGACCAGGTGCCCCGTCAGCGAGGCCTGGATGGCCATCTCGGCCGTTTCCAGGTCGCGGATTTCACCGACCATGATGATGTCCGGATCCTGGCGCATCAGCGCTCGCAGGCCCTCGGCAAAGCTGAAGTCAAGCGCCGTCTGCACCTGCGTCTGGTTGAAGGCCGGCTCGATCATCTCGATCGGATCCTCGATGGTGCAGACGTTGACCTCCTCCGTCGCCAGGCGCTTCAGCGTGGAATAGAGCGTGGTGGTCTTGCCGCTGCCGGTCGGGCCGGTGACCAGGATGATGCCGTGCGGCTGGGCCACCAACTGGTTCCAGCGCTTGGCGTCGTGCCGCGAAAAGCCGAGCTCGCTCAGATCCTTGACCGCGTTGTCCGGGTCGAAGATGCGCATCACCATCTTTTCGCCGAAGGCCGTGGGCAGCGTCGAGAGGCGCATTTCCACCTCTTCGCCCAGCGGGTTGCGCGTCTTGATGCGGCCGTCCAGCGGGCGCCGGCGCTCGACCACATCCATGCGGCCGAGCAGCTTGATGCGCGAGGTCATCGCGCTCAGCACGGTGGGCGGGAGCTGGTAGACCGTGTGCAGCACGCCGTCGATGCGGAAGCGGATCAAGCCCATCTCGCGCCGCGGTTCGAGGTGGATGTCGCTGGCGCGCTGGTCGAAGGCGTACTGCCAGAGCCAGTCGACGACCTGGACGATGCCCTGATCGTTGGCATCCAGCTGCTTGTTGCTGCGCCCCAGTTCCACCAGCTGCTCGAAGCTGGCCGAGGGAGACACCTCGCCCGACTTGGCCGCCGCGCGCACGGACTTGGCCAGCGTGAAGAACTCGGTCGTGTACCGGGCGATCTCGTTGGGGCTGGAGACGACCAGCTTGACCTGCTTGCGCGTATGGGACTCGATCTGCGAGACCCAGCCGATGTCGAAAGGCTCGCTGGTGGCGATGGTGATGTCCACCAGGCCGAACTGAAGCGGCAGGCAGCGTTTGGCCTCGGCATAGTTGACCGACATCACGTCGGACACCCGCCCCACGTCCACCTTCAGCGGGTCGATGCGCAGGTAGGGCAGATGCGCGCGCTCGGCCACCCAGGCCGTCAGGGCCTCGATGTCCAGCAGCTTGCCGTTGGACAGGCGATGCAGGCCGGCACCGGCCAGGCGCAGCAGTGGATGCTGGGCGCTGTCCCCGGCGCCGAAGCGTTGTTCCACGCGCTGGGCGGATTCGGCATCGATGACGCCATCCTCCAGCAGCCAACGCAGCAGCGTTCGCCACTCCAGGCGCCCGGCCGGCTGCGCCACCGCAGCGGATTCGCTCTTGGAGGCAGTGTTCATGTCAGGTCTTTTTGCGCCATCTGTTCAATGATGCTCAGCGGCAGCGGCCGGACCAGCCGCAGCCACTTGCGGGCCGGCAGCCCATGGCTGCCATAGCGCTCCTCGATCTTATCGGCGCGCCGCTGCAGTTCTTCACGGGCCGGCACCTGCACGCCCCGGGCCGCCACCACCACGGTGTTGCCCTCCTTGGTGGGCGCCAGGCTCCAGACCTGGTCGCTGCCAAAGACTCGGGCGATGCGCGCGGCACTGCGGGCGAAGCTGGCGGCCCGGCCGAAGAGGTTGACCGTCATCAGCCCGCCATCGGCCAGCACGCCCCGGCAGGCGGCGTAGAAGTCCTCGTCATCCAGGACCGGGGAGGCGGCGTCGTGGTCGTACAGGTCCACATTGAGCACCTGCACGGTCTGCAGATGCGCCGGATCGGCCACCCAGCGCGCGGCATCCTGGTTCAGTACAGTCAGGCGATCGTCATCCTCGGGCAGATGGAACCAGCTGCGGCAGGCGGCGATCACGGTCGGGTTGATCTCCACGGCCGTCGTCTGCATGCGCAGCACCTTGTGGCAGAAGCGGGTGAGCGCCGCCGCGCCCAGGCCCAGTTGGACGGCGTGGCCCTCGCGCAGGGACTCGCTGTCCCGCCACAGCATCCAGGCCATCATGCGCTGGATGTATTCGAGCTCCAGTACCTGCGGCTTGCGGATGCGCATGGCGCCCTGGACCCAGATGCTGTCCAGGTGCAAGAAGCGCACGCCGTCGAACTCCGACAGCGTGGCGGGCGTCCACTCAGGGCTGGCCGCGCGGGCGTTCGCCTTTTCCGATTTCTTTTTCGTGCTCATCCAACAATCCGGCAAATGCAAAGACCTCGCGCCAGGCCTGGAGCTTGCGTTCGAAGCTCCAGCTGGCATTGGCCGGACTGGATGAAGGCAGGCGAAACACAGGCAGGCCGAGGGCTTGCGTGACGCGCAGGCTGCGCGCCGACTCCCCGCCATTGTGAGCGATCGCCCGCAATCCCGGCATGCCGCTCACCAGTGCTTGCAAATCATTGGGGACCGCGGCGCGGATGTCGGCATCCAGGCTGCCCTCGCGCTGGCAGCTGGCGTAGACGTCCCAGACGGCCAGGCCGCGTCGAACCACCCATGCGGTGCGCTGTTCGTAAGGCATGGCGCGCAAGTCCTGACCCCACAGCGCCGACAGCAGCGGCCAGAACTGGTTCCGCGGATGACCGTAATACTGCCGTGCGGCCAGCGAAGCGACACTGGGGAAGCTGCCCAGCACCAGCAGCCGCGCCGTAGGCAAGCCCAGCGCAGGCAGGCCCTGGAGCACAGGGCGATCCTGGGCGGCTTCAATGGGCGAAGCGGCCGCCGGTAGGCCTGGCGTCCGCTCCGGCGCCTGCCCTGCTGGCGGTCCGCTTGTCATCCGGCCGGCAGCCGGCAGCGTTCGTCGTGCCATGTCATTTGCTCAAGAACACGGAGGATTGCAATGATGAATACCGAAGCCATCTGGGATTTCCTGCGAACCCAGGGCACGGATTTTGGACTCAAGGTGCTGGCCGCACTGGCCGCATGGATCATAGGCCGCTGGGTGATCAGCCTGGTGCTGCGGCTGGTGGGCGCGGCGATGGAGCGAGGCAAGCGCATCGACTCCACCCTGTCCAACTACCTGCGCTCCATCCTGTCGGTGATCCTGAACATCGTCCTGGTGCTGGCCATCCTGGACATCTTCGGCATCCACACCACCTCCTTCGCCGCACTGCTGGCCGGTGCGGGCCTGGCCATCGGCACGGCCTGGGGCGGGCTGCTGACGCATTTCGCCGCCGGCGTCTTCATGCAGGTGCTGCGCCCCTTCAAGGTGGGCGACTTCGTCCAGGTCGGCGGGGTCACGGGCACGGTGCTGGAGATCGGCCTCTTCGGCACCACGCTGGTCACGCCGGACAATGTGCAGACCATCATCGGCAACAACAAGATCTTCTCGGACACCATCCAGAACTTCTCGAGCCTGCCCTTCCGCCGCGTGGACTGCGTGGCCAAGATCGCCAACAGCGTGGACCCGCTGGACGCCATCGCCCGCCTGAAGGCGGCCTTGGCGCAGATTCCCAACGTGGCCAGTTCGCCCGCGCCGGATGTCGAGATCCTCAGCTTCACGCCCGAAGGCCCCCTGCTCTGCGTGCGGCCCTACACCCACACGGACCATTACTGGCAGGTCTACTTCGACACGCACAAGGCGGTGGTCGCGACCTTCGGTGCCGCCGGCTACCCGGTGCCAGAGACCCCGCTCTCGCCGCGCAACCGCTGACGCTCGTGCGGCCGCTCACCCGGGCAGGCTGGCCGTGGAGAACGGCGACAGCACGGACCAGCCCAGGGCCTCATAGAGCGCCCGCCCCTGATCCGTGGCCACCAGCAGCTCGGTGGACTGCGCCGCCTGCTTGCAGCCCGCCAGCTGCTGCATCACGAAGCGCCCCAGCCCGCGCCGCTGATGCCCGGGCTCGGTGATGATGCGGTCGTAGATGAACACCCCGTCCAGCTCGGCGGCATGGCCGCTGGCCGCCAGCTCGCCATCGGGTGCGCGGACCCGCACCGCGGTGATGCCATCCGCGCAGCTGATCACGGACCGATACCCCGCGGGGCATGCCGACCCGCCCATCCGCCCCGGGCCCATCATGAAATGACCGGGCGCTGACAACTGCCATCCGGGAGGCAAGGCCGCGAGCAGCTCCTCGGGCGCGCCGCAGAGCTTGATGAAGTGCCGCGGCTGAGTGATCGAACGGGCCAGCGCACCGATCTGTGGCGATAACGCGGGGAACACCCAACGCCGCACTTCTGCGTCCGAATGCACATCCACACGGCAGGCGCCGGCCTCATCCACGGGAGCCGGCAGCCCGCGCGCCAGTGAGCGGGCGGCCAGCCAGGCACGGATCAGAGGGGCAACGGCGGCTGGGGTGCGATGGCTCCGCGCCGACTCCAGCCGGCTCATGCCCCTCCTCCGGACGTCGAATCAGCCAACGGCAGCCGCGGCAGTGCGGCGCGGGCATTCGCGGACGTCAGCGCCGCCGTCTGCGCCTCGGTCCAGCCGCGCAGGGCGGCCAGCGTTTGGGCGATGCGCGGCAGCTCGGCCGGCTCGTTGCGGCTGGACGCGCCGGCCGCACGCTGCTCGGCCGTCTTGTAGAGCCACTGCGGCGGGATGTCCGGGGCATCGGTCTCCAGCACCAGCGCCTCGGCCGGCATGGAAGCCGCCAGGCGCCGGATCTGCAGCGATCGATCGAAGGTCAGCGTGCCGCCAAAGCCGAGGCGAAAGCCCAGCTTCCAGAAAGCCTGCGCCTGCTGCTCGCTGCCATTGAAGGCATGGGCAATGCCGCCGGAGACCGCCGTGCGCCGCAAACCCGCCAGCAGCTGGTCCGCACTGCGCCGCACATGCAGCAGCACGGGCAAGCCCTGCTCGCGCGCCAGCTTGAGCTGCGCCAGATAGAACTGCTGCTGGCGCTCGGCGTCGATGCCTGGCACGAAGAAGTCCAGCCCGATCTCGCCCACGGCCACCAGGCGCGGATCATCGCGCCAAGCCCGCAGCCGGTCGGCCAGAAGGGTCAGGTCTTGCGCCTGCGCCTGCATCACGTACAGCGGATGGATGCCCAGCGCATAAGTGAAGCCGTGGCGGTGCGCCAGCTCGTGCACCGTGTCGAAATCGAAGGCCGCCACGGCCGGGATCACGATCTGAGCCACCCCCGCGGCGCGGGCGCGGTCGACCACGGCCTGCCGGTCGCCGTCGAACTCCGGCGCATCCAGATGGCAGTGGGTGTCTATCCACATGCCCGCGGCTCCGGGCTCAGCGGAAGACCACCGTCCGGTTGCCGTTCATCAGCACCCGGTGCTCGGCATGCCACTGGATGGCGCGGGCCAGGGTCACGCACTCGGTGTCGCGGCCGATGGCCACCAGCTGCTCGGGCGGCATGCTGTGGTCGATGCGCGCGACCTCCTGCTCGATGATGGGGCCTTCGTCCAGGTCCGAGGTCACGTAGTGCGCGGTGGCGCCGATCAGCTTGACGCCGCGCTCATGGGCCTGGTGATAGGGCCGCGCGCCCTTGAAGCTGGGCAGGAAGCTGTGGTGGATGTTGATGGCGCGGCCCGAGAGGTACTCGCACATCTCGCCCGAGAGGATCTGCATGTAGCGGGCCAGCACGACGAGGTCGATGCGGTTCTCCTCGATCACCTCGCGGATCTTGCGCTCCTGGGCCGCCTTCTGCTCGGGAGAGGCGTTGAGCAGCGGAAAGTGATGGAAGGGGATGTTGTGCGAGGCGGCGAGCTGGTAGAAGTCCCGGTGGTTGGAGACGATGGCCGGGATCTCGATGGGCAGGTGGTTGGTCTGCACGCGGAACAGCAGGTCGTTCAGGCAATGGCCCAGCTTGGACACCAGCAGCAGCACGCGGGTCTTGGTCTCGCGCGCGACCAGCTCCCAATCCATCTGCAGCTGCTGGGCCAGCGGAGCGAAGGCCTCGCGCAAGGCGGGCACGGGCGTGGCTCGGCCGCATTCGAACTCGATGCGCATGAAGAAGCGCTGGTGGTCGGCGTCGCCGTGCTGGGCCGAGGTCAGGATGTTGCCGCCCTGCTCCAGCAGGAAACCCGTCACGGCATGCACGATGCCGGCCCGGTCAGGGCAGCTGAGCTTGAGGATGTAGCGGGACGGTACAGCAGACATGGGGCCTCCGGGACAGTGGGGCACCGATCCTACTGCAGCCCGCCTTCAATCCTGCTGGAGTCGGCCGCCTACGAGGTTCAAGCGGGTTTCGCAGCGTGCGGCCAGCTGCTGGTCGTGGGTCACCATCACGAAGGCCGTGCCCTGGCTGGCGGCCAGCTCCAGCATCAGGGCGAAGACGGCGTCGGCCGTGCCGCGGTCCAGGTTGCCGGTGGGCTCGTCCGCCAGCACGCAGGCCGGGCGGCAGACCAGGGCGCGGGCGATGGCCACGCGCTGGCGCTCGCCGCCGGAGAGCTCCGCCGGCCGGTGCAAGACCCGCTGCCCCAGGCCCACGCGCTCCAGCATGGCCTGCGCCTGGGCCCGCGCCTCGGCCTCGGGCATGCGCCGGATGCGCAGCGGCATGGCGACGTTGTCCAGCGCCGTGAACTCCGGCAGCAGGTGGTGGAACTGGTAGATGAAGCCCAGGTGCTCGTTGCGCCAGCGGCCCTGTTCGGCCGGGCTCATCTGGGCGAAGTCGCGGCCCATCAGCTGCACGCGGCCGGCGCTGGGCGCGTCCAGGCCGCCCAGCAGATGCAGCAGCGTGCTCTTGCCGGAACCGGAGGCGCCGACGACGGCCAGGGTCTGGCCGCGCCGCACGCCGATGTCCACGCCCGTCAGCACGGTGACGTCGAGGCTGCCTTCCTTGAAGCGGCGGCTGAGGCCGGTTCCCTGCAGCACCACGTCCTTCGAACGATCACTCATAGCGCAGCGCCTCCGCCGGTTGCACACGGCTGGCGCGCCAGCTGGGGTAGAGGGTGGCCAGGAAGGCCAGCACCAGGGACGTGAGGGCGATGGGAATGATGTCCGACCATTGGGGATCGCTGGGCATGCGGCTGATCACATAGACGCTGCTGGGCAGGAAGCTGGTGTTGAAGAGGCGCTCGATGGCCGGGACGATCACGTCGATGTTGAAGGCCGTCACCAGGCCCAGCAGTGTGCCGCCGACGGTGCCGATCACGCCGGCCGCCGCGCCCTGCACCATGAAGATGCCCATGATGGAGCGCGGGCTCGCCCCCAGGGTGCGCAGGATGGCGATGTCGCTCTGCTTGTCGGTCACCGTCATCACCAGGGTCGAGACCAGGTTGAAGGCCGCCACCGCGACGATGAGGGTCAGGATGATGCGCATCATGCGCTTCTCCAGTTGCACGGCGTCGTACCAGGTGGCGTTGGTGCGGGTCCAGTCGCGCACACGGATGGACGGGCCGAAGCTCAGCGCCAGTTGGTCCGCCACCTCGCGCGCCTGGTGCACGTCAGCCAGGCGCAGTTGCACGCCCGTCGGCGCATCCAGACGGAAAAAGCGCTGGGCATCCTGGATATGGATCAGTGCCAGCGCGCTGTCATATTCATAGTGGCCGGCATTGAAGAGGCCCACCACCTTGAACTGCTTGAAGCGCGGCGAAACGCCCGCGGGTGTCACATCGCCCGTGGGCGCCGCCAGGGTGATGCGGTCCCCCTCGCGCACCTGCAGCGCTCGAGCCATCTCCACACCGATCAGCACACCGAACTCGCCCGGCACCAGGCGCTTGAGTGCCGTGTCCTTGAGCGCGGCGGCCAGCGGTGTCATGGCCGGTTCCAGCGCGGGATCAATGCCCCGCACGATGGCGCCCCGCATGTCCTCGCCCCGCGCCACCAGCACCTGGCTGGCCACGAAAGGCGCGGCAGCCTTCACGGCCGGATTGCGCTTCGCCTGCTCGGCCAGCTGCTGCCATTCGGGATAGGTCTCGCCCTGCCAGCCCATCAGCTCGATGTGCGAGACCACGGAGAGCATGCGATCCCGCACCTCCTTCTGGAACCCGTTCATCACCGACAGCACGATGATCAGCGCCGCCACCCCCAGTGCGATGCCCAGCATCGACACCCCGGAGATGAAGGAAATGAAGCGGTTGCGCCGCCCGCCCCGGCCCGCACGCGTATAGCGCCAGCCGATCTGCCATTCATACGGTAAATCCATCAATCACCTTGCATGCGCCGCCTGCGCGGCCTTGAACCTGTGAAGCCCGAGGAGCCCGCCTCGCCGGAGGGCTCGCCCACTTGAGGAGCAAGCGAAGCAGCCACAGCGCCCTCCCCTCCCGCCGGCGCAGCCCGGCGCCAGGCACGGAGCCCGAGGATCCGGCTCCGCCGGTCCTACGGGCTCGCCCCCTCGGGGGGCTGGCGAAGCCAGTAGGGGGGGTCAATGAGCCACATCCCAATTGGCCCCAACACCCACCTCCGCCAGCAGCGGCACCTTCAACTCGGCCACGCCCGCCATCAGGCGCGGCACTTCGGCGCGGATCCAGTCCAACTCTGCCTCAGGCACCTCGAAAACCAGTTCGTCATGCACCTGCATCACGATGCGGCTGCGCTTGCCCGCCTCGTCCAGCGCCTTCTGCACCGCGATCATCGCCAGCTTGATGAGGTCGGCCGCCGTGCCCTGCATGGGCGCGTTGATGGCCTGGCGCTCGGCACCCGCGCGGCGCGGGCCGTTGGCGCCCTTGATCTCGGGCAGGTAGATGCGACGGCCGAACAAGGTCTTGACGTAGCCCAGCTCCTTGGCCGACTCGCGGGTCTGGTCCATATAGGTCTTCACGCCGGCAAAGCGCGTGAAATAGCGGTCGATGTAGTCCTTGGCCGCCTTCTGCTCGATGCCCAGCGACTGCGCCAGCCCGAAGGCGCCCATGCCGTAGATCAGGCCGAAGTTGATGGTCTTGGCATAGCGGCGCTGCTCGCTCGTGACCGCGTCCACCGGCACGCCGAAGACCTCGGAGGCCGTGGCGCGGTGCACGTCCAGCCCCTCCTGGAAGGCCCTGAGCAGGCCCGGATCCTCGCTGATGTGAGCCATGATTCGCAGCTCGATCTGCGAGTAGTCGGCGCTGACGATCACATGCCCCGGCGGGGCCACGAAGGCCTCGCGCACGCGGCGACCCTCCGCCGTGCGGATGGGGATGTTCTGCAGGTTCGGCTCATTGCTGGCCAGGCGCCCGGTCACGGCCACGGCCTGCGAGTAGGAAGTGTGGACCCGGCCCGTCTGCGCGTTGACCATCAGCGGCAGCTTGTCGGTGTAGGTACTCTTGAGCTTGGCCAGGCCGCGGTACTCGAGGATCTTTGCCGGCAGCGGGTAGTCGGCGGCCAGCTTGTCCAGCACCTCCTCGTCGGTGGAGGGCGCGCCGGTGGCGGTCTTCTTGACCACGGGCAGGCCCAGCTTGTTGAAGAGGATCTCGCCGATCTGCTTGGGGCTGCCCATGTTGAAGGGCTGGCCGGCAATTTCGTAGGCCTGCTGCTCGATGGCCACCAGGCGCTGCGCGAGTTCGTGGCTCTGGGCCTGCAGCCGGGTGGCGTCGATCAGCACCCCGTTGCGCTCGATGCGGGCCAGCAGCAGCGAGACGGGCATCTCGATCTGGCGGTAGACGAAGTCCAGCCCCGCATCGGCCTGCAGGCGCGGCTGCAGCATCTCATGCACGTGCAGGCACATCTCGGAGTCTTCGCTGGAGTATTCCGCCGCGCGGGCCACGTCGACCTGGGCGAAGGGGATCTGGTGCGCGCCCTTGCCGCAGAGATCCTCGTAGCTCAGGCCGTGGCGGCCCAGGTGGCGCTCGGCCAGGGCCTCCAGGCCGTGGGTCTTGTGGGCCTCCAGGACGTAGCTTTCCAGCATGGTGTCGTGGGCGTAGCCCTGCACGGCGATGCCATGGTTGGCGAACACATGCAGGTCGTACTTGACGTTCTGGCCCAGCTTGGGCCGCGAGCCATCCTCCAGCCAGGGCTTGAGGCGGGCCAGCACCTCGTCCAGCGGCAGTTGCTCGGGCGCGTCCGGACCGCTGTGGCGCAGCGGGATGTAGCAGGCCTCGCCGGGCTTGTCGGCGAAGGAGAGGCCGACGATGCGTGCCTGCATGGGGTCCAGCGAGTCGGTCTCGGTGTCCAGCGCGACCAGCGGTGCGGCCTGGATGCGAGCCAGCCAGGCTTCGAAGCCGGACCAGTCGAGGATCGTGTCATAGCGGCGATCCAGCGGCGCGGCGTCGCCCGGCGGATCAGCCTCGGCGTCGGCCTGGGCGAACAGGTCACCCGTCGCGCCCGCGGCTGCGGGCTTCGCCGCGGGCACTGCCACCGCGCCATTGAGCGCCGACTCCAGCTCACGCTTCAGGGTGCGGAAGCCGAAGCGGGTGAAGAAGTCCAGCAGGCCGGGCTTGTCCACCGGCTGCAGGGCCAGGGCGTCCAGCGAGGGCCATTGCGGCACATGGCCATCCAGGTCGCAGTCCAGCTTGACGGTCACCAGCCGGCGGCCCATGGGCAGCCAGTCCAGCGCCTTGCGCAGGTTCTCGCCGGCCACGCCCTTGATCTTGTCGGCGCTCGCGATCACGCCGTCCAGCGAGCCGTATTCGGCGATCCACTTGGCCGCCGTCTTGGGACCGACTTTCTCGACGCCGGGCACGTTGTCCACGGCATCGCCCACCAGGGTCAGGTAGTCGATGATGCGGTCGGGTGGCACGCCGAACTTCTCCAGCACGCCGGCCTCGTCCAGGCGCTCGGGCGGCTTGGCCATGGTGTTGATCAGGCTGACGTCGGCATTGACCAGCTGCGCCAGGTCCTTGTCCCCGGTCGCCACCACCACCCGGTGCCCGCAGGCGGCCCCAAGCCGGGCCAGGGTGCCGATGGCGTCATCCGCCTCGATGCCTGGCACCTCCAGCAGGGGCCAGCCCAGCAGCTTCACCACCTCATGGATGGGGGCGATCTGCGCCCGCAGGTCGTCCGGCATCGGGGGCCGGTGGGCTTTGTACTCGGGGTACCACTCGTCGCGGAAGGTCGGGCCCTTGGCGTCGAACACGCAGGCGGCATGCTCGGCGCCGATGTCCTCGCGCAGCTTCTTCATCATGGCCACGAAGCCATGCACGGCGCCGGTGGGCTGACCCTCGGGCCCGCGCAGGTCCGGCAGGGCATGGAAGGCGCGGTAGAGGAAGCTGGAGCCGTCGACCAGCAGCAGGATGGGTTTGCTCATGGGGGCGCATTGTCACGCAAGGCATCGGCGAATGCTGTCAGCAGGCCGAGGGAAGGCTGCGCTTGGCCACGCATAGAATCGGCGGATGCAGAATCCGTCCCGCCCCCATTCGTCACGGCCCCTGCCTCGGCCGGCCCGGTCCGGGGCGCGGGCTGCCCTGTCCCTGGCTTGCGGGCTGATCGCCTCGCTGGCCTCCCAGGCCCATGCCGCCGACACCCCGGCCGCCCCGCCCCTTCCCCAGGATCCACCAGAACCCGTGGTGCAGGAGATCCGGCTGGAAGACGACAGCATCCGCATCGAAGAGCTCCGCGTGCGCGGCCAGACGGTCAGCGCCAAGGTCAAGCCCAAGGGCCGGGCCCCGGAGTACGAGATCCTGCTGGGCGAGCCCGGCCGCGACCTGAGCCCCGGAGCCGCATCGGCCAAGGCCGGCGTCGGCCAGCGCGTCTGGCGACTGTTCAGCTTCTGATCCGTCGGCGCTGCCGGCGCCCTGCCCCCTGCCATGGCCGTTTTCACCCAAGTCACCCCGCCCCAGGCCCAGCATCTGATGGACCGCCTGCGCCTGGGCACCGTCACCGATCTGCGCGGCATCACGGCCGGCATCGAGAACACCAACTACTTCGTCAGCACCGAGCGCGGCGACTACGTGCTGACGGTCTTCGAACGCCTGAGCTTCGAGCAACTGCCCTTCTACCTGCGCCTGATGAAGCATCTGGCCGGCCGCGGCATCCCGGTGCCCGATCCGCAGGCCGATGAGTCCGGCGAGATCCTGCATGAGGTGCAGGGCAAGCCGGCTGCGGTGGTGAACCGGCTGCGCGGCGGCCATCAGCTGGCGCCGGATCTCTTTCATTGCGAGCAGGTGGGCGCCATGCTGGCCCGCATGCACCTGGCCGGCCAGGACTTCGCGCTGAGCCAGCCCAATCTGCGCGGCCTGGCCTGGTGGAGCGAGACGGTGCCCGTCGTGCTGCCCTTCCTGGCGTCCGAGCAGGCCGAGCTGCTGTCCAGCGAGCTGGCCTTCCAGCAGCAGTTGGCGGCCTCGCAGACCTATGCCGAGCTGCCGCGCGGGCCCGTCCATGCCGATCTCTTCCGCGACAACGTCATGTTCGAAGGCCTGCCCGGCCGCGAGCAGCTCAGCGGCTTCTTCGATTTCTACTTCGCCGGCGTCGACACCTGGCTGTTCGACATCGCCGTGTGCCTCAACGACTGGTGCATCGACCTGGCCAGCGGCCGCCTGGACGAGTCCCGCGCCCAGGCCTTCGTGCTGGCCTACGAGCGCGAGCGCCCCTTGAGCGGCGCCGAGCATCGCCTGATGCCGGCCCTGCTGCGCGCGGCGGCCCTGCGCTTCTGGATCTCGCGCCTGTGGGACTTCCATCTGCCGCGCGAGGCCTCGCTGCTCAAGCCCCACGACCCCACCCACTTCGAGCGTGTGCTGCGCGAACGCCTGGCGCACGCCTGGCATGCCCTCACGCCCCAGGAAAGCTGAATGGCCCTGACCCTCCATCTGCAGAACGTCCCCGCAGCCAACGGCCTGCTGTGGGTGCGCCACGGCTTCAAGATCGTGCAGCGCGCGCCGCTGGGCATGGTGGGGCTGTTCTCGGCCCTGATGCTGCTGAACCTGCTGACCCTGGCCCTGCCGGCGCCCCTGCGCTTCCTGCTGCTGGCCACCATGCCGCTGTTCTCGCTGGGCTTCATGCTGGCCACGCACCTGGTGCTGCAGGGCAAGCGGCCCGTGCCGAGCGTCTTCATCGCGCCGCTGCGGCTGACGGCCGAGCGTCGCAACACCCAGCTGGTGCTGGGCTTCAGCTTCGCACTGCTGACCGTGGGCGGCCTGCTGCTGCTGGACCAGCTCGACGGCGGCGCCTTTGGCAACGCGCTGGACAAGTTCATGGACGCCATGACGCAGGCCAGCCAGGAGTCCGGCAAGCCCGGCGAGCTGCCCGTGGCGGAGCCGGTGCTGTTCAGCGGCTTCCTGCTGCGCCTGAGCTGGATCGCGCTGATCAGCACGCCTTACTGGCATGCCCCCGCCCTGGTGCATTGGGGCGGCCAGGGCGCATTGCAGGCCTTGTTCTCCAGCACCTTGGGCGTATGGCGCAACCGCGGCGCCTTTGCCGTCTACATGCTGGGATGGCTGGGCGTGCAACTCATCGCCAGCCTGGCCGGCGGCATGGTCAGCGCTGCGCTGGCGCTGACGGGGCTGAGCGCGCTGCTGCCGCTGCTGGGCATCGTCGCCATGTACGCGCTGGGCTCGGCCTTCTACGCCTCGCTCTACTTCACCTTCGTGGACTGCTTCATGTTCGGCGCCCCCAAGGACGTGCTGAGCAGCAAGACCTGACCCCCTGGCCGCCGCCGCGGTGGCTCATGGCATGAGAGAGGCTCCCCCGGGAGCCTCTTCTGCTTTTGTGTCAGCGCCGCCATCAAAGCTTCACGGCGCTGACATGGCCCCTCCCTAGAGTGCCGGGCTCAAGCACCGCCCAGCCCTGCAGCCAGGCGGTTCGAGCATCACTCTGAATGAGCCAGACCATGTCCAGCACACCCAACCGTCGTCAAGCCCTGAAGTTCCTGGGCGCGCCCCTCATGCTGCCCCTCAGCGGCATGGCCGCCAGCTCGATGCTGACCGCTTGCGGCAGCGGCGGCGACGACAGCCCCGCGCCGGCACCCAAGCCCGCACCGACCTTCAGCGCCGCCAGCTTCGCGGCGATGGCTGCGCCCAGCCTGGCGGACGCCGCCGGCATGGCCAAGACCCTGGTGGCGTCCTCGCTGGAGGTCACCCTCAGCGACAGCAGCAAGCAGAGCTTCAAGCTGGCCTACCAGCCCTTCTTCATGACCGGGGACATGGTGCCGGACGGCAAGGGCGGCACCGTGCTCGCCGGCGCCTACGTTGACATCAACGGCAAGCCCATCATGGACACCACGGTGGCCGGCAAGGAGCGCCAGTTCTTCAGCGACTCGCCCGACGGCACCTCGCTGCTGGCCGTGCCCAATGCCAACGTGCCCGGCGTCAAGGGCAAGGCCGTGTTCGCGGTCGTGCAGTTCGAATACACGACCTGGGCCCAGGACGGCAAGACCGACATGTACGGCCGGCTGCCCTCCCCGATTGCCGTGCTGACCCTGGACCAGGACCAAACCACCGGCAAGCTGAGCCTGGTGAAGTACCACAACGTGGACACGTCCAGCGCCCACGGTCTGTGGATCACCTGCGGCTCCAGCCTCTCGCCCTGGGGCACCCACCTGTCCTCGGAGGAGTACGAGCCGGACGCCTTCACCATCGCCTCCAACAGCATGTTCAAGGCCTACAGCAAGAACCTGTTCGGCGACGAGAGCAAGGCCAATCCCTATCACTACGGCCATCTGCCCGAAGTCACCGTCAACCCGGACGGCAGCGGCACGATCAAGAAGCACTACTGCCTGGGCCGCATCTCGCACGAGCTGATCCAGGTGATGCCCGACAACCGCACCGCCCTCATGGGCGACGACGCCACCAACGGCGGCTTCTTCATGTTCGTGGCGGACAAGGAAAAGGATCTGTCGGCGGGCTCCCTGTACGTGGCCAAGTTCGGCGCCGGCTTCTCGCTGGACCCGGCCGCCGCCGGTGCGCCCATCAGCTGGATCAAGCTGGGCTCCGCCACCAGCGCCGAGATCGAGGCCCTGGCCAACACGCTCAAGCCCACGGACATCATGGATGTGGCCACCACCGACCCCAAGGACGCGAGCTTCACCAAGATCTGGCTCTCCGGCAAGGTGCAATGGGTGCGCGTGAAGGCCGGCATGGACAAGGCCGCCGCCTTCCTGGAAACCCATCGCTACGCCGCGATCAAGGGCGGCTCCATGGCCTTCACCAAGATGGAAGGCACAACGGTCAACGCCCGGGACAAGATCGCCTACTCGGCCCTGCAGAACATCCAGTCCTCGATGGTCAAGGGCCACGGCGCGTACAACGAGGCCTATGGCGTCGGCGTGGACAAGGCGCTCGTCGCCGGTGGCGTGTTCGCCCATACCTTGAGCGCCGGGCAGAAGGACACCGTCGGCGGCGCCATCGCCAGCGACTGGGTGCCCAGCCTGACCCGCGCTCTGCTGGTCGGTGAGGACATCGCGGCCGACGCCCTGGGCAACACCGCCAATCCCGAGAAGATCGCCAACCCGGACAACCTGAAGTTCTCTGAAAAGCTGCGCACCCTCTTCATCGGCGAGGACAGCGGCCAGCACGTCAACAACTTCGTCTGGGCCTACAACGTCGACACCAAACAGCTCAGCCGCCTGGTCTCCATGCCGGCCGGCGCCGAGGCCACCGGCCTGGGCGTGGTGGACGATCTCAACGGCTGGACCTACATCACCAGCAACTTCCAGCATCCTGGCGACTGGGGCTCCATCCACAACGTGGTCAAGAGCACGCTGGAGCCGCTGATCAACAGCAACTACAAGAACCGCTTCGGCGCCTGCGTGGGCTACCTGACCAGCGAGGCGAGCAGCCTCAAGCTGGACAAGGTCTGATCCACAGGGCCCCGGGGCCGCATCGCTTATCTTGTCTCGCTTTGCCCCCGGCCTTCCGGGGGCTTTTTTCCGTCGCATATCGCGATATATCGTCATCCAGGGAAGCCTGGATGGCGCTTCACCGCCAGTTCGGCCACAGTGGCGGACCTTTTTGCAGTAGCCCCTTCATCCACAGACAAGGCCTGCCATGTCCGCCGTCCTACCTTCTTCCGATGCCGCCATCAGCGGCACCCCGCCCCAAGCCGCGCCCAGTGAACGTCTGGACCGCGCCTTCCTGGGCCATCCCGCCGGCCTGGGCTGGCTGGCCTTCTGCGAGTTCTGGGAGCGCTTCTCCTACTACGGCATGCAGGCGCTGCTGGTGCTCTACCTCAGCAACTATCTGTTCATGCCGGAACACATCGTCGGGGTAGCCGGCATGGACACGCTGCGAGCCTGGATCGAGGCCGTGACCGGCCCGCGCACCCCGCAGCAACTGGCCTCCCTGGTGTTCGGTCTTTACGCCGGCCTGGTGTATTTGACGCCCCTCATCGGGGGCTATGTGGCCGACCGCTGGATCGGCCGCACCCGAGCGGTCACCGCGGGGGCCCTGCTCATGGCCCTGGGTCATTTCCTGATGGCCTTTGACGCCAGCTTCCTGCCGGCCCTCGCCTGTCTGCTGGTCGGGGTGGGTGCCTTCAAGGGCAATATCGCCGCGCAGGTCGGGGCGCTGTACCAGCCCGGCGACAAGCGCCGCGCCACGGCCTTCCAGATCTTCATGCTGGCGGTGCAGATTGCCGTCATCGTGTCGCCGATCGTCTGCGGCACCCTCGGCGAGCGGGTGGCCTGGCATTGGGGCTTTGGCGCCGCCGGCGTGGGCATGGTGATTGGCCTCTTCGTCTACCTGGCCGGCCGCCGCTACCTGCCGCCGGAAGCCCCGCGCTCGCAAGCGCAGCAGACACTCCCCGCCGAGCCCATGAGCCGCCGCGACAAGCGCCGCCTGGCCCTGCTGGTGGCCATGATTCCCGTGCTGACGCTGAGCCTGGTCGGCAACCAGCAGTTCAACAACGGCTATCCCTTGTGGGCGCAGGCCCATATGGACATGACGCTGTGGGGCTGGGCGGTCCCGGTGACCTGGCTGCAGGCCGGCGATGCCGCCATCAGCCTGATGACCATGCTGCTGTCCCTGGCCTTCTGGCGCTGGTGCGCCCAGCGGGGCCGCGAGCCGGACGAGCTCAGCAAGATGGCGCTGGGCACCCTGATCGCCTGCAGCGCGCCGGCGGTGACCGTGCTGGCGGCCGGCCTGGTGGAGCAGGGTGAGCGCATCGGCCTGGGCTGGAGTCTGACCTACAACCTGCTGAACAACCTGGGCTTTGCCAACGTCCTGCCTGTGGGCCTGGCCCTGTACTCGCGCGTGGCGCCGCAACGACTGGCAGGCCTGGTCATCGGTGCCTTCTATCTGCACCTCTTCTTTGGGAACACGCTGGTGGGCTGGCTGGCTGGCCTGCTCAGCGTCATTCGCGGCACCCACTTCTGGGCCCTGCACGCCGGTCTCGTGGGCGCTGCAGCGGTGCTGTTGCTGTTGATCAAGCTGGCGTTTGGCAAGCTGCTGGATGACGAGCACCAGAAGGCGGCTGCGGCCTGATCGCCGAGTTGTTGCTTGCGATGAGATGGCCGGGGTGACCCGGCCATTTCTCTTTTTTGCCGACGACTGAGCGCGCACGGCAGCGCCCCCGCCCGCGGCCGGACTTCGTGTGCGGCGGCCGACCCTGCGGGCCGGCTCCCCTGCGGTGCTCGCGGCCCGGAGCGGGCGCGCAACTCGCTCCATTCGCTGCGCTCATTGCGCTCGGACAAACGCGCCAAGTCAGACCACGATGCGCGCTGACGCGCGCTGCTCCGGGCCGCTGCGCTCCTCGGCACCGCACAAGGCGCCCACCCGCAGGCGGGGTCGCTGCCGTGCAACAGCACTGTCGCTGTGCGTGCCAAGGGTTCAGGGCCAGGATCAATGCTTCCGTAGGTCGGTCGGCAGCCCGCCGCCGGGCGAATTGCGGGCGGCCGAGACCCCAGCGGCATGGGTCGGCGGGCCCGCAGGGCACGCTTCAATGACTGACTGGGTGCCGCTGTCCGAGCGCGATGAGCGCAGCGAATGGAGCGAGTTCGGCACCCCGACCCGTGCTGCGAGGACCGAGGGAAGCCGGCCCGCAGGGTCGGCCCGCACGCATTGAGCCCGGCGGCGGGCTGCCGACCGACCTGTGCTCCCCCTGCCCGGAGTCAGTCGATCGGCGTCAGCTTCGCCACCGACAGCGCCAGCCACTTCGTCCCGTGCCGCCCGAAGTTGACCTGGGCCCGCGCATCCGGGCCACTGCCTTCCAGCGTCAGCAGCACGCCCTCGCCGAACTTGTTGTGGAAGACGGCCTTGCCCACGCGCAGGCCGCCGTGCTCGGCGCCCACCTTGGCGGCGGCCGCCTGCTTCATGGTCTTGGGCACGGGCGCGCCGCCGAAGGACGGCGCATCCTTGCCTTCGCGCTCCTGCTGCCAGGCCGGCGCCTGCCGCTCGACACGGCCCGCGCCCACCATGGACTTGAGCCCCGAGCCTCGCTCCCAAGCCTGCTGGTATTCGCGCGCAAAGCCCGAGCCGAAGCCCTGGTTGCGCGGCGTCAGCCACTTCAGCGAGGCCTCGGGCAGCTCGTCCAGGAAGCGGCTCTTGACGTTGTAGCGCGTCTGGCCGTGCAGCATGCGCGTCTGGCTGAAGCTGAGGTAGAGGCGCTGGCGGGCCCGGGTGATGGCCACGTACATCAGGCGGCGCTCTTCCTCCAGCCCGTCGCCGTCGGACAGCGAGTTCTCGTGCGGGAACAGGCCTTCTTCGAGGCCGGTGATGAAGACGGCGTCGAACTCCAGGCCCTTGGCCGAGTGCACCGTCATCAGCTGGATGGCGTCCTGCCCGGCCTGGGCCTGGTTGTCGCCGGCCTCCAGCGAGGCGTGGGTCAGGAAGGCGGCCAGCGGCGAGACGATCTCGCCGGTCTCGGCATCGGCCGTGAGGTTCACCGCGGCGATGGCCGGCGGATCACCCGCCGCGATCTGCCCGGGCGTGAAGCCGGCGGCGCCGCCCAGCTCGTCCACCGGCAGGGCCACGGCGTCCTTGCCGAAGCCCTCCTGGGTCACGAAGGCCTCGGCGGCGTTGATCAGTTCGTCCAGGTTCTCCAGGCGCTCGGCGCCGTCCTTGTCGGTGCGGTAGAACTCGGCCAGGCCGGAGGTCTCCAGCATCTGCTCGATGATCTCGCGCAGGGTCAGGCCTTGCGTCAGGTTGCGCATGGACTCGACGAGGTTCACGAAGGCGGCGAGGTTGCTGCCGCCCTTGCCCGGCACCGCCGCCACGCTCTGGTAGAGGCTGCGGCCGCTCTGGCGCGCCGCGTCCTGCAACAGCTCCAGCGTGCGCGCCCCGATGCCTCGGGCCGGGAAGTTCACCACGCGCAGGAAGCTGGTGTCGTCGTTGGCGTTCTCGATCAGGCGCAGATAGGCCAGCGCATGCTTCACTTCGGCGCGTTCGAAGAAGCGCAGGCCGCCGTAGACGCGGTAGGGCACGCCGGCGTTGAACAGCGCCGACTCGATCACCCGCGACTGCGCATTGCTGCGGTACAGGATGGCGATCTCCGAGCGCGGCAGCCCCTGGCGGTGCAGGGCCTGCGCCTCCTCCAGCAGCCACTGGGCCTCGTTGAAGTCGCTGGCGGCCTCGTTGACGCGCACCGGCTCACCGGGGCCCATCTCGGTGCGCAGGTTCTTGCCCAGGCGGTGGCTGTTGCGGCTGATCAGCTCGTTGGCCGCGTCCAGGATGTGGCCGTAGCTGCGGTAGTTCTGCTCCAGCTTGACCACGCGCTGCACGCGGTACTCGCGCTCGAAATCGCTCATATTGCCGACGCGCGCGCCGCGGAAGGCGTAGATGCTCTGGTCGTCGTCGCCCACGGCGAACACGCCCTGGCCGCGGCCCGGCGGCGCGAACATCTTCAGCCAGGCGTACTGCAGCTTGTTGGTGTCCTGGAACTCGTCGACCAGCAGGTACTGGAAGCGGTGCTGGTAGTGCTCGCGCACGGCGGCGTTGTCGCGCATCAGCTCATAGGCGCGCAGCATCAGTTCGGCGAAGTCGACCACGCCCTCGCGCCGGCACTGGTCCTCGTAGGCCTGGTAGATCTCGACGAGCTTGCGTGTCTGCTCGTCGCGCAGGTCGATGTCCTTGGGTCGCAGGCCGTCTTCCTTCGCTCCCGCGATGAACCAGCTGACCTGCTTGGGCACGAAGCGCTCTTCGTCCAGGTTCATGGCCTTGATCACGCGCTTGACGGCCGAGACGGTGTCGGACGCATCGAGGATCTGAAAGCCCTGCGGCAGTCCCGCCAGCTTCCAGTGCGCCCGCAGGAAGCGGTTGCACAGACCATGGAAGGTGCCGATCCACATGCCCCGCACGTTGTAGGGCAGCATGGCAGAGAGGCGGGTCAGCATCTCCTTGGCGGCTTTGTTGGTGAAGGTCACGGCCATGATGCCGCCGGGCCCGACATGGCCCTGGTTCAGCAGCCAGGCGATGCGGGTGGTCAGCACGCGGGTCTTGCCCGAGCCCGCGCCGGCCAGGATCAGGGCCGGCTCCTGCCCCAGGGTCACGGCGGCCAGCTGTTCCGGGTTCAGGCCCTTGAGGAGCCCGTTCTGGGCCTCGCGGGCGCCCTGGGCGGGGCGAGGCGCGGGCGCATCGCCTGCAGCGCCGAAAAGGTCGTCAAGGGAATCGGTGCCGGGGGCGTCGTGAGGGTGGGCAGTCATCCGCGCATTTTAGAGAGCCCTCCGGACAAGGCCTGTCAGCTGGCATGATGCCGCCATGCTCGATTCCGCCCCCTGCCCCTGCGGCCGCACCGATGCCAAAGGCCATGCCCTGCCCTACGCCCGCTGCTGCGGCGCCCTGCACCAACGCTTTGCCGCCACCGGGCGCTGGGACGCACCGGATGCCGAGGCCCTGATGCGCTCGCGTTACAGCGCCTACACGCTGGATCTGCTCGAATACCTGCGCGCCACCTGGCACCCCGACACCCGCCCCGCCACGCTGGAGCCCAATGAGCCCGGCCTGAAGTGGCTGGGGCTGCAGATCAAGGCCCGCGCCCAACAGGACGCCGACCACGCCAGCGTCGAATTCGTCGCCCGCTCCAAGCTCGGCGGCCGGGCCTTCCGCCTGCACGAGACCAGCCGCTTCGTGCGCCTGGACGGGCAATGGCATTACCTGGACGGGGACCTGCGTTGAGCGAGGCAGCGCATGCCGAGGCGGCAGAGCCGCCGCTGAAGGTGCTCCACCTGGACGAGCACCTGGCCGCCATCGACAAGCCGCCGGGCCTGCTGGTGCACCGCACGGCGCTGGACGCGCACGAGGAACGCTTCGCCCTGCAGCTGCTGCGCGACCAACTGGGCCGCCCGGTCTGGCCCGTGCACCGCCTGGACAAGGGCACCTCGGGCCTGCTCGTGTTCGCGCTGGATGCCGATACCGCCTCGCACCTGGGCCAGGCCTTCGAGCAGGGCGAACCGCGCAAGCGCTACCTGGCCCTGGTGCGCGGCTGGCCCGAGGACGCCGGCAGCATCGACCATCCGCTCGCCCGCGACCCGGAGCGGCCCTCGCGGGGTCAGGTCTTGCTCGATGCCCGCACCGACTACCGCTGCCTGGCCCGCGTGGCCTGGCCCTTCAGCGTGGACGGGCGTTTTCCAGAGAGCCGCTACGCCCTGGTCGAGGCCGCGCCGCACACGGGCCGCCGCCACCAGATCCGCCGCCACTTCAAGCACATCGCCCATCCGCTGGTCGGCGACGCCACGCATGGCAAGGGCGCGCACAACCGCGCAGTGGCCGAGTTCCTCGGTCTGCAGCGGCTGTGGCTGCATGCGTGGACGCTGACCCTGCGCCATCCGCAGACCGGCGAGGTGCTGGCGCTGCAGTCGCCGCCCGGACCGGCATGGGCAGCGCTGCTGGGGCGTGGCGATTGGCACTGGAGCGCAAAGGCCGGGCCGGAGCGCATGACGCTGCTGGCCACGGCTTGACGGTACCGGCTCAGCGGGCGCCGTCAATCACCCTCAGCTGCAGCGCCGAGGGCTGGTCCTTCCAGTGGAAGACCTTCTGCGTCGCCGCCTTGAAATCCTCGGGCTTGGCACTGCGGATCCGCACGAAGCTTTGCGGATTGCGGTCGATCAGCGGGAACCAGGAACTCTGGATCTGCACCATGATGCGGTGCCCGCGGCGGAAGGTATGCGCCACGTCGGGCAGGTCGAAGCGGATCTCCTCCACCTGCCCAGGCACCATGGCCTCGGGCTTTTCGAAGCTCTTGCGGAAGCGGCTGCGCAGCGGGTCGCCCCGCACCAGCTGCTGGTAGCCGCCGAGCTGGAAGCCCGGGGGCGGCGGCACGTCGGCGATCTGATCGCGGTTGCGCGGCATCTCGTCGCCCAGATCCGCCGGGTAGACGTCGATCAGCTTGACCACCCAGTCGGCATCCGTCCCCGTGGTGGACACGAAGAGCCGCGGGCTCACCGGCCCGGCCACCGTCACATCCTCCTCCAGCACCTCGGTCTGGTAGACCAGCACATCGGGCCGCGAGGCGGCAAAGCGCTGGTCCGCCACCATGTATTCCTGCGGCATGCCCAGCGAGGCGTAGCCGATGAAGGGCACGGGCTTGTTGGGATCGCTGATGTAGCTGTCGAAGTCCGGCTTGGCCGCGCCCGGTGCCGTCCAGCCGAGCTTGCCACCCGGCTGCAGGTACAGGCTGCGCAGCTTGGCCTCGGCAGGCGGCCAGGCGCTGTACTGGCGCCAGACATTGGTCCCCGTCTCGAAGATGCTGGCTTCGGGCAGCTTGGCATCGCCGCCGCCGCGCAGGTGCTGCTCGAAAAAGGGCAGCAGGATCTGCTTCTGGAAGTACTCGCTGGTCTTGCTGCCGAAGTCCACGGCGCCGAGCCCCTTGCCCACATTGCGAACCCAGCCGCCATGCACCCAGGGCCCCATCACCAGCGCATTGCTGATGCCGGGGTTCTGCTTCTCGATGAACTGGTAGGTCGCCAGTGAACCCGCCAGGTCCTCGGCGTCGAACCAGCCACCCACGGTCAGCACCGCGGCCTTGATGTTCTTCAGGTGCGGGCCCACCGAGCGGGCCTTCCAGTAGTCGTTGTAGTGGTCGTTCTGGATCAGCTCGTCGAAATAGGGATTGCGGTCCTTGCCGATGGCCCTGGCGATGCTGTCCAGGTTGCCCAACCGCAGGAAGTAGTCGTAGGCGTCCTTGCTGTTGTAGTCGAAGCTGGTCCAGCGCTTGGGCTCCACCGTCGGGTTGTCCTGCGGCTTGAAGGCCGTCAGGAAGCCGTAGTTGTGGGCCAGCATCAGGGCGCCGCCGTGGTAGCCGTCATCGCGATGGAAGTAGTCGGCAACGGGCGCCTGGGGCGAAGCGGCCTTGATGGCGGGATGCGAGTCGATGACGGCCGTGGACGTGTAAAAGCCAGGGTAGGAAATGCCCCAGATGCCCAGCTTGCCGTTGTGGCCCTTCACGTGGTCCAGCAGCCATTGCACGGTGTCGTGCATGTCGGTGCTGGGATCAGCGTCCTTGGCGCCCTTGCCGCTCTTGATGGGCGCCATTTCCTGGTAGACGCCTTCGGACATGTAGCGGCCTCGCACGTCCTGGCAGACGAAGATGTAGCCGGCCTTGAGAAAGTCCTCGGAGGGCGCGAAACGGCTGCCGTAGCGGTCCACGCCGTAGGGCCCGCAGCTGTAGGGCGTGCGGGTCATCAGGAAGGGATAGCGC
This sequence comes from Burkholderiaceae bacterium, assembly GCA_041913905.1. Lineage (GTDB taxonomy): Bacteria > Pseudomonadota > Gammaproteobacteria > Burkholderiales > Burkholderiaceae_C > Roseateles_B. Next base: position 173,552 of record JAYSEK010000002.1, on the reverse strand, counting down.
TTGCCGGAAGCCTCCACCTCCTTGGGCACGTAGACCACGGTGAACAGCTTCTTGCCGTCCCGCACCGGCACGCGGTACTCGTACTTCGTGTAGTTGGCCTTGAGGTCGTACGGCACGGGGCCGGCCGGCGCGGGCGACTGGGTCTGGGCTTGGGCTTGTATGGTCAAGCCCAGCAGCGCAGCGGCAAAGGGGATCGAGGCTGTTCGCTTCACAATCATCGTCAAAAGGGGTTTGAGGAATCGGGCACAGGCGGCTCAGCCGCCTTCGAACCGGACGGCATAGATGGGCGGCAGGCGCAGGGTCAGGTCTTGCCAATGGTCGCCACCGTCGTCGCTGGCCCACAGGCCGCCCGTGGTGCTGCCCATCAGCAGGTGCCGCCCGCTGGCATCGACAGCCAGGCCGTGGCGGTAGACCAGGTCGTAGCAGCCCTGCTGCGGCAGACCGTCGCGCAGCACCTCGAAGCTCTGGCCGCCGTCGCGGGTACGCTGCACGCAAAGAGCGCCATCGACGGGCACCCGGCACTGGTCCTTGACGGCCGGCACGAACCAGGCCGTGCCGGGATCGGCCGGATGCGCCGCCACCGCAAAGCCGAAGCTGGACACCGGCCCCTGCAGGCGCTGCCAGAGCCGGCCGTTGTCGCTGCTGCGCCAGATGCCGCAGTGATGCTGGCACCACAGCACCTCGGGCTGCGCCGCGCAGCGAACGATGCGATGCGGGTCCTGCGCGTTCAGCGAGCCCTGCAGCTCCGGTGGCATGTACTCCGCCACCAGGCCCTCGCCCAGCAGCTCCCAGCTCCGGGCAGCGTCGGTCGTACGCCAGACGCCGCCGCAGCTGATGCCCAGCAGGAGTTCGTCCGGCGACTGCGGATGCGGGCAGATGGAATGGATGCCCGGGCTGTCGTAGCCGCCGCCGAACCATTCGGGCCGTTCAGGTCGGTCCCAGAGCCCGTGTTGCAGCGCCCAGCTGGCGCCGCCGTCCCCGCTGCGGAACAGACCGCCGGGGTTGCTGCCGCACCAGAGGGCGTGCGCGTCGCGCTCCAGTGACCAGATCTGCACCAGCTTCCAGGCCGGGCCGGGCGCGCCTTCCGGTTGCGCCGGGTAGGACGGGGCCGGCAACTCGTGCCAGGTCTTGCCCCCATCGTCCGAAGCCTGCAGCTTGACGCCGAAATGCCCCAGGTTCAGACCTGCCAACATGCGCTCGCCGGACGCTCCCGCCCCCCGAGGCAGCACCATGCTGACCGGATCGCCCAGGAAGCTGATGCCGGCGACGCGCCAGCCGCGGGCGCCCTCGTGTTGCAGTTCAAAGAGGCCTTTGCGGGTGGCCACCCAGGCTTGCAGACTCATGCTCGGCTCCTTGTTGAAGACGCGGGCTGCAGGATCAGCCGCCGGACAGCGCCTGCAGCACGTGGATGACGGCATCGGGCCGCAGGGCCTGGTCCAGGCGCTGGCGCTCGTGGACCACGCGGCCGTCGACATAGATCACCACATTGGCCCGCAGGTGGCCCTGATCATCCAGCACATAGCCGCGCAGCAGGGGATGCTCGGCAAAAGCCTGCTCCAGCGCGTCGCGCAGGGCCAGGGCCGAGGCCTCGTACTCGGGCGCCTCGATGAAGCGCCTCAGCTGGGGCGTGAAGACGATGCGCGGCATGCACGCATTAAGCCGCGAAGGCGGGCGCGCCCGAAGCGGACTTACCCGCCGTGACTTTGGTCACCGGGCGAGCCTGGGCAAACCGGACAGAGACCCCGGGCAGGACAAGCAGCGCCGGGCCCGCGACAATGCCGCTCCCCAAGCCGTACAACACCCGCCCCTCATGACCGCTTCCCTGCGCCACGGCGTAATCAGCGCCGCCCTCGCCTACGCCATGTGGGGCCTGTTCCCGCTGTATTTCAAGCACCTGGCCGGCGTGCCGTCCATGGAAGTGGTGGCGCACCGCATCGTCTGGTGCCTGCTGCTGATGGTGGTGGTCCTGAGCTTCATGCGCCGCTGGGCCTGGCTGGGTCCGGTGCTGCGCAGCCCCAAGGTGCTGCTGGCCTTCACGGCCTCGGCCCTGCTGCTGTCGGCCAACTGGCTGACCTATGTCTGGGCCGTGCAGCACGACCACGTGCTGGACGCCAGCCTGGGCTATTTCATCAACCCCCTGGTCAACGTGGCCCTGGGCTTCTTCTTTCTGCATGAGCGGCCGCGGCCGGCGCAATGGCTGGCGGTGGGCCTGGCGGCCGCCGGCGTGCTGTGGCTGACCCTGCAGACCGGACGCCTGCCCTGGGTGGCCCTGATCCTGGCGGGCAGCTTCGGCGTCTACGGACTGCTGCGCAAGATCGCCGTGCTGGGTGCGCTGGAGGGGCTGGTGCTGGAATGCCTGGTCGTCGCCCCCGTCGCCATCGGCGCGCTGGCCTGGTGGGGCCATCAGGGTCACAGCGCGCTCAACAGCGGCGATGCCGGGCTGATCGGCCTCTTGCTGCTGGCCGGCCCGTTGACGGCGGCGCCGCTGCTGCTCTTCGCCGCCGGCGCGCGCCGCATTCCGATGGCCACGCTGGGCCTGCTGCAGTACATCTCGCCCAGCATCCAGTTCATCCTGGGCGTGTGGCTTTACCACGAGCCCTTCTCCGCCGCGCGGGTGCTGGGCTTCGGCCTGATCTGGGCCGCGCTGGCCGTCTACAGCGCCGAGGGTTGGTGGCGCAGCCGCCAGTCCGGGGTCGCGCTCTAGGCCTACAGGGAGGCGCCGTTGCCACCGTGGGCTGGCATGGCGTGACAAGTCTGGGGCTCAGGGCAGCGTGCGCTGGAAGAAGGCCTTCGCGTCTTCCAGCACCTGCTGGTGGAGACGCTGGCGCGGCCGTCCCGGCGCGTCGGCGCACAAGGCCGGGATGACCGCCTGGGCCCGGGCCGTGCAGACAGCCAGAAAGGCGTAGTGGCCGAAGCCGGTCAGCTCATGCCAGCTGGCCGCCCGGGCCTGCCGGGCCACCAGGGCAGCCGTGTCCTGGGGCGGTGCCTGCTCGTCGTGGTCGGTGACGATCAGGTGGAGCGGGCGGTCCAGCCGCGGCAGACTGGCCGGGTCCATGAGCCTGCCCAGCACCGGCGCCATCACCAGGCCGGCCCTGATGCGCTCGTCGCGCAGATCGGCCCCGCTGCCGCGGCTCGCCAGCAGTTGCTGCAGCAGGCGGGGCTGTTCGGCCAGCCAGTCGGACGCGCTGCGCCCCTGGCGCAACTCATCCAGCTCCGGCGGCAGTGGGCAGGGCCTGCCGGCGAGACAGTCCTTCCATTGCGCGAGCACTCGCTCCGGCGACAGGCGCACGCCCAGGCTCGCCAGCACGGTGTAGCCGCCGATGGAAAAGCCGATCGCACCGATGCGCTGGCTGTCGATGTGCGGCGCCCATTGGGGATCCGCCAGCAGCTGGTCCAGCAAGACCCGCAGATCGCGCGCCCGCTCCCAGGGCATCAGAAAGCCTTCGGCCAGGTAGGGAGGCCGGGCGGCGGTATTGCCGTGGTGATCGACGCCGGCGACCAGATAGCCCTGCGCCGCCAGTCCGCGTGCCAGCCAGCCCAGGGACAGGGCACTGCCCCCGGTGCCATGCGACAGCAGCAGCAGCGGCCGCCGCCCTGCTGCCGGTGCCGCACCGGGTGCCAGACTCAGCGGCTCGAAGGGCCCCAGGGGCACGGCACGCTCCTGGCTGCCCGGCTGGGCCGGATACCACAGCGTCACAGGCAGCGGCCGCGGCATCCGGCTGCCGAAAGCCGTGCGCTGCGTGTCCACCCAGTCGCGCTGGAAGAAGCCGACGGGATGCTCCCCATCGCTGGCGGCGCGGGCCGGCAGGCCGAGGCCCAGGATCAGGATCCCGACCCAGCCGACGATCCGGGCCCGCCCTCCCCGGCCTTGCGGGCTCATGCGACGGCCACCGGGATGCAGATGTCGCAGCCGAAAACGCCCGTGTCGGGATCGACGCGGCTGTCCACCGGGTAGCACTCGAAGCAGGGGCGGTAGTCCAGCTGCCAGCCGCTGTCGGGCAGCCAGTCTCGCAACAGCGCCGACCAGGCATGGCCGATGTGCTCGGCGCGGCCATGGAAGGGCAGCGCCGCGTAACGGCCACCGGGCAGCCGCGCGGTGAAGATGCCGGACGGCACCGGGAGGCCGGGCGGCACGTCGACGGCGGCATCGTAGCGGCAGCGCTCGGGGTCGCTCACGACCGGATCATCGTGGCTGATGCCGTATTGCGCCTGCGGCGGCCAGCCCAGCCGGCGCAGCCAGGGCTGGACCTCGGCGTGCCAGAAGTGCTGGACGGCCAGGCCCAGCGGCCCCTCATGGCGCAGGTAAGCGATGCGGGTGTCGGGACGCTCGATCAGGCACACCTGGTCAAGGTCGAAGCTGGGAGCGTGATGCGTCATGGGCGCATTCTGGTCAGGCTGCTGCGGCGGCGCCTGATCCAGATTGCGAAGCACCTGATCCGGATTGCGATTGGCCAGAAAGTCCTGGCGCCAGGCCGTGGGGCTCTGCCCGAAGCGCTGCTTGAAGGCCCGGGCGAAGGCCTCGCCCGAGCCGAAGCCCACGGTCAGCGCCACCTGCAGGATGGGCAGGTCCGGCTGGGTCAAAAGCCGGTGCGCGCCGAGTTGCACCCGGCGCTGGCGGATGTAGCTCCCGGGAGTCTCGCCCGCCATCCAGGCAGTGAACAGGCGATGGAAATGGTAGGGCGAGAAACTCGCCACCGCGGCCAGCTCGCCCAGGGTGAGCGACTGGTCCAGGTGAGCGTCAATGTGGCGCAGCACCGCGTGCATGCGCTGGGCATGGTTCTGCCGACCGGTGCCGGCCGTGGAGGCTGCATGGGCCGCTGCGTTCGCCATGCGCGGCAGTGTAGGTCCAGGGCCGCGCAAGGCCTGACCCTGGACCCTGGCTCAGGCCGCTGCCGGCGTGCGGATCAGGTAGTCGAAGGCGCCCAATGCCGCCTTGGCGCCGTCCCCGGCTGCGATCACGATCTGCTTGAAGGGCACGGTCGTGGCGTCGCCTGCGGCAAAGACACCCGGCACCGAGGTCCGCCCATGCGTGTCCACCATGATCTCGCCGAACCTGCTCAGCTCCACCGTGCCCTTGAGCCATTCGGTGTTGGGCACGAGGCCGATCTGAACGAACACGCCTTCCAGCTCGACATGGTGGTTCGCGCCGGTCGCGCGGTCGGTGTAGCGGATGCCGTTGAGCCGGCTGCCGTCACCCGTCAGCTCCGTCGTCTGCGCCTGGGTGTGGATGCTGACGTTGGGCAGGCTCTTGAGCTTGTCCACCAGCACGGCATCGGCGCGCAGCTGGTCGGCGAACTCCAGCAGCGTCACATGGGACACGATGCCGGCCAGGTCGATCGCTGCCTCCACCCCGGAGTTGCCGCCGCCGATCACCGCCACGCGCTTGCCCTTGAACAGCGGGCCGTCGCAGTGCGGGCAGTAGGCCACGCCCTTGTTCTTGTACTCGGCCTCGCCGGGCACGTTGATGTTGCGCCAGCGCGCGCCGGTGGAGAGGATGACGCTGCGGCTCTTGAGCACCGCACCATTGGCCAGCTGCACCTCGATCAGGCCGCCGGGCTGCGCGGCAGGGACCAGCTTCTCGGCCCGCTGGAGGTTCATGATGTCGACGTCATAGGCCTTCACATGCGCTTCGAGCGCCATCGCGAACTTGGGGCCATCGGTTTCGAGCACCGAGATGTAGTTCTCGATGGCCAGCGTGTCGTTCACCTGACCGCCAAAGCGCTCGGCCGCCACGCCCACGCGGATGCCCTTGCGCGCGGCATACACGGCCGCGGCCGCACCGGCGGGGCCGCCACCGACGATCAGCACCTCGTAAGGCGCCTTGGCATTGAGCTTGGCCGCATCGCGGATGGCTGCGCCGCTGTCCAGCTTGGCGACGATCTCCTCCACCGTCATGCGGCCCGATCCGAAGTGCTGGCCGTTCAGGTAGACCGAGGGCACGGCCATGATCTCGCGGCGGGTGACCTCCTCCTGGAAGGCGCCGCCCTCGATCACCACGGTCTTGACCTTGGGATTGAGCACGGCCATCAGCGAGAGCGCCTGCACCACGTCCGGGCAGTTGTGGCAGCTCAGGCTCATGTAGACCTCGAAGCTGAAGTCGCCGTCGAGCGCCTGGATCTGCTCGATCACCGAGGGCTCGACCTTGGGCGGATGGCCACCGGTCCACAGCAGGGCCAGCACCAGCGAGGTGAATTCGTGGCCCAGAGGCAGGCCGGCAAACGTCAGCGACAAAGGCAGGCTTTGCCGTGTACCCAGGCGCTGCAGGGCAAAGGAAGGCTTGCGGGCGTCAGTGCCATCCAGGCGCAGCTGGATCTTGTCGCACATGCCGGCGATTTCCTGCAGCAGCTCCTTCATCTCGGCTGCGGTGGCCGAGTCGTCCAGCGAGGCGACGATCTCGAAGGGTTCGCGAACGCGCTCCAGGTAGGCCTGGAGTTGTTCCTTCAGTGCGGCGTCCAACATGGTGTGCTCCTTGTTCAGTCGTGGTCATCCAAGCCACTCTGAAAGCACCCATGAATCTCAGGGCGCTTTGAGGATGGCTCGAGGGGTTTGATCGAGAGGAGCCCGTGGATCCGGCGTTGCCGGGCCATCGGGCTCGCCCCCTTGAGGAGGAGCGCCGCTGGCGCTCCGGGGGTGGCTCATCGGGGTCAGATCTTGCCGACGAGATCCAGCGAGGGGGTCAGGGTCTTGGCGCCTTCGTTCCACTTGGCGGGGCAGACCTGGCCGGGGTGGCTGGCCACGTACTGGGCCGCACGCAGCTTGCGCAGGGTTTCCTTCATGTCACGGGCGATGGCGTTGTCATGCACTTCGGCGGTCTTGATCACGCCCTCGGGATTGATCACGAAGGTGCCGCGCAGGGCCAGGCCTTCTTCCTCGATGTGCACGCCAAAGGCGCGGGTCAGCTTGTGGGTGGGGTCGCCGACCAGGGGGAACTTGGCCTTGCCCACGGCCGGGGAGGTCTCGTGCCACACCTTGTGCGAGAAGTGCGTGTCGGTGGTGATGATGTAGATCTCTGCACCGGCCTTCTGGAATTCGGCGTATTGCTCGGCGGCGTCTTCAACCTCGGTCGGGCAGTTGAAGGTGAAGGCGGCCGGCATGAACACGAACACGGACCACTTGCCCTTCAGGCTGGCTTCCGTCACTTCAACGAACTTGCCGTTGTGGAAGGCTTCGGTCTTGAAGGGCTGGACTTGGGTGTTGATCAGGGACATCGGGAATCTCCGCTGTTGGGTTGTTGGGATGGACTGAATCTTATGGTCATCCCTGGTCCCTTAGCTTTGATTTATCAAATCGCCCCTATTGCCCCCGTCTATTGAACAACCCTATCAAGTGCGTTCACTGATAGAAAATTTCTGTCACAAAGCCGTCAGAGGCCTTGCTCCAGGGCCAGCAGCTCGTCCAGGGTCTGACGCCGGCGGATCAGGCGGGCGTCATCGCCCTCCAGCAGAACCTCGGCGCACAGGGGCCGCGAGTTGTAGTTGCTGGACATAGACGCACCGTAGGCGCCTGTGTCATGGATCACCAGCAGATCCCCCACCTGCGCGCCAGGCAGCTCACGCGGCAGCACCACGCCGCCGTCGCCCTGGGTGAAGACATCGCCTGACTCGCACAGCGGCCCGGCCACCACCGTGGGCCGCTGGGGGCGCTGGACGCCGTCCTGCGGCACCAGGCTCATGGCATGGTAGGCGCCATACATCGCGGGGCGCATCAGCTCATTGAAGCCGGCGTCGACCAGCACGAAATGGTTGCGGCCCGCGTCCTTGACGGCGCGCACCTCGGTGATCAGGCTGCCGGACTCGGCCACCAGGTAGCGGCCCGGCTCGATCTCCAGGTGCAGCGCGTGGCCCAGCAGGGCGCCGGCCTGCTGGCGGGCGGCGTCCCAGAGCCCGAAGTAATGGGCGGTGTCCACGACCGGCTCGCCTTCGCGGTAAGGGATGGAAAGACCGCCGCCGGTGGACAGCGCGTGCAGGTCCATGCCTGCCGCCTTCACCTGCCGGACCAGGTCCACCATGGCGTCGCAGACCTGGGCCAGATGGCGGTAGTCGACGCCGGAGCCGATGTGCATGTGCAGGCCGTAGAGCTGCAGGCCCTGCGCCTTCACCTCGGCCAGGGCCGCACCCAGCTCGGCGTGCCAGATGCCGTGCTTGCTGTGCTCGCCGCCCGTGTTGGTCTTGTTGCTGTGGCCATGGCCGAAGCCCGGGTTGACGCGCAGCCACACCGGATGGCCTGGCGAGCGCGGGCCCAGCTGGCGCAGCATGTCGATGGAGCCGGCATTCACGGGGATGCGGTGCTCGACGACGGTGTCCAGCGTCGCCCGGTCCAGCAGGTCGGCGGTGAAGACGATCTCCTGCGCGTCGGTCCCCGGCTGGTAGCCCGCGGCCAGGGCGCGGAGGATTTCGCCGCGCGAGACCGCATCCACCTTCACGCCCTGCTCGCGCATCAGGCGCAGCAGGTGGGTGTTGGAGCAGGACTTCTGCGCGAAGCGGATGGTGTCGAAGGACCTCAGCGCGGCGATGCGCTCGCGGATGGTCGGCGCGTCATAGATCCATAGCGGCGTGCCGAACTGCTGGGCCAGCTGCTGGATGGAGGCGGGATTCAGGGGCAGGGTCATGGTCGGCACCGGGCTAGATCAGGAATGCCTTGCAGCATGCCGACGATTATCCATATCCGCAAATAGCATTTTGTTCTCCATTCATTCATGCTTGATATGCTTGCAGCATGAACCACGAGCTGATCAGCCATCGGCACATCGAGATCTTCCGAGCCCTGATGCTCAGCGGTGGGGTCAGCGAAGCCGCGCGCAGCCTGCACACCTCGCAGCCCACGCTGAGCCGCGAGTTGGCCCGGCTGGAGTACCTGCTGGGCTATGCGCTGTTCGATCGCGTGCGGGGCCGCCTCAAGCCCACGCAGGCGGCACTGGCCCTGTTCGAGGAGGTGCAGCGCAGCTACGCCGGGCTGGATCGCGTGGTGCAACGGGCTCGCGCCCTCGCCCAGGGTCATGACACGGTGCTGGAGGTGCTGAGCCTGCCCGCCCTCACGCAGGCCCTGCTGCCCGGCGCCTGCAGGCGCTGGCAAGACCTGGCCCCTGAAGGTCGCATCAGCATCACGCCGCAGGAATCACCCTTGCTGGAAGAATGGCTCAGCGAGCAACGCTATGACCTGGGCCTGACCGAGCAGGCGCAGTCGCCGCCGGGCACGCAAAGCGAGCTGCTGTTCGAGGCGGATGAAGTCTGCGTGCTGCCGGACGGCCATCCGCTGCTGGCGCGCGAGCGCTTGAGCCTGGCGGACCTCCGTGGCCAGGCCTTCATCAGCCTGGCCAGCCGCGACCCCTACCGCCAGCAGCTCGACGCACTCTTTGATGCAGCCGGCGTTGCCCGCCGCCTGCAGCTGGAGACGCACAGCGCCGCCGCGATCTGCGAATGCGTGCGCCAGGGCCTGGGGGTGTCCATCCTCAACCCGCTGACGGCGCTGCGCTTCAGCGGGCAGGGGCTGCAGTTGCGAAGGATGGCTGTATCGGTACCCTACCGGGTCTACCTGGTGCAGCCGCTGCTGCGCAGCCGCCATGGCCTGCTGCAGCCCCTCCAGCGTGCTTTGCGCGAGGAGGCGGCGCACATGCGAATGGCGCTGGCTGAAGGCTGAAGGCTGAAGGCTGAAGGCTGAAGGCCACGGCAGAAGGCCGGGCCCGGCGATGGCGCGCTCAGCCGCGCTCGATGCAGGCGTAGGCGCTGTGGTTGTGGATGGACTCGAAGTTCTCGACCTCGGCCCGGTAGGCGCCGATGCGTGGCTCGGCATTCAGGCGCAGCGCGACGTCACGCACCAGATCCTCGACGAACTTGGGGTTCTCGTAGGCGTGCTCGGTGATCCACTTCTCGTCGGCGCGCTTGAGCAGCGGCCAGATCTCGCTGGAGGCGCTTTGCTCGGCCACGCGCACCAGCTCGGCCAAGCCCAGGCTGTCGTCCAGCAGTTCGACGCGGATGGTGACCAGGGAGCGCTGGTTGTGCGCGCCGTAGTCGGAGATTTCCTTGGAGCAGGGGCACAGGCTCTTCACCGGTGCGGCGATCTCCAGCCAGACGCGCGTGCGGCCATCCCGGGTCTCGGTGATGAACGCGCCTTGGTAGTCCAGCAGGCTCTCGATGCCCGAGACCGGCGCGCGCTTGCGCAGGAAGAAGGTGAAGCGCACCTCGATGCGACCGTCACGCGCCTCCAGCTTCGCCAGCATCTGCTCGTGCAGGCAGCGCAGCGCGGTGGCATCCAGCGGCTCCTTCAGCGCGTCCAGCCAGGCCACGAAGCGGGACATGTGGGTGCCCTTCTTCTCCGCCGGCAGCATCACGTCCAGCGTCCAGCTCCCGACGGTGGGCTGTGTGTCCCGGCCCAGGCGCAGCTGCAGGGGATAGCGTACGTCCTTGACGCCCACGCGCTGGATCACGAGATGACGCTCGTCGCGCTCGCTCTGGGTGTCGGGGATGTGGAGGCTGCTGGTGACTTGATTCATAAGACAGGGAAACGGCCGGCCAGAAAGAGCACCGGAAGCCGCAAGCATGACATGTCCAGGCGAAGCCTGTGCGGGCAAGGTCTCTAAAGTAGCCCGCCGCGTGATTTCGGGCGGAGGTTCAGGCGGGGTTCTGACGGAGATTCAGGCGCCCCCGCCCACCCGCCGACTCACTCGTTCGCGGCCGGACGCAGGAGCTCAGGGCGGGCGCCGAAGCGCTGAAGGATGGACTGGGCAATGCCCGTGGCGTCCAGCCCGCATTGCGCCATCAGCTTGACCGGATCGCCATGCTCGATGAACTGGTCGGGCAGGCCCAGCTGCAGCACCGGCAGGTTCAGGCCCATGGACTGCAGGGACTCCATCACCGCGCTGCCTGCACCGCCCATGATGCAGCCTTCCTCCACCGTCACCAGCGCATCGTGGCTCTCGGCCAGCTGGCGGACCAGCTCGATGTCCAGGGGTTTGACGAAGCGCATATTGGCCACCGTCGCATCCAGCTGCTCGGCCGCCTGCAGGGCCGGATACAGCACCGTGCCGAAGGCCAGGATGGCAATGCGCGGGGCGCCCGCACGGCCTTGCGGCTTGCTCGATTCGCGCCGCAGCTCGCCCTTGCCCCAGGGCCAGGCCTGCATGTCCTTCTGGATGGGCGTGCCTACGCCCGAACCGCGCGGGTAGCGCACGGTCACGGGCCCCACATGCTGGTAGCCGGTGTAGAGCGCCTGGCGGCATTCGTTTTCGTCGGCCGGCGTCAGCACGCTCATCAAGGGGATGCAGCGGGTGAAGGCGATGTCGTAGTTGCCGGCATGCGTGGCGCCGTCGGCTCCGACCAGCCCGGCGCGGTCCAGCGCGAAGAGCACGTCCAGGTTCTGCAGCGCCACGTCGTGGATCAGCTGGTCGTAGGCGCGCTGCAGGAAGGTCGAGTAGATGGCCACCACCGGCTTCAGGCCTTCGCACGCCAGGCCGGCGGCAAAGGTCACCGAATGCTGCTCGGCGATGCCCACGTCGTGATAGCGGGTGGGAAAGCGCTTGTGGAACTCCACCATGCCCGAGCCCTCGCGCATGGCGGGCGTGATGCCCACCAGGCGTTCGTCCTGCTCGGCCATGTCGCAGAGCCATTCGCCGAAGATCTGGGTGAAGGTCGGCTTGGCCGGCGCCGCTGACTTGACGAAGCCCACGGCCGGGTCGAACTTGCCCGAGGCGGCGTGGTACTTGACCGGGTCGGCTTCGGCCAGCTTGTAGCCGGCGCCCTTCTTGGTCACCACGTGCAGGAACTGCGGGCCGCTGCGGTCGCGCAGGTTCTCCAGCGTGGGAATCAGTGAATCAAGATCGTGGCCGTCGATGGGGCCGACGTAGTTGAAGCCGAACTCCTCGAAGATGGTGCCGGGCACCACCATGCCCTTGGTGTGCTCCTCGAAGCGGCGGGCGAACTCGTACAGCGGCGTGTTCTTGAGCACGCTCTTGGCACCTTCGCGCGCGGCGGCGTAGAAGCTGCCGCTCATCAGGCGGGCCAGGTACTTGTTGAGAGCGCCGACGGGCGGGCTGATCGACATGTCGTTGTCGTTCAGGATCACCAGCACGTCGCCCATCAGGCCGCCATGGGCCACGCCGGCGTTGTTCAGTGCCTCGAAGGCCATGCCCGCGGTCATGGCGCCGTCGCCGATGATGGCCACGGCCTTGCGGTTCTCGCCCTTGAGCTTGGCCGCCATGGCCATGCCGTGGGCCGCAGAGATCGAGGTCGAGGAGTGGCCGGTGCCGAAGGTGTCGTATTCGCTCTCGTCGCGGCGCGGAAAGCCGCTGATGCCGCCCAGCTGGCGCAGACCCGGCATGCGGTCCCGGCGGCCCGTCAGGACCTTGTGCGGATAGGTCTGGTGGCCCACGTCCCAGACCAGGCGGTCTTCCGGCGTGTTGAACACATAGTGCAGCGCCACCGTCAGCTCGACCGTGCCCAGGTTGGAGCCCAGATGCCCCCCCGTCTTGGACACGCTCTCCAGCACGTAGGCACGCAGTTCGTCGGCGAGCTGCTTGAGCTGCGCGCGCGGCAGGCGGCGCAGGTCGGCGGGGCTGTCGATGGTCTGCAACAAGGGAAAGCTCATGGGGGAACCCTGCTCTTCTTCTTGGGGTCAGTTGTCGCGGTCCACGACCTTGTCGGCCAGCACGCTGAGCCAGGCCGTGTTCTCCAGCCCGCTGGCAGCCAGCGCCGCATGGGCCTTGCCGCGCAGTTGCTCGGCATAGGTGCGTGCGCCGTCCAGGCCCAGCAGGCTGACATAGGTGGGCTTGTCGCAGGCCTGGTCCTTGCCCGCCGTCTTGCCCAGCACGGAGGAATCCTGCGTGACGTCCAGGATGTCATCGACCACCTGGAAGGCCAGCCCCAGCGCAGCGCCGTAGTCGCTCAGCGCCTGCCAGCCCGGCTCGGACACATCGCCGCAGGCCGCCCCCATCAGCACGCTGGCCTGCAGCAGCACGCCGGTCTTGCGGCGGTGCATGTCGCGCAGCTCGCGCTCGTCGAGCGCCTTGCCGATGCTGGCCAGGTCGATGGCCTGGCCGCCGGCCATGCCCGCGTGGCCGGAAGCCCGGGCCAGCAGACGGCACAGGCGCGCCTGCAGAGCGGCGTCCATGCCGCCATCGGGCGTCAGCACCTCGAAGGCCAGGGCCTGCATGGCGTCGCCGGCCAGCATGGCCTGGGCTTCGCCGAACTGCACGTGCACGGTGGGCTTGCCACGGCGCAGCACGTCGTTGTCCATGCAGGGCATGTCGTCATGGACCAGCGAATAGGCGTGGATCAGCTCGACGGCGCAGGCGGCACGCAGTGCGGCCTCGCCTTGTGCGGCGGCCGCCTCGGCGGCGGCCAGCACCAGCAGCGGGCGAAGCCGCTTGCCGGCACCGAGCACGGCGTATCGCATGGCCTCGCCCAGACCTGCCGGGGCATCCGCCGGCGTCCATTCATCCAATGCCTGTTCCACCTGCGCCAGACTGCGCGCGGCCCACTGATCAAACACGCCTGCATCCATTCTTATTCGTCCTCCCACGGACGCATTTCGCCCGTCTCCAGCACTTTGACCTGCTGCTCGACGGCCTGCAGACGATCCCGGCACAGGGCCAGGAGTTCCGCGCCCCGTCGGTAACTGCCAAGTAACTGGTCCAGGGGCAGCTGCCCCGCTTCCATGGCTGCCACGAGTCGCTCCAGCTCGTCGAGCGCCTGCTCGTAGCTGAGATCCTGTGCTTCTCCAGCGCTGTCGGAGCGTCCGGAGACCTGAGGCGGAGTCGCTGTGGCTTTGCTCATAAAAAATGCAAAAACGGCATTGTAGTGGGGCGCCCGCATGCCCCGAACGGGGCGGGGCTGGAGCAATGTAACCAGGAAAGTCCCTGAGGCCTGATCCTGCTCATCGAACGACCCTGCCGCAGCCCGGGTACAATCCCGCCCTCGCCCGTCGCCCCAAGTGGGCGCGGACCTCGGGAGCCCGGGATCGCCCTGCGATCAGCCGGGCTTTTTGACACAAACCCGGCCTCGCATCTGATGCAACCGCCCTGATGACGGGCCCGGGGGGTTGACATTGGTTTCTTGGAGACCCTCTTGGATCATGTCCGACCTGAGCCTCACTCTCTCAGCGCTTGACAGCAGCATCACCCAGCTGCCCGTTTCCTCCTATTTCGACGAGGGCTTGTTCCGCAGGGAACTCGAACTCATCTTCCAGCCCGGCCCGCGCTACCTCGGCCATGCCCTGAGCGTGCCCGAGGTCGGCGACTACCACGCCCTGCCCCAGGAAGGTGAAGGCCGCGCCCTGGTGCGCACGCCCGAAGGCATCGAGCTGATCTCCAACGTCTGCCGGCACCGGCAGGCCGTGATGCTGCGCGGCCGCGGCAACACCAGGAGCAACATCGTCTGTCCGCTGCACCGCTGGACCTACGACCTCAGGGGCACGCTGATCGGCGCCCCGCATTTCGACCACGACCCCTGCCAGCACCTGAACCGCTACAAGCTGCGCGAATGGAACGGCCTGCTGTTCGAGGACAACGGGCGGGACATCGCCGGCGAGCTTTCCCGCATCGCCAAGGCCCGGGACCTGGACTTCAACGGCTACGTGCTGGACAAGGTCCACGTGCACGAATGCGACTACAACTGGAAGACCTTCATCGAGGTCTACCTGGAGGACTACCACGTCGGGCCCTTCCACCCCGGCCTGGGCCAGTTCGTGACCTGCGATGACCTCGCCTGGGAGTTCGGCAGCAACCATTCGGTGCAGACCGTGGGCATCCACAAGGACCTCAGGACGCCCGGCTCGCCGGTCTACAAGAAGTGGCACGAGCAGGTGCTGGGCTTCCGCAACGGCCAGCCCCCCGAGCAGGGCGCGATCTGGCTGACGCTGTACCCGCACATCATGGTCGAGTGGTACCCGCATGTGCTGGTGGTTTCCACGCTGCATCCCAAGGGCCCGCAGAAGACGACCAACATCGTCGAGTTCTATTACCCCGAGGAAATCGCGGCCTTCGAACGCGAGTTCGTCGAAGCCAACCAGGCCGCCTACATGGAGACCTGCATCGAGGACGACGAGATCGCGCTGCGCATGGACTGGGGCCGCAAGGCCCTGATGGACCGCGGCGACAACGAGGTCGGCCCCTACC
Source organism: Burkholderiaceae bacterium (assembly GCA_041913905.1). GTDB lineage: Bacteria > Pseudomonadota > Gammaproteobacteria > Burkholderiales > Burkholderiaceae_C > Roseateles_B. The sequence continues at coordinate 158,446 of JAYSEK010000002.1, read as the reverse complement.
AGAGCCCCATGGAAGACGGCATGAAGCACTTCCACGAGTGGTATCGCCGCGAAATGAAATTCTGACGAGACCCCGGCGCCTCGGCGTCCACGAACCGCCCAACGGCCCCGTGCCCTGGGCGGTTTTTCTTTGCCGGTATCCTGCGCCCCCTTCGTCCTGCCATCTTCCTCCCACTCCTTCGTCGCCGCCCCACAATGCCCGCTTCCCTGATGATGACCCTGGCCACCCTGCTCTTCGCCACCATGGGGGTCTGCGTCAAGCTGGCCTCGAGCGACTACAGCGCAGGAGAGATCGTCATGTACCGCGGCCTCATCGGCGTGGCCATGGTCACGGGTCTGGTCCTGGCTCGCGGGCTGAGCCTGCGCACCGCCGTGCCGGCCATGCATTTCTGGCGCAGCCTGACGGGCGTGACCGCCCTCCTGCTGTGGTTCTATGCCATCGGCAAGCTGCCCCTGCCCACGGCCATGACCCTGAACTACATGTCCTCGGTCTGGATGGCCCTGTTCCTGATCGGCGGCAGCGTGCTGATGGTGAGCCGGCGCGTGGATGGCCGCCTGGTCGCCTGTGTGCTGGCCGGCTTCCTGGGCGTAGCCCTGGTGCTGCGACCCAGCATGCATCAGGAGCAGGCCTGGTATGGCCTGGCCGGGCTGCTGGCGGGCACGCTGGCGGCCATGGCCTACCTGCAGGTCACGGCCCTGGGCCGTGCGGGCGAACCCGAGTACCGCATCGTCTTCTACTTCTCGCTGGCCGGCGCGCTGGCCGGCGCGCTGGTGCACTGGGCCGAGCAGTGGCATCAGCCAACGGTCTGGCATGCACACACGGCACGCGGCCTGGGCTTGCTGCTGGCCGTGGGCCTGCTCGCCACCACGGCGCAGCTGCTGATGACGGCGGCCTACCGCCGGGGCAAGACCCTGGTCAACGCCAGCCTGCAGTACCTGGGCATCGTCTTCTCCTGCCTCTACGGCGTCTGGATATTCGAGGAGCCGCTGCAGCTGGCTGCGATACTGGGCATGCTGCTGATCATCGGCGCGGGCTTCGCCGCCACGCTGCTGCGCAGCCGCAGCATTCCGTCCGACAGTCCCCACAGCGCCACCGAATCATGAGCCACACCACCCTGATCAGTGCCCAGGATCTGCAAGCCCTGATGGGCGCCGCCCGCCCGCTGCTGCTGCTCGACCTCAGCTTCGACCTGGCGGACGGCACCGCCGGCGAGCGCGCCTATGCGCAAGGCCATCTGCCCGGCGCCCATTACCTCCACCTGGACCGCGACTTGAGCGGCCCCAAGGCCGGCGAGGGTCAGGTCTTCACCGGACGCCATCCCTTGCCTGAACCGGCCGGCTTTGCGCAGCGCCTGGCCGCCCTCGGACTGGAGCCGGGCATGCAGGTGGTGGCCTACGACGGCCAAGGTGGCATGTACGCCGCCCGCCTGTGGTGGATGCTGCGCTGGCTGGGCCATGAGGCCGTGGCCGTGCTGGATGGCGGCCTGGCGGCCTGGCAGGCGGCCGGCGGCGCCCTGAGCACGGAGCCGCCACAGGCCCGGCCCGGCCGCTTCCAGGCCAGTGCCTCCATCGCTCCATCGATCAACGCCGACGCCCTGCAATCCAGCCTGGGGCGCGTACGACTGCTGGATGCCCGTGCCGGCGAACGTTTCCGCGGTGAGGTCGAGCCCCTGGACAAGCAGGCCGGCCACATCCCCGGCGCCCTGAACCGCTTCTTCAAGGACAACCTGCAGGGCGACGGCCGCTTCAAGCCGGCCGAACAGCTGCGCGCCGAGTTCGAGGCCCTGCTGCCGCCTTTCGCCGCGTCCGAAGTCGTGCACCAGTGCGGCTCGGGCGTCACCGCCTGCCACAACCTGCTGGCCATGGAACATGCCGGGCTGCCGGGCTCACGCCTCTACCCCGGTTCTTGGAGCGAATGGTCGGCCGACCCGCGCCGTCCCGTGGCCCAGGGTTGAGACCCGGCCCCGAGCCCCTGACGCCGCCTCGGCCATGCAGGCGGGAGTCTTGACATGACGCAAGGGCGGCGGCCTACTGAGCAGCAACACTGTGCATCAGGATCGGACTCCGGCAGCGGCCCAAAGCGGCGCTGGCGGGGGCCGGCAAGGTCTTCACCCAAGGCTCTCTGGATCAGCTCAAAGGAGGCTCGCATGTACAAGCGCATCATTGTTCCGACCGATGGTTCCGACATCACCGCCAAGGCCCTGGACCAGGCCCTGGCCCTGGCCAAGGCGCTGGGTTCGCAGATCTTCGCGGTGAGCATCAAGGAGCCCTTCCCCTACAGCGCGGTGTCCGAGATGCAGCCGACGCCGCCGCAGGAGTTCTACGACGCCCAGGAACGCATCGCCCAGTCCCGGCTGAGGACCGTGCTGGCCGCGGCCGAGAAGGCAGGCGTGCCCGCCGAGGCACACAGCGTCGAGGCACTGCACCCCTGGGAAGCCATCATCGAGCACGCCAAGCGCGTGGATGCCGACCTAGTGGTGATGGCCTCGCATGGCCGCCGCGGGGTCCAGGCCCTGCTGCTGGGCAGCGAAACCCAGAAGGTGCTGACGCACTCGACCATCCCGGTGCTCGTCGTGCGTTAAACCCGCGCGACCGGCCCTGAACAGCCCGCCCCGGAGGCGGGCTTCTTCATGGCCCATTCACGCCCCTTGGCGGTCAGTGGCGACCGCCCAGCACCAGCACGATGAAGCCCATGCCCGCGGCCAGCCAGAAGAGCTGGGCGGCCGTTTCGCGCCAGGGCAGGCGGCGCTGCAGCTGGGGGATGAGGTCCGCCACCGCGACGTAGATGAAGCTGCTGGACGCCAGCACCAGCAGGTAGGGGAACAGCGATTCCCAAGGCCCGACGATGAAATAGCCCAGCAATCCGCCAGCCACCGCAGCCAGGCCGGACAGGGCGTTGAACAGCAAGGCCTTGCCGCGGCTGAAGCCGGCGTTGAGCAGCACGATGTAGTCGCCCACCTCCTGCGGGATCTCATGGGCGATGATGGCCGCCGCCGTGACCCAGCCCAGGTGCTGGTCGGCCAGGAAGGCCGCGGCGATGATCAGGCCGTCGCAGAAGTTGTGGATGCTGTCGCCCACCAGCACGGACAGGCCGCCCCGCCCCGCCTGCTCCGCATCGAAATGGTGATGGTGGTGATGGCCGTCGCCCTCGTGGTGGTGGGTGTGGCGATAGAGCTCGGCCTTCTCCAGCAGGAAGAAGAACATCAGCCCGCCCAGCAGCGTCATGAAAAGCGCATGCGGGCTGGCCTGGCGCTCGAAGGCCTCGGGCAGCACATGCAGCAAGGCCGTGGCCAGCAGCACGCCGGTGGACAGGCTGACCAGGTGCCGCACCAGGCGGCCCAGCAGGGCCACCGTCAGGCTGGCGGCGATCAGCACGGAGAGCAGGCCGCCCACAAAGGTCGCGAGCAGGATGTAGGTCAGGGTCATGCGTGAGGCGTGGCGCGCCGCGATCTCCGGCGCACGACAACAAAAGGCGCACCGGGGTGGCGCGCCTTCAGGGTTTGCACATGGGCGGATTGTCTCAGACCTGGTCAAGGCCCTGCAGGATGTGGGCGCACGGTGGAGGGGTCGCATCGGTCACGGCTTGCCAGGCCGGGCATGCCGCCGATCGCGCAGACCGCCACAAATGCCACAGGCTTACACAAAGACACAGGGCATCCGCCCCGACAATGCGGCGCCATGAACGCGCTCCGCTCCGATTCCTCGCCCGCCGTGGCCGGCGATGCCCTGGCCGCCATCGACATGGGCTCCAACAGCTTCCGCCTGGAGATCGCCCAGTTGCACCGCGGCCAGTACAAGCGCCGGCTCTACCTCAAGAAGACGGTCCGCCTGGGGGCCGGCCTGGACGGCGACTGCATGCTCACCGACGAGGCCATGCAGCGCGGCCTCGACTGCCTGACCGGCTTCGCCGAACACCTGCGGGAGTTCCCCGGCACCCGCGTCCGGGCTGTGGCCACGCAGACCCTGCGCGAGGCGCGCAATCGCAACGCCTTCCTGGAGCTGGCGCAGAAGACCCTGGGGCATGGCATCGAAGTCATCTCGGGCCGCGAAGAAGCCCGGCTCATCTTTGCCGGCGTGGCGCGGCTGCAGCCCTCGGACCGCCCGCGGCTGGTGATCGACATCGGCGGCCGCTCCACCGAAATGATCCTGGGCCTGGGCCGCAAGCCGCTGAAGGCCGAGTCCTTCCAGATCGGCAGCGTCAGCCTGTCGCTGCGCTACTTCCCCGAGGGGCGCTTCACGCCCGAGGCCTTTCGCGCCGCCCAGGTGGCCGCAGGCGCCGAGCTGGAGGAGGCGCTGAACCTCTTCGCCCGCGAGCGTTCGCAGCCCGTCTGGCAGGAAGCACTGGGCTCGTCGGGCACGGTGGGCGCGGTCTCGCAGCTGCTGGCCGCCAGCGGCGTGACCGACGGCAGCATCACGCCCGAAGCGCTGCGCTGGTGCATCGAACGCTGCCTGGCAGCCGGCCACATGAATGCGCTGGACCTGCCCGGCCTCAAGGACGATCGCCGCGCCGTGGTCGGGGGCGGCCTGTGCATTCTCTACACCCTGCTGAGCCAGTTCCAGATCGAGCGCCTGCAGCCGGCCAAGGGCGCGCTGCGCCAGGGCGTGGTCTTCGACCTGGCCGAACGCCTGCAGGCCAGCCACGGCGAGCCCAGCCGCGCCCGGGACATGCGCGACCAGTCCGTCGCCGCATTGCAGCTGCGCTTCGGCGTAGACACCGAACAGGCCCAGCGCGTGCAAGACCTGACCCTCCAGCTCTACCAGCAGCTCCAGCCCAAGGCCGACCGCGAGCGCCAGCGCGAGCTGGGCTGGGCGGCCAGGCTGCATGAGATCGGCATGATGGTCTCGCACCACGACCACCACCGGCACAGCGCCTACCTGCTGGCCCATGTGGACGCACCCGGCTTCTCGCAGAACCAGCTGCGCCGCCTGGGCGACCTGGCCCTGGGCCAGCGCGGCGGCCTGCGCAAGCTGGAGCAGGAGCTGCAGGATGAAAGCCTGCTGTGGCAGCTGCTAGCGCTGCGCCTGGCGCTGATCAAGTGCCATGCACGCCAGCCCGTCGCCCCGGGCTGCATGCGCCTGCAGCGCGAAGGAGACCGCGTGACGGTCCACATGGCCCCGGGCTGGGCCGAGGCGCACCCGCGCGCCCTCTACCTGCTCAATGAGGAACTGGAGGCCTGGCGCAAGCTGGGCCGCCTCCACCTGAGCCTGCAGACGTGAACCTGCAGACGTGAACCTGCAGACATGACGCTGCAAGCCTGATCCCATGCGGCCTGCCGCGACCGACCGGCGTCCTCAGTCGATGGCGTAGCGGCGCATCAAGGCCTGCTGGGCGCTCACACCCGGTCCTTCGACGCGACGGTAGTGCCCATCCGGCAGCTGCTCCCAGGCGTCCAGGCTGTCGTGCAGATAGGGCTGCAGGGTCTCATCGATGACGCGCTGGCGCAGCTTCGCGTCCAGCACCGGCCAGGCCACCTCGATGCGGCGGAACATGTTGCGGCTCATCCAGTCGGCGCTGGAGAGGTAGAGGGCTTCGTCCTCCTCGCCCTCGCCCCAGCGGAAGTAGCTGACCCGCGAATGCTCCAGGAAGCGCCCGACCACCGAGCGCACGCGGATGCGGTCCGAGATGCCCGGCATTTGCGGCGGCAGCATGCAGGCGCCGCGCACGATGAGGTCGACGTCCGCCCCGGCCTGGCCGCAGCGCAGCAGGGCCTGGATCAGGCCGGCGTCGGTCAGCGCATTGACCTTGAGCACCACGCGCGCCGTCTTGCCCTCGCGGGCCGACTGCTCCACCCGCGCCAGGTACTCCACCATGCGTTCATGCATGTGGAACGGCGCCAGCAGCAGGCGCCGGGCCGGGCGGGCCTTGCCCAGCGAGGCCAGCTGCCGGAAGACGCTGTCGATGTCCGCCGTCAGCTCGGGATCGGCCGTCAGGCAGCCGATATCGGTATAGAGCCGCGCCGTGCGGGGGTTGTAGTTGCCGGTGGAGAGATGCGCATAGCGGCGCAGCACATGCTTGCCGTCCGGCTTGCCGGGCTTGCCCTCGCGGCGCGTCACCAGCAGCATCTTGGCGTGCGTCTTGAGCCCCACGATGCCGTAGACCACCTGGGCGCCCACGGCCTCCAGGCGCTCCGCCCAGTTGATGTTGGCCTCCTCGTCGAAGCGCGCCTTGAGCTCGACGACGGCCATCACCTCCTTGCCGCGGCGGGCCGCCTCGATCAGCAGGTCCATCAGCACGGACTGGCTGCCGGTGCGGTAGATGGTCTGCTTGATGGCCAGCACGTCCGGATCCTCGACCGCCTCGCGCAGGAACTGCACCACGGGCTCGAAGCTCTCGAAGGGATGGTGCAGCAGCACGTCGCCCTTGCGCAGCTTGTCGAAGCAGCTCTTCTGGCGCGGCAGGCGGCCCTGCGGCCAGGCGGGCTCGTAGGGCGTGAAGCGCAGTTCGGGCGCGTCGGTCAGGTCGATCAGCTCATTGAGCCGCACCAGGTTCACCGGCCCGTTGACGCGGTACAGAGCCGCGGGCGGCAGCTGGAACTGCTCCAGCAGAAAGCGCGACAGCTCTTCCGGGCAGGTGTTGACCACCTCCAGGCGCACGGCGCGGCCGAAATGGCGCGTGGTCAGGCCCGAGCGCAGCGCATGGCGCAGGTTGGCCACCTCCTCCTCATCCACCTCCAGGTCCGAGTCCCGCGTGACGCGGAACTGCGAGAAGGACTCGACCTGCCGCCCCGGGAACAGCTCTTCCAGGTGGGCGCGGATCACGCTGGTCAGCAGCACGAAGACCTGCCGGCCGCCGCTGACGCCGGCCGGCAGCTTGATCACGCGCGGCAGCACCCGCGGCACCTTGACGATGGCAATGCGGTTGTCGCGGCCGAAGGCATCCTTGCCTGACAGCCGCACCACGAAGTGCAGGGACTTGTTGGCCACCTGCGGAAAGGGGTGCGCCGGGTCCAGGCCCACCGGCACCAGCAAGGGCTTGACCTCGCGCTCGAAGAAGCGCGACACCCAATGCCGCTGGGCTTCGTCACGCTCGGCATGGTTGTGGATGACGATGCCCTGCTCGCGCAGCATGGGGATGAGCTGCTCGTTGAAGACGCCGTATTGGCGGTCGATCAGGTCATGCGCCTCGCGCGCCACGCGTTCGATGTCCCGATCGCTGACCAGGCTGCCCGGCTCGCGGGCGGCGTCCAGCATGTCGGCAAAGCGCACCTCGAAGAACTCGTCCAGGTTGGAGGACACGATGCACACGTAGCGCAGGCGCTCCAGCAAGGGCACGTCCGCCCGCTGCGCCTGGGCCAGCACGCGGGCATTGAATTCCAGGATGGCTTGTTCGCGATTGAGCAGGGCAGGAGGCATCAGGGTCATGCCCCCACTTTATGAAGGCACCGTGACAGGTACATGACGCCGATCGGCGTACGCCACCTGCGCCAGCTCCGTTGTGCGTTTTGCGGACAGGGCGCCGCCGTCCTGGCTGAACGCCATCCAGTCCAGAATCTCCAGGCGACCGTCCGCATGCTCGATCAGCGCGGTCAGGCTCTCCACCCAGTCGCCGTCGTTGGCATAGAGCACGCCGTCGATCTCGCGCAGCTCCGCATGGTGGATGTGGCCGCAGACCACGCCCTGCACGCCGCGGCGCCGCGCCTCGCGCGCCACGGCTTCCTCGAACTGCGAAACATAGCTGACCGCGCGCTTGACCTTGAGCTTCAGGTACTTGGACAAGCTCCAGTACGGCAGCCCCAGCCGGGCCCGCAGGCGATTGAGGTGGCGGTTGAGCTTGAGCGTGAACTCGTACAGCGAGTCGCCCACATGAGCGAGCCACTTGGCGCACTGGATCACGCCGTCGAAGAGGTCGCCATGCGTGATCCAGAGCTTGCGGCCGTCGGCCGTCTCGTGGATCCAGTCCTCGGCCACCTCGATGCCGCCGAAGCTGTGCTGCAGGTACTTGCGGGCGAACTCGTCGTGATTGCCGGGAATGAAGATCACGCGGCAGCCCTTGCGAGCCTTGCGCAGCAGCTTCTGCACCACGTCGTTGTGGGCCTGCGGCCAGTACCAGCTGCGGCGCAGCTGCCAGCCATCGACGATGTCACCGACCAGGAAGAGCTGCTCGCACTCCACCGCGCGCAGGAAGTCCAGCAGATGGTGGGCCTGGCAGCCCGGCGTGCCCAGGTGCAGGTCCGAGATCCAGACCGTGCGCACCCGCAGGCGCGGCACGCCTTCGCCTGGGCCTGCGGGCTCTTCAGCACCCGGGCCAGCGGCGGCCGGGACCAGGGTGGCGGCGCGCGCCAGAAGGGTGGAGTGCTGCATGCCGCACAGCTTGCTCGTCGCCGATGTCTGGCGGATGTCCGGACCATGGCCGGCGCATGACAGGCCGGGCCCGGGCAACGCCGGATAATCCGCGCCATGCATCTCGTGATCCCCTACGCCAGCGCCGTGGACCCGCAGGCCCAGGCTGCGCTGGCCACCTTGCGCCTGAGCGCCCTGGACAGCGCCCTGGGTTTTCTGGCAGCGTCCAACCCGGCCGGTGGCGACGAATACAGCCTGGAGCTGCCGCACGAACGCCTGCTGGCCGATCTCGCCGGCCTGGACGCCCAGGGCCCCGTCCCGCTGGCCGCCTGGGCCCTGGCTCAGGCGGGTCAGGCGCCCGGCCACCTGCCCTGGGCCCGGCTCACGCCCCTGCACTGCGACGTGGGCAGCGACCAAGTCACGGCCCTGGACCCCGCCGATCTGGCACTGGACGCCGCCGCCTCGCAGGCCTTCTTCGATGCCCTGGCGCCGCTCTTCCCCTGCGAGGAAGGCTGGACTCGCCTGCACCTGGCGCCGGGCCAGTGGTTCATCGCCCACGAGTGCCTCGCGAACCTGCGAACCGCCAGCCTGGACCGCGTGATCCACCGCAATGTGGACGCCTGGCTGCCCGAGCCCCGCCTGCTGCGCCGCCTGCAGATGGAAGCGCAGATGACCCTGCATGGCCATGCGCTCAATGCCGCACGCGAAGCCGCCGGCCAGCGCCCCATCAACAGCGTCTGGATCTGGGGCTGCGGCGCCCTGGCGCCCCAGGCCTTGCCCGAGCCGCTGGAGCTCGACGATCGCCTGCGCCAGCCCTGGATCACCGGGGACTGGGCCGCCTGGGCCGAGGGCTGGCGTGAGCTGGACGCACTGCGCATCCGCCCCCTGCTGCCCGCCCTGAAGGCCGGCAGCGCCACCCTGAGTCTGGCCGGTGAACGCCAGGCCCTGCAGCTGCGCCCGCAGCAGCGCAGCTGGCCGCAGCGCCTGTGGCAGCAACTGCGGCCGGCCCAGGGGCTGGCATCTCATCTACTGGAGAGTCTGTGAACGCGCGCACCCGCCCCACGCTATTGACCCGCGACGCCCCGCCGCGCGCCGCCTGGACCCTGGAGCAGGCGGGCTTCTCCCCACTGCTGGCCCGCCTCTTTGCCGCCCGCGGCGTGCGCAGCCCCGATGAACTGGACGCCGGACTGGACAAGCTGCTGCCGCCCGAAGGCCTCAAGGGCATCGCCGACGCCGCCCGCCTGCTGGCCGACACGATCCAGCACGGCGAGCGCATCTGCCTGGTCGCCGACTACGACTGCGACGGCGCCACGGCCTGCGCCGTGGCCCTGCGGGGTCTCGCCCTGCTGGGGGCAAGACCTGACACCCTGCATTACGTCGTGCCCGACCGCGCCATCCACGGCTACGGCCTGACGCCCGCCATCGTCGAACTGGCCCAGCCCCTGCAGCCCCGGCTGCTGATGACGGTGGACAACGGCATCGCCAGCCTGGCCGGCGTGGCGCATGCCAAGGCCCTGGGCCTGAAAGTGCTGGTCACCGACCACCACCTGCCCGCCCTGGTGGACGGCGCGGTGCAGCTGCCCGAGGCGGACGCGCTGGTCAATCCCAGCCAGCCCGGCTGCGGCTTCGAGAGCAAGAACCTGGCCGGCGTGGGCGTGGCCTTTTACGTGCTGCTCGCCCTGCGCAGCGAGCTGCGACGGCGCGGCGCCTTCGAGGGCCGCGAACAGCCGCGCCTGGACGGGCTGCTGGACCTGGTCGCCCTGGGCACCGTGGCTGACGTGGTCAAGCTTGACGCCAACAACCGCCGCCTGGTCGCGCAAGGCCTGCGCCGCATGCGCTCAGGCCGCATGCAAGCGGGCGTGGCTGCGCTCTTCACCGCCGCGGGCCGCGATGCCGCGCGGGCCAACGCCTTCGACCTGGGCTTTGCGCTGGGCCCGCGCATCAATGCCGCGGGGCGGCTGTCCGACATGACGGTGGGCATCGAGTGCCTGCTCTGCGACGACCCCGCCCGCGCGCTGGAGCTGGCCCGGCTGCTGGACACCATCAACCGCGAACGCCGCGAGATCGAAGCCGGCATGCGCGAGCAGGCAGAGGCCCAACTCGCACGCCTGCAGGCGCAGCTGGAGCAGCAGACCCCGCCTGCCCTCGTGATCTTCGACGAGGACTTCCACGAAGGCGTCGTGGGCATCGTGGCCTCGCGCATCAAGGACGCCGCGCACCGCCCCACTTTCGTGCTGGCGCGCGGCGCCGATGGGCAACTCAAGGGTTCGGGCCGCTCCATCGCCGGATTCCACCTGCGCGACGCGCTGGACCTGGTCTCCAAGCGCCATCCGGACCTGCTGAGGAAGTTCGGCGGCCACGCGATGGCGGCCGGCTGCACGCTGGCCGAAGGCGGAGTCGAAGCCTTCCGGGCAGCCCTGACCCAGGTCGCGGCCGAATGGCTGGATGAGGCGGCGCTGCAGCGCACGCTGCGCACCGACGGTCCGCTGCCGGCCGAGGCCTTCAATGCCCAGACCGTGCAGGAGCTGGAGTCCCAGGTTTGGGGGCAGGCCTTCGAGGCTCCGCTGTTCTGCGACGAGGTGCAGATCGTGGCCCAGCGCATCGTCGGCGAGCGCCACCTCAAGCTGCGGGTGCGCCAGGGCGGGCTGCTGCGCGACGCCATCTGGTTCGGCCACACCGACCCGGTGCCCGAGCAGGCCCGCATGGCCTACCGCCTGAGCCTGGACGAGTACCAGGGCCAGCAGCGCGTGCAGATGGTGGTGGAAGCCATCGTCTGAGCCCTGCCCACGGCTTCCTGCCGTTTGCGTGGTTTGCGTGGTTTGCGTGACCAGCGCCACGCCGGCCTCCTTTTTCCGCTTGCCGCCCAGGCGCCGGCAAGCGCATGCTTGACGACCGCACTCGCCCCGGCCGGGTGATCGATCCGGTGGGGGCGCGGCGCGCGCTCTTCAAGAAGAAAAGGAGATGCCATGCTGCGACAACTGTCCATCAAGGCCCGGCTGGGCCTGGCCTTCGGCCTGATGGTGCTGCTGATGCTCGTGCTGGGAGTGGGCGGCTGGATGGCCACCCGCACCATGTTCAGCGCCTTCGACGCCTTCAACAACAGCGTCGTGGCCTCGCTGCGCAGCGTGGACGACCTGCGGGCCGGCATGCTCACGGCGCGCCGCTACGAGAAGGACATGATCTTCGCCGCCATCGGCGTGACCGACTTCAAGCCGGCACAGGAGCGCTGGGAGTCCTCCATGAAGTCCGCCGATGCCGGGCTCAAGGATCTGGAGCAGCGGGTCAAGGATCCCAAGGTCCGGGAGGGCCTGGCCAACATCCGGAATAACTTCGATGCCTACCGCAACGGCATGCAGGCTGTGATGGCGCAGCTGTCCAAGGGCGACATGGCAGGGGACCTCAAGGCCGCCTGGGACGCGCCGCGCGAGGCCAAGAAGTCCATCGACCTGGCCGAACAGGCACTGGACCAGGCCCTGAGCACGGTGGACCGCTTCGTGCAGCTGGCCCGCGAGAAGATCGCCGGCGTCTACGCCACCATCACCACGGTCATCATCGTGGCCCTGCTGGCAGGCATGGCGCTGGCGGCCTTCATCGGCTGGCGCATCGCGCATTCGCTGCTCGTCCCCATCCGGCAAGGCATGGCCTTTGCCGCGGCGGTCGAGAACGGCCATCTCGACGAGGAGTTGCGCATCGAGGGCCGGGACGAGCTGAGCGCGCTTTCCACCAGCCTGGTCCGCATGCAGGAAGGCCTGCGCAACATCGTGCTCAGGGTCCGCGAGGGCTCGGAGTCCATCCAGGTGGCCGCTTCCGAGGTGGCCTCGGGCAACCACGACCTCTCCTCCCGCACCGAGCAGGCTGCGGCCAGCCTGGAGGAGACGGCGTCCTCCATGGAACAGCTGACCGAGAACGTGCGGCACAACGCCGATTCGGCGCGCCAGGCCAACCAGCTGGCCAGCAGCGCGTCCAGCGTGGCGCAGCGCGGCGGCGAGGTGGTGCAGCAGGTCGTGCAGACCATGGGCGAGATCAGCAGCAGCTCGCAAAAAATTGGCGACATCATCGGCGTGATCGACGGCATCGCCTTCCAGACCAACATCCTGGCGCTGAACGCCGCGGTGGAAGCCGCGCGCGCCGGCGAACAGGGGCGCGGCTTTGCCGTGGTGGCCGGCGAGGTGCGCTCTCTGGCGCAGCGCAGCGCCGAGGCCGCGAAGGAGATCAAAAGCCTGATCACCGGCTCCATGGACCGCATCGAGGCGGGGGCCAGCCTGGTGCAGGAGGCCGGCAGCACCATGCAGGAAATCGTCAGCTCGGTGCAGCGGGTGACCGACATCATGGGCGAGATCACCGCCTCCAGCACGGAGCAGAGCAGCAGCATCGGCGAGGTCGGCCAGGCCATCGCCAACCTGGACCAGATGACGCAGCAGAACGCGGCGCTGGTCGAGCAAGGCGCCGCCGCCGCGAGCAGCCTGCGCGACCAGGCGGTGGGCCTGTCCGCCGCGATCAGCAGCTTCCGCGTGAGCGCTGCTGGCCGGCATTGAGGCGCCGACAGCGACGCGCTCAGGGGCTTTGCATCCCGGCCGAAGGCGCCTCGGGGCCGGCCCCTAGAATGGCTGTGTGAATACGATCAACGCCCTCAGCAACGCCGACCTCCACTGCCACTCCAAGGTGTCCGACGGCACCCTGGAGCCCGAGGCGCTGGCGGCGCGCGCCAAGGCCAACGGCGTGGAGTTGTGGGCCTTGACCGACCACGACGAGGTCGGCGGGCAGGCCCGCGCCATCGCGGCCGCCGGGCAGATGGGCCTGCACTACCTCACGGGCTGCGAGATTTCCGTGACCTTCGCGGGCCGCGTGGTGCACATCGTCGGCCTGGGCTTCGATCATGAGAACGAAGCCCTGGTGCAGGGCCTGCGCCAGACCCGCGGCGGTCGCGGCGAACGCGCCCGCGAGATGGCCGACAGCCTGGCCAAGGTGGGCATCAAGGGCGCCTATGAAGGCGCACTGCAGTACGTGGGCAACCCGGAGCTGATCTCGCGCACGCACTTCGCCCGCTTCCTCGTGGACGCCGGCCATTGCCAGGACGTGCCCGAAGTCTTCCGTCGCTTCCTCACCGAAGGCAAGCCGGGCTTCGTGCCGCACAAGTGGGCGCGGCTGAGTGACGCCGTGCGCTGGATCACCGAAGCCCAGGGCGAGGCCGTGATCGCTCATCCGGGCCGCTACGACTTCACGCCCACCGAGGAATACGCGCTGATCACCGAGTTCATGGCCCATGGCGGCCGGGGTATCGAGGTGGTGACGGGCAGCCACACGGCCGCCGAAGCGGCCAGGTACACCGAGACCGCACTGGAATTCGGCTTGCTGGCCTCGCGCGGCTCGGACTTCCACAGCCCCGACGAAAGCCATACCGACCTCGGCAAGCTCGCCACTCTCTCCGGCCGCCTGACGCCGGTCTGGGAAGCGCTGCAGGCGCGCATCATCGCCCCCTTGCACTGAGCCTCGTGCCCCCCGGGTTTCCCTGGGATGGCAGCATCGACAACAGACGTTGACAATCAGTTCGTCAACAACTGTTGTCGAATCATGAGCAGCATTTCCGACGCCGAATCGCAGATCATGCAGGCCCTCTGGGGCCGCCACCCGCTCAGTGCCGAGGACATCCTCGCCGCTCTGCCTGCCGACGATGGCTGGCAGTTGGGCACCGTCAAGACCCTGCTGAACCGATTGCTCAACAAGGGCGCGGTCAAGGCCGAGCGCGAGGGCCGGCGCTACCTCTACGAACCGCTGGTCGAGCGTGCCCAGTGGGAGGGCAAGGAGTCGCTGGGCCTGCTGGACCGCGTCTTCGGCGGGCGGCTATCGCCGCTGGTGGCGCATTTCTCGGCCCAGCGCAAGCTCAGCCCGGAAGACGCCGAGGCGCTGCGCCAACTGCTCAAGGAGCATGACGATGAGCGCTGAGCAGGCCTTGGACACCCTCTGGCAGGCGCACCTGGGCCTGAGCGTGGGGCTCGTCGCCGTGGCCCTGCTGCGGCGCCCCCTTCGCCGCCTTGCGGGCGCGCAAGAGGCATATGCCCTCTGGCTGCTGCCCCTGCTGTGCATGGCCTGTGCTGCCCTGCCCGGGACTGGTCTGCCGCGGCTGGTGCTGGACCCTGTGATCTGGCAGGCCGCGCTGGCCCCGCTGCAGCGCGCCGGCCGGTCCGGGCCGGACGTGCCGCTGCTGTGGCCCCTGCTGTGGCTGGCAGGCGCGGCGCTGATGCTGGGCTGGCAGTGCATGAGGCATCGGCGCTTCGTGCGCGACCTGCCCCGGGATCCGCACGATCGCCTGCGCACGCCGCGCGGCAGCTCGCCCGGGCTCCTGGGCATCTGGCGGCCGCGCCTCTTGCTGCCCATGGACTTCGAAGAACGCTTCAACGCCCAGGAGCGGCATTGGGTGCTGGTCCACGAGGCCCTGCATGCGCGCCGCCACGACAACGCCGCACGCCTGCTGGCTGCCCTGTTGCAGGCCCTGGCCTGGTTCAACCCCTTGCTGTGGTGGGCCCTGCCCGCACTGCGGCATGACCAGGAACTGGCCTGTGACGCCACCGTGCTTCGCGAGCAGCCCGGTCAGTGGCGAGGCTACGCGCAGGCCCTGCTGAAGGCGGACCCCCAGTTTGCAGTACCGATCGCTGCCTCGGCCTGGCAGCTCACCCATCCCCTGAAGGAGAGGATCGATATGCTGAAGTTCTGTTCGCACCTGCCCAACTGGCGTCGCCAACTGGGGCGCCTGGGCCTGTGTGCTGTCGCCTTGCTGGCGGGTGGCGCCGTCCAGGCCTTGAAGGCGGACGCCCCAAAGGCACCCACACCGCAGGACAAGCTGCTGACCGCCAGCGCCGTGTGCCACGTCATGCCCAAGCCAGAAGTCCCCATGGTGGACCTGCGTGGCCGGTTCGAACTCAAGGCGGTTTACGAAGTCAGCGCCAGGGGTGAACCCATCAATATCCGTATCACCGGTGAACCGGCGCTTCAGACGTCGATTCGCGAGGCCGTCAGCCGCTATGTCTGCAAGCCCTCCAAGGGCGGCTTCGAGGTGGCACAGGACTTCGTCATCAATATCGAGTGATACGCCGCCGCGGCATCCACACCACACCCCGCGGGCCATGGGCGGCACACAATGCACCCATGGCCCAACTCTTTGAAGTCCACCCCGACAACCCGCAGCCGCGCTTCCTGCGCCAGGCGGTGCAGATCCTGCATGCCGGCGGGGTGGTCGCCATCCCCACCGACTCCAGTTACGCGCTGGTCTGCCATCTGGACGACAAGGCCGCGGCGGACGCCCTGCGCCGCGTGCGTGGCGTGGACGAGAAGCACCACCTGACGCTGCTGTGCCGCGACCTCAGCGAGCTGGCCACCTACGCACGCGTCGACAACAAGCAATACCGGCTGCTGAAGAACGCCACGCCCGGGCCCTTCACCTTCATCCTGGAAGCGACCAAGGAGGTGCCGCGGCGGGTCTCGCATCCCTCGCGCCGCACCATCGGCCTGCGGGTGCCGGACCATCGCGTCACGCTGGACCTGCTGGAGCTGCTGGGCCAGCCGCTGCTGGCCACCACGCTGATCCCTCCGGGCGAGAGCGAGCCGCTCAACGATGCCCAGGAGATCAGCGAGCGCTATGACCGCCAGTTGCAGGCCATCATCGACGCCGGCGCCTGCCCCATGCAGCCCACCACGGTGATCGACCTCAGCGCTGACGAACCCGTGCTGATCAGGCAGGGCCGGGGTAACCCGCAGAGCCTCGGACTGCAGCTGGAATGAGGCGCTGTGGCGGCACAGATTTGCAACAGGATCGCGAAATGCGCATCAATTTGCGCGCATTTGAGCCACACCACAGCATGAGCGCTGCCGACACAATCCGACACAGGCACGCCAGAGTGCGGCAAGGGGTCCCGCCGGCATCGCGTGCCCGCCTCGGAGGGCGCCCGCCCGTCTCGGGGTTTCGAGCGCGAGAACCATCGCGAGGACATGAGCGAGGATAAGAGCGAGGATAAAAAATGAGCTTTCTCACAAGCCTGCGCATCAGCCAGCGCCTCTCCTTGAGCTACGGCCTGCTGATCGTGCTGCTGGTGGTCATCGGCGCCTATGGGGCCAACAGCGCCAACCGTCTCTCCAAGGATCTGGATCGCACGGCCAACCAGAGCCTGGTCAAGATCGCCGCGGCCAACGCGCTGGAAAGCAACGTCAACGTCATCGCCCGCGCGTCGCGCGACCTGCTGCTGCTGGATGAAGCCCGCCAGATCAAGAAGCAGAAGGCGGCCATCGACGGCGCGCTGCAGGAGATCGACAAGCAGCTGGGCGCACTGCAGCAGCAGATCGACACGCCCAAGGAAACCGAGGTGCTGGCCAGCGTCAAGGAACGGCAGACGAAGTTCTTCGCCTCGGTCGCCAAGTTCCTCAAGATCCAGGCGGATGGCAGCCCGGACGAGGCCCGTGAAAGCCTGATCACCGACGTCCGCCCGGCCCAGCAGGCCTACCAGGACGGCCTGAAATCGCTGGTCGACCTGCAGTTCGAATCCGCCCATGACCTGGCGATCTCGGGCGGCGAGCTGGCGCGCAACTCGGTGATCATCACCGTGGTGCTGGTGATTGCCGCGGTGGTGTTGGGTGCCGGCGGCGGCCTGCTGATCACGCGCAGCATCATCGTGCCGGTGCACGAGGCGCGCAGTGCCGCCGAGGCCATCAGCCAGGGCGACCTGACCCACGACATCCGCAACATGGGCCGAGACGAGCTGGGCCAGATGCTGGATGCCATGCAGGAGATGCAGCGCGCGCTGCGGGGCGTGGTCAGCAGCGTCAGCACGGCGGCGCACGAAGTGGCCCAGAACTCGGGCGACATCGCCGGCGGCAACAACAATCTTTCCGAGCGCACAGCCCGCTCCGCCTCCAGCCTGCAGACCACGGCCGCCTCGGTGGAACAGATCGCAGCCAACCTCAGCGGCGCCAGCGAGCTGACCCGCAAGGCCGCCAACATCGCCGGCAAGGCACGGCAGTCGGCATCGGCTGGCGGCAATGCCGTGGCGCAGGTGGTGGAGACCATGCAGGAGATCAGCGCCAGCTCCAAGAAGATCGGCGACATCATCGGCGTGATCGACGGCATCGCCTTCCAGACCAACATCCTGGCGCTGAACGCCGCGGTGGAAGCCGCCCGTGCCGGCGACCACGGCAAGGGCTTCGCGGTGGTGGCCTCCGAGGTACGTGCGCTCGCCTCTCGCAGCGCTCAGGCCGCCAAGGAGATCAAGGTGCTGATCCAGGAGTCCTCGGTCAAGGTCGAGAACGGCACGGCCCTGGTCAACAACGCCGGCGCCACCATTCGCAGCGTGGTCGACGAAGTCAACAACATGGGCCAGCTGATCGAGGAGATCTCGCATTCGGCCCAGGAACAGGCGGCAGGCGTGAGCGTGGTCAACCAGGCCATGAACGAGCTGGACCGCAGCACGCAGCAAAACGCCAGCCTGGTCAGCGAGCTGAGCCGCTCCACCGGGGCCCTGACCGACAGCTCCTCGCGCCTGCTGCAGGCCGTGGACTTCTTCCGTACCGGCAAATGATTGAGCAACTCCCTGGGGATACCATGCAGATGAAGCGCACGACTACAAGCTCCCTGACCGACAAGAAAAGCGTCTCACGCTGGCTGCTGGCCTTTGTGGGTGCCGCGCTGCTGAGCGTTGCTGCACACGCCAGCCCCAAGGTCATCAAGAAAGTGCCGCCCGAATTCCCGCGCGAAGCCACGCAAAAAGGTGTGAACTCGGGCACGGTCAAGGCCAAGATCCTGATCGACGCCGACGGCAAGGTGACGGGTGTCGAAATCCTGGAAGCCGAACCCAAGCGCATCTTCGACCGTGCCGTGACCAGCGCGCTGATGGAGTGGCGCTTTGAAGGCACGGGCGAGAAGCAGACCCACGAAGTCAAACTCGTCTTCAAAAACGAGGACTGAGTCAGGACAGAAGACCGTCCCTGCGGACGGTCTTCTGCCTGACGAAGGGCTTGGCGCATGCAGGCGCCAAGCCTCCAGAGTCACCTGGCTTTCATCCGACGAAGGGCTTGGCGCATGCAGGCGCCAAGCCTCCAGAGTCACCTGGCTTTCATCCGACGAAGGGCTTGGCGCATGCAGGCGCCAAGCCTTCAGAGTCACCTGGCTTCCTCCGCCCCAGCCCGCCTCCTCGGCGGGCTTTTCGTTTCCACGGCCCCATCGGGTAAATCCCTAGCCCACCCCGCTTGCCAGCATCGATTACGTGCGTAAACAATAGCGGCGTTTACAACCGTAATCTAACCATGAACATCAGCGACGCCGAAGCACAGATCATGGAAGTCCTGTGGGACCGTGCCCCGCAGAGCACCGAGGACATCGCCCTGGCCCTGCAGGACCGGCAGGACTGGCAGCTGGCCACCATCAAGACCCTGCTCAACCGCCTGCTCAACAAGGGCGCCATCAGCGCCGAGAAGGACGGACGGCGCTATCTCTACAGCCCGGTGCTGCAGCGCGAGCATTGGTTGAAGCGTCAGAGCATGGGTCTGCTGGACCGCCTGTTCGGCGGCAGCCTGGCCCCGCTGGTGGCCCAGTTCTCGTCGGAGCGCAAGCTCAGCGAGGCCGACCTGAAGGCGCTCAAGAAGCTGATCCGGGAGTATGAAAATGACTGAAGCCACCTGGGTTCGTCTGCTGCTGGAGCAAAGCCTCCTATTCAGCGTTGCCGTGCTGCTCCTGGCCCTGCTGCGCCCCTTGCTGCGGCGCCTGCTGGATGCCGGCGCCGTGTACCTGGCCTGGCTGCTGGTGCCCCTGATGATGCTAAGCCCATGGATGCCGAGCCTGCTGCAGGGTCAGGTCTTGCCTGTGCCGATGCAGTCCTTGGCTCAGACCTTCCCTAGCTGGATGAAGCCCGCGTCGGCAGAGGTCGACACCACCGCACCGTCGGCGCCAACTCGGCGCGGCACGACGGACGCGACGGCACGACCCGCGATGGAACCTCAGCGCTTGGCCGTCGGACTCTGGACGCTGGGCGCAGCAGCGCTGCTGGTGCTGCTGACTTGGCGCCAGCGCCGCTTCAGCGTCCGGCTCAAGCGCAGCGGCGCGCAATGGATCGCCCCGGCGGGCGAAAGCCCTGCCCTGCTTGGGCTTTGGCGATCACGCCTCGTGCTGCCCCAGGACTTCGAGCAGCGTTTCAGCCCGCGGGAGCAGGCCCTGATCCTGGACCACGAAGCGGTGCACGCCCGACGTCACGACAACGTCTGGAACCTGCTGGCGGCCGGCTTGCTGGTGCTGCAGTGGTTCAACCCACTGGCCTGGTGGGCGCTGCGCCGCATGCGCCAGGACCAGGAACTGGCCTGCGATGCCGCGGTACTGAATCGACAAACGTCAACCGGCTCAGGAGAGGAGCCCCTTGTGAAGACCTATATCGACGCCTTGCTGAAGTCCCATCCCAAGCGCAGCGTGCCTGTGCTCAGCACCGGCTGGGCTCATCAGCACCCCTTGGTGGAGCGCGTACGAGGCCTGCGCCTGCACCGCCGGCCCGCCTGGCAGCGGCAAGTGGGGCGAGCCACTGCATTGAGCTTGTGCCTGGGCATCACGGTGCTGGCGAAGGCCGCGCAACCCTCGCCCTCAGCCGACCCCCAGCAGCTGACGCAAGAGCTGATGAGCTACCTCGCAAAGGCGGAGCAAACCCAGGGCGCCAAGCCGCTGGCGATCCTTGTGCAACTGAACAGTCAGCTGGGCCGCTCAGCGTGGCAGCAAAAGGAGTTCGCGACCGCCTACTCGCTGGGCACCCCAGTCGACAGCTACCGCCAACTCACCATGAACATGCCCATGGACGGCTGGTGCCTGGCCGTGCACCTGTATGGCTACCCCGACGGTGACGTACGCACCCAGGGCGAGTTGATGGACCAAACCTGCAGCAAGACGCTCACACAGCTGCAGGACATCCGTCCCGGCCAGCTGCCGACCAGCCTGCATGCCGTGCTCCCCGACGCCGCAGGTCAGGCCTTGCAGGCGCAAGTCAGCATCAGCCTGGAGAACCCGCGCTCCGAACGCTTCATCCGTGCGTTTCAGCGGCAGATGGAGGAGCTGTCGCCGAAGCAGCGTACCCAACTGGCCGAGATGAACGCCCGGCACAGTAAGGAGCTGGAAAGCCACCAAGCGCTGGACAATGCCTGGCGCAAGGCCCGTGGGGAGCAGCTTTGAGCCTGCCCTTCGTCAACACCGGGCTGGATGCCACGGTGTGCCTGAACGGGCTGGCCCGCCAAACCGCCTTCTTCAGCGTCAGCGTGCTGCTGCTCGCCCTGCTGCGCCCCGTGCTGATGCGCGCCGCGGGCCCGCGAGCGGCGCATGCAGCATGGCTGGCGCTGCCGCTGGGTCTGCTGGGCTTGCTCGCCCCCGGCGCGGCCGGCCTGCCGCCCCTGCCGCCGCTGACCTTGGTGGTGCCCGCAGCACCGCAGGCCTGGGTCGACAGCGCCGTGGCAGCGCCGACGGACACGCACATGGCCCGCCTGCTGATGCTGGGCTGGCTGGCCGGGTTCGGCGCGCTGCTGCTCCTGCAGTGGCGCGCTCATGCACAGGTTCGCGCGCATCTGGACCGCACGCAGGCCCCCTGGCGCAGCCCGGCCGGCTGCAGTCCCGCGCTGATCGGCCTGTGGCGGCCCCGCTTGGTCCTGCCGGCTGACTTCGAGCAGCGCTTCAGCGCCGCGGAACAGGCCCTGGTGCTGGCGCATGAAGCCGTCCATGCACGTCGACACGACAACGCCTGGACGCTGCTGGCCCGCCTGATCGCCTGCCTGCATTGGTTCAACCCCCTGGCCTGGTGGGCGCTGCGGCACTTCGCCCAGGACCAGGAGCTGGCCTGCGACGCCCTCGTGCTTCAGCACGCGAGTTCCCAGGACCTCGCGCACTACGCCCATGCCCTGCTCAAGGCAGGCCAATCGCCCGACCTCGGCGCCGCCTGGCCTGCGCTGGCGGCCTCCTGGCAAGACACCCACCCACTGAAACGGAGAATCATGATGCTCAAGAAGCACCCCCTTCATGCCCGCCACGCCTGGCGAGTGCGCCTGGGCGCCGGCCTGTGCGCCCTGCTGCTGGGCGGCCTTGGCTACAGCGTGCAGGCCCAGGACGCCAAGCCGGCGCCGCAGCCCATCGAGCTGCGCCTCAGCATCCATGAGGGCAGCACCCTGCTGGGCCAGCCCAGGCTCATGGTGCAGGACGGCCAGGCCGCGGCCGTCGAGTTCAAGAGCGATGCCAATGCGCAGGCGGGCACGCCCCTGCGCATTGGTGTCACAACCAAGGCCACCGCTGGTGGGCGTTATCACCTCGCCCTGAAGCTGGAGCAGGGGCAGCCCCTGACCCTGCTGGCGCAACCCCAGCTGGAGTTCAAGTCCGGAGAACCCGTCCGGGTCGACGTGAACGAAGGCGGCCGCCATCTCCGCCTCGACATCCAGGCCCAGCCCTGGCCGGCCCAGGTAGCCGCGCAGTAAGGCCGCAAGCCGTGCAGCTTTTCGGCCGGGCCCCGTCAGGCGGCCCGGCCATTCTTGATCCAGGCCAAGAATTCACCGCCGCTCTTGAGCCGTCTCAAGACGCCGCCTTATTCCCCCACCTAGAGTGAGGGCTCATCCAAAGCAGGGAGAGAGCCCGTGTCCATCGAGTTGTTCCGCAAGGACGATCACGTCTGTCTGATGTTCGCCAAGCTGAGCGAGGAGGACGGCGAGGCCGTCCAGTCCAACCAGTTCTTGATCGTCAACAAGGGCAGCGGCTGCATCATCGATCCAGGCGGCAACCTGGCCTACAACGAGCTCTACCTGGGCATGTCGCGGCACTTCCCCCCGCACAAGCTCGCGGCCATCCTGGCCTCCCATGCGGACCCGGACATCATCGCGTCGCTGGATCGCTGGATGACGGCCACCAATGCCGAGGTCTACATCTCCAAAATCTGGGAACGCTTCGCCCCGCACTTCTGCAAGCCCGGCAAGACCCTGGGCCGCATCGTGGGCATCCCCGACCCCGGGCAGCGCCTGCGCCTGGGTGAGGGGAGCGCGAGCTTTGAGCTCGTCGCCCTGCCCGCGCACTTCCTGCATGCCGAAGGCAATTTCCAGTTCTACGACCCGGTGAGCCGCATCCTGTTCTCCGGCGACCTGGGCGCCTCGCTGGGCGCGGACTTGAACCCGGAGCAGACCATCACCGAGCTCGGCCCGCACCTCAAGCGCATGGAGGGCTTCCACCGCCGCTACATGGTCAGCAACAAGGTGCTGCGCCTATGGGCCGCGATGGTGCGCCAACTGGACATCCACATGATCGTGCCGCAGCATGGCGCCCCCATGGCGGGGGCGGCGGTCAAGGACTTCATCGACTGGGCCGAGAACCTGCAGTGCGGCGTTGACCTCATGGGCTCGGCGCAGTACCAGATCCCCGATTGAGCAGCCCCGTCCACGCGCCAGCAACAAGGCCCCGCCGGCATGCGCCGGACGGGGCCTTTGTCCTGAGACTGTGCGATCAGGCCGTGGGGATCAGACCGCCGCGGTGATCACGATCTCCACCTTCCATTCCGGCTTGGCCAGCTTGGCCTCGACGGTGGCACGCGGCGGCGTGTGGCCGGCCGGCACCCAGGCGTCCCAGGCAGCGTTCATGCCGGCGAACTCGGCGACATCGGCGATGTAGATCTGGGCGCGCAGGATCTTGGTCTTGTCGCTGCCGGCACGGGCCAGCAGGGCGTCGATCTGGGCCAGCACGTCGGCCGTCTGGCCGGTGATGTCCAGGCTGGCATCCGAGGCCACCTGGCCGGCCAGGTAGACCACGCCGTTGTGCACGGCCATCTCGGACATGCGCTGCCCGACATCAAAGCGTTCGATCGTCATCATTTGCCCTTCTTCTTGGCTTGTTGGTTCTTCGCGCCATCCTTTGCGTGATGGTGCGAATGGCCCCGAGCCTGGTAGCCCTGGCCATGCGGATGCTTCTTGCTGGCGCCCACCGGTGCTGCTGCACCACCGGCCTTCTGGCCGATCTTGCTTTCAGTGCCATTGAGCAGCTTCTTGATGTTGGCCTCGTGGCGCCACACCAGCAGCAGGCCCATCAGCGCCACATACAGCACCGTGGGCGATGCCCCCCAGATCAGCATCTGGTAGAAGGGCGCGAACACCGCCGCCACGATGGCGGCCAGCGAAGAATAGCGGCTGAAGTACGCGATGATCAGCCAGGTCAGCAAGGTGGCGCCGCCCAGCAGCGGATTGACCGCCAGCAGCACACCAGCGGCCGTGGCCACGCCCTTGCCGCCCTCGAACTTGAAGAACACCGGCCACAGATGGCCCAGGAAGGCGGCCAGGCCCACGAAGGCAGCACTGTCCTCGCCCAGGCCGAAGCGCTGGCCGAAGAGCAGCACCAGCAGCACGGGCACATAGCCCTTCAGTGCGTCGAAGAGCAGGGTCAGCAGGGCGGCCTTTTTGTTGCCCGAGCGCAGCACGTTGGTCGCGCCCGGATTGCCCGAGCCGTAGCTGCGCGGATCGGAGAGCCCCATCACGCGGCTGATGATCACCGCGAAAGACAGGGAGCCCAGCAGATAGCCGGCCACGGCGGCCAGCAAGGGGTAGAGGAGGTCTTGCATGGGCCGCTATTCTGCACTGGCGCCCTGCACCGGCCGCGCCTGCAGCAGCTCGGTGATCACCCGGGGCTCGATACCCACCAGATAGCCGCGCCGTCCGCCGTTGATGCAGATCCGGGCGAGCTCAAGGATGGTCGACTCCACGAAGACCGGCATGGCCTTGCGCGTACCGAAAGGCGAGGTGCCGCCGACCAGGTAGCCGCTGTGCCGCTGCGCCACCTCGGGCTTGCAGGGCTCGACCTTCTTGCAGGGGATCTGCCGCGCCAGCTCCTTGAGGCTCACCGTGCGGTCCCCATGCATCAGCACGATCAGGGGCTGGGCCTTCTCGTCCTGCATCACCAGGGTCTTGACCACCTCGTGCTCGGGTACGCCCAGCTGGCGCGAGGACTCGGCCGTGCCGCCGTGCTCGACGTAATCGTAGACATGCTCGGTGAAGGCAACGCCGTGGCCGCGCAGGAACTGCGTGGCCGGCGTTTCGCTGACATGGGAGGACTTCTTGGACATGCGCGAAGACAAATCACAACACAGGCCCGGCAGTGTGCCTCAGACCGCCGCCTTGCCATGACCAATGCCATCGTCACATAAATTAATTGCTGTCATACAATAATTTCCAGACTTCGGATTTGATGATGGCCGCCTCTCACCGCCCCTCCACGCCGTCGCCCTTCGCCCTCAAGGGTCTGGCGCGGGCCGTGCAGCTCCTGGCCCTGCTGGGCGCCTGCGGCCTGGCCCAGTACGCCGTGCAACTGGCCTGGTCGCCCGAGCTGATGATCCAGTACGTGCTGCACGAGGTGATGCCCGAGCTGCCCTACCGCACGCCGGACGGGCTGACGCTGGCCCTGCTGTGGCTGTCGCTGAGCCTGCCTTTGCTGTCCGGCCTGCAGCTGCTGTGGCATGTCTGGCGGCTGTTCGGTCATTACGGCGCGGGCCGTGTCTTCGACCTCACTTCGGTGCGCCACCTGCAATGGCTGGGCTGGGGCCTGCTGGCGCTGGCGGCTGCACGCCCCTTGAGCCACACCCTCGCCGTGCTGGCCCTGAGCTGGCACAACCCGCCAGGCCAGCGCCAACTGGTGCTGGGCATCAGCACCGACCACTACACCCTGCTGATGCTGGGCCTGGTGCTGGTGGCCATGGCGCGCATCATGCGCGAGTCCGTGCGCGTGGCGCAGGAGAACGCGGAGTTCGTCTGATGCCCATCGTCGTCACACTGGACCTGATGCTGGCCCGCCGCAAGATGCGCTCCAAGGAGCTGGCCGAGCGGGTGGGCATCACCGAGGCCAATCTCTCGCTGCTGAAGTCGGGCAAGGTCAAGGGTGTTCGCTTTGACACCCTGGCCCGCATCTGCCGCGAGCTGGACTGCCAGCCGGGCGATCTGCTGGCCTACGAGCCCGGCCCGGAAACCGATTCCCCAGACGAGCAGGGCTGACCGCCCCGCCTGAGCGCCTGCCTGCCATGAGCCCTGCCCCCCTGCCCGCCGCGCCAAAGCGATGGCCACTGACTTTGCTGGTCATCGTCCTGCACCTGCTGCTGTTCGCCGGTCTGGCCTCCAGCCGACTGCAGCCGCGGACCGCCCCAACGCGCGAACCCCAACGGATCACCGTGGCCCTGTTGGCCGACAAGCCACTGCGTCCTCAGCTGCCCCGTCAAGCCCCGACCGCCGAGCGCCGGCCCCAGGCAGCACCGCAGGCCCGCCCCAGCCCTGCAACAAGCCGGCCCGACCAAGCACCGGCCGACATCCCCGTCCCACGCAGCGCGGACGTGCCCCAGAGCCTGGCCCTGCCGGCGGCGCCCCCATCCTCGGCACCCCAGGAGCGCTTGATCGACAGCGCGGCCACACGCGCGACCTTGCGCCAGGCGGCGCGCGAACCACTGAGCGGCGAGCGTCACCTGGAAGCCCAAGGGCAGGAAGTGGGCGTCAGCGCCAGCGAGAAGCTGGGCCGCCAGATGCAGCAGGCAGGCTATGGCGACTGCAGCAAAGGCCAGTACGCCGGCGGCGGCATGGGCCTGCTCAGCGCCCCCTTCTACCTGCTGGCCGAGGCCAGCGGCAAATGCGCCAAGGGCAATCCGCCGCCCGCCGGCCCGCCACCGCCGGAGCCCAGCGGCCGCACCGGCGTCCATGCGCAATCGCTGAGCGCCAGGGCCGGCGCGGCTCAGGTCCGCTCAGGCTTGCTCAGGCCCGCTCAGGGCTGTTGCGCGCGCAGCGCCTCCAGCTGCCGCAGCACCGCACGCTGCACCTTGCCCGTGGTGGTCATGGGCAGGGTCTCGATGAACTCGATCTCCTTGGGGTACTCGTACGGCGCCAGCTGGCCCTTGACCAGGGACTGCAGGGCCTCGACCAGTTCCGCGTCACCGCGATGGCCGGGCGCCAGCACCACGAAGGCCTTGACCAGGGCACCGCGCTCGGCATCGGGCTTGGGCACGACCGCCGCGTTGGCCACCGCCGGATGCTTGACCAGGCAGTTCTCGATTTCGCTGGGGCCGATGCGGTAGCCCGCGGACTTGAAGACATCGTCGCTGCGCCCTTGGTACCAGAGGTAGCCGTCGGCATCCATCACGGCCGTGTCGCCGGTGCGGCACCAGCTGTCCAGCGGATCGCCGGCGAACTTGGCGGCGGTGGCCTCGGGCCGGTTCCAGTAGCCCAGGAAGAAGACGGGATCCAGGTCGCCGTGCAGGTCGCGGCGGTGCACCGCCACATCACCCGGGACACCCGGGGGACAGGTCTTGCCTGACTCATCGATCACGGCCACCCGGTGGCCCGGATAGGCCCGTCCCATGCTGCCCGGTCGCGCGGGCCACAGGCGGCTGCAGTTGCCCACCACGTAGTTGATCTCGGTCTGGCCGAACATCTCGTTGACCGTCACGCCCAGGGCCTGCTGGCACCAGCGGAAGACGGCGTCGCCCACGGCCTCGCCGGCGCTCATCACGGCTTCGAGCTGCAAGCGGTAATGCCGCCGCGGCTCGGGCACGGCCTTCATCATCGCCTTGAGCGCCGTGGGAAACAGAAAGCTGTGCGTCACGCCATGCTGCTGCATCAGCTCGAAAGCCCGCTGTGGCGAGAAGCGGCCCTGGTAGGCCACGATGGGGCGGCCGAAATACAGCGTGGGCAAGAGGGCGTCCATCAGCCCGCCGGTCCAGGCCCAGTCGGCGGGCGACCAGAACACCGCCTCGCTGCGGCGGCTGGGGTCGAAGGGATCGAAGCCGAACCAGTTCTGGCTGGCGACAAAGCCGCTGAGGTTGCCGATCAAGGCGCGCTGCGGAATCAGCGCTCCCTTGGGCGGCCCGGTGGTGCCGCTGGTGTAGATCAGCACCGCAGCGGCGTCCGCATGCGCGGCGCGGGCGCTGAAGCGCGCATCCTCGGCTTGCAATGCGGTCAGCCAGGCGGTCTCGCCGGGCCCGGCGCCCTCGCCCACGGCGATGACTTCCCGCAGCGCCGGGCAGGCCTCGCGCAGCCCGCGCAAGACCGGCAACACGCTGCCTTCGGCGATGGCCAGCACGGCGCCGCTGTCCTGCAGGCGGTATTGCAAGGCCTCGGGACCGAAGAGCATGGACAGCGGTACCGCTACCGCGCCCAGCTGGTTGATGGCAATGTGCGCGACGGCCGTCTCGAAGCGCTGCGGCAGCACCAGCGCCACGCGATCGCCTGGCTGCACGCCGCGCCGCTGCAGCGCGTTGGCCAGGCGGTTGGCGGCGCGCTGCAGCTGGCCGTAGCTGTAGCTGGCGCGGCAGCCGCTGTCGCTGTCAAACAGGACGGCCGGCGCCTCCGGCGTCTCGCGCGCCCAGCGGGCGCAGCAGGCCTCGGCAAGGCTGAAGTCCGGCGGCACCTTCCAGCGAAAGCCGGCATGCAGCGCCGCATAGGCATCCTCCGGGCTCCCGGCCAGGCGCTCGGGTGCAGCAGCGGTAGAGACCTGGGCCATGGGCATACCTCGCGTCGGCAGATCAAGCGAGGGATGCTAACGACCTGGCCGGGCCCCTTGCTCATGGATTCCACCAAGCCAGCAGCTCTACACTGCCTTCTTTACACCGGCGGCGTTTTCTCTTGTTGCCCAGCGATCATGAAGATTTTCCACAACCCCCGCTGCTCCAAGTCCCGCGAAGCCCTGGCCCTCCTGCAGGACGCTGGCCTGGCTCCCGAAGTCATCGAGTACCTGAAGACGCCGCCCGACCTGGGCACCCTGAAAGCCCTGGTGCGCCAGCTGGGCCTGCCGGTGCGCGATTTGCTGCGCAGCAGCGAAACGCTCTACGCCGAACTGGGCCTGGCCGACGCCAGCCTCAGCGACGAGCAATTGCTGGACGCCCTGCTGCACCACCCGCAGTTGCTGCAGCGGCCCATCGTCGTGCGCGGCGAGCAGGCGCTGATCGCCCGCCCGCCGGAGCGACTCAAGGACTGGCTCTGAGGCCAGCACGGCAGCGGACGCTCAGCCCCTGCCCAAGGCCTGCAGCGCCTCGCCGCTGACGCGGCAGATGCGCCAGTCCGGCATCACCGTGGCGCCCATGCCCTCGTAGAAGGCGATGGCGCGCTGGTTCCAATCCAGCACGCTCCACTCGAAGCGCCCGCAGCCGCGCTCCACCGCCAACTGCGCCAGCCGGGTCAGCAACTGCCGGCCCAGGCCCGTGCCGCGGTAGGCCGGTTGCACATACAGGTCTTCGAGGTACAGCCCCGGTTGGGCCAGGAAGGTCGAGAAATTGTGGAAGAAGAGCGCGAAGGCCGCGATGCGGCCTTCGCCGTCCTCCGCCACCAGCGCCTCGGCCTTGGGCTGAGGGCCGAAGAGATGCGGCCGCAGCCGGTCTTCGTCGACCTTCAGCAAATGCGTGAGCTGCTCGAAGTCGGCCAGTTCGCGGATGAGGGCAACGATGGCGGCTAGGTCGCGTGGTTCGGCGGGGCGGATGAGGAAGGCTGGTTGGTCCATGGGCGGATTCTGGCTCGACTGGCCGGACCTAGGCCGTAGCGTCACGTTCTTGCGAGGTCAGCGACTGAATGCCCGTCTTGACGACGGGCGTCCCGATCAGCATCTGCGTGAATGCCGGCGCCTCGAACCGCAAGGAGCCCTCCGGGCAGCTGAGGGCGATATGCCAACGGAATGACTTGAACCCCGTGGGATATTCCAGCATTTCTCGGTAAATGCCATCGATCATGAAGGGGCACATGCCTGCCTTGGGCGTCGCGTAGTCAAGATCGAGCTTGAGCCCGAAAACCTGATGGAAGGTGAGCTCAGCGCGACAGAGGGTGAACAGGCACTGGTCCGCGGACAGCTCCCATTTCAGGATGTAGTCCAGATCAAGGACGAGTTCAGCGCTGCCTTCATCCTTGTTGAACGACGCGAAGCGAAAGCGGTGTACATGCACGTCGTGCCAGGACAGCGCGTCAAAGTCTTCTGTGTGCCACGGCCCGAGGTTTGTCACTGCACGACCCCTGATTTCGATCCAAGAAGGCAAGCGGCCACATTGAAGCCGAGAGCTGCGGAGGGTTTGCCCTTGCGAGCCGCACCGGACTATGCCACCGCCGTCGCGACCTGCGCTGGGAACGCACCGCGCGATAGCCACTGTGTCCGGAGATCCCGACGCCAGCCAGGGTCTGTCCCGGCACGGACAGCAGCCCCTCCCGCAAACCGCTAGAGTCGGCGCCATGAACACCGCTGCCGCCCCTGCCACCTATCAGCCACGCCGTCCCTTTCGCAGCGACATGCTGCTGCTGCGCGGCCTTCATCACCACGTGCTGCACTGGGGCGATGCCTCGATGGAATCGTCCGAGCGACCGCTGCTGGTGATGCTGCATGGCTGGATGGACGTGGGCGCGTCCTTCCAGTTCGTGGTCGACGCCCTGCCCTCGGATCGCCATGTGGTGGCCATGGACTGGCGCGGCTTCGGCCTCAGCGACTGGACGGCCAGCGACGCCTACTGGTTCCCCGACTACCTGGGTGACCTCGACGCCCTGCTGGATGCCCTCAGCCCCGGCCGCCCCGTGGATCTGCTGGGCCACAGCATGGGCGGCAACATCGTGATGACTTACGCCGGTGTGCGGCCCGAGCGCATCCGCCGCCTGGTCAACCTGGAGGGCTTCGGCCTGCCCGACACCGAGGCCGAGGAATCCCCGAAGCGCCTGCGGCAGTGGCTGGACGAGCTGAAGATGCCGCAGTTGCTGAAGACCTACACCAGCCTGGAAGAGGTCGCCCAGCGCCTGATGAAGACCAATCCGCGCCTCTCGGCGGACAAGGCGGCCTGGCTGGCGCCGCAGTGGTCCGAGCTGCGCGACGGCGCCTTCCACATCCTCGGCGACCCGGCCCACAAGCGGACCAACCCCGTGCTCTACCGCAAGGCCGAGGCCCTGGCCTGCTGGCAGGCCATCCAGGCCCCGACCCTGTGGGTGGAGGGCGCCCTCACCGAGCTGAGCCAGTGGTGGGGCAAGCGCTATCCCCGTGAGGACTTCGAGGCCCGCATCGCCCTCGTGCCCCGGTTGCAGCGCGCCCGCCTGGACGACGCTGCCCACATGCTGCACCACGACCAGCCGGCGGCGCTGGCCGCGGTGCTGGAGGGCTTCCTGGGCTGATGCAGCCCCAGCACCGGTCTCAGGGCGAGACCGTGGCTTTCACGCTCAGTCCGCTGTAGCTGGCGTAAGCCTGCACGCCCACGTAGTAGGTCCCCGCCACCGGCGCGTTGACGGTGCAGGTCTCGGTGCTCGTGGAGCCGTCGGACTTGCAGGCGTAGCTGGTGCCGGTCGGCTTCTGGCCGGCGCCGACGAAGAGGTCGGCGTCGCCATTGCTGCCACTCAGGTTGACCACCAGCTTGGTGCTGCCTGCGGGAACCTGGATGGAGTAGTAGGTCCAGGTGCCGGTCGAGGCCGACTGGTTGCCCAGGGCCACGCCGCTGGTCAGCGGGATGGTCGAGGGCGTGGAACCGGCGCTCAAGCTGCCCTTCATCGCGTAGTAGCCCAGTGAGCTGTACTTGGAGAAGCCGTTCTGCGGCGTGCCCTCGGCCCCGCCCTGGATGACGAGCTTGTAGTCGCCCGCGGCCAGGTTGAGGTTGACGAACTCCGCCGAGCGGTTGACCGACAGGTTGCTGCGCGCCAGCTGGGTGCCGGAGGCCGTGGTGATCGTGGCGTCGACGTCCAGCATGCGCAGGTACTCGATGGGATCGACCCGCAGGTTCAAGGTGCCGGCGCTGGTGAGGCTGAAGCTGAAGACATCGGTGTCGGTGTTGCGCTCGATCTGGCCCCAGTTGTCGGCCGGGTTGATCTCACCGCCGGCGCGCAGGACCAGGGCCTTGCCGTTGACGTTGTCATCGGCCATGTAGGGCACGGCCTCGTCGACCGTCATGATCTTGAGGTCGTCCTCCTTGTTGCTGGCGGTGTTGTACTCACCCTTGCTCCAGGTGAAGAGCTGGTTGGTCCAGGAGCCGCCCATCCAGTAGTTGCCCATGATGGGCCCCCACTGGTAGGCCGCAATGCCTTCGAAGTATTCGCCGCCGCTGCCGCCGCCGTCATGCAGCATGCCCATCTGGTGCCCGACCTCATGCGCGCCCGTCATGCCGATGCCGTAGCCGTAGTCGAAGCCGCTGGCCGGGTTGCGGTAGAGCGTGCCGGCCGAGGTCGTGCCGAAGGAGTGCACCGGCGCGAAGCTGCGCCCGT
This sequence comes from Burkholderiaceae bacterium, assembly GCA_041913905.1. Lineage (GTDB taxonomy): Bacteria > Pseudomonadota > Gammaproteobacteria > Burkholderiales > Burkholderiaceae_C > Roseateles_B. The sequence continues at coordinate 126,962 of JAYSEK010000002.1, read as the reverse complement.
CCTGGTTGACGAAATTGATGACGCCGGTGCGCAGCACATTGGCCGTGCGGGCGGCGTCATAGACTGCCTTGTTGGTGGTGACGTTGAGCTGCAGCATGGAGTACTGGTCCGCCACCGACTGCCAGGCGCGGTACATCTGCTCCTTGGTCACGCCGTTGAGCGGCGTGCTGCCGCTCATCACCGCGGCCGTGTTCAGGTAGAAGACGTAGGGGCTGCCGGGCTTGCTCTCCAGCTTGGTGACGTCCTGGTTGTTGTAGGGGCCGATGTGCGGGGCCTGGCGCAGCGCCATCGGGCTGTAGACCGGATGGGCCGCTGCGATCTGGGCCAGGCTGGCCGTGCTGCGGTTGCTGCGCTGGAAGTCCTCGTCCAGGTCCGGGTAGACGCGGCTCAAGGGCACCGGCCGAACGCTGACCACGCCGCGCGCGTCGGTGCTGTATTCCCAGGCCTTGTTCTGCCCGTGCAGCACCAGGAAACCGCGCAGGGTCTTGCCGTCGCCCTTGAGAAAGAACATCGAGTCCTCGGCGTCGCGATGCCGGCCGGAGATGGACACCCGGCCGCCTTGCTCGAAGAAATCGCGCACCAGCACGGGAAGCTGGGCACCGTCCTGAGCCTGCAGGCTCAGGGCTTGGCGGCCCTGGTGCTGCTGCTTCAGGGTCTGGATCAGGGTGCTGGCGCTACCCAGCTCGGTGCCCTCGGCGGCCAGGGCCGAGGTAGCCAGGCTGGCGGCAAGGCAAGCCAGCGTCAGCGCCGGCAGGGGCTGCCGGCTGGGGCTGGACGAGCGGGACGGCGGGGAAACAAACATACGCTTCATGGACGATCTCTCTGGGTGGAGACGCGGTCGGTGCCGCGGGTGAAGCGTCGCAACGGAGTACTGCCGGCCATTGCGGCGCCGGGGACGGGCCTGCGTCTTGCGCCAGGAATGCAACCGGCATGCAGGGCCCATATCTACTATGAACAGAGCCGTCAACTGTCCCAAGTGTCAGTACTGACAGCCGGAGCAACCCTGATCCGCGGGCTTGGCAAAGACGGGTAGGAGGCGGCGGGAAGGATCTCGGACGCTCGACTCACCCCTCAGTCGCCGGCGTCCTCGCGGTGCTCCTCGTCCAGGCGCGCCATCAGCCAGGCGTAGAGCCCGACGATCAGCAGATAGCCCAGCAGCGCACCCTGCGAGGCGAGCCAGAAGCTGAAGGGCCAGCCGAAGAAGCTGAAGCTGAGTTCGCGGGCAAACCAGGTCAGGCCGAAGCTCAGCAGCGTCCAGGCAGCCAGAAGACCGAGCGTCAGTCGGCGCGTGGCGCGCCAGTAGCGGCGCTGGCGGCGTTCGCGGGCAGGCGTGGGGGGCTGGTGCAGAGGGTCCATGGCAGGCGTCCGGTGCGCAGTGTGCCTCAGGCATCGGCTCGCTGGCATCGGGGCGGGCCCATGCCGGCACTTTGGTTGCCAGGAACGCAGCGGCAACAGCTTAAAATATGCGGTTGCTCAAAAGACTGTGCCCGGCGGCCAAGCCGGCACCATCAGGATCCGTCATGGACATCGAACGCATCAACCAAATCGGCACGACCCTCGCCGACCTGACAGCGCGTACCGACGCGCTAAGGGGGTATCTTTGACTACGACCGCAAATCCCTGCGGTTGAACGAAGTCAATGCGGCGCTGGAGAACCCCAACGTCTGGAACGAACCCAAGCGCGCCCAGGAGCTGGGCAAGGAAAAGCGCTCGCTGGAGCAGGTGGTCGAGACCATCAACTACCTCAGCAGCAACCTTGCCGACAACACCGAGCTCTATGAGATGTCCAAGGCCGACAACGACATCGGCGGCCTGGAAGCCATCGAGGCCGACGCGGCCAAGCTGACCGAGAAGGTCGAGGAACTGGAGTTCCGCCGGATGTTCAACAACCCGGCCGACCCCAGCAACTGCTTCATCGACATCCAGGCCGGCGCCGGCGGCACCGAAGCCTGCGACTGGGCCGGCATGCTGCTGCGCCAGTACCTGAAGTACTGCGAGCGCAAGGGCTTCACGACCACGATGGAAGACGAGACGCCGGGCGACGTGGCCGGCATCAAGAGCGCGACCATCAAGGTGGAGGGTGAGTACGCCTTCGGCCTGCTGCGCACCGAGACCGGCGTGCACCGCCTGGTGCGCAAGAGCCCCTTCGACTCCTCGGGTGGGCGCCACACCTCCTTTGCCTCGCTGTTCGTCTATCCGGAAATCGATGACTCGATCGAGATCGACATCAACCCGGCCGACGTGCGCACCGACACCTTCCGCGCCTCCGGCGCCGGCGGCCAGCACATCAACAAGACCGACTCGGCCGTGCGCCTGACCCACATCCCCACGGGCATCGTGGTGCAGTGCCAGGACGGCCGCTCGCAGCACAGCAACCGTGACGTGGCCTGGCGCCGCCTGCGTTCGCGCCTGTACGACCATGAAATGAAGAAGCGCATGGCCGAGCAGCAGAAGCTTGAGGACAGCAAGACGGACGTGGGCTGGGGCCACCAGATCCGCTCCTACGTGCTGGACCAGAGCCGCATCAAGGATCTGCGCACCAACGTGGAAGTCTCCAATACCCAGAAGGTGCTGGATGGCGACCTGGACGCCTTCATCACTGCTTCGCTGAAACAAGGCGTCTGATGACCCACCCCCTACCGGCTGCGCCGGCCCCCTCGAGGGGGCGGCCCCGGCTGACCGGCGGAGCCGGATCAGCGGGACCCGCTGGGGAATGCAGGCTGGGGCGTGCCGACGTTCGCGTCTCTCCTGATTGAATTCAACAGCTTCGGGTCACGAGCCCGGGCAATGACAAACACAACGAGGAAGCCCGCCATGATGCGTGAAGGCACCACCGCCCTGATCCGCCGCGAAGACTACGTGGCTCCGGCCTACTGGATCCGTACCGTCGACCTGACCTTCGACCTTGATCCGGCGAAGACGCTGGTCACCAGCAAGATGCAGATCGAGCGCAATGCCGCCGTGCCGCACGGCCCGCTGCGCCTGCATGGCGAGGAGCTGAACCTGCTGCGCGTGCTGATCAACGGCGAGAGCGTGTCCTTCCGCCAGGAAGGCCATGAGCTGGTCATCGAAAGCGCGCCGGACGCCGACTTCTCCCTCGAGATCCGCAACACCTGCGCCCCTGAGAAGAACACCTCGCTGTCGGGCCTCTACACCTCGGGTGGCGGTTTCTTCACGCAGTGCGAGGCCGAGGGCTTCCGCCGCATCACCTATTTCCTGGACCGTCCGGACGTGATGGCCGTCTACACGGTCACCCTGCGTGCCGACAAGGCCAAGTACCCCGTGCTGCTCTCCAACGGCAACCTGCTGGAGACCGCCGACCTGGACAACGGCCGCCACCTGGCCAAGTGGCACGACCCCTTCCCCAAGCCCAGCTACCTCTTCGCGCTGGTGGCCGCCGACCTGGTCTCGCGCGAGCAGCGCATCCGCACCCGTGCCGGCAAGGACCACCTGCTGCAGGTCTACGTCCGCCGCGGCGACCTGGAGAAGACCGAGCATGCGATGAACAGCCTCATCGCCTCCATCGTCTGGGACGAGGCCCGCTTCGGCCTGCCCCTGGACCTGGAGCGCTTCATGGTCGTCGGCGTGTCCGACTTCAACATGGGCGCCATGGAGAACAAGGGCCTGAACATCTTCAACACCAGCGCCCTGCTCGCCTCGCCGGCCACGGCGACGGATGCCGACTTCGCCCGTATCGAGTCCATCGTCGCGCACGAGTACTTCCACAACTGGACCGGCAACCGCGTCACCTGCCGCGACTGGTTCCAGCTCTCGCTCAAGGAAGGCCTGACCGTCTTCCGCGACCAGGAATTCAGCATGGACATGGCCGCGGCGCCAAGCGCCCGTGCCGTCTGCCGAATCCAGGACGTGCGCCAGCTGCGCGCGACGCAGTTCCCCGAGGACTCCGGCGCCATGGCCCATCCCGTGCGCCCCGACTCCTACGTCGAGATCAATAACTTCTACACCGCAACGGTCTACGACAAGGGCTCGGAAGTGGTGCGCATGTACCAGACCCTGGTCGGCCGCAAGGGCTTCGAGGCCGGCATGAAGCTGTACTTCGAGCGCCATGACGGCCAGGCCGTGACCTGCGACGACTTCGCCGCCGCCATCGCCGATGCCAACCCCGGCTCCGACCTGGCCACCCGCCTGGACGCCTTCAAGCGCTGGTACTCGCAGTCGGGCACCCCGCGCGTGCAGGCCCGCGGCAGCTACGACGCCGCCGCGCAGACCTACACCCTGACGCTCAAGCAGCACAACCCCGCCACACCCGGCCAGGAGCACAAGCTGCCCCAGGTGATCCCGGTGACCATGGGCCTGCTGAGCCGCGAGGGTCAGGTCTTGCCCCTGCAGCTGGAAGGCGAAGCCGCCCCGGTGGGCACCGAGCGCGTGCTGGTGCTGGACCAGGCCGAGCAGTCCTTCGTGTTCACCGGCGTGGCCAGCGAACCCGTGCCTTCGCTGCTGCGCGGCTTCTCGGCCCCGGTGGTGCTGGACGATGGCCTGAGCGACGCCGAGCTGCTGGTGCTGCTGCAGCACGATGCCGACGCCTTCAACCGCTGGGAAGCCAGCCAGCGCCTGGCGCTGAACCGCATCCTCAAGGCCGTGCGCACGGGCGAAGCGCTGGAGCTGGACGCCGCCTACATCGAGGCGATGCGCGCCGTGCTGCGCGACCCGCAGCTGGACTCGGCCTTCAAGGAACTGGCCCTGACCCTGCCCGGCGAGGGTTATGTGGCCGAGCAGCTGGAGGTGGTGGACCCGCAGGAGATCCATGCCGCCGTCGAGGCCGCCCACGTGCAGCTGGCCGCCGCGCTGGCCGAGGACTGGGCCGCCGCCTACGAAGCCAACCAAGTGCAGGGCGGCTACGAGCCGACCCCGGTGCAGTCCGGCCAGCGCGCCCTGGCCAACCTGGCCCTGTCCATGCTGGTGCTCAACGCCACCCGCACAGGCGACACCGTCTGGCCCGGCCGCGCCTACCAGCGCTTCAAGGACGCCACCAACATGACCGAGCGCCTGGGCGCCCTGGCTGCGCTGGTCAACGCCCACGCAGAGCTGGCCGAGCCCGCGCTGCAGCGCTTCCACAGCCTGTTCAAGCACGAGGCCCTGGTGGTGGACAAGTGGTTCGCCCTTCAGGCCCGCGCGGCCGAGCATGGTGGCAAGACCTTCACCCGTGTCAAGCAGCTGCTGCAGCACCCGGACTTCACGCTGAAGAACCCCAACCGCGCCCGCAGCCTGCTGGCCTCGCTGTTCATGTTCAACCCGGCCGCCTTCCACCGCGCCGATGCCGCCGGCTACGTGCTGTGGGCCGAGCAGGTGCTGGCCCTGGATGGCATCAACCCGCAGCTGGCCGGACGCATGGCCCGCGCCATGGACCGCTGGACCGTGCTGGCCGAGCCCTACCGCAGCGCCGCCCGCGAGGCCATCGCCCGCGTGGCTGCCAAGGCCGAGCTGTCCAACGACGTGCGCGAGATCGTCGAGCGCGCACTGGCCTCGGACAGCAGCGCTGCCTGAGCCCGGCTGGCCAGCGTCTGACCCGCATTCGCAACTTCAAGGCATTTTCATGACCCGTCGCATCAGCCTCACGCAGTACCTGATCGAGCAGCAGCGCCAGCACGGCCACATCCCGCAGGAGCTGCGCCTGCTGATCGAAGTCGTGGCCCGCGCCTGCAAGCGCATCGCCATCAGCGTCAACAAGGGTGCTCTCGGCGATGTGCTGGGCACAGCCGGCAGCGAGAACGTGCAGGGTGAGGTCCAGAAGAAGCTGGACATCATCGCCAACGAGGTGCTGATCGAGGCCAACGAGTGGGGCGGCCACCTGGCGGCCATGGCCTCCGAGGAAATGGAGGGCATCTACCTGGTGCCCAACCGCTTCCCGCAGGGCGAGTACCTGCTGATGTTCGACCCGCTGGACGGCTCGTCCAACATCGACGTCAACGTCTCCATCGGCACCATCTTCTCGGTGCTGAAGAAGCCCGAAGGCAGCAAGGGCGTCAGCGAGGACGACTTCCTGCAGCCCGGCAGCGCGCAGGCGGCCGCGGGCTATTGCGTCTACGGCCCGCAGACCACGCTGGTGCTGACCGTGGGCGACGGCGTGGCGATGTTCACGCTGGACCGCGAGCAGGGCAGCTTCGTGCTGACGCAGGAAGGCGTGAAGATTCCGGAAGACACCAAGGAGTTCGCGATCAATATGTCGAACATGCGCCACTGGGACGCCCCGGTGAAGCGCTACATCGACGAATGCCTGGCCGGCGAGGAAGGCCCGCGAGGCAAGAACTTCAACATGCGCTGGATCGCGTCCATGGTGGCCGACGTGCACCGCATCCTGACCCGTGGCGGCGTCTTCATGTACCCCTGGGACAAGCGCGAGCCCAACAAGGCCGGCAAGCTGCGCCTCATGTACGAAGCCAACCCCATGGCTTTCCTCGTCGAGCAGGCCGGCGGCGCCGCCACCAACGCCCGCGAACGCATCCTTGACCTCAAGCCGACCAAGCTGCACGAGCGCGTGTCCGTGGTGCTGGGCTCCAAGAACGAGGTGGAACGCGTGACGCGCTACCATCTTGAGCAGACGCCGTAAATTCTGCTATAGTCGCAGTCTTTCGCCGGTGTAGCTCAGTTGGTAGAGCAGCGCATTCGTAATGCGAAGGTCGGGAGTTCGACTCTCTTCACCGGCACCAGAATTCTCATTCGATAAAATTCGAAGATTTCTGCAAAGGGCCCGTTCACATGGACGGGCCCTTTGTTTTTCCAGCTCCGAGTTTTTCCGCACTGCGTTTTCTCAAATGGCTTGTGCTCGCATGGAGCGCTCTGGCATGGAGCGTTCTCGCACCACGGCGTCGGCATTGTCATCCCCACACTGGCAACAGAAGCTGCGCTGAGCGACACTGCAGGCATCGACCCCTTCATTGCTCCACTCCCGGGACGCCCGGGCACAGGGAGGTTCCATGAGGCGACGTCAACTGCTGCTGTCCACGCTGCTGGCACCGGCCGCCGCAGCCGCCCAGGCCCGCAAGGTCTACACCGTGGGCGTGGAGGACTACGAGAACTTCCTGCCCTACTCCGAATGGAAGAACGGCATCTACCAGGGCCTGGGCCGCGACATGCTGGATGCCTTTGCCGCGAGTCGCGGGCTGGAGTTCCGCTACGTGGTCCTGCCGCTGAAACGCCGTGATGCCATGTTCGTGCGCGGCGACCTGGACTTCATCTTCCCGGACAACCCGAACTGGGTGACCACGCTCAAGGGCAGCCTGCGCATCGCCTACGCGCCGATGATGGAGTTCATCGACGGCGTGATGGTCCGGCCGCAGGACGTGGGCAAGGGCGTCTCGCGCATCAAGGTGCTGGGCATCCCTAATGGCTTCACGCCCTACCCCTACCAGCAGCTGATCAACTCGGGCCAGATGCGCATCGAGGAGTCGGTGCAATACGACCGCCTGTACGAAAAACTGCAGCGCGGGCGTGTGGACGGTGCCTACCTCAACACGCGCATCGCCGAGTACTACTTCGCCCATGTGGTCCGCGAGGGCGGCGAGGTGCCGGTGTTCGACCCAGACCTGCCCCATGCCAGCGGCCACTGGTACCTTTCTTCCTACAAATACCCGGCAGAAGTGGTGGCCATGCGCGAGTTCATGCGGGAGAAAGCGGCGCTGATCAATGAAATGAAGGAACGCTGGAAGTGGCGGTAGCCATCGGGCGACGTCATCGGTCAGGGGCGATACTGTCCGCCCGACCCGCATGTCGCGGGCCGCAGGAATCAAGCGCCTCCCATGCAGCAGCTCTTGCGCATCGCCTTGTCACCCAGGCTGACACAGATACTTTTTGCTTTCACCGCGCTGTTCGTCGGGTACCTGGCCCTGACGCCCACGCCACCCAGGGTCGCTGACCTGGGCTGGGACAAGCTGAACCACTTGAGTGCCTTTTGCACCCTGATGCTGCTGGCCGGACTCGGCTGGCCCCGCCGTCAGCGTCGAGCCGCCGTGGGACTGCTGGGCTACGGGGGACTGATCGAAGTGCTGCAGACGCAGGTGCCCGGACGGTCCGCCGAATGGGTTGACTTGCTGGCCGACGCCCTGGGGCTGCTGCTCGCCGTCGCCCTGCGCCTGGCGGCATCCCGTCTTCGCGCCCGCCGGCAAGGCATCAGCGCACGCCAGACTCGTTGATCAACTGCAAAGACATGGCCTGCGCCACGGCCTGCGCGCGGTTGCTGGCCGAGAGCTTGCGCAGGATCTTCTGCACGTGGTTCTTGACCGTCAGGGCGCTGATGCCCAGCAGCAAGCCGATTTCCTGATTGCTCTTGCCCTGGCGCATCCAGGCCAGCACCTGGCGCTCGCGCTCGGTCACACCGTGCGCGGGGGCGGCTCCGATGTGGGAGTGCCCCTGCTGCAGCTGCAGCTCCTGGGCCTGCACCCGGCGCCAGCAGCAGTGCAGCATGGGCGTCACCAGGTTCAACAGTGCCGCCGCCAGGGGCTCGCGCGAGATCAGCAGGAAGAAGGTTTCCAGCTCCTCGCTGCGCTGGGGACGCGAAACGCCCAGCACGGCCAGATGACTCAATCCAGCGGCCTGCAACTGAGCCAGCACCTGGGCACCGCGCCCGCCATCGCTTGGGGCCTCCAGTGCCGCAAGCGGCAGCACCTGGGCCAGCCCGCCGGCGCGGAGCCAGCCTTGCGTCAACCAGCCCTGGCATGCCGGCTCCTGCATCCACTGCAGCGCAGGCTCGGGCAGCGGCAGGCTGTTGAACAACTCGGACTGCAACTGCCGCCTCACTGGCGACCAGGCGCTGCACAGCATCAGCTGATGCGGCAGCAGTCGCTGCAGGCTGGCCTGAGTCCAGATGAAGAACTGGTGGCGTCGCCGCACCGCCTGCGCCGTTTCGGCGCAGTGCCAGTAGGCCTCGGCCTGACGCAGGTTGGCCCATTCGATGGACTCATGGGACTGGTCCTTCATGTCTCCTCCCAGTGGCAAGCAGTGCCGCAGCCTAGACAGTGCAGATGTCAGCCGTTTGAAACCCGACGCCACTTAGGCGATACAGACCGAAACAGATACCGGATAAATACCAACAAATATCCACTTGCGCGCCATCCGCACAATTTCCACAATGGCGCGACAACGACGGAGGTGATGATGAGGACCAGTCTCTGGGGAATACTGCTTGCCCTGCTTGTACCGCTGAGCGCGTACCCACATGGTTACGTCAGCAGCCCGGAATCCCGGTCGCTGCTGTGCAAACAGGGCGGCAACAGCAATTGCGGCGCCATCCAGTACGAGCCCCAGAGCCTGGAGGCGCCGACCGGCTACCCGGCGGCCGGCCCCGCGGACGGAAAGATCGGCAGCGCCGGTCTGGCGCAGTTTGCCGAGCTGGACGAACAGACCGCCACCCGCTGGACCAAGAGGCCCATGAAGCCCGGCCTGCAGAGCTTCAGCTGGACCTTCACCGCCAACCACGCCACGCGCAACTGGCGCTACTACATCACCCGGGCGGACTGGAACCCGAATGTGAAGCTGAGCCGCGCCAGCTTCGACTCCACCCCCTTCTGCCAGGTGGACGGCGGCGGCCGCCAGCCGCCGGCGACGATCACCCACAGCTGCAATGTGCCGGCACGGTCGGGCTACCAGATCGTGCTGGCCGTCTGGGAAATCGCGGACACGAGCAACAGCTTCTACAACTTGCTGGACCTGCAGTTCGATGGCACGCCGCCAACCTATGGCTGGACGGCCAAGGGCACCATCTACCCCAGCGTGGACCTGGCCGTTGGCGACAAGGCCTCGACACGGGTCTTCGACGCCACGGGCGAGCGGGCAGAGTTTGCGACGCGGATCACCATCGGCAGCAGCGCGGACGGCGCCAGGAACACCTGGCCCTACCTGCTCGCCACGCGGGTCAACGCCGAGCAGACCCTGCTCAAGGCGGGGCAAAAGGCCGTCGACGGCAGCATCAACCCGGCCTACGGTCAGAACGAGGTCTTCGTGCGCGACGACAGCAAGCTGACGCGGGTGGAGATCCAGATCGACAAGGCCCCGCCGCCGGCCAACGACGTGCTGGTCAGCGGCCTGGCCAGTGAGTACACCATCGGTGGCGACGGCAACCTGACACTCAGCTTCAGCGTCACGGCCGTCGGCCAGCTTGACGTCAACGCCACCTTGTTCGACGCGGCCGGCGTGGCCAAGGCCAGCGCCAACGCATCGCTCAACAACAGCGGCCAGACCCTGACGCTGCCCCTGAGCAAGCCCGCGGCCGGCACCTACCAGCTGGTCGTCAAGGGCACGCCCAGAAGCGGCGGGGCGGTGGTCCAGAAAACCTACGCACTGACCCTGAAATCCGCCGGCGGCACGGGCTACGACTACGTCTTCCCTGCGGGCCTGGGCAGCTACAAGGCCGGCACCCGCGTGCTGCAGAACAAGAACGGCAAGGTCTACGAATGCCGCCCGGCGCCGTACAGCGGCTGGTGCAATGTCTGGTCCAGCAGCAACAACGCCTACGAGCCGGGCGTGGGTTTTGCGTGGGCGGATGCGTGGATCGCGCGGTGAACCGCAAGCGAGGACAGGACGAGACACACGCGTGGACCCCGACGCTCTCTCTTCCAGCGAACAGGGCCTAATCGCTACCCCCTAGATTGCGCGCCCCAAATCCCGCTACCTCGTCAAGTTTGAGGATGCAACCTTCTCCTGAGAAACGAATAGTGTGCTTGCGAAGAGCGTGATGCTCTGATCGCGCCGATGCGCCGGGCTCGCGGCTCGGCGCCCCCTAGCCCCTTATCCACTCAGTGAGGAACACATCATGGCACAGGAACTTGTCGCAACCTTTGATGGCCCGCTGGACAGCTTCAGCATCAATCTCAACCTGCAGAACGCCAGCAGCGCAGACGTCCGTGAAATCGGCGTCAGCGCGAGAACCGCCAAATTCCCCATCCTCTTCGACACCTTCGGGACCTACTCCGGCCCGGCCACCTTGGTGGGCATGGATGGCGTCGACACCGAAGTCGTGACCGCCCGCTTCGCGAACTTCTCGCCTGACAAGGCGGTGAAGTTCTCCGGCATTGACCCGGACTTCCAAGGGGATGTTTCTTCGGGCGTTCGCGTTGGGGATCTGATCGGCTCACGCCTGCTCGTGCTGTTCTCCGATGGCAGCACCGGCTTCGGCGAATTCCAGCCGACCAACGACGGGAAGCTGCGGGCCGTCGCCACCAAGTAAGAAAGCCTCGCGGCCTGAACGGTGCCGCTCAAAAGAAAACGCCCGGTGCATTGCATCGGGCGTTTGCCATTCCTGAATCAGCATGGACCGCCTTGGCGGGCGGCGTGCCCGCCGCCGCTCAAACAGCCGGCGCCGGCACGACCGTCGCCGCGCAGTCCCCGAACCCGATCCGGCGCGCACCGTCCTTCACGGCATGGCCGCGCAAGATGACCGTGTCGCCATCCAGCAGGAAGGTCCGCGTCTCACCATTGGGCAGGCTCAGCGCCTGCTTGCCGCCCAGGCTCAGCTCCAGCAGCGAGCCGCCCTCTTCCGGGTTAGGGCCCGACTGCGTACCCGTGCCCAGCAGGTCACCCGCTTGCAAGTTGCAGCCGTTGCTGGCGTGGTGGGTCAGCATCTGCGCCAGGGTCCAGTAGGCATGCTTGAAGTTGGAGCGCATCAGGCGCGTGGCGGGCTGACCGGCGGCGCGCATGGCGTCGGTCTGCAGCCAGACTTCCAGCTCGATGTCGTAGCCGCCCTCGCGGCGGTTCTGCTCGCTGTCGAGGTAAGGCAGCGGCTGCGGATCCTCGGCCGGATGCTCGAAGGCGCAGCGGAAAGGCTCCAGGGCTTCCATGGTCACGATCCAGGGCGAGATCGTGGTGGCGAAGTTCTTGGCCAGGAAGGGGCCCAGGGGCTGGTATTCCCAGGCCTGCACGTCGCGTGCCGACCAGTCATTGAGCAGGGTCACGCCGAAGAGGTGGGACTCGGCCTCGGCCATGGGGATGGGCTCGCCCAGCTCGTTGCCGGGGCCGACGAAAAGGCCCAGCTCCAGTTCGTAGTCCAGGCGTTTGCAGGCGGCCTGCACGGGCACGGCGGCGTCTGGGGCCTTGAGTTGACCCAGCGGGCGGCGCACGGTGGAGCCGCTCACGCCGATGGAGGACACCCGGCCGTGATAGCCGATGGGCACCCACTTGTAGTTGGGCAGCAGGGGGTTTTCCGGACGGAAGAGCTTGCCCACCGTGGTGGCGTGATGGATGCCCGTGTAGAAGTCCGTGTAGTCGCCGATGCGGCAGGGCACGGCCATCTGGGCCTCGGCCTGGGGCACCAGGCAAGGCTTCAGCGCGGCTTCCTGCTTCGAACCCGCCAGCAGTGCGGCGAAAAGCGCGTGCCGCAGCGCGCGACGCTGGGCCGCAGGCTTGGCCATCACGGCGTTCAGGTCCCCATGCGCCAGGTGGTGCAGCAAGACGGCGTCTGCCGCGCTCCACTTGCCGGCAGAGGCCGCCAGGCGCAGGTCCAGGATCTGGTCCCCGATGGCCACGCCGACGCGGGCGCTGTCATTGCTGCCGGCGCGTCGGAACAGGCCGTAGGGCAGGTTCTGGATCGGGAAATCGGTGTCGGGCGTGTTGGCGCTGGCCACCCAGCTCTGGGCGGCCGGGTCATGGGTGTGGTCGATCAGGCTCATGTCGGTCTTGGCTTTGGTTCTGCGTTTTCGTTTTGGTTGAGGCTTGCGCCCGCATGTGGGCTTGCCGGGGCCGGCCCTCGGTCCGGCCAGGGGAAATGAGGCTGGGGCGTGGTCAGGCTCCCAACGTATTGGCACGCGCCAGACGCAGGGCCTCGGCCAGCACCTGGCGATCGCCGATGTGATTGGACAGGATCAGCACCAGCTTGGCGAGCAGCATCTCGGCCTGCTCGTCGGAGAGGTCGCGCTGCGCGTCGATCAATTGCTCATAGAAGCCGTCCGGGTCCGGCAGATGCGGCTCGCGGATCAGGTGATGTTCACTCATGCCAGGAACTCCTGCGCCAGGGCCTTGCGCACGGCGGCTGCCACCCGCGCGGGGTCAAAGCTGCGCCAGCGCGCCGCCACGTACTGGTCGGGCCGGAAGAGGTAGACCGTGCCGGGCCGGCCATCGTAACGCTGGGCCAGCAGGCCCTCGCTGTCGATGAGATCGCGCCCCACCTCCAGCACCTCGACGGCCAGACGGTCCACCTGCAGAGGCTGGGCCGGACCGAAGCTCAGCAGCTGGAAGCCGCGACCCAACTGGTCGCAAAGCCATCCCGGCTGCTCACCCACGCGCAGGGCGGCATCGAGCATCGGGCTGCCCGGGCGCGGGCTTTCATGGGTGAAGGCCGCGTCGGCGTCATCCGGCGTGTTCAGAGCGCTGTTGACATAAGGCGTGGGCGTGGAGAGGCGGCCGCTGTTGACCAGCGGCCGTGCGAAGGGCTCGCTGCGCGCAAGCTCCAGCACCGCATTGCGCAGGCGCAGCGAGGCACGGCTCTTGGGCGTGATGAACTCGGTGGAGCGGGTGGAGTTCAGCAGGTTGTCGTCCGCGGCGAAGGTGCGCTCCTGGTCGTAGCTGTCCAGCAGAGCTGCCGGCGCATCGCCATGCACCACGGCGGCCAGCTTCCACGCCAGGTTCTCGGCATCCTGCACGCCGGTGTTGGCGCCCCGCGCACCAAAGGGCGAGACCTGGTGCGCCGCATCGCCGGCGAACAGTACGCGGCCATGCCGGAAGCGCTCCATGCGGCGGCAGGCGAACTGGTAGACCGAGACCCACTCCAGCTCGAAGGGCACGTCCGGCCCGAGCATGGCCTGGATTCGGGGAATCACCCGTTCGGGCTTCTTCTCTTCCTGCGGATCGGCGCCCCAGCCCAGCTGGAAGTCGATGCGCCAGACATTGGCGCACTGCTTGTGCAACAGCACCGACTGCCCGGGATGAAAGGGTGGGTCGAACCAGAACCAGCGCTCGGGCTCGGCGCCCAGGCGGCGCAAGGCGGCGCCATGGCCGCGCATAGGTGCCGGAAGCTGGGCCGACATCTCAGCGGCTGCCTGCGGCTCGACCACCACGTCGGCAATCAGGAAACGGTCATGAAAGGCCTGGCCAACGAATTCGGCGCCCAGCATGTGCCGCGTATCGCTGCCTGCACCGTCGCAGGCCAGCAGCCACTGGCATTGCATGTCGAACACGCCATCGGGCGTTTCCACCTGCAGCTGCACGCCCGCCTCATCCTGCGAGAGCGCCAGCAGCTTGTGCTTCCAACGCAACTCGATCAAGGGTGAGGCCTCGCAGGCGGCCACCAGGCGCTCCTCCAGGTAGTACTGCTGGAGGTTGATCATGGCCGGCAGCTTGTGCCGATGCTGCGGGAGCAGATCGAACTGGTAGGCCAGCCGCTCGCGATGGAAGACCTTGCCGACCTTCCACTTCACGCCCTGCGCGAGCAGGGGCTCGGCCATCCCCAGGCGGTCCCAGATCTCCAGGGTGCGCTTGGCATAGCAGACCGCCCGCGAGCCGATGCTGACACTGTTGTTGTCATCCAGCACCACCACCCGCAGCCCGCGCGAGGCGCAATCCAGCGCCAGGCTCAGCCCGACAGGCCCGGCGCCCACCACCACCGCCGTGTGCGGCTGCGGCCTGCCCAGGCGCTGTTCCTCGCTCTGGCGGTAGTCGAACACCGGGTATTGGTAGGTGCTGAGCATGGTCACTCCGGGAGGATGACGCGCACGGCTCGCTTATTGCGGCGCAGCGACGGCCTTGTCATGCATCCAGGCGGCATGCTTGGGCGCGCGCTTGGTCTTGCTCCACTCGTCCAGCATCTCCCATTTGCAGGCGTCCAGCGCCTTGTACATCTCGGGAGTTCCCACATCGGCCGCCAGCTCCACGCGGTGGCCGTTGGGGTCGAAGAAATAGATGCTCTTGAAGATGGTGTGGTCGGTCACGCCGATCACCTCGATGCCGGCGGCCTGCAGCCGAGCCTTGGTCTCCTCCAGCGTCTGCACGCTGTCGACCTTGAAAGCGATGTGCTGCACCCATTCCGGCGTGTTGGTGTCGCGCCCCATCTCGGGCGAGTTGGGCAGCTCGAAGAAGGCCAGGATGTTGCCGTTGCCCGCATCCAGGAACAGGTGCATGTAGGGATCGGGCGCCTGGGTGGAGGGCACCTTGTCCTCGGCGATGGCCAGCACGAAGTCCATGTTCAGGTGCTTGACGTACCACTCGACGGTGGTCTTGGCGTCCTTGCAGCGGTAGGCGACGTGGTGGATGCGTTCGATCTTCATGATTTCTCCTCGGTCCTCGGTGGGTTCGCTGTCATGGTCTCTGTCAGGGTCAGGTCTTGCCTGCCTCCGGCCGACGGGCGCTCACTGGCCTTCCAGGGCGCGCCACATCTCGACATCGCGTTCGGCGGTCCAGATGCGGGGGTGGGTGTGGCCGCTGGCCTCGTCGTAGGCACGGGTCACGTCAAAGGGCATGCAGTGGGCGAAGATCACCCAGTTGCCATACTTGGGCTCCAGGGCGGCGTAGGTTTCGCGGTAGACGGTGTTGAGGTCACGCCCCGCGGCCACGCCCGCCTTCACCGCGGCGTAGAGCTCGGACACGAAGGCGCGGGTGCCGTCCAGGCCCGCCTGCACCTGCTCGGGCGTCTGCAAGGCGGCGCCGCGGCCTGGCACCAGCTTGGCGGGATTCAGCGCGGCCAGCCTGGCCAGCGTCTGCGGCCAGTCCTCGAAATAGGCATCGCCGGCATAGGGTGTGGCGTCGAATTCGACCAGGTCTCCCGAGAACAGCACGCGGTCCTGCGGCAGCCAGACCACGGTGTCCCCCTTGGTATGACCGCGCCCCAACTGCAGGATCTGCACCTCAAGCTTGCCCAGCCATAGCGTCATCTGGCCGCTGAAGGTCAGCGTGGGCCAGGTCAGGCCCGGCGGCACCGTCTCGACGTTGCGGAACAGCCGCGGGAAGCGGCCGATCTCGCTGGCCTTGTCCTGCTCACCGCGCTCGACGATGAGCTCGTAGGTGTCCTGGCTGGCAATGACGTGCTCGGGTTCGTAGGCCGCGGCACCCAGCACCCGCACCGCGTGGTAGTGCGAGAGCAGCACATACTTGATGGGCTTGTCCGTCACCTCGCGGATGCGACGAATCACATCCTGCGCCATCACCGGCGTGGCCTGGGTGTCGATGACCATGACCGCGTCATCGCCGATCACGACGCCGGTGTTGGGATCGCCCTCGGCGGTGTAGGCGTAGGCGTGCTCCGAGAGTTTGTCGAAGCTGACACGCTTCTCGTCCAGGTCCGCCTGCGAGGCAAAAGTCTTGCTCATGGTCAATTCAATCCTTGCGAATCAGTTTGACTATATCTAATTTAAGATCACAGCACCAGTGCACCCGATAATGCGCCGCCATCCCCTTTTGCGCACCATGCTCGACGACACCGATTCCCCCGGCAAAGAGGCCGAAGCCCGCGGCCCGCGCGGCATTCAGAGCGTGGAGGTGGGCGGCCAGTTGCTCATCGCCCTGGCCCATCATGGCCGCCCGCTGGCCTTGAAAGACCTCGCCCGCGAAGCCGGCATGACGCCGGCCAAGGCGCACCCCTATCTGGTGAGCTACATCAAGCTGGGCCTGGTGGAACAGGAAGCCGGCGGCGGCCGCTACGGCCTGGGCCCGCTGGCGCTGCAACTGGGCTTGATCAGCCTGCAGCAATACGAGCCGGTGCGTCTGGCCACGCCGCGCATCGAGGAGTTGGCCCTGAGCCTGGGGCACACGGTGGCCATCGCCGTCTGGGGCAACCGTGGCCCCACCATCGTGCGGGTGGCGGAAGCCCCTTCGCCGGTGCATATCAGCATGCGCCACGGCACGGTGATGAGCTTGCGCGGCACGGCGTCGGGGCGCCTGTTCGCTGCCTATCTGCCAAGCGCACAGGTGCTGGAGGCGCTGCGCACGGAGGCGCACATCGCGCCGGAGTCCGGGCTTGCACCCGACGCCTTTTCACGCGAGTTCCAGGCCGTCCTTGAACAGACCCGCAGCGCCGGACTGGCGCAGTCCCGGGATGGCGTGGTGGCGGGCGTCTCCGCCCTGGCCGCCCCGGTCTTCGACGATGCTGGCCGCATGGTGCTGAGCCTGACCGTCATCGGCGCGAGCGGCCATCTGGAGCTCGCCGAGACGGGGACCGTCGCGCGGGAGCTCCGTCGCGTGGCACGTGAGCTGTCGCTTCAGCTGGGCTGGCGCGAGACAGACGCGCAAAACCTGGCACGCTGACCGAGCACGTGCCCCCCCCTGAGGCCGTAAGGCAAGAGCGCCACAGGCATTGAAATGCAAAAAACCGGCTGGCGCCGGTTCGTTCAGGGAAGGCTGGCAATTTTGGCGGGTTCCGCCCCGGGACTCCCGGCAAGCCACCCGCGCCTGCCGGAAACTGCCTACTGGCGCGATGCAGTCAGCTCTTCCAGCAGCAGTTCTTCCTCGGCGGCCGAATAGCCGAAGGGATAAAGGGAGCGGGCCACCGGCCCCAGATGCGGCTGACCGCCATACCGCAGGATCTGCTGCTGCGCGTACTGGAAATCCAGACACATCAGCACCGCCGGCGCCTTGACACGCGGATTCATCCGCTCCTCGCTGCAAACCCGGAACCCGAGCATGCGCTGGTAATAGCCGACATGACGCGGGTTGACCTCCACCACCAGCAGCTCTGCGCCGCGCAGACGGCATGCCTGCAGGTAAGCCATGTGGAACAGGCAGGCCAGGATGCGCTTGGAGGCCTCGTCGATGTCCATGGCCAACTGGGTGAACTCGCACAGGCGGCGCCCGCCGGCACGCAGTTGGCGCATCTCGGTCTGGAAGACCTGATCTGCGGCCAGACCTTCGCTGCTGTCAAAGCGCACGCTGAGCGTGCCCAGCACCGCGCCCTCGCGGGCGGCCGTCAGGGTCAGCAGATCGGCCTCGTGACCTTCGCGGCCGGCGGCTGCCGCCTGCCCCGCCTTGGCGGCAATGGCGTACCCCCGCTCGGTGTACTTGCGCCCCACCAGCTCCCGCGCCTGCAGACGCTGGCTGGCCGACATCGCGGCGCTGATGCGGAAAGCGCGCACGGGCCCGGCACTGTTGGCGCTCCCTGACTGCAGGGTCGCGCGCAGGGCATCGAGCGCCCCCGCGGCAAGAAAACCTGCATTGTCAGCAAACATCCCAAGGCCCCTTTAACTCTTCAAGGTCGACGCAGTCTAGCGACGATCTGGAATCAAAACCGTGAAAAACATCGCTTCGTACAACATACACAAAGTCTTACATCAACCGGTGCGATCTGCAGCAAATCGGCAAAGGGTTAACACCGAAAACCCGGGGACACCCTGAGGCCTGCATGTGGGGCGAGCACCACATGACGGACCGAGGCGCAAGCCCTGACCCTGACCCGCAGACCCCACCTCAGTCCTTCAGGAAGGCCGGCAGCACGCGCCGGTGGCTGGCTTGTTCATAGGCGTGGGCCAGCCCCAGGAGCTTGGCGTCCTGCCAGGCCAGGCCCCCGAAGGAGAGTGCCGCCGGCAGGCGCGCCGCCAGGCCCATGGGCACCGTCACATGCGGATAGCCGGCCACTGCAAACGGCGTGGTGAAGCCGCCAGCCGTGAAGTGGTCGCCCAGCACCGGATCGGTCAGCCAGGCCACATTGCCCGTGGGCGCCACCACGGCGTCCAGCTGGTGCGCGGAGAAGAGCTGGTCCAGCCCTTCGGCACGCGAATAGCGGCGGTTGGTCGCCAACGCTTCCTGATAGACCGCGGCGCCCAGGCCCTCGGTCGCCTCGGCCTGCTCGAAGAGTTCCTGATCGAAAAATGGCATCACCGAGCCTGCATGCTGGCGGTTCCAGTCGATCAGCTCGCCCAGGGTCTTGACGGGCGCGTCCGGCTGGAACTCCGCCAGGTACTCGCGCAAGCCCGCCTTCAGCTCGTGCATCAGCACCGTGAGTTCGGTTTCGGCGTACTTGGCCTGATTGGGGATTTCCAGCTTGTCGACCAGCACCGCCCCCTGCTCCCGCAGCACATTCAGCGCCTGCTCGAACAGGGCCATGACCTGCGGCTGCGGCGGCATGGCGGCCCGGATGACGCCGATGCGCGCGCCTTTCAGCGCATCCTTGCGCAGCGCGGCCTCGAAATCGAGCGCGACGCCGGCCGGCGCTTCCTGCGTCGCCTTGTCGCGGGCATCGCGGCCGGCCAGGCACTGCAGCAGCAGTGCGGCGTCACGCACCGACCGCGTCATCGGGCCGGCGGTGTCCTGCGAGGCGGCGATGGGGATGATGCCGTCGCGACTCACCAGGCCCAGGGTCGGCTTCAAGCCCACGACGCCGCAGATGCTGGCCGGCGAGGTGATGGAGCCATCGGTCTCCGTCCCGACGGACAGCGCGCACAAGCCCGCTGCCATGGCCACGGCCGAGCCCGAACTGGAGCCGCTGGGATTGCGGTTCAGCAGATAGGGATGGCGGGTCTGGCCGCCACGGCTGCTCCAGCCGCTGGTGGAGCGGCTGGAACGGATATTGGCCCATTCGCTGAGATTGGTCTTGCCCAGAATCAGGGCGCCGGCCTCGCGCAGGCGCCGGACGATGAAGGCATCGCGCTTGGCATGCAGGCCGGCCAGCGCCAGCGAGCCGGCCGTGGTCGCCATCTTGTCGGCGGTGGCGATGTTGTCCTTGATCAGCACGGGAATGCCGTACAGAGGCCCGCGCTCGGCCTTGTGCCGCTCGGCATCCAGCTGCCGGGCCTGGGTCAGGGCGTCGGGATTGAGCTCGATGACCGAGCGCAGCTGGGGGCCGCGCCTGTCCAGCATCTCGATGCGGTGCAGGTAGTGGCGGGTCAGGCGCTCGCAGCTGAGCTTGCCATCGCGCATGGCGGCCTGCAGCTCGCGCACGTCCATCTGGTCCCAGGGGGCATTGAGGCCGGGGGACTGGGCCGCGGGGCGGGCCGCCGGCGCGGCGGTGGCGTCGCCCAGGGCGGCTGTCAGTGCAGCGCTCAAGGGCAGGGAACCCGCGACAAAGCCGCGGCGGCTCAGGATATTGTTCATGTGCCTGTCAACCCCCAACGATAAGGGACGCTGGATTCTGACAGCGGCTTGTGACAGCAGCCTCGGTACAAGCCCGACGAATGCAACAAGCCCGCACAGGCCGGAATGCCGCCGCAGCACGCCCGTGCTCCTGATTCGCCCATGAAAAAGGGGCAGGTCACCCTGCCCCTCGTCGACCGGATCCGGTCAGATGCTGTTTCAGTCCTTGCGGGCCAGTTGCAGCTGGGCCAGGCGAGCCATGTTGCTCAGCGACAGGCGGTGCATTTCCAGCAGGGCCAGCAGGCCGTTGCGGTGCAGGCGCACGACGGTCGCGTCGTCCAGCTCGGCCAGCTTCTTCTCGTCCAGGGTCATGAAGCCCTCGACATCGACCTTGTTGCCGGACTCGTTGCTGGACTCGAAGCGCATGTCCTGGAGCAGATCCAGTTCCACCAGCTCATGGCAGGCGGCACGGGTGCGTTCGGTCTCGCGCTCGTAGCTCTCGACGAAATTCTTGGCCGTCATCAGGAACTCGGTCGCCTGGCCGTCCGCGCCGAACAGGGCCGAGCCCTCGGTCTCGGAGAAGCCCTCCCACTGCTCGTCGAAGCACAGGGCCATGTTCCCCTGGTCATCGATGTGGGCCATCATGAACGGATAACGGCGCACATAGGCCGGCGCGTAGTTGGCCGTCCACTTGCCGTCCTCGACGAACAGGTTGTGGCCAGGCTTCAGCCCGAACACGACCAGCGGAGCCACCGCCTGCTTGCCGCCGTCCTTGGGTGCGTCACCGGCGCGCACGAAGACGATGGGGAACTCCTTGCAGGCCTCGGCGAACTCCACGGTCGTCAGGAACATCGAGTTCAAGGCCTTGACCTTGTCCAGCGTGGACAGCTCCGTCTTCAGGTGCAGCTTCTTGTGCAGCTCGCGGTCCAGGGGCACGACGCTGCCAAACATCGGGGGGGTGCTCATTCTTTCTCTCCGTCTTCCGCCAGTCGACTGACCAGCACTTTGTCCACACGCTTGCCATCGAGGTCCACGACCTCGAATCTCCAGGCGTTCCACTCCACCACATCGGCCGTGCGCGGCAAACGCCCCAGCAGCAGCATCACCATGCCGGCCAGGGTGTTGTAGCGCCCACGATCCTCTTCGGGCAGTTCCTTCAGGCCCAGGCGATCCTTGAGCTCGGGCACGGGAATCAGGCCGTCCATCAGCCAGCTACCGTCCTCGCGCTGCACCGCCCAGGCATCGCCATCGCCGGGGGCGTTGAACTCGCCGGCAATCGCTTCCAAGACATCGCGTACAGAGATCACGCCCTGCACTTCACCATATTCGTCGACCACGAAGACCAGGGGCGCATTGGAGGCCCGGAAATGCTCCAGCAGCTCCATGCCCGACAGGGTCTCCGGCACGAAGACCGGCGGCTCCAGGTCCTCACCCAGGGCCAGGTCTTGCCCGGCCAGGACCCGGGCCAGCAGCCCCTGGGCCGTGGCAACGCCCAGCACGTCGTCCAGCCCGCCCCGACAGACGGGATAGCGGCTGTAGCCATGCGCCTGCAGCATCTTGAGCACGGCCTCGGCCTCGTCCTCGACGTCCAGCCAGGCGATTTCGGCGCGGGGAATCATCATGGAGCCGATCTGGCGCTCGTCCAGCCGAAAGACATTGCGCACCATCTGGTGCTCATGCTCCTCGATGACGCCGGCGTCCAGACCTTCTTCCAGGCTGGCGGCGATCTCCTCTTCGGTCACGCTGCGCTGGGCCTTGCCGCGCAGACCCATCAGACCCAGCGTCGCCTCGGTGCAGAAGCTCAGGAAGCGCACGAGCGGGCGCGCCACCACGGACAGGAACTCCATGGGCGGCGCCACCATGCGCGCCACCGTCTCCGGATAGATCTGCCCAAGTCGCTTGGGGACCAGCTCGCCGAAGATGATGGTCACCACGGTGATGATCAACACCACCAGCGCCGTCGCGGTGATCTCCACGGCGCGGTCATGCAGAGGTGTGACCGTCTTCAGCCAGGCCGCCAGCGGCGCGGAGAACGCCGCATCGCCGACGATGCCATTGAGCACGCCGATCGAGGTGATGCCGATCTGCACGGTCGAGAGGAACTTGGTGGGGTCGTCGTGCAGGTCCATGGCGGCCTGCGCCCCGGACTCGCCCGACTCCACCAGAACCTGCAGCCGTGCCTTGCGACTGGCCGACAGGGCCATTTCAGACATCGCGAAGAAACCGTTGAGCAGCAGCAGAAAGAGAAGTAAGGCGGTGTCCATTGAGAGCGCCGGGCGACAAGAGCATGCCAGGGAAAACCCTTGTCTGACGCGATAAAAACAGTCGAAGCCTGAAAGCGTAGCAGAAGCCGGTGTCGATTCCGACCGCACAATCCCGATGATGAACTACCTGATCGGCGACCTGCAGGGCTGCTGCGATGCGCTGGAGCGCCTGCTGCGGACCCTGGACTTCTCCCCTTCGCGCGACCGCATCCACTGCCTGGGCGATCTCGTCAACCGCGGCCCGGCCTCCCTGCGCACCCTGCGCCTCCTGCAGGGCCTGGGCGACGCCGCGCAGTGCCTGCTGGGCAATCACGACCTGCACCTGCTGGCCGCCGCCCACGGTGCGCGCAAGCCCGGCAAGAGCGACACCCTGCGCGACATCCTCGACGCGCCCGACCGCGAGGCCCTGCTGGACTGGCTGCGCCAGCAGCGCATGGCCGCCGAAGCGCAGGG
Organism: Burkholderiaceae bacterium; assembly: GCA_041913905.1. Taxonomy (GTDB): domain Bacteria; phylum Pseudomonadota; class Gammaproteobacteria; order Burkholderiales; family Burkholderiaceae_C; genus Roseateles_B. Next base: position 104,310 of record JAYSEK010000002.1, on the reverse strand, counting down.
CTGGCTGCTGGTCCACGCCGGCGTGGTGCCGCAGTGGGACCGCGCCGACACCCTGGCCTTGGCCGCCGAGGTGGAGTCCCTGCTGCGCGGTCCTGACCTTCGCGACTTCCTCCATGAGATGTACGGCAACGAGCCGGACCGCTGGCACGAAGGACTGCAGGGCACGGCACGGCTGCGCTTCATCGTCAATGTGCTCACCCGCATCCGCTTCTGCTCCGCCGAGGGCCAGCTGGAGTTCAAGAGCAAGGACGGTGCCGGCGACGCGCCCGCCGGCTTCATTCCCTGGTTCGAGGTCCCCGAACGCCGCACGCGCGGCCAGCCCATCGCCTTCGGCCATTGGTCCACGCTGGGCCTGCTGCAGCGCGCAGACCTGCTGGCCCTGGACACCGGCTGCGTCTGGGGCGGCTCGCTCAGCGCAGCCGTGCTGGATGCCGACGGCCGGGTCGGCGATATCGTCCAGGTGCGCTGCGCTCAGGCGCAGAAACCGGGCTGAGCCCTGCGAGGCCGGCCGGAATGAAGGCTAGAATCCGGCCTCCCAGGAGACGTGGCCGAGTGGTTTAAGGCAGCGGTCTTGAAAACCGCCGAGGGCTTACCCCCTCCGTGAGTTCGAATCTCACCGTCTCCGCCAACAATTCACGCAGCGTCCGTCGACCGCGACGCTAGCATGGCTTGAGGCCGCACCCCGCGGCCATTGCATTGCCGTTGCATTGCCGCAGTCCCCGCATGCAGAGCCATCGCAGGCCCCTGGCCTTTCTTTCCGGATTCACCGTCTATGTCGGCGGCCTCGCCGCCGCCATGGCGGCCACCTCGACGCCGCTGAACTGGGTCTTCGCCGGCCACGGCGGCTGGCTGCCTCTGACGGTGCGTCTGCTCATCCTGGCGCTGCCCTCGCTGCTGCTGGCCGCCGCCTGGACCTACTTCAGCCTGCGCTCGCGCCAGCGCAGCCGGCGCAGCACCTGGCTCTGGTACCGCGTCGGCATGGCACTGGCCATGGTCTTCACCTTCACTGCAGGATTCTTCGCCCTGGCCCAGTTGGACGAGACCAAGGTCTGGTCCCCACTGTCGCTGCTGACCTCGGCCCGCATGCCGCCCTTCTGGGGCCTGCAGAACAGCCTCGCCATCTTGCTGGGCGCCTGGCTGGGCCACCGCTGGCTGCCGGCGCGCACCGACCTGCGTCGGCATGGCTCGCAGGCGGCGCGCCGTCTGCCCACCGCCCCCGAGAGCCAAGCACTCAGCCAGGACTGACGCGCACGCCGGCTCAGCGTCCTGCCATCACGATACGATTACGCCCCTGCGCCTTGGCACAGTAGAGCGCCGCATCGGCCGCCGCCACGAGGCTGGCAGCCAGCACCGGCAGCTGCGAGCTGGGCAGCAGGTGCGAAAGAAGGGCCAGTCCGGCCGACACCGTCACCGGCAGCCTGGATCCGCTGGGCAGCTCCACGCAGGTTTCGCACAAGGCGCGACGGATGCGTTCGGCCGTCTCCAGGGCATGCTCATCCGGGCAGCGTGGCAGCAGCACGACGAACTCCTCGCCGCCATAGCGGGCGATGGTGTCACCCGCGCGCAGCTGCTGGCGAATGCGCTGGCCGACCTGGCGCAGCACTTCGTCGCCCACCGGGTGGCCATGGCTGTCATTGATGCGCTTGAAGTGGTCGACGTCGAGGAAGAGGCAGGCCAGGCCGTGGGCATGGCGCTGCGCCTCGCCGACTTCGATGGGACAGCGCTGCTCGAAATAACGCCGATTGTGCAGGCCCGTGAGGGCATCGGTGATGCCTGCCTGACGCAGCCGCTCCTGGTTGAGCACGTTGTCAAGGCAGATCGCCACGACAGCGGCCAGGCGCTCCAGGAACTCCGTGCCGGCATCGGCCTCGTAGCGTCGGGCGTCACGGCTGGCGAACTGCAGGCTGCCGATCAACTGCCCCTGACGCACCAGAGGCAGCAAGGCGCAGGAAGCGAGACCGACGGCGCGCTCGGGGGCGAACAGCGCCGCGTGTCGCCAGGCCTGGAACTGCCCCAGCAGCGGACGCCGCCCCAGCTGCAACAGCAGCGGCTGCTCGGAGGCCGTGCCCAGCAGCTGCAGCCCCGGCGGCAGGGCTTCGGCTTCAACACCGGCCTCGTCCAGGCAGCGCTTCAAGTCGCCGCCCGGATCCAGCAGGCACAAGCCCACGGCGTCCAGCTCGAAGCTCTCGCGATAGTCCCGCAGCACCACCTGCAGCAGTTCCAGCAATGAGCCCGCACCGATCAGCGCGTGCTCCAGCCGCTCGAAACGACGGAGCTTTTCCTCGTTGCTGCGGGCCTGCTGGAGCAAGGTCTCCAGACGGTGGCGCAGCTGGTCGTTCTGGGCTTTGAGCGCCTCAAGCATGCAATGAAGTGCCAGGGTTGGAAGGGCGGCATCCGCCGATCCGGCAACTGTAGCCGTCTGCGCCGAGCCCGTCCCCCTCAAGCGCAGCCCGACTCAGTAGTTCAGCACGAAGCGGCTGTGAAAACGTCGGCCTTGGGCGTCCGCCGCCACCAGCCAGAGCTCGCTGACGGTTGGCGTGGCACCGCCGGGCAGAATGCTTGCCCCCAGCGCCTGTTCGGTGCTCACCGGCAAGGCCAGCTTGAGCTCCCGCAGCAGCGGCGTCGCTGCGCCAGCACCCTGGATGAGCTTGATGCCCAGCATGCGCATATCCGGGTTGGCCGCCGCCCATTTGGCCCAGCTGTACTTGCGCCCCGTCACCAGTTGGCGTCCCAGCAGCACGTTGCTGCTGAGGTCGTCGATCATGGGAAAGCGGCCGCTCGCCGGACTGGCGGGCACCGCGGCCCGCAGATAGGCCGACTGCGTCTTGGGCGTGCCGCCGGCCTGCGTGAAAGTGACGCTGTACTTGGCTGCGCGCAGCGCGTCAGCTCCACCGATCCAGCCCACGCTGTCCTGCAGCAGCGCCACGTCCGTGACCTGCCCCGTCGCCGTGGTGCTGGTGGCACCCGGCGTCTTGCTGATGCACATGCGGGAGCGGGCACAGTAGGCCATGGCGATGGCGAAGCCGTTGGGCGTCTGCACCACGCCGCTGTCCAGCGCGCCGGTGATGGGCGCGTCCACCGTCTGGCCCTGCAGATCCAGCTGCACACCCACCCGCGGATTGGCGCTGCTGCTGCTTTGCAGGCTGCCATCGCCGCCGAAGGTCGCCACTGCCATGGGAAAGACGCTGAATTCGAGGTTGCGCGCATTGCCATACAGGCGCCATGAGGGCACGCCGGCGGTGGTCGACTTCAGGTAGTTGACGGTGGTCTGGAAGATGTCGAGCACCTTGCCCGTGCTGTCCGTCACCGGGGCGCTGACCTGCAGGCGCGTGCAGTTGCCTGAGCTCAGCACTTCGTCCAGGCAGGCCACGATCTGGAAGCGCCCGAGCTGGTAGTTCTTGCTGGCCAAGTCGGCGAAGTAGAGGGCCATGGACGTCTTGTCCCGGCTGTCGTTGATGGTGAAGGCCGACAGCAGGCTGTGGGTACTGATCGCGCTGGCCGACAACCCCTGGGCGAGCATCTTGTTCAGGGCCGCCCCGAGCTCATCCAGGCTGGCAGCGTTACCCAGGACCGTGCCGGCGCCGCTGGTGGCCTTGAGCGTGCTGGTGACGGCGTTGAGCGGCGCAGCACCACTGCCCTTGGCCAGCTCGGCCTTGAGCAGCGCCAGGTCCAGCACCACCTCGGCCGGTGCGCCTGGGCTCAGCTTGTTGGCCACCGTCAGCTGTGGGGTACCGGTGCCGCTCATGCCCAGATCCACCCGCAGAGCCTCGATGAGCAGATCCTGCGGCCCCTTGCTGGCCGTGAAGCTGGCGTCGCCCAGCAGATCCAGCGTGGTGGCGTCGGTGATCTTGGCGTCGCCGATATTGGTCTTGATGAGGGTCTTGAGAAAATCCGCCGCCGCGCTGAGCTGGGTCCCGATGAGACTGACGGCGGCACTGTGACCGCTCACGTCCTTGAACACCGCGGCCGGCAGCTCGCCCAAGGTCATGGCCAGCAGCGCCTCACTCAATGGTGAGACGTTGGCCACCATGCCCGAGGCCGTCTTGGGCACGGCGGAGTGCAGCAGCACCATGTCACCCTGAGCGCTGAGCCCCCGCACTTCCACCAGCAGCGGCGCCCTGGGGTTTTGGTTGCTGAGCGTGATCCGGTAGCTGCCGTCGGTGGGGTGCGTGCTGCCCGTGCCGACCTGCGCACCGCTGGCATCCAGCACCGCGACGCTGGCCGAGCCCAGCGGCGCGCCAGTCGCGGCCACGCCGCTGATGACCAGGGGAGTGCTGCTGCCGGTGTCCGTGCCACCGCCACCGCCACCGCCACCACCTCCGCCGCCTCCACAGGCAATCAGCAGGCTGACGACAGCGCCGGTGAGCGCCCAGCACAGTGCGCGCCCGGCACGGCGCGGCCGATGGGAAGCAGTCGAGGATGGAGTCGGCATGGTGGGCTGGGGCTGGACCCTCGTCACAGGGCGGATGGCATCAGTATCCAGCTGGCCATGCCCGTCGAAAGGGCTCAAAAGCGGCCTTAAACAGCCGATATCGCGCGCCTTGCCCACCCGCTCGTGCGCGCGGGCCAGCGGCGCTCAGGCCTGCGTCGGCGCCTTCATCCAGAGTTCGTCCAGGTGCTTGAAGCCCCAGTCGGTGGGGTTCTCGCGCGACACGATGCGGTCGGTCGCGCTCGGCAGGTCGAGGTGGAGCAATTCAGTGGGAATGGGCATCTGCGACTTGGTAGAGAAGAACACGCGCACCAGCGGCGCCGTCAAGCGCAGCTGGCTTTGCTCCACCACCACGGCCAGCCGGCCGGACTGCAGCTTCACCAGGGTCCCGACCGGGTAGATGCCCACGCTCTTGACGAAGGCCTGGAACACCGCCGGATCGAAATGGCCGGTCCACTGCGCCATGCGCTGGATGGAGCCGGCCGGGTCCCAGGCATTCTTGTAGGGCCGCGTCGAGGTAATGGCGTCATAGACATCGCAGACCGCACCCATGCGCGACAGCAGCGAGATCTCGTCCCCCTTGAGCTTCTTGGGATAGCCGGAGCCGTCGATCTTCTCGTGGTGGTGGAGGCAGACATCCAGCGCCGACGCCGGCACCGCGCCGCCTTCCAGCAGCATTTCATAGCCCCGCACGGGATGCAGCCGCATGATGGCGAACTCGCTGTCGGTCAGCTGCCCCGGCTTGTTGAGCACATCCAGGGGCATGGCCATCTTGCCGACGTCATGCAGCAGGCCGGCCAGGCCGGCCTCGCGGGTCTGGGGCTCATTCAGCCCCAGCTGGCGCGACAGCGACACCATCAGGGCGCAGACCGCCACCGAGTGCATGTAGGTGTAGTCGTCCCTGGTCTTGAGCCGGGCCAGGCTGATGAGCGCGGAAGGGTTGCGCGCAACTGAATTGGCCACCTCTTCGACCAGGGGCAGGCACTGCTCGGCGTCGATGGCCTTGCCCAGCCGGGCTTCGCCGAAGAGATGCATCACCGCCGCCTTCGAGCGGCTGACGATCTGCGCGGCGCGCCCCATCTCCTCATGCAGGCTGGCGCGCGCGCCGGGAGCCGGCTCCGGCCGCGGCGCAGATTCAGGCGCTGGCGCTGGCGCGGGCGCCGCCAAGGGCTGGGGCTGGGGCTGGGGCTGCTGCGGCAGGCCGGCAGGCGCCGGCGCTCCTTCCACGTCCAGGCCCTTGTCCACATCGATCCACACGGCGGCCACCCCGCTCTTGAGCAGGGCGTCGAGATCGTTCTGATCCCGCAGCACGAATTTGGTTTTCCAAAAGGGATGCGACAGCCATGAACCTTCCATGGACTGTAAGAACATGCCGAGCCGTACTTCCTGGGTCGGTATTCTTTTGAGCATGGCGGAAGTGGGGCAGTTGGGCCTTGAAGCTGCAAGCCAGTATCCAGCCTGCCCCCGCCGATGAGAAGCCAAATCGGACACAAAAAAGCCGCCTTGACAGGCGGCTTCCCTTGGGCCAATTGATTCAGCTCAAGACCGCATCAGCGCATCTTGGCCTGCGGCACCGTGCGCAGCTCACCGTTGAGCGAGCCCAGGTACTTGGCGATGGCCTTGAGTTCCGCGTGGCTGAACTGCTTGACCTGGCCGGCCATGATGGCGTTGCCGCGACCCACATAAGGGTTGCCTTCGGTCTGGTAGGACTTCAGTGCGGTAAAGAGGTAGTCCGCATGCTGGCCAGCCAGCTTGGGGTAGGCCGGATCGATGGGCTTGCTGAAATTGGCCCCGTGGCAGGAGGCGCAGGCGCCCTTGTTCAGCAGTTCGGCCACGGCGGCCGGCGGCGCTGCGGCATCACCGGCGGCGGGTGCCTTTGCCTGCTGCTCGTAGAAGGCTGCGATGTCGGCAATGTCCTGGTCGCTCAGCGACTGAGCGATGCCGCGCATGGTGGGGTGCTTGCGCTCACCCTTGGCGTAGGCGCTCAGTGCGGAGGCGATGTACTTGGCGTTCTGGCCGGCGATCATCGGCACCTTGTGAACTTCGGGAAAGGATGCCTGGTAGCCGGGGATGCCATGGCAGCCGATGCACATGGCGATCTTCTTCTCACCCGCCTTGACGTCCTGCGCCTGCGCGCCGGCAGCGATGAGGCCAGCGAGAACGGCGACGGAGAGCTTCAACAGTTTATTCATGGTCCCGAAGTTCTTGATCTGACACCGGGGCGCATTATAGGGACGGACCTTATACTGATTTGCAGGCTTACCCGCATTGATCCACCGCATGAAGTTCCAAGGCTCCGAGCAGTACGTCGCCACCGCCGACCTGATGTTGGCCGTCAACGCCGCCATCACGCTGAAGCGCCCCCTACTCGTCAAGGGCGAGCCCGGCACCGGCAAGACCATGCTGGCCGAGGAAGTCGCCCAGAGCCTGGGCCTGCCGCTGTTGCAGTGGCACGTCAAGAGCACGACCAAGGCGCAGCAGGGCCTCTACGAGTACGACGCCGTGAGCCGCCTGCGCGACAGCCAGCTGGGCGACGAACGCGTCAAGGACATCCACAACTACATCGTCAAGGGCGTGCTGTGGCAGGCCTTCGAGGCCGAGCAGCCGGTCGCGCTGCTGATCGACGAGATCGACAAGGCCGACATCGAGTTCCCCAACGACCTGCTGCGCGAACTCGACCGCATGGAGTTCTACTGCTACGAGACGCGGCAGATGATCAAGGCCCGGCACCGCCCGCTGGTCTTCATCACCTCCAACAACGAGAAGGAGCTGCCGGACGCCTTCCTGCGCCGCTGCTTCTTCCACTACATCAAGTTCCCCGAGGCCGAGACCATGCAGCGCATCGCCGACCTGCATTTCCCCGGCCTCAAGAAGGAGCTGCTGGCCGCGGCGCTCAAGACCTTCTACGACGTGCGCAACCTGCCGGGCCTGAAGAAGAAGCCCAGCACCTCCGAGCTGATCGACTGGCTCAAGCTGCTGCTGGCCGAGGACATCCCCGTCGATGCGCTCAAGGCGCAGGACGAGAAGGTCGCCATTCCGCCGCTGGTGGGCGCCCTGCTCAAGAACGAGCAAGACCTGACCCTCTTCGAGAAGCTGGTCTTCATGCAGAGCCGCAACCGCTGAGCTCGCACGCGCGCGCCGGCCGCCCTACACTGCCTCGCGGCGCGCAAGCCGGCGCGCCGCCTGATCAGGAGCAAGGCGCATGGCCGCAAGCAAGACCTTCAGCATCGACACCCTCTGGGCCATCGAGCGCCTGGGCCCGCCCAGCCTCTCGCCCGACGGCGCGCAGGCGGTGGCCAGCCTGACGAGCTATGAGCTTGGCAAGAACAGCAGCCGCAGCAGTCTCTGGCTCCTGTCGACCCTGGGCGGCGAGCCCCGGCGCCTCACGCAAGCCGGCGACAAGGACGCCAGCCCGCGCTGGAGCCCCAAGGGCGACCAGATCGCCTTCCTCGCGCGGCGCGAACAGGACGGGCAGAAGGACGAGACGGCGCAGCTCTACCTGATCGCGCCCGACGGTGGCGAGGCGCAGCGCGCCACCCAGCTGCCCATGGGCATCGAGGCCTTCAAGTGGTTCCCGGACGGCCGCCACATCGCTTTCGTGGCCTGGGTCTGGCCGCATCTCAGGGGCACGGCGGCACAGGCCAAGGCCTGGACGGCGTTCAAGGAGCGCCAGGCCAGCGGCTATGCGACCTCCGAGTCCCTGTACCGCCACTGGGACCACCTCATTCCCATGGACCGCGTGCCGCACCTGCATGTGCTGGACACCCGCAGCGGCAAGATCCGCGACCTGTTCGAAGGCAGCGGCTACGAACTCAGCCGCACCGAGCCCGACGCCGACTGCTTCGACATCTCGCCCGACGGGCGGCGCATCGTCTTTGCCTTCGACCCGAACGCGCAAAAGCGGCTGGAGCATTGCTTCGCGCTGGCCGAGGTCGAGGTGCGCAGCCGCCAGGTGCGCACGCTGCTGCAGGAGGATGGCTGGCATTTCCATGCGCCGGTCTACAGCCATGCCGGCCACCACCTGGCCTTCCTGGCCTGCCATCGCGGCCTCAAGCACACCATGCCGGACCAGCTGGGCGTGCTGGACACCCACGGCCACTGGGCCGTGCTTTCCGAGGACTGGGACCGCGAGGTCCAGGGCCCCTTGCGCTGGGACGAGGACGACCTGGGCCTGCTCTTCTGCGCCGAGGACGAGGGCCGGCGCCATCTCTGGCGCTTCGACGTCAAGACCTGCGCCGCCTTCACCCAGTTCGAGGGCGGCCATGCCGCGGCATTCGACCTGCAGGCCGGCACCCTGGTCGTGCTGCATGACAGCGCCCTGCATCCGCCGCAACTCGCGGTGCTGGAGGGCGAGGCCCGGCTGCGCATGGAGTCCTTCAACGACGCCCTGCTGAAGCCCTTGCAGCTGGGCCGCGTGGAGGCCGCCAGCGTGCGTGGAGCCGAGGGCGATGAGGTCCAACTGTGGCTGACCCTGCCGCCCGGCTTCGATCCGCGACGCAAATACCCCCTGCTGCACCTGATTCACGGCGGTCCGCATACGGCCTTTGGCGACGCCTGGCATTTCCGCTGGAATGCCCAGCTCTTCGCGGCGCAGGGTTACGTGGTGGCCTGCGTCAACTACCACGGCTCCTCGGGTTTCGGCCAGGCCTTCAAGGACGCCATCACCCATCGCTGGGGTGAGCTGGAGCTGCAGGACATCGAGGCCGCCACCGACTGGCTGCTGAAGAAGCCCTGGATCGCGCGCGACCGCGTCTTCGCCAGCGGCGGCAGCTACGGCGGCTACCTGGTCGCCTGGATGAACGGCCACGTGCGGCCGGGGCGCTACCAGGCCTATGTCTGCCATGCCGGCTGCTACGACTGGCAGGCCATGTTCGCCGACGACACCTACACCTGGCACGGCAAGGAACTGGGCGCCTGGTACTGGGACGACCCGGCCCGGGTGGCTGCGCAAAGCCCGTCCGCCTTCGCACGGCAGATGCAGACGCCCACGCTGGTCGTCCACGGCGCGCTGGACTACCGCGTGCCGGACGCCCAGGGCCTGGCCTACTACAACACGCTCAAGGCCCGCGGCGTCGACGCCCGCTTGCTGTGGTTCCCGGACGAGAACCACTGGGTGCTCAAGCCGCAGAACAGCCGGCTCTGGTACCAGGAGTTCCTGGACTGGCTGGCCGCCCATGATCCCGGGCGCCGCCGCATGCCGAGCAAGCGGACCGCAACGCCACCCGCGCGCCGCTAGTCGCCGTCTCCCCAGTCCACGTCGGCGCAGAGGACGCACAGCCGCCCGTCCCGCCTGAAGGCCAGCGACAGCGTCACGCACATCCTCGCGCCGTGCAGACTCAGATAGGGGCGCGTGACCTGCAGTTCGCCGATGCGTCCCACGGCGCGCCGAAAGTAGGGCCGGCGCGACCAGCGCGCATCGACCGCGACCTCCAAAGGCGCAAAGCGCCGGTCGGGGCAGACCCCCTGCGCATCCGGATGCGCGCGCATGCCCAGGTCGTGGCCATGCTCGTCCAGCAGGAAGCACAGCTGCGCGCCGCGGATCGCCAGCACGTCACGGCAAGCGGGCTCCAGCGCCTCGCCACTTTCAAGCCTCGCCACGGCAGCCTGCACCGCGGCGCGGAAGGGCTGCAGGCGCTCGTCGTCGCGCTCGCGGCCCAGCATCTGGCGGTCCTCGACCGAATCCCAGAAGCCATCGATGGCCGGATTGGCCTCAGGCGGCAGCAGCGCGTCCTGCGGCCGCCCCAGGCCGTAGCCCTGGACCAGGTCCACGTCGGCATCCAGGGCCAGCTGAAGCTCGTCGCGCCCCTCGACCCCTTCCTGCAGCACCAGCGCGCCGCACTCATGCAGCAGAGCCACCATCTGCGCCATGATGCGGGCGATGCGCGGCGAGGCCAGCGCGCGCCGCGGCAGGCTCTTGTCCAGCTTGACGATCTCGGGCTTCATGCGCCAGACCCGGTCGAAGTTGGAATGCCCCGCGCCAAAGTCGTCCAGGGCCAGCAGGCATCCGGTGGCTCTGGCGCGCTCGACGGCCTCTTCGAAGGGTGCGCCCTGGGACATGATCTCCTCGGTGACCTCGAACACCAGCCGGTGCATGGGCAGGCCCAGCTGCTCGACGGTGGCCACGGCCCTGGCCAGCATGGGCGCCTCATGGGCGGCCCGGACGAAGACCTCGGGGTGGATGTTGAGGAACAGCCAGCAATCATCAGACGGCTGACTCACGAAGTTATGCACATGCAGCAGACGGCAAAGCCGGTCCAGCCGCAGCTGCTCGTCCGGCCCGGACACCTGGGCAAAAGCCAGTCCCGGGTCCGTCACCTGCCCCTGGGCCGTGGCAAAGCGGGCCAGCGCCTCGTAGCCCACCGGACGGCGGTGAGGCAGGCTGTAGATGGGCTGGAACTGGCTGCTCACGCGCAGATCCCGGTGCTGCCCGACCCAGCGCCCCTGCTCCTCCTCGATGGCAGCGTAGAGCGCCCGCATGGTCCGCTCCGCGTCCTGGTTCATGGCATTCCCGCAAGACAAGATCCGTAAATGCTAAGCCCCTGCCTTGCGTCAGGCTTGCGCCCGCCCCTGCAGAGGTCGCCGCTCTGTGGATAATCACCGAGAGACTCCCCCTGCCTGCCATGTTGATCCAGTTCTTCTACACCCTGCGTGCCGCCAAGCTGCCTGTCTCGGTGAAGGAGTATCTGACCCTGCTGGAGGCCTTGAAACTGGGCGTGCTGGACGCCGAGGACGGCGGCCCCACCGTGGACCGCTTCTACTACCTGGCCCGCACCACCCTGGTCAAGGACGAGGCCCATTTCGACAAGTTCGACCGCGCCTTCGCCGCCTATTTCAAAGGCGTGGAGCTGCTCACCGACTTCGCCCGCGAACTGCCCGAGGAATGGCTGCGCAAGCACCTGGAACTGGAGCTGACGCCCGAGCAGAAAGCCGAGATCGAGAAGCTGGGCTGGGACCAGCTCATGGAAACGCTGCGCCAACGCCTGGAGGAGCAGAAGGAGCGCCACGAAGGCGGGAACCGCTGGATCGGCACCGGCGGCACCAGCCCCTTCGGCGCCTACGGCTACAACCCGCAGGGCATACGCGTCGGCCAGGACCGCAGCCGCAACCGCAGCGCGGTCAAGGTCTGGGACCAGCGCGCCTACCGCGACTACGACGACAACCTCGAACTGGGCACCCGCAACATCAAGGTGGCGCTGCGCCGCCTGCGCCGCTTCGCCCGCGAAGGCTCGGAGCTAGAACTGGACCTGGACGACACCATCCACAAGACGGCCGCCAATGCCGGCATGCTGGACATCCGCATGGTCCCCGAGCGGCACAACAAGGTGAAGGTGCTCCTGCTGATGGACGTCGGCGGCACCATGGACGAGCACATCCATCGCGTCGAGGAGCTGTTCTCGGCCGCCAAGAGCGAGTTCAAGCACCTGGAGTTCTATTACTTCCACAACTGCGTCTATGACTTCATGTGGAAGAACAACCGCCGCCGCTTCGCCGAGAAGATGCCCACCTGGGACGTCATCCGCAAGTACAACAAGGACTACAAGCTGATCTTCGTGGGCGACGCCACCATGAGCCCCTACGAGATCCTGCAGCCCGGCGGCAGCGTCGAGTACAACAACGAAGAGCCCGGGGCCGAATGGCTGCAGCGCCTCACGCACGCCTTCCCCAAGTACGCGTGGATCAACCCGGAGCCGCAGGGCGTCTGGCAGTACCGCCAGAGCATCTCCATCATCCAGCAGTTGATGCACCAGCGCATGTTCCCGCTCTCCATCAGCGGGCTGGAATCCGCCATGCGCCTGTTGAGCAAATGAGGGCGGTCCTGCATGCGCTGGCGGCCCTGGGTCTGGGCCTGCTGCTGAGCGGCTGCGGTTCGCTGCAGGGGCTGCAGGAGGCGCTGGGAGCCAAGTCCCGCGCCCAGGCGCCCGCTGCAGCGCGGCTCAAGGCCGCCTACCGGCTGGACATCCGCGCCAGTGGCGAGGTGAAGGAACTGCTGTCACGCCACCTGGACCTGGCCCGCTTCCAGCAGATCGCCGAGAGCGACAGCCTCAGCCCGGTCGAGCTGGACCGCCTGGCCGCCGTGGCGCCGGAGCAGGCCCGCAGCCTGCTGGAGACGCTGGGCTACTTCGACGCCAAGGTCGAAGTCCAGCGCCAGACCAACCCGGACCACAGCCAGCAAGACCTGACCCTGCTGGTCGAGCCGGGGCCGCGCGCCGTGGTCGGCGAGCTGGACCTGCAGTTCGAAGGCGAGCTGGCGCTCGAGGCCGGGCAGCCCGAGGCCCCGCGCGCACTGGCCCTGCAGGCCGAGCTGCGCGAACTCTGGCCGCTGAACAAAGGCCGTGCCTTCACGCAAAGCGCCTGGTCCTCGGCCAAAAGCGCGGTGCTGGCGCGTGCGCGCGCCCAGGGCTACCCGCTGGCGCACTGGGCTGCCAGCGAGGCGCAGGTCGACACCGAGGCGCACCGCGTCAGCCTCAGCCTGCGGCTGGACAGCGGCCCCCTGTTCCGCCTGGGTGCGCTGCAGATCGAAGGCCTGCAGCACCAGTCCGAGGACACCGTGCGGCGCCTGGCCGCCTACCAGCCCGGCGAGCCCTACACCGAGCAGGCCCTGCTGGACTTCCAGGAGCGGCTGCTGCGCACCCAGCTCTTCGATGGCGTCACGGTCGACATCCAGCCCGAGAACGCCCAGCCCGCGGCCGTTCCGGTGCGGGTGCGGGTCAAGGAAGCGCCGCGCCAGCAGGCCACCACCGGCATCGGCTACAGCGCCATGAACGGCTACAACGCCAGCGTCGAGCACCTGCACCGCCTGCCGGCCGGGTTGCCGCTGCGCGCGCGCAGCAAGCTCCAGCTGGGCCAGCTCGTCCGCAAGGCCGAGCTGGAGGTCAGCTCGCACCCCCAGCCCGACATGCAGCGCAACCTGGGTTCCCTGCAGTGGGAGCAGGATCTGAAGAATGACAAGAACATCCGTACGCTGAGCGCCCGCCTGGGCCGCCTGCGGGAGGCCGGGCATGACGAGCGCCTCATCTTCGCCGAGGTGCTGCGCTCCATCGAAGCCGAGGGGGCTGCGCCCTCGCTGCATTCCAGTGCCTGGTCAGGCAATGTGCAGTGGACGCGCCGCCGCCTGGACAGCCTGCTGCTGCCGACGGCCGGCCACACGGCTCAGCTGCTGCTGGGCGCCGGCCGCGCCGACAACAGCGCGCCCGACCAGGACAGCGGTGTCTTTGCACACGCCCGGCTCCGGATGGAATTCTTCAAGCCGCTGGCGCCCGGCTGGTACTTCAGCGCGCGTACCGACATCGCGCAAATCCTCGCCGCCGAGCGCGTGGGCCTGCCCGCCAAGATGCTCTACCTGGCCGGCGGCGACGACTCCGTGCGAGGCTACGCCTACGAAAGCCTGGGCGTCGCGAAGGACGCCAGCGGCAAGGCCACCGGCGGCCGCAAGCTCTGGACCGGCAGCGTGGAGCTGGCCCGGCCCCTGATGGACAGCCTGCCCATGCTGTGGGGCGCCGCCTTCATCGATGCCGGCAATGTGGCCAATCGCTGGCAGGATCTGCGCCCCGACATCGGCTACGGCGTCGGCGCACGGCTGCGCAGCCCCGTGGGGGCCTTGCGCCTGGACCTGGCGCGGGCGCACGACACGCGCAAGTGGCGCCTGCATTTCAGCGTGGGGATCGCGCTGTGACGGACATCGACAAGAACACAGCCCCCAGCGTGCCAGAACCTGCGCCACCGTCCGGCCCCCGGGCGCCGCGTCGCTGGGCCCTCTGGCTGGCGCTGGCCCTGATCCTGCCGGTGCTGCTGGGCAGTGCGGTGCTGACCGGCGTCTGGCTGATGGGCACGGAGGCCGGCACGGCCTGGCTGCTGCGCCAGGCGCCGGACCTGATCAGCGCCGACGCGCCGCAAGGGCGGCTGCTGGGCGACTTCTCCGCGCGGCAGCTGCGCATCCATCTACCGGACGACACCCAGCTCCAGTTCGACGGGCTGCGCTGGCAGGGCCTGCGCCTGCGCTGGCACAGCTCCCCGCAGTTCTGGGCCGGTCTGGACGCCGACAGCGTACAGGCCGACCGGCTGCAGATCCGCTGGAAAAGCTCGGACGCCCCCAGCACGCCGCCTGCGGACCTCCGGCTGCCGGTCTCGGTGCAGATCGGCAAGCTCGCGCTGGCACAGCTGGATCTCCCCACCCTGGACATACGCCTGAGCCAGCTCGCAGGCAGCGTACATCTGGGCCAGCTGGATGCCCATCAGCAGCAGCTGCATGAGGTCCAGGTGGACTCGCTGCGCTGGCAGGCGGTGACGCTGAAAGGCCGGTTGCGCGCCGAGGCCGATGGCAGCATGCCGCTGCAGGCCACGCTGGAGGCGGCGGGTGAACTGCCGCAGGGGCCCGCCTGGCAGGCGCATCTGCGTGCCCAGGGGCCGCTGCTGGACCATGCCCTGCAGCTGGAGTTCCAGGCCGCCGGCCAGTCGCTGCAGCTGCAGGCCCGCGCCAAGCCGATGGCGGACTGGCCCCTGGCCGGCCTGCAGGCCAGCTTGAAGAACTTTGACCTCGCCGCCCTGCATCCCGGGTGGCCGCGTACGGCGCTCAGCGGCGCCCTGTCCCTCGATGCGCAGCAGTGGGAGCGCCCGGCGGACCTGAAGATCCAGCTCGGCAACGCCCTGGGCGGCCCCTGGGACCAGCGGCGCCTGCCTGTGGCACGCCTGCAAGCCGACCTGCAGTTCGCGCCGGCCCATTGGCAATCGCTGCAGATCCGCAGTCTGGAGCTCGGTCTGGCCGACGCCCACGGCCTGGCCGCGGGCGCTCTCAAGGTCCAGGGCCAGCTGAGCCCCGAGCAGGCCTCGGACCTGCAACTGCGCCTGGACGGCCTGCGGCTGGATGCGCTGCACAGCCAGCTGCTGGCCCTGGCCGTCGATGGCCAGCTGCACTTGCGCCGTGCAGCGCAGGCCGCCGGCAAGCCGGGCGACAAAGCGCGGCCGGCGCCGCCTGCCTGGCTGGATTTGGAGGGCCAGTTGAGCACGCGGCTGGCCTCCTCGACCGGCAAGCCGCTGGCCACGCCGCAGCTGCAGCTGAAGGCCCAGCTCGGCGAGCAGGGCCTGCGCCTGCATCGTGCGGAACTGAGCGCCGGCAAGGCCTCCGCCAGCCTGCAGGGCGAGTGGATACGGCAGGAACAGGGCGACTGGCAGGCGCGGCTGCAGGCCCAGAGCCAGGCCTTGGACCCCGGCCTGCTGTGGAAGCCGGCTGCGGGCACGGCAGCGCCGCACAGCCTCAACCTGCAGCTGGCCGCCCAACTGCACCGCAGCGCCGGCAGCCTGTGGCCGCAGGGCGAAGCCAGCCTGCGCCTGCTGCCCAGCCAGTGGGCCGGCCAGCCGCTGCAGGGGCAGGTGCAATACCTGCGCGATGCCCAGCCCGCCCGCATCCTGCTGAGCCTGGAGCAGGAGCGCAATCAGCTGCAGGGCGAGGTCCAGGGACTGGAATCCCGCCGCCCCGAGGCCCGGCTCAAGATCCAGTGGCCGCGGCTGGCAGCCCTGGAGCCCCTGCTGGCCGCCTTGAAGCCCGGGCTGGCGCTGGAAGGCGGGCTGCAGGGCGAGCTGGCCGTTCGAGGGCTGCCCGTCAGCGCGACAGGCCCCAAGGCCAAGGGCGGCACGCGCTGGACCTGGGCCAGCCAGGGTCAGCTGACGCTGCAGCAGCTGGCCCTGCGCGAACCCGGCCGGCAGCTGCGTCTGCAGCAGGGCCGGTTGAATTGGCAGGTCGGCACTGAGTTGAGCGAGCCGCTGGCGCTGACGCTGGAGGCCGGCCCCCTGGTGCTGTCGCAGGCCCAGCGCAGCCTGCAGCTGGAAGGCCTGCAGGCCCGCCTGAACGGCAGCTGGGCCCGCCATCAGCTGTCCTTGCTGGGCCAGGCCCGACCCTTGAGCGCCTCGACAGGCGAGCTCTTGCAAGGTGCCGCGCTGCAGCTGGGGCTGGAAGGCCAACTCAGCGCCCTGCCCTGGGGACTGTCCGGCAGCACCGACGCGCCGGACTGGCGGCTGGCGCTCCAGCAGGCCCGGCTGCGACCGCAGCCCGCGACGGGCAACGACCCCTGGCTGCAGATCGAGCCGGTCCAGGCCCGTCTGAAGCTGAGCCCGGACGGTGCACTGCTCAGCGCCGAACTGCAGGAAGGCCACGCCAGCCTGGCGGCCGGCCAAGCCCGCATCCGATGGCGCCAGGCGCGGTACCAGGCCGCCCAGCACGACGGCGCCCTGCCCGTGCTGCAACTGGACGCGCAGCTGGAGCCGCTCGCGCTGGCACCGCTGCTGGCCAAGGCGCAGCCCGATTTCGGCTGGGGGGGCGACCTGCTGGTCGACGGGCATCTGCACCTGGACACCCGCCAGGGCACCGAGCTGTCCTTCGAGCTGCAGCGCCTCAGCGGTGACCTCAGCGTGACCGAGGACCGCGGCCTGCAGCGCCTGGGCCTGAGCGACTTCGGTCTGCGCCTGCAGGCCCAGCAGGGCGTCTGGTCGCTAACCCAGGCGCTGGCCGGCAGCAACCTGGGTGGACTGGGCGGCAGCATCGTCACCCGCACCGATCCCCGTGCCCTGATGCCGCCGCCGGACGCGCGGCTGGAGGGTTCGGTGCAGGCCAACGTCGCCAACCTCGCCACCTGGGGGGGCTGGATCCCTGCGGGCTGGCGCGTCAGCGGTGCGATGACCGCGGGCTTCATGCTGGGCGGCACGCTGCGCGATCCGCAGCTGCGCGGCCTGGCCCAGGGCGAGGGCCTGGCGCTGCGCAATCCGCTGCTGGGCGTCGACGTGCGCGACACCCGCTTCCTCCTCTCGCTGGAAGGCAGCCAGGCGCGGCTGCAGCAGTTCAGCGCCCGCGCCGCCGAGGGCGAGCTCCAGCTCAGCGGCGAAGCGCGGCTCGGCGCACAGCCCGATCTGCGCCTGCAGTTGCAGGCGCAGAAGTTCGGCCTGCTGACCCGGCTGGACCGCCGCATCGTGGCCAGCGGCCAGGGCCGCCTGCTGCTGGGCCCGTCCAGCGTGGACGTGCAGGGCAGCTTCCGCATCGACGAGGGTCTGTTTGACTTCAGCAAGGGCGACGCCCCCAGCCTGGACGAAGACGTCAAGGTGATCCGCCCAGCCACCGCGCCGCCCGCTGTCCATCGCAACGGTGCGCCCACGAAGATCTCGGTGCAGCTGGACCTGGACCTCGGCGAGCAGATGAAGCTGCGCGGGCGCGGCCTGGACACCCGGCTGCTGGGCCAGCTCAAGCTTCAGCACAAGGACGGCAAGCCCAGCCTCGCCGGCCTGGTGCGCGCCGAGGGCGGCACCTACGATGCCTACGGCCAGAAGCTCAGCGTGGAGAAGGGCGAGATCCTTTTCACCGGTGCGCTGGACAACCCGCGTCTGGACGTGCTGGCCGTGCGCCCCAACACGGACATCCGGGTGGGCGTGACCGTCACCGGCACGGCCGTGAACCCGCGCATCAAGCTCTTCTCCGAACCCGAGCTGCCTGAGACCGACAAGCTCTCCTGGCTGCTGCTGGGCCGCGGGCCCGATGAACTCGGCCGCGCCGACACCGCCCTGCTGCAGCGCGCCGCCCTGGCCCTGCTCAGCGGCGAGGGCGAGTCCGCTTCGGGCAAGCTGATGAAGAACCTGGGGCTCGACGAACTCTCCGTGTCGCAAGGCGCCCAGGACGACACGCGCGGCGCCATCGTGCGCGTGGGCAAGCAGCTCTCCAAGCGGGTCTACGTGGGCTACGAACGCGGACTGAACGCCACCACCGGCAGCTGGCAGCTGATCTACCGCATCGCCCAGCGCTTCACCCTGCGCGCGCAAAGCGGCGAGGACAGCGCGCTGGATTTGATCTGGCAATGGCGCTGGCAGTGAGGGGCGCACACAGCATGGACAAGTCGATGACCGGCCTCCCCGGGACGGGCCGCTGAGTCATGCGACAATGCGCGCCGCTCCCTCCGGGCCATTGCCCCCGCTGGGGCCTGTCCTCCCCGTAGTTCAATGGATAGAACGGCCGCCTCCTAAGCGGCAAATACAGGTTCGATTCCTGTCGGGGGGACCAAGTCAGGGCCAGGCTCATCGGCCGCTTGCCCGTGAGCCGCCGGCCATCTGCGGCCCCTGCCCGCCTAGCGCCCCGCGGGAAGGCTGAACAGATCCCGTGCCAGCCCGTCCGGGAACATGGGCCTTCCAATCTTGATGCCGCCCAGCCGCAGCACCAGCGCGCGCGCCGCGGCGTTGCCGTCCTTCATATAGGTTTCGACGCTGAGCCAGCCAAAGCCGGCATAGGCGTGATCGATGGCGGCCCGCGAAGCCTCGCTGGCGATGCCCTGCCCTCGATGGGCCGGCAGCAGCCACCATGTGAGCTCCCTGGGCCAGCCCGGCTTTTGCGAGAAGCCGCATGCGCCGACCGGATGCCCGCCCTGGAGGATCACCCACAGGCCAAAGCCGAGCGTCTGCCAGCCCCGCAGATCCGCGTCGAGCCGCGCTCTGGCGGCCTCGGCGGACAGGGGCGCACCGCCGTAGCCATCCGACGCATCGCCATCCATGAAGAACTGCTCGTAGGCTGCGGCGAAGACGGCGTCCGGTGGCACCAGCGTCAAGCGTGCGGTGCGGAGGGTGGGGATATGCATCTGCTACTGGGACTGGCCATGGGCCGCGCAGCTTAACCTGGCGATGGGCGGGGCGAGCGTTTGCGCAGATCTGCAAGCCTTTGGCCGACGGCGTGTCAAGGCAGCGTCGCCGACGTGGGCCTTGCGTGTGATTTTCAACAATCGCCCTCCCCTGACTTTCCGCATGCCGCGCGCAAAGGGCGCACCATGGGGCCCATGCCGCCGCTTGGCCGCTTGTGGAGGAGATGGGGGCCTGTCGTCCTGCTGATCGCGAAGCTGCATACCAGGCGGGCCCTATACTTGAAGCGTCCCCTCACTTGGGATGCCGCACAGGCAAATGGCGGCGAAATGACTGGATCTCACCGATAGGAAACACTCGCATCATGAGTGCCAAACTGAAAGTCGCCGGATGGGTGGCCCTGGGGGCCGTGGCAGGTGCATTGACCACCATGCAGTTGCAGGCGAACGCGCGCAGCGGCCTTTCGCCGCTGCCGCTGGAGGAGATGCAGCAGCTGGCCGCCGTGTTCGGCATGGTCAAGTCCGACTACGTCGAGCCCGTCGACGAGAAGAAACTGATCAACGACGCCATCGCCGGCATGGTCTCCGGCCTGGACCCGCATTCGCAGTTCTTCGACAAGAAGAGCTTCAAGGAATTCCGTGAAGGCACTTCCGGCAAGTTCGTCGGCGTGGGCATCGAGATCGGCATGGAGGACGGCCTGGTCAAGATCGTCTCGCCGATCGAGGGCTCGCCCGCCTTCCGCGCAGGCCTCAAGAGCGGCGACCTGATCACCCGCATCGACGACACCGCCGTCAAGGGTCTCACCCTGGACCAGGCCGTCAAGCGCATGCGCGGCGAGCCGGCCACCAAGGTGCAGCTGACCATCTTCCGCAAGCTGGAGAACCGCTCTTTCCCCGTGACCATCACGCGCGAGGAGATCAAGGTGGTCAGCGTGCGCGGCAAGCTCATCGAGCCCGGCTACGCCTGGGTGCGCCTGAGCCAGTTCCAGGACCGCACGGTCGATGACTTCGTCAAGAAGATCGACGAGATCTACAAGCAGGACCCCAAGCTCAAGGGCCTGGTGCTGGACCTGCGCAACGATCCGGGCGGCCTGCTGGAAGGCGCCGTGGCGGTGTCGTCGGCCTTCCTGCCCAAGGATGTCGAGGTGGTCTCGACCAACGGCCAGATCGCCGAGTCCAAGGCCAGTTTCAAGGCCAATCCCGAGTACTACCTGCGCCGCGGCGGCGCCGATCCGCTGAAGAAGCTGCCGGAGGCGCTGAAGCACATCCCCCTGGTGGTGCTGGTCAACGAAGGCTCGGCTTCCGCCAGCGAGATCGTCGCCGGCGCCCTGCAGGACCACAAGCGCGCCGTCATCATGGGCGCCCAGACCTTCGGCAAGGGCTCGGTGCAGACGGTGCGCCAGCTGAGCCCGGAGACGGCGCTCAAGATCACCACCGCGCGCTACTACACCCCGAGCGGTCGCTCCATCCAGGCCAAGGGCATCGTGCCCGACGTGATGCTGGACGAGACCGCCGAAGGCAATGTCTTCGCCGCGCTGCGCATGCGCGAGGCCGATCTGGAGAAGCATCTGCAGAACGGCCCCGAAGACAAGGACGACGCGCGCGCCAAGGCCCGCGAGGAAGCCCGCGCCAAGCTGGAAGCCGAGTACGCCAAGAACAAGGACTCGATCAAGCCGCTGCCCGAGTTCGGCTCGGCCGAGGATTTCCCGCTGCAGCAGGCCCTCAACCAGCTCAAGGGCAAGCCGGTGCTCGCCTCCAAGACAGCCACCGAACGCAAGGCCGAGGCCAAGACGAGCGACTGAACCGACGGCTGAAGCCCAGCGCCATCTGCTGCGCAATAAGACCCGCCAGGCCCGTGCCGGCGGGTCTTTTTCTTTGCGGTGCGACTGCCACGCAGCGCTATGCTTGCCCCATGAATGACGAACAGCTGCTGCGCTATTCGCGGCACATCCTCCTCGACGAAATCGGCGTCGAGGGGCAGGCCCGCATCCTGGCCGGGCATGCCTTGGTGATCGGGGCCGGCGGCCTGGGTTCCCCGGTTGCCCTGTACCTGGCCACCGCCGGCGTGGGCACCCTGACCCTGGTGGATCACGACACGGTGGACCTCACCAATCTGCAGCGCCAGATCGTGCACCGCCAGGACCGCATCGGCCAGCCCAAGGTCGAATCCGCGGCGCTGACGCTCAAGGCGCTCAACCCGGAGCTGAACGTGCACGCCCTGCAGGAAAAGGTGGATGCCGCTCGCCTGGACGCCCTGGTCCGCACGGCCGACGTGGTGCTGGACTGCTCGGACAACTTCGCCACCCGGCATGCCGTCAATGCCGCCTGCGTGCGCCATCGCAAGCCGCTGGTCTCGGGCGCGGCGGTCGGCTTCGACGGCCAGATCAGCGTCTACGACAGCCGCTCCGGCCAGACGCCCTGCTATGCCTGCGTGTTCCCGCTCGATGCGCAGTTCGAAGAAGTGCGCTGCGCCATCATGGGCGTCTTCGCGCCGCTGGTGGGCATCATCGGCAGCCAGCAGGCGGCCGAGGCCTTGAAGCTGCTGGCCGGCATTCCGGGCTCGCTGGCCGGCCGCTTGCAGATGCTGGACGCCCGCCAGATGCGCTGGAGTGAGATTCTCTTGCAGCGCGACCCCGAATGCCGCTGCTGCGGCGCTGCATAACCCAGATATCACACAACAAATTCATTCAATGACGGCGAATGAGGAAATAACATTTCCTTGCGACTGCACTACAGTTCAGCCCGCGCCGTCCCACCGGGAAACCGCATGAGCAAGCACAAGAACAAACTGACCGCCCGCAATTTCCCTTCGGCCAAGGAAGAAGTCCGGCAGGCGCTTGCGCGCCCCACGCCGGACTACGACGGTCCCAACAGCTCCTTCCGCCTGGCCTTCACCGACGACGACTTCCTGCTGCGCGAGGAGCTGCGCCCCGTGCGCATGCAGCTGGAGCTGCTCAAGCCCGAGCTGGTACAGCAGGAGCAGGGCATCAAGGCGACCATCGTGCTGTTCGGCAGCGCCCGCATTCCCGACCAGGCCGCCGCCGAGGCACGCGTCAGCGAGGCCCAGGCCCTGGGCGACGCGGCGACCCTCAAGAAGGCGCAGATGCAGCTGCAGATGAGCCGCTATTACGAGGAGGCGCGGCGCTTCGCCGGCATCATCACCCGCGAAAGCATCGCGCGCGGCAGCCCCATCTACGTGGTGACGGGCGGCGGTCCCGGCATCATGGAGGCCGGCAACCGCGGGGCGCACGAGGTGGGCGGCAAGAGCATCGGCCTGAACATCGTGCTGCCGCACGAGCAGCTGCCCAACCCCTACATCACGCCGGAGCTGTGCTTCCGCTTCCACTATTTCGCGCTGCGCAAGATGCACTTCCTGATGCGCTCGGTGGCGCTGGTGTGCTTCCCGGGCGGCTTCGGCACGCTGGACGAGCTGTTCGAGGCGCTGACCCTGATCCAGACCGGCAAATGCCGCCGTCGCCCCATCCTGATGTTCGGCCGCGAGTTCTGGTCGCGGCTGATCAACTTCGAGCTGCTGATCGAGACCGGCATGATCAGCCCCGGCGATGAGCAGCTCTTCCATTACGTCGACACCGCCGAGGAGGCCTGGTCCTTGCTCGAATCGGAGTACGACCTGACCCAGACCCACCACGACTGAACCCCCTGAAGAGGATGCCATGACCACTCTGCGCAACGTCTCCCTCATTGGTGCGCCCACCGACATCGGCGCCGGCGCCCGCGGCGCCTGCATGGGCCCGGAAGCCCTGCGCGTGGCCAATATCGGCCCCATCCTGGAGAGCCATGGCGTGCACGTGGTGGACCGCGGCAACCTCGCCGGCCCCGCCAATCCCTGGCAGCCGCCGGTCCACGGCTATCGCCACCTGCCCGAGGTGGCCGCCTGGAACCGCGCCGTGCACGATGCCGTCTATGCCGAGCTGAAGCTGGGCCGCATGCCCATCCTGCTGGGCGGCGACCACTGCCTGGGCCTGGGCTCCATCAGCGCAGTCGCCCGGCATTGCAAGGAGCAGGGCAAGAAGCTGCGCGTGCTGTGGCTGGACGCCCATGCCGACTTCAACACCAGCGAGCTGACCCCCAGCGGCAACATCCACGGCATGCCGGTGGCCTGCCTGGCCGGCTTCGGCCCCAAGGAGCTGATCGAGATCGGCGGCTTCAGCAAGGAGTTGCCCGCCATCAGCCCGAAGTGGGTGCGCCAGATCGGCATCCGCAGTGTGGACGCCGGCGAGAAGCGTTTCGTGCACGAGCAGGAACTCGAAGTCTTCGACATGCGCTACATCGACGAGATGGGCATGCGCCACACCATGGAGCTGGCCCTGGCCACGCTGGACGCCAACACCCATCTGCACGTCAGCTTCGACGTGGACTTCCTCGACCCCGCCATCGCCCCCGGCGTGGGCACCACCGTGCCCGGCGGCCCCACCTACCGCGAGGCCCAGCTCTGCATGGAGATGATTGCCGACACCGGCCGCCTGGCCTCGCTGGACGTGATGGAGCTCAACCCGGCCCTGGACGAGAAGAACCGCACCGCCACGCTGGCCGTGGACCTGATCGAGTCGCTGTTCGGCAAATCGACGCTGATGCGCAAGTGAGGCGCGCGGCGTCAGCCGTGCTTGCCCTCAGTCCGCGGGCCAGCGGTCAGCGGCTTCAGGCGCTGACGATCCAGCCCTCGACCGGATCAACGCCGGTCGGCAGCCCATAACCGGGCTGCTCGCTGGCCCAGGCCGCCTGCATCAGACACAGCACGGCGTCCAGGCTGTCGCCGCTGGCGTCGTCAACCAGTGCATCGCGCTGGGCATGGCTGAGCTTGAGACGCAGTCCCAGGCGGCTGCGGCCCTGCTCCAGCGCCTCCACCAGGTCCTTGCGGGCGATGAGGCGCTCGGGCGTCTGCTTTGCCGCATCGTCGCTCTTGTAGGAGCGGCGCTGGATCAGCTCGCGAGCCAGCAGCCCCGGATAGGCCTCCAGCGCCACGCGCTCCGGCCGGCCTGGGCAGAGCCCTGGAAACGAAGCCTCCGCCGCTCGCAGCACCGGCACGCCGGCATGCATCATCCAGGCCACCGGTGGATTCACCCACTTCATGCTGGGCGAGGCGCCCGCCGGACCGTCGCAGGCCCGGTGCGCGAACTTGCCGCCCGCGGGCCGCGGCGCCATGAAAGCCTGGAACTGCGCACGCAGTTGCGGGCGCGGCTGGGCGCAGAAATGATCCATCAGCGCGGGCCACTGCAGCGGCCACCCCAGCGCCTCGACCAATTCCCGCGGCAGCCCGAAGGGCAGGTCGAAGCCGCCCAGCCAGGCCGGTGTCCGGCACAGCCGCTCGCGCAGCGAATCCAGCGTGCTGAAGCGCTCCAGGCCTTGCATGCGCACCAGCGCGCCGCGCCGCTCGCCCCAGGCGAGGACGACGGGTTTGCGCGGGCTGGGGCTGGAGGAGAAATCCACGCCCAGCAAGGGCGCGCTTTCGCAGGAAACGGAGGACGACATGCCCGCGACTTTATCGGCATCGCAGGCATCTCCAGCAGGCCTGGGCCAGCGTCATGCGCCGAACCATGGGCAAGACCTGACCCCGACACCAAAGACACAAGCTCGGCCGGCTACGGTGCCCAGAAACGGGCGCCCATCGCACTTCAGTGAGGGCCCCGGTGGCCAATCTGCAAGAGCTGACAGGGTGGCCCGAGCCGCCTTCCATCCACAATCCCGCCGGCCCCGCAGACCCAGCCTGAACAAGTCACAGCAAGAACGGCTGAACGGGCTGACGGCGGGCTTGAAGACAATGTCATTCCGGCGGCGGCAGTGGAAGTGGTGGAGGCGGACGCTCAGGTGGCGGTGGGGCCTTGCCGCCGCCGAAGGGGGGTGGTGGGGTGGTGGGGTGGAAAAGCTACCAGTGGTCGGTACTCTGGGATCCAGGACTATTGCAGCAAGCCATGCATGTGGTACTCAGCGTGCGGCCTTGATTACAGAGTTCGCCTTGGGTGAGAACCAGTGTCCCAGTTCCTGACTAGTGCTTTATCGTCCATTCAACGACGGCCTGCCATTGTTGGCGTGTCCTTGCTGATGGCTGGCGTCGCCTTGGTAATGGGGTACCGCTACCTTGGGATGCAGCGGAGTTCGGACGCCCCTGAGCCTCCGCCCGTTGATTCAGCCCAGGAGAGCACCCCGCCCAAGGCTGCCGTTGTGCCTGCCGCAACGGCAGCCTCTGCGCTGCCTCCCGATCGAGCGTCCGGGTGGTCCGAGCAAAGCCAGCCAGGTCTGCAGCCAGTCTGGAGCGAGCTGAAACCCGATGACGACCTGACGGCCTGGCTCGCGCACGCTGCGCGTTCCGAGCAGGCCGACAAACGGGCCGCAGGCCTGCGCGTGGCCGCAAGCTGTGCTGCGTTGGCAGCGCCGACCACACCCGCCGAGCTATCCACGCTCTACGGTGGGGGCGCTGTGGACGTGGAACGCTTGGCCGCGGAGGTGCTTGAGACTCATCAGGGCTTGGTCCGCTTGTGCCGGGGTGCAGCCAGCGATGCCTATCTGGAAGCCGTTCGCAAGAAGCAGATTGCCATTGACCGCATGTACCGCCGGCCTCGGTCCGCTCTTGCTGGCAGCAGTGCCGAAACGCGCAGTTGGGAGCAGGTGGCGCTTTCCAATCCTGCCCAGTACCCCTTGGCATTGGACGATTGGCTGAGTGCCCATCTCGGCGAACTGACTCCCCCCGAATGGAAAGGCCGGCCCGCATTCACCTATGCGCTCCATCAACTGCTGATGCAGAACCTGACGGGGCGCCCCAGCGGCCAGGGATTTCGTGAACTCCATGACTGTGCACAGCGGCACCTGTGCCCCAGCCGCCTGCGCCTGAGTGAAGTGGAACGGCAGCAGGTACAGCAGGAGGCGGACCGTCTGGAAGCGCTGATCCGTCAGCAGCGCTGGAATGCCTTGTCTATTCCCTAGAGGAAGGCAGCGACAACTTGCGCCGAACCATGGGCAAGACCTGACCCCGACACCAAAGACACAAGCTCGGCCGGCTACGGCGCCCAGAAACGGGCGCCTTTCGCACTTCAGTGAGGGCCCCGTTGGCCAATCTGCAAGAGCTGACAGGGTGGCCCGAGCCGCCTTGCATCCACAATGCCGCCGGCCCCGCAGACCCAGCCTGAACAAGTCACAGCAAGATCGGGATCACTTGGCATTGGCATCAGCATCAAGGGCAGCGGGGTCACGATCACGCTTCCGGCGGACTGGTTCACGAATCCCGCTGTAAAGCGACAGCGGTGTGAAGATGAAGCAACCGCAGCCAAGGACAGCGAAACTCGCTACAACCAGGCTGCAGGCGACAACTGCAGAGCCAAAGCGGAGCGGGGCGGATGAGCACTTCCAGGAGAATTTCTTCGACGAATGGCAAGCTTAAATGGGCTTTCTTGAGCGCCGCACTTGTGGCTGCTGCCATGGTCGCCGGGAAGCACTGGAACAATGCGCCAGTGCCGGCCGAGCCCGCCCCTCGCCTAGCCATGCCCGAAGAGGCAGTGGTGGCGGCACCCACGGAAGCAATTGCGCCAACGAGCCGTGTCAGCTTGCCAGCCAACCCCGCGGAGGCGATGGGCGAGCCGCCTCGCAGGATTGCTGACCCTCCCAAGTCTTTGGTGACATTGGCCGATTGGAGTCGCTATCCGAGCGGCCTGATGGTCGCGGTGAACGAGGCGCTGCAGCAGCAGGATGGTTTGGCCGCCTATGAGTTGGTGCGCATCCTGCGGGACTGTGCGGGCTTGCCCGAGTACATGGAAGGGGTGCGAGCGAACTTCGCTGACATGCAGACGAGAGGGATCCTCAAGCAGGACAGTAGACACTTGGCCGATATGTTTCTGGCATCCATGCAGCGCGACCAAGCCCATTGTCAGACTCTGACCGGCGACTCGAAAATCTTGCGCAGACAACTGCTGCAAGTGGCAGTACGCGCCGGAGTACACGGCTCGGGCATGTCCCTACTGAGCGATGGCATCGAAGTACCCTGGGTGACCCAGCAAGTGCTTCGGGAAGCTGAAGCTGGCCACGGATTGGCTCTGCAAACGCTGGCAAATGGGGACATCCCGCAGGCTACCCGGCTCCAGCGCGATGCCGCACGGGACGCGCTGGTGCGGGGCGCACAGGACCCGGCCTTGAATGTCGATCCGTTTGACAATCTGCAGAGGCATCTCGTGGCCGTGGAGCGGCACGTGGCTGTCGAGGTCGCAAGAGCCGACCCCGGCAACGCGGACAAGGCCACCGCCGCAGACGCCGCGTACGCAGGCAAGGGCGCGCCCAAGCTGAAGCCCTCCACCGACCCCCAGGTCCGCGCCCTCGCCGATCAATACCTGGCGGCGCTGAAGAAGCGACAGACCGCAGCCCGGCCGTCTTGAGCTACCGCAAGCGTCGAGCCGACCGCCCGGCGCTTCCGCCAGACCGCCTTCGGCGCTGAGCTCAGGCCAGCTTGAACACCGCCACCGTCTGGGCCAGCTCGTCCGCCTGGTGCTGCAGGCTTTGCGCAGCGGCGGCCGACTGCTCGACCAGCGCCGCGTTCTGCTGCGTCATCTGGTCCAGCTGCGAGATGGCGGTGCCGATCTGGCCGATTCCTGTGGTCTGCTCGGCGGTGGCATGGCTGATCTCGCCGACGATGCTGCTCACCCGCGCGATGGCCGCGGTGATCTCCTGCATGGTCTGGCCCGCATGCGCCACCAGGCTGGCACCGGACTCGACGCTTTCCGTGCTGCTGGTGATCAGCGCCTTGATCTCCTTGGCCGCCTCGGCGCTGCGCTGCGCCAGGCTGCGCACCTCGGCCGCCACCACGGCAAAGCCGCGGCCCTGCTCACCGGCCCGCGCCGCTTCCACGGCCGCGTTGAGCGCCAGGATGTTGGTCTGGAAGGCAATGCCGTCGATCACGGAGATGATGTCGCTGATCTTGCGCGAGGAAGCGCTGATGCGGTCCATGGTCGCCACCACCTGGCCCACCACCTCACCGCCGCGCTCGGCCACGGCCGAGGCTTCGCGGGCCAGCTCGTCGGCCTGGCGGGCGGAGTCGGCGTTGTGGCGGACGCTGGCCGTCAGCTCCTCCATGGCCGAGGCCGTTTCCTCAAGGTTCGACGCGGCCTGCTCAGTGCGGTGGCTCAGGTCGTGACTGCCGGCGGCCACCTCCTTCGAGGCGGTGGCGATGCTGTCGGTGGCGCTGCGCACACCGGACACCACGTCGCGGATGGCATCCTGCATGCCGCGCACGCCTTGCATCATCTTCGCGGTCTCATCCGCACCGCTGACGCGGATGGACTCGCTGAGATCCTGCCGCGCGATGCGCTCGGTGGTGTTCACCGCCTGGCTCAACGGCTCCAGGATGGAGCGGATGTTGAAGAGCGTGTAGACGCCGATGACCAGAATGCTCACCAGCATCACGCCGGTCAGCGCCAGGCGGATCTGCTTCTCCTCGGCGTCCAGTCGGACCACCTCTTCCTCGCCGTGCTGGTCCACCAGCTTGGTCATCTCGGCCAGCTGCTTGTCCAGCGCGCGCACGGACGCCTTGATGGGTTCGGTCGCGCGATTGGCCGTGCCGGTGTCCGGGAACTCCCCCTTCTGGACGCGGTCGATGATGCTCTGGAAGCCCGTCCGGTACTCGGCCAGCGACTGCCGCATTTCTGCCGGCATTTTCTTGACCGCCGGCGCGATGTCCAGCCGCTCGATGGCTTCCAGACCCTTGTTGACCTTGCCGAAGGTCTCTTCCCACTCGCCACGGTACTTGGCCACGGCCTTGTCGTCGATGAGATTGATCAGCAGATCCTTCTCATAGCGCCGCAGATTGCCGATGCCTGCCCGCACGCCGGCCAGCTGGGTCAGGGTCTCGACGTCGTTGCGGACGTAGTGTGTGAACTGTGCCTTTGCCTTGGAAAGGCTCCACAAGCCGTTGCCGCCTATCACCAGCATGGCCACGACGGCCAGGACCGCGAGCATGTAGAGCCGGGTACGGATCGTGTAATTCCTGAGCGCAAGCATGGAATCCCCTTTGGCTGACCGTGGGCAGACCAAGCGTAGCCGGCCCGGTCCCGGCTTACAAGCGCCCCGGCCGGATTAAGGGGTCACGTCTTGCGCCAAAGTTGCGCCATCGCATCGGCAAAACGCCCGGTGATCGCGGACTGCCGCTCATGCTGGCCGCGGTCCAGGATCTGCCGTCCGGCCACGTAGACGCCTTGCAGCACCTCGCCCTGGCTGGCGAAGACCAGGCCGTCCAGCGTCGCCGCTGCGGGAAGACCCAGCAGGCCGGAGGCGGCCGGGTCCAGGACCAGCAAGTCGGCCCGCGCCCCGCGTTCCAGGCCCCATTGCCTGAAGCCGGCCGGCGCCGCGCTGCCGCGGCGGACGGCCTCGAACAGGCGCGCGGCCGTCGAGGGCTGCGTGCCGGGTTGGGCGGCCACGTTGCGCTGCTGCAGGCCCAGGCGCTGGCCGTACTCCAGCCAGCGCAGCTCTTCCACCCAGCCTCGCCCGACGTGGCTGTCCGAACCCAGGCTCAGCGGCACGCCGGCGCCCAGCCAGCCGCGCAGGTCGCACAGACCGTCGCCCAGATTCGCCTCGGTCGTCGGGCAGATCACGGCGCCCGCGCCGCATGCCGCCACGGCGCCAATTTCCTCGGGCGTGCTGTGCGTGGCATGCACCAGCTGCCAGCGCGCGTCAGGGCGGAAGTCTTCGCAGAGATAGGCCATGGGCCGGCGCCCGGTGGAGGCCAGGCAGTCGCGCACCTCGGCCTGCTGCTCGCTGATGTGGATGTGGATGGGCAGATCCTCGTCACCGACCAGCGCCTGCAGCGCGCGGATGTCCTCGGCATGCGCCGCGCGCAGCGAGTGCAGGGCCACGCCGGCATTGAGCAGCGGGCGGCCTGCTGCATTGAGGCGCCGGCTGGCGTGGTGCACCCAGGCCGCATCGGTGCGGAAGCGGCGCTGGTCCTCGCGCAAGGCGTGCTGCGCGAAGCCGGCATGGGCGTAAAGCACTGGCAGCATCGTCAGACCGAGGCCGACCTCCTGCGCCGCATCGGCCAGGGCCCAGCTCATGGCCAGCTCATCCGCGTAGGCGCTGCCGTCTTCGCGGTGCTGCAGGTAATGGAACTCGCAGACCTGGGTATAGCCGCCGCGCAGCAGCTCCAGGTAGAGCTGCGCCGCGATGGCCTGCAGCTGCTCGGGCGTGGTGCGCAGGGCCACGCCGTACATGCGGTCGCGCCAGGACCAGAAGTCGTCGCTGTCGCTGTCGCGCTGCTCGGCCAGGCCGGCGAAGGCGCGCTGGAAGGCATGGCTGTGGGCATCGACCAGGCTGGGCAGCGCGGGGCCCTGCAGCCGAACGGCATCCGGCGGGCAAAACTGGCCGGTCTCGACGGCAGCCCAGTGGCCGCGAGCGTCCACGCTCAGCAGCACGTCCGCTTGCCAGCGGCCATCGACCCAGGCCTGGGGCGCGAAGTAGCGGGGCGTGGCGCCGTTCATGCTGCGGGCTTCCATTGCAGATAGGTCGACAGCAGCTCGCGCAGCAGCGGCTGCACGCGAGCGGCCCGGGCCTCGTCATAGGCATAGGGCGCGGTCTCGCTCATGTAGCAGCACTGGCACATCTCCAGCTGCACCGCGTGCCAGCCATTGGCCGGCTGCCCGTAATGGCGGGTGATGAAGCCGCCCTTGAAGCGGCCGTTGACCACCTGCGTGTAGTCCTGCTGGCCGGCCTGCACGGCGCCCAGCGACGCGGTGATGGCGGGGTCGCAGCTCTTGCCCTCGGCGGTGCCCAGGTTGAGGTCCGGCAGCTTGCCCTCGAAGAGCCAAGGTAGCTCGGAACGGATGCTGTGGGCGTCGAAGAGCAAGGCGTAGCCATGGAGGCTCTTGAGCCGGTTCATCTCGGCCGTCAGCGCGCGGTGGTAGGGCAGCCAGTAGTGCTGGCGGCGACGGTCCTTCTCGGCCTCATCTGGGGCCTGGCCGTCCCGGTAGAGCGGCTCGCCGGTGAAGAAGCGCGTCGGGCACAGCTCGGTGTTGGAGGCGCCCGGGTACATGGGCGTGTCTTCCGGCGGGCGATTCAGGTCGATCAGGTAGCGCGACCAGCGCGGCACGATGAGGCTGGCACCCAGCGCCTCGGCGATGTCGCCGTAGAGCTGCTGCAGGTGCCAGTCGGTGTCCTCGCTGGCCAGCGCGCGCGGCACGTAGCGGGCCTGCTGGTCCTCGGGGATCTCGTGGCCCACATGGGGCATGGAGATGAGCAGGGGGGTGCGGCCTTGCCGCAGTCGGAAGGGGGCAGTCATGAAAGCGTCTCGCGAAGAAGTCAGGTCCGCAACTGGCCGCCGCGCACGACCTGGCGCAGCGGGTTGCGGCCGAAGTAGTAGGACAACTCGTTGGGATGGGCCACGTCCCAGAGGCAGAAGTCGGCGCGCAGGCCGGCCTCCAGCCGACCCCGATCCTGCAGGCCGAGGGCGCGCGCCGCGTGGGCGGTCACGCCGCGCAAGGCCTCCTCGGGCGTCAGGCGGAACTGGGTGCAGGCCATGTTGAGCATCAACAGCAAGGACAGCGTGGGCGAGGTGCCGGGGTTGTGGTCGGTGGAGACGGCCATGGGCACGCCGGCCTCGCGCAGCGCCTGGATGGGCGGCAGCTTGGTCTCGCGCAGGAAGTAGTAGGCGCCGGGCAGCAGCACGGCGACGGTGCCACTGGCCTTCATCGCCGCGATGCCGGCCTCGGACAGGTGCTCCAGGTGGTCGCAGGACAGCGCGCCGAATTCGCAGGCGAGCTGGGTGCCGCCCTGGTCCGAGAGCTGTTCGGCATGCAGCTTGACCGGCAGACCCAGGGCCTGCGCCGCTTCGAAGACCCGGCGCGTCTGGGCCGGCGTGAAGCCGATGCCCTCGCAGAAGGCGTCCACCGCGTCGACCAGGCCTTCGCGCCTGAGCTTGGGCAGCCACTGGCAGACGGCCTCGATGTAGTCGTCCGCCCGGCCCTGGTACTCGACCGGCAGCGCATGCGCACCGAGATAGGTGGTGCGCACCTCCAGGCCCAGGTCGGCCAGGCGGCGCGCCACGCGCAGCATCTTGGCCTCGGCCGCCTGAGAGAGACCGTAGCCGGACTTCACCTCCAGCGTGGTCACGCCTTCGGCCATCAGCGCCAGGGCCCGATGCGCGGCTTGCGCATAGAGCTGGTGCTCACTGGCCTCGCGGGTGGCGGTGACCGAGGAGCGGATGCCGCCGCCCGCGCGGGCGATCTCCTCGTAGCTCGCACCCTTGAGCCGCAGCTCGAATTCATGCGCCCGCTGGCCGCCGTAGACCAGGTGGGTATGGCAGTCGATCAGGCCGGGCGTCACCACCGCGCCGGCCATGTCGTGCACCTGATCCGCGGTGCCGGCCAGGTTGTCCGGCAGATCGGCGCGGGCGCCCACCCACAGCAGCTGCTCGCCCTGGACCAGCATCGCGCCGTCCTCGATCCAGCCCCATTCGCCCAGGCCTTGCGCCATCGTGGCCAGGCGGCCACCGGTCCACAGCGTGGTCTTGCTCATGACTCGTCGCTCCATTGCATCCACCAGGCCTGGTCCGCGCTCCCGCCCTCATGCTTGAACATGCAGCGCTGCGCCACCGGGGACTCACACCAGGCCAGGCTCATGGGGCGCAGCGGCATCGCGCGCGCACCGTGCGTGAGCACGCCGCCATGCCCGGTGAACAGCCCCACCCAGCGCCCGCCGGGCTCGATGGCTTCGCTGGCGGGTGTGACGCGCATGCGCCCGCTGCCGCGGCGGTGCATGAGGTTGAAGTCGCGGGTGATGCCGCCCAGCAGTTCGCAATCCGGGCCCAGCGCGCCGTCGAAATGCAGCAGTTCGTCGCCCGGGCGCAGCTCGTACTCGTAGAGCCGCACGCCCTCACCTTGCAGCACGGCGAACCAGCGGTCCACGCCTTCGAATTTTGAGAACGGGCCGTCGGCCTCGATGTCCGCCACGCTGATGCGCAGCGACCAGTCCGCCGCATGCGGCCAGGCCAGCAGCTCGCGGGTCCAGCCGCCGTTGTTCCTCCAGCGCTGCGGGCTGACGTCCTCGGCGCAAATGATGCTCCAGCTCATGTCTCGAACCTTCCTTGAAGCAGGTAGCGCGAGCCCGGATGGGTCAGGCGCACATGGGTGACGGGCACGCCCCGGCTGAAGGTCAGCCGCTTCAGCACCAGGCAGGGGTCGCGGCGGCTGATGCCCAGCAGTTTGGCCTCCTGCTCGCCAGGCAGCAAGGACTCGATGGTGTAACGCGCCTCGGACAGCGGGGCGGCCTCCAGCAGATAGTTCGTAGGCGTGACCTGGGTGAAGTCGACGTCCAGGTAGCCCGGTGCCGACGCGGGATTCACCAGGCGGTCCTCCACCTGGATGGGCACGCCGTTCTCCAGGTGCACGATCAGGCTGTGAAACAAGGGGGCGCCCGCCTTGAAGCCGAAAAGCCCCGCCTGCGATTCGTCCGCCTTGATGCGCGAGAGGCTCACCACGCGAGCCTCATGACGGTGGCCGCGCTCGGCGATCTCGTCGTGCACGTCGCGCACGGTGAGCGTGGAGGAAATGCGGTGGATCTGCGCGACGAAGCTGCCCACGCCCTGGACCCGGTCCACCAGGCCCTCCTGGTGCAGCTCGCGCAAGGCGCGGTTGACCGTCATGCGCGACAGGCCGAACTGGGCCGACAACTCGGCCTCCGAGGGCAGCAGATCGCCCGGCACCCAACGGCCGCTGGCAATGCCCTCGCGCAGGTGGTTCTTGACCTTGAGGTACTGCGGACCGGGAGCGCCGGAGTTGGAAACAGCAGTGGAAGCAGCAGAACTCGCCATGGCCGGGATGGTAGTTGACTTTACTTGTATAGACAACTAGAGTCCGCTTCATTCCAGTCCCACCCCGGCTTCCCGATGCCGGTCCGATCGATTCCTCAAGGAGACACCCCATGTCCGCACAAGCCCGCGTCGTGCGCGCCCCCACCGGCAGCACCCTGCATTGCAAGAGCTGGCTCACCGAGGCCGCCTACCGCATGATCCAGAACAACCTGGACCCGGTCGTGGCCGAGAACCCGGCCGAGCTGGTGGTCTACGGCGGCATCGGCAAGGCCGCGCGCAACTGGGAATGCTTCGACGCCATCCTGGCCACGCTGAAGGACCTGAACGAAGACGAGACCCTGCTGGTGCAGTCCGGCAAGCCCGTGGGCGTGTTCAAGACCCACGCCGACGCCCCGCGCGTGCTGATCGCCAACTCCAATCTCGTGCCGCACTGGGCCACCTGGGAGCACTTCAACGAGCTGGACCGCAAGGGCCTGATGATGTACGGCCAGATGACGGCCGGCAGCTGGATCTACATCGGTACCCAGGGCATCGTGCAGGGCACCTATGAGACCTTCGCCGAAGCAGGTCGTCAACACTACGGCGGTTCGCTGGAAGGCCGCTGGGTGCTGACCGCCGGCCTTGGCGGCATGGGCGGCGCACAGCCCCTGGCCGCGACCTTCGCGGGCGCCGTCTCGCTGAACATCGAGTGCCAGCAGTCGCGCATCGACTTCCGCCTCAAGACCCGCTATGTGGACGAGCAGGCCCGCGACCTGGACGACGCGATCGCGCGCATCCGCAAGTACACCGCCGAGAGGAAGGCCATCTCCATCGCCCTGCTGGGCAATGCCGCCGAGATCCTGCCCGAGCTGGTGAAGCGCGTGCAGGCCGGCACCGCGCCCAAGCCCGATGTGGTGACCGACCAGACCTCGGCCCATGACCTGATCAACGGCTACCTGCCCGTGGGCTGGACCGTGGAGCAGTGGAAGGACGCCGCGGCCGATGCCTCCAAGCACGCCGAACTCAAGGCCGCCGCCGCCCGCGGCTGCGCCGTGCACGTGCAGGCCATGCTGGACTTCCAGGCCATGGGCGTGCCCACCGTGGACTACGGCAACAACATCCGCCAGGTCGCGCTGGACCAGGGCGTGAAGAACGCCTTCGACTTCCCCGGCTTCGTGCCGGCCTATGTGCGCCCGCAGTTCTGCGAGGGCCGCGGCCCCTTCCGCTGGGTCGCGCTCTCCGGCGATCCGGAAGACATCTACAAGACCGACGCCAAGATCAAGGAGCTCTTCCCCGAGGAGACCCGAGTGCACCGCTGGCTGGACATGGCGCGCGAGCGCATCGCCTTCCAGGGCCTGCCGGCGCGCATCTGCTGGCTGGGCCTGGGCCAGCGCCACCTCGCCGGCCTGGCCTTCAACGAGATGGTGCGCAAGGGCGAGCTCAAGGCGCCCATCGTGATCGGCCGCGACCACCTGGACAGCGGCTCCGTGGCCAGCCCCAACCGCGAGACCGAGTCCATGATGGACGGCTCGGACGCCGTGTCCGACTGGCCCCTGCTCAACGCCCTGCTGAACACCGCCGGCGGCGCGACCTGGGTGTCGCTGCACCATGGCGGCGGCGTGGGCATGGGCTACTCGCAGCACAGCGGCGTGGTCATCGTCTGCGACGGCACGGAAGCCGCCGACAAGCGCCTGGCCCGCGTGCTCTACAACGACCCGGGCACCGGCGTGATGCGCCATGCGGATGCGGGCTATGAAATCGCCAAGAAGGCAGCTCGCGAGCGCGGCCTGAAGATGCCGATGCTCTGATCGGCCGATGGCCACACAGGACCGGGGCCAGCAAGACCTGACCCCGGGCTTCCTCCGGATCTACAGAACACCCAAACAATGACCACTCTCGAATTGACCCCCGGCCAGCTGACGCTGGACCAGCTGCGCCAGATCCGCAACGGCGGCGTGCGCATCGCCCTGCATACCTCGGCACGCGAGACCATCCGCCGCTCGGCCGCCATCGTGCAGGCCCATGCGGCCGGCGACGCCGCCGTCTACGGCGTGAACACCGGCTTCGGCAAGCTGGCATCGACGCGCATCAGCAAGGACGACCTCGCCACGCTGCAGTTCAACCTGATCCGCTCGCACTGCGTGGGCGTGGGCGCGCCGCTGGCGCCCAGCGTCGTGCGCCTGATGCTGGCCACCAAGGCCGCCTCGCTGGCCCGCGGCTACTCGGGCGTGCGCGAGGAAGTCGTGCAGAGCCTGATCGACGTCTTCAATGCCGGCCTGGTGCCCTATGTGCCCAGCCAGGGCTCGGTGGGCGCCTCGGGCGACCTGGCCCCGCTGTCGCACATGACCCTGGCCCTGCTGGGCGAAGGCGAGATGCTGGTCGACGGCCAGCGCCGCCCGGCCCGCGAGGCCCTGGCCGCGGCCGGCCTGCAGCCCCTCGTGCTGCAAGCCAAGGAAGGCCTGGCCTTGATCAACGGCACGCAGACCTCCACCGCCCTGGCGCTGGAAGGCCTGCTGCGCTTCGAGACGGTCTATGCCGCCGCCATCGTGTCCGGCAGCCTGAGCCTGGACGCCGCCCGCGGCAGCGACGGCCCCTTCGACCCGCGCATCCACGAGGTGCGCGGCCAGCCCGGCCAGATCGAAGCCGCGCAAGCCTACCGCCAGCTGCTGGACGGCAGCGCCATCCGCGCGTCCCACAAGGAGGGTGACGAGCGCGTGCAGGATCCCTACTGCCTGCGCTGCCAACCCCAGGTGATGGGCGCCTGCCTGGACCAGTCCCGCTATGTGCGTGACGTGCTGCTGCGAGAGGCCAATGCCGTCACCGACAACCCGCTGGTGTTTGCCCAGGAAGATGGCAGCAGCTACATGGTCTCGGGCGGCAACTTCCACGCCGAGCCCGTGGCCCTGGCCGCCGACGCCCTGGCCTGCGCCATCGCCGAGGTGGGCGCCATCGCCGAGCGCCGCATCGCCATGCTGATCGATGCCGGCGTATCGCGCCTGCCGCCCTTCCTGACCGCCAACGCCGGCCTGAACTCGGGCTTCATGATCGCCCACGTGACCGCCGCCGCCCTGGCCAGCGAGAACAAGAGCCTGGCCCACCCGGCCAGCGTCGATTCCCTGCCCACCAGCGCCAACCAGGAAGACCACGTGTCCATGGCCACCTTCGGCGCCCGCCGCCTGGGTCAGATGCTGGACAACACCGCCCACATCATCGGCATCGAGCTGCTGGCCGCGGCCCAGGGCATCGAGTTCCTGCGCCCGCTCAAGAGCTCCGACGCGCTGGAGAAGGCCCACGCCCTGGTCCGCCGCGACTGCCGCGCCATGCCCACCGACCACTACCTGGCGCCGGACATCGAGCGCGCCTTCGCCCTGGTCGAGGGTGGCGAGCTGGCCGCCTTGGCCGCCGAGGTGGGCAGCCTGCACGTGCTGGCCTGACGCCACGGCCGGAACGGCCTGCACAGGCCCCTGCCTCCCCCGCCGCTGGAGACGCAGGGGCCTTTTTCGTGAACTGCGGCGCGCACGCGCCGCGGTGGGGCGCCAACTTGACGCAACGCAAGCCAGACCCGGCCGGACAATCCGCGGGAACATCTCCTCGCTGTCCCATGCGCGCCCTGCTGATCCTGATTGCCGCCAGTCTGCTGGCGCTGAGCGCCCAGGCTCAGCGCGTGAGCTTCATCAACCCCGGCCGGCACGACGAAACCTACTGGCTGACGGCCGGCGAGGCCATGCAGCAGGCGGCCCGCAACCTGGGCATGAGCTTCGAGCAGCAGTTTGCCGAGCGCGATCCCGAGCGCGCCTTGCGGCTGGCCCGCGAACTGGCTGCACGCCCGGCCGCGCAGCGGCCCGACTACGTGGTGCTGGTCAACGAGAAAGGCGTGCTGGTGGAAGCCTCGCGCACGCTGGCTGCGGCCGGCGTCAAGACCTTCGCCGCCTTCAGCGGCCTGCTGCCTCAGGAGCGGCGCACCTGGGCGCCGCGCGCGGGATTGCCGCTGCTGATCGGCAGCCTGGAACCCATGGCGGAGGACGCCGGCTACCTCACCGCCCGCGAGCTGATCGAGCAAGGACGGCGCCAGGGCCTGCAGGCCGCGGACGGCAAGCTGCACCTGCTGGCCATCTCCGGGGATCGCTCCACGCCGGTCTCCATTGCCCGTACCGAGGGCATGCGCCGCGCGGTGTCCGAGCAGCGCGATGTGGTCCTGGACCAGGTCGGCTTTGGCGACTTCAACAGGGACCTGGCGGCCGAACTCGCCGCCGAGATGTTTTCAGCCCACCCGGAGGCACGGCTGCTGTGGGTCGGCTCCGACCTGATGGCCTTTGGCGCCATGCAGGTGGCGCGCAACCGCCATCTGCAGCCAGGCCGCCAGCTGCTGGTCTCGGCCATCAACACCTCCGCCGAGGCCATGCAGGCGCGCATCAAGGGCGAGCTGAGCGCCCTGGCCGGCGGCCATTTCCTGTGCGGCGCCTGGGCCCTGGTGATGATCCACGACTACCACCGCGGCCGCGACTTCAAGGACCAGGGGCTGATGCAGCAGCAAAGCATGTTCATGCTCTTCAGCGAGCAGGACGCAGAGCGCTACCTGGCCCGTCACGGCAAGGGCCTGGCCGAGCTGGACTTCCGGCGCTACAGCCGGGCGCTGAATCCGGGGCTGCTGCGCTATCAGTTCGACGCGAGAGTGCTGCTGCGTTGAACCGGAGCCGTGGCGGCTGCGGTCTCCGCAGGCGCCCAGTGCTAGCACTCAATACCGCCCCGTCGCCCCCGCCACCCGCAGGTACACATAGGCCGCCCAGGCCACCAGCCCGCGGCGCAGCACGGCGCGCACGCCCGTGCCCACCGCGCGCTCGTCGGTGATGCACACCGAGCCCGCCAGCGCCTGTTCGAAGGCGGTCGATACCTCGCCGGCCACCGCCTCATCCTCGACCACCACGTTGGACTCCAGGTTGAGCAGCAGCGACAGCGGGTCGATGTTGGAGCTGCCCACCGTGGCCCAGCGGCCGTCCACCACCGCCACCTTGGCGTGCAGGAAGGCCTGGGTGTATTCGTAGATCTGGATGCCGCGGCTCAGCAGCTCCGCATACAGCGCATGAGCCGCCATCGCAGCAATGCGGTAGTCCACCTTGCCTTGCAGCAGCAGGCGCACGCGCACGCCGCGCCGCGCCGCGCTCAGCAGCGCGCGGCGAAAGGCTCGCCCGGGGTAGAAGTAGGGCGTGATCAGGTCCACCGATTGCTGGGCCCCGCGTATGGCCTCGATGTAGGCCCGCTCGATGGTGCGGCGCTGGCGGAGGTTGTCCCGCAGCACGAAGGCCGCGCAGACGGGCGGCAGGTCCAGGCCGGTGTCCTGCGGCTCGCGGCCGCTCATGCGCAGACGCCGGAACAGCCGCCGCATGCGCTGCAGGGGCTCGGGGCTGCGCACCAGGGCCAGCAGCTCCTCGCCGAAGTCGCGTCCCAGCCAGGCACGCGTCCAGACGGCGCGCGCGGCCTGGTGAACCGGCTCCACCACCGGCCCGCGCAGGGCGAACGCGAAATCCAGGCGCGGCGCGTCCAGCCGGCCATGGTTCAGGTCCATGCGGTCGCCGATTATGTTGATGCCGCCCACGAAGGCGTACTCGCCATCCACGACGCAGAGTTTTTGGTGCAGACGCCGCAACTGCCCCGGCTGCAGCCAGCGCCACCAGCGGTCCATGGGCCGGAAGATGGCCAGGGCCACGCCGCTGTCGGCCAGTTGGGCCTTGAGCCACCCCAGGCTCGCCTTGGAGCCGAAGCCGTCCACGACCACCCGCACGCGCACGCCACGGGCCGCGGCGGCCTTCAGGGCGGTGACCAGCGCTCCCCCTGCCTCGTCATGATGGAAGATGTAGGTGGCCAGCCAGACCTCATGCCGCGCATGGGCGATGGCCGCCTCCTGGGCCGGAAACAGCTCGTCGCCGCCCTGCAACAGGCGCACCTCGTTGCCCCCGCTGAACTGGGGACGGGCCACGGCATGCCAGCTCAGGTGCTGCCCGAGGTCCGTCATGGCTCAGGCCAGCTCCAGTTCGGCCAGCAGGGGGAGATGGTCCGACATGCGCGCCCAGCTGGGGCCGCGCGGAACCTTGAGCCGGGTGCACTGCAGCCCGCGGGTGTAGATGCGGTCCAGCGCGAACACCGGCACGCGCGACGGGAAGGTGGCCGGGCGCGAGCCGCTGGCCGGGTCTTCGGCGCGCCGCAGGCCGCAGTCGTTCATGGCCGGATCCAGGCGCTCGCCCCAGTCGTTGAAATCACCGGCAACGATCAGGCGCGCCCCGGCCGGCACATGAGCCTCGATGAAGTCTGCCAGGCGCTGCACCTGGCGCATGCGGCTGCTGTGCATCAGGCCCAGATGGGCCACCACCGCATGCAACTCCTGGTCCTGCCAGCGCACCGGCACGTGCAGCAGGCCGCGTTGCTCGAAGCGGTGGTCGGAGACGTCGTGATGGCCGATGTCCCCCAGCGGAAAGCGGGACAGCAGCGCATTGCCATGCTCGCCGTGCTTGGTCACGGCGTTGGTCCGGTAGGCGACCTCGTAGCCGGTGGGCGCCAGGAACTCGGCCTGGCCTTCCTGCGGCCAGCCGAAAAAGGTGTGGTCGAACTCGCGCGCCTCGCGGTGGTGGAAATGCCGCACCTCCTGCAGGAACACGAGATCCGCCTCCAGCGCCTCGATGCCCAGGCCCAGGTTGTGAATCTCCAGCCGCTTGGTCGGCCCGAGACCGCGCACGCCCTTGTGGATGTTGTAGGTCGCGACCTTCAGCCGCGCCGCGCCTGGCGACTGAGCGCCGACCACGGAGTCCGAGGCGAAGCTCGAATGACGGAAGGCGCCGGTACGCATCAGCGATCCTCCGCGCCGCTGAAGCGGGCCAGATGCAGGATGGCCTCGGCATTGGACGGCGAGAAGCACAGGTCCGCGGCCTCGCGCCAGGGCAGCCAGCGGTACTGCAAATGCTCGCGAGGCGCCAGGCGCACCGCCGTGCCTGCGGGCACCGTCAGGCCGAAGACATGCTCGGTGTTGTGCGTCACGCCCGGCGCATAGCGATGGCGCCAGACGGGGTAGATCTCGTAGACATTGGCCAGGGCCCAGTCGTGCAAGGCCTGGATGGGCACCTCGGGCGACCCGACGCGAATGCCCGTTTCCTCCTCGACCTCACGGCAGGCCGTGCTCAGCAAGTCCTCGCCCGGGCTGTCCTTGGAGCCGGTCACGCATTGCCAGAAGCCGGGTCTGTCCGCCCGTTCCAGCATCAGCACCTGCAGGTCCGGCGTGTGGATCACGACCAGCACGGACTCCGGGATCTTGAAAGGGCGCTCCGCAGCAAGCGGTGCTCCGGCGGCAGGATGGACGGCAGGACTGGCGGACATGCGCAGAAGCATAGCCCAGCCCTTGCCGGGCTGTCCCGCCCGATCCCGGAGCGGCGTGGGCTCAGGTGTGCAGCAATCGACCTCCTGCGAAGGACCAGTTTTCCCACTGGGTCTCCTTCATGACCAACATCAATTGCTCGGGATCCAGGCCGGCGGCCTCCCAGCGCCTGGCCAGCTCGGTCAGCATCTGGCGCTTGATCTTGACGCTGCGCCCCACGGACCAGAGCACCTCGACCAGGACGAAGTCCGCGCCACGGGGCCGCGCGGTGTCGGGGTAGTGGGCGTCGAAGACGAAATCTTCGGGCGGCAGCTCCAGCACGCGCTGGAAGCGGTCCGCTTCCGGGACGCCGACCGAGACCAGGGCGGCATGCAGCGCATCCAGCACCTGGCGCTTGAACTCGGGGGACTTGGGCGATTGGACGGTGATCGTGACCAGGGGCATGCGCTTCCTCCTCGGACCCGGCAAGACGAGGTCCGCGAGCGCATTGTGGGCAGCTCGGGGCCTGCGCGCAGGCGCCTGCCCCCATGCCCCAGCCAAGCACCGGGTCTTGCGGATGAGGGTCTTGCGGATGAGGGTCAGGTCTTGCCGTGCTTGGTGGCCACCGGCGGCGGCAGATCCTTGGCGGCCAGCTCGCGCACCTGCACGACCAGCTTGTTGTGGGCATCCAGGAAGGCGGCGGCAATCACCTTGCCCTCATTGCTGTTGGCCCAGCCCGCGCCGCCGGCACCGCCCAGCTTGCCGACCACGAGCCCCCCCATGCCGAGGTCGGTCACGCGGACGGAGCCGGTGGCGGCGGCCAGCTGCTCGGTGGTTTCGTTGTCGGTCAGCAGCAGGGCCACCTGCGCTTCCTTGAGCTTGACCTGCTCGGCCGCGGCAACGAACTTGTTCAGCACCGGGATCTGTGCCATCAGTCCGCCCACCTCGCGGCCGGCGTTCTGCTCGCTGAAGGTCAGGCTGGGCGTGAGGCTGTACTGCGCCTCATAGCCGCGGCCCTTGTGCACGGTGCTGCCTTCCTTGCGCAGGATGCCGGCGTCCTTGAGCTCCTGCTCCTTGATCGTGGCCTTGAGGCCGGCGGAGCGGTCCACCACGCGGAAGCAGCCGCTTTGCTGGGCCAGCAGCCGGATCAGGGGCACGGGCGAGCTGGGCAGGTTGTAGCTGCCGGACACCGTGTAGCCGTTGGGATTCTCGACCAGCGCCAGCGTCGCCACCGGGGCGTCGCACTTCACCAGCTCCTTGCTGGCCTGGTGGGCACCGGCGGCACCGGCCGAGCCGGTGATCTCCGAGCTGCCCTCGCCCAGCTTGGCGCCCTGCTTGCCGCAGGCGGCCAGGAGCAGGAGAAGGGCCAGCGTGGGAAGGTGGCGGGTGGTCATATAGAGCTCCCCAGTTCAATCGTTGTTGGATCAGGGCGTGGATTGTCGGGGAGCGTACCGGGGAAATTCTTTACCAAATGTATGTTTGCCCCCCCGGGCTTCGGGGGCGCCGGCAGCCGCCGTTCGCGGGGGATGCGATGTTGCCGCCGTAGAACACGGCTCCGCCCCGATACCGGTCGCTCAGGCCCTGCCGATCGCCCCCGCACCGCACCATAGCCCCCTGCGGATCGCGCCTCTGGCGACGGACTCGGCCGCTGATGCTGGGCGTCACCAAGAAAGGCGCGATCGTGCAACCCGTCACGCGCCGCAGCCCCTGCGTCAAGCGCCTTCAGCGCGGTACCTGACAGGGGCTGCCCATAATCGAAGCGCCATGCCCAGGGGCAGGCCGCCGACCAGTGTTCCAGCATCCCAGCCACACAGGAGCCGTGCCATGGATCGTGATCTGAGCCTGTTGTCCCTCCCGGTACTGAGCCTGCTGCTGGCGCTCCAGGCCTGCGGCGGCGGCGGTGGCGGCGGTGGCGGCGGCACCGTGCCGACGCCGACGCCGACACCGGCGCCCTCCCCCACACCCACACCCACACCTACACCTACACCTACACCTACACCTACACCTACACCTACACCTACACCTACACCCACGCCCACGCCCAGCCCGAGCGCCGCTGATCTCGCCGGCCAGAAGTTGAGCGCCGGCCGATGCACCGGCACGGCCAAGCCACCGCTCGTGAGACTGCCGATGGATGCGGCGGACTACGCCTTCATCCTGCCCTACGGCCTGATGGTCGGCGGCCATGTGACGCCCATCGACCACCAGTACTTTTCACCAACGGTGTTCGACTCGGCGCCCGGAACCTACCCGGTGTATGCGATGGCCGATAGCGTGCTGCACCAGATCACGACGCGCACGCATGCGGGCCAAGGCTCCTACCGCAATACAACGGTGACCGACTACCGCCTGGTCTTCAGTCTGAGCTGCCGGCTGTTCTACT
Source organism: Burkholderiaceae bacterium (assembly GCA_041913905.1). Classification (GTDB taxonomy): domain Bacteria; phylum Pseudomonadota; class Gammaproteobacteria; order Burkholderiales; family Burkholderiaceae_C; genus Roseateles_B. The sequence goes on along the minus strand of JAYSEK010000002.1, from coordinate 60,789 downwards.
ACTACGACCTGATCAACGAGCTGGCGCCGGGCCTTCAAGCCCAGCTGGACGCCAGCAACGGGCGGCTGGCGGTCAGCGCGGGGCAGCTGATCGGCCGCATCGGCAACCAGACGCTGGACTTCGCGGTCTGGGACACCGAGAAGCCCCTGGCCAACTTCCTCGTGCCCGAGCACTACGACCGCGAGCAATGGAAGATCTACACCGCCGACCCGCTCGACTACTACGATGCGGCGACGCGCACCCAGGCGCTGCAGAAATACGTCAGGACCGATGCTCCGGTGAGCGGACGCATCGACTTCGACGTCGACGGACGCCTGATCGGCAACTGGTTCCTGCGCAATGCCGACGGCAGCACCACCGGCTATCAAGGCAGCGGCGGTGCCACGTACTGGGACACGCACCTGGCCTTTGCTCCCCATTTCCTGGATTCCAGTGCCTGGATCATCTCCATCGGGAACTGGCCCCAGGCCCAGGGCGCCTCGCAGTTCATCGCGGCGCAAGCCGACGCCGATCCAGCCCAGGTCCAGCCTGCCAGCGGTCTGCTGAAGTACAGCTTGTTCGACTTTGAACAGCGACTGGGCAGCACAAGCGGCCCGCGATGGGACGGCACGTCCTTCCCGTCGCAGAGCATCCGCGTGGCCCGGCTGAGCAGCCAGCCGCGGGGCTGCCTGCTGGTACAGATGCTGGGCTCGCGCGAGGTCCAGACAGAGTCCTTTCCCGGGCAGAGCTGTAGCAGCATCAGCGGCTTCAGTGGCGCTGCGCTACGCTATGTCCGCTGAGGCCAGACATTGCGGCCCCGCCGCCAGAAGCTGGGCATGAGGGCTGCAAAAGGGCGCCGTTCGGCGCCCTTGCTGCGACAGCAGGACAAGCTCAGGGCGTGCAGCGATACACCGTCACATCGTCCACGTACCAGCCAAAGGTGCCGCCACAACCGTCGTTGCCGAACTCGAAGCGCAGCTTGACCTTGTCGTTGGGCTTGGCGTAAGGCGCGAGGTTCACGATAGAGCGCCCCCAGGAGCCCTTGACCGTGCCGCTGTCACTGCCGGTGAAGGCAGGTTCTCCGGCCATGGGGTTGGTGTTGCCGGCTGCGGCCGTGACGAGCGTCGCGTTGTAGGGGTTGTAGAGGAAGTCGGCGGCCTTCACGACTTGCCAGGCACCGCCGTTGACGCTGATCTTCACATTGCCGCCGTCAAAGCCGGCCTCAGAGGCCACCCAATGGTCAAAGCTCAAGCGAGGCTCGATGGCATCGACCGGCACGGTGAACTCGGGTGAATCCAGGCGCTGCACGCCGGTTTCATCGCCGCCGGGGGCGCAGGTGCCCTTGGCGGTGTCCACGGCAAACATCGCATAGCCCAGGCGGGAGCCCGGCAGATTGCTCACTACGCCCCAGTCACGCGCACTGAAGTCGCCCGAGCTGCCGGCGTGGCTCACCTGCCACTTCACGCCACCTCGACGGCCGCCGTCGAAATTGTCCGAGAGGATCGAAGAGACGGTGCCCGAACCGCAAAGAGCCGGCGGGTTCTTTTCCAGAATCGGCTTGAAGTTGCACTGCGCGGGCGCAGAGCGCAACTCCACGGCCAGCGCCATCTTGGCCACTTGCGCGCAATCGCCGGCGCTGATGACTTGTCCGGAGGCCGCGCCAGTCTTCAGGTCGTTCAGGCTCATGCCGGTGAGGTCGCGGCAGGACTGCTCCAGCGCGTTGGCATGATCGCTGAAATCGCTGTACGGGCCCTGGTAGACGGTCTGGGCGCGATAGTAGATGTGGGCGGCCTTGGTCAAGCCGATGGCGGCAATGGTCTGGCCGTTGTAGCTGCCACCGTCCACCAGCAGCGCGTAGCCGTGGTTGGGCACGCCGGAGTTGCTGTGCACGCCGCCCCAGTCGCCGGCCCGGGTGTCGGGGCCGCAGACGTATTGCTTGTCCGACACCTTGCCTGGATTGCCATAGCAGGTGGGGGTGTACATGTCGCGGATCGCACCGCCGAAGCCGCTGGAATCCTCGCCCATCAGCCAACGCACGGAGTTGTCCGTGCCCCGCGCGCCCTTGGACATGGACAAGGTCACCGGCGTGCCAGCCAGCAGGGCGGCCTTGATGGCGGTGCCGGTGTTTTGCGTCACGGACATGGTCGGGACCGTCGGCCCGGTGCCGCTCATGTTCAGGACCGTGGTGCCGCCCTGGTTGTTGCCGATGATGACCGCGATGGCGCCTGCGTTCTGCGCGTTCTGCGCCTTTTGCGTGAAGGCGCAGGTGCCGCGGTCGATGAAGGCGATCTTGCCGCTGAGGGAGCCAGGCGGCAAGGCATTGCAGGCGGCGCTGGTGGAGCCGACCTCGACGCCGGCCAGGCTGCCATTCAGCGTGTAGCTGGCAGGCCCCCAGTTCGCCGAGCCGGCATCCTTGGGCCCGGCAAGGCTGGCCGGCGCAGCGATCACCACCTGGGGCGGCAATGGCGTGGACGTGGTGCAGGCGCCATCCGTGCGCGCGCCGTCCGGGCCGTCGCCGCCGCGACCGTTGATGCGGTCGACGGTCTCGCCCCAGATGTCGGAGTAGGCCTCGTTCAGCGCGCCGGGCTGCCAGTGGTAGACCAGCCCGTGCGTGTATTCCGTGTAGGCATGCCCCCACTCGTGAGCGGTGATGTCGTCCGTGGTGGTGCCGGGGCAGAACGAGATGAAGCGGCCGTTCCAGGACGCGTTGGGGCAGCTGTCGCCCCGGTTGAAGATCGAGTCCATGGTCGCGCCCTTGCCATCGAAGGAGTCGCGGCCAAAGGCGTTCTTGAAGAGCTCATGAACTTCCGACGAGGCGGCAATCATGTTGTCCGCTTCGGCCGTGCCCGTCGGGAAGGGCTGGCCTTCGACCCAGAACGGCGACGCAGGGTAGTTCGGCCCGGGCGCCGTTGCCCCCTGGCTGTCGAAGGCACGGCGATTCTTGGCCTCGTGAATCCCGGTCATCTTGTCGATGACCTTGCCCGTGTGCGCATCGACGTAGACGAAGTCGCGCACATCCACGCCGTTGCCGACGATCACCTGCCACGCCAGGTGGGTGCTGCCTTCCACGCCCTGGGCGAAGCCCGCGCGATAGACCATCAGGGTGGGCGTCGAAGCAGCCAGCCGGGCGGCACGCCCCAGATCAGCGGCAGAGTGCCTGATCGCGATCCGGGCAGCCTCTTCCGCAGTGCGCCTGGGTGCGGTATCAAGTTGAATGCCCGGGATGAAGGTGCCGTTGGCGGCGACCAGTTGGTCACCGGCGTCGTAGTGCGTCTTGAGCTCGGCACCAAAAACCGGCAGGCCACGATAGAACTGCCGGTGCGTGACGTGGACGCCACCGTAGCGGTCTTTGGAGATCTGGGCGGCGCCCAGTTCCTCCTGGGCACTACTGACGCCGAACAGGCCGCCGTAGTCCTTCAGGAACTGCAGGGACCGTTCCTGGCGAGCCGCATCCGTCGCAGGCGCGCTGCGGGCCAGGGAGGGCATCCTGCCGGCTGCGGCGCTCTGCGGCAGCCGCACGAAGCGGGCGGCGCCAGTCAAGGGGTGGTAGCTGACTTCCGGGGCCGTGCCGGTGGCAGCGCTCAGGCGCGCCATGGCATCGCTTTGGGTGCGCAGCGCACTCGGCGAGGCAGCATGGACGCTGAAAGCCAGGCCCAGCGACAGCGAGAGCAGGGAAAGACGCAGAAGGGGTCGAGTCATAAACGCTCCAGTGGGCGCGTCGGAGAACGGCGCCGAAGCAATCGAGGGATGCCGGGGCGGCCCGGCGGGTTCGTCAGCGGTCGCAGCGGACAGCGCGGCTGCGGCGGCGCGCCATGCCCAGGCCAGCGAGGGCCAGGCCGGTGAGCGCCAGACTGGCGGGCTCGGGCACCGTGCCCACCGTCAGGTTGTCCAGCGTGGCGTAGAACGAGCGGCCCGCAGCGCTGATCGTCATCGACGTGATCGCCGAGTCAAACACGAAGCCGCGGTAGCTGTCGCCCAAGGACTTGGGCGTGAAGGCTTCCACCGTACCGTCGCTGAGCCGGAGGCTGACCAGCACGGAGTGGAAGTCGGGGTTGATGTCGGTGGCAAAGAAATTGGCGCCAATGGCGCGCACGTTGCCGCTGGTGAACCGGATGGTCAAGGCCTCGTCAGGGAGGCTGGTGCTCAGGTAGTCGCCCGTGGCGTAGGTATCGCTCGGGGCGGCAATGGTGTATGAGAAGGCGCCCGCACTGAAGGGCGCCGCGCCAGGCGGCGTGCCGGCCAAGCCGTCAAAGGTCTCCGTATAGGCCCCTGGCTGCACCTGCGCCAGGAACGCCGACGACGATTTGTAGACCATGGGTGACGCGAAAGCCGTGTTGCAAAGCGCAGCCAGAGCGACAGCCGAAAGAAGCCTATGTGCAGGAATCATGCGGTTCATTTCAGAAGTGAAGAAACACCGGACCGGCATCAGTCCATGGAGTCTTCATGTTACTGAGGCACCTCATATCGTCCGTGCATGAATACCCCTAGGGTGCAACACGAGGCGCCACACTAGATCCATCCATCAATCGCATGGCAGCTCAGCTATGCAGGCATCTGCGCGCCCGCAGTGCGCCATGGCATTTGCGACATGGCGCCTATCGATCCGGCGCTGCCAAGCCCGTCCGGCTCAGCCTCAAGGTCGCAACATAGGACTGCTTGGCGATCACCCGGCTCGAGATGGGGGCGGGGGTCAGATCCAGCAGAGTCAACTCCATGTCGCCCATGCGCAAGGCGTGCGGGGCGTTGGTCGCGGTATGCAGCTCACCGAACTCGCGCGGCGCCTTGCCTCGCTGCCACCACAGGCGCAGGGTGGCATCCCCTTCCCAGACGCATTGCACGTCCTTGGGGCAGCGCGAGTCCGCGGTCACGTCCTCCAGCCCCAGGCGCAGCGCCTGACTGCGAAGCTCCACCGAGCCGCCAGGGCTGAGCTGGAACGGCTGCTCAGCCTCAATGACCTGCGTATTGGCCGCGGCGGCCGCGATGGCCGCCGCGCAAGCGGCCAGTGCCGCGGCCACACCGAGCATCACCAAGGACTTCTTCATGGGTCGGTTCTCCTTGTGGACTCTGCGCAATGGTAGCGTCAGCGCCTCAAGAGATCCGGGCCCTGGAGATGGCGATCGCCACGCCACCCAGCACGGCAAGGACCGGGCTGAGCCATGAAGAGGAAAGATGGCGAATGGGGTCAGGTCTTGCCTATGAATTCGAAGACTTCACGCAAGTTTGAGCTGGCGACCGTCATGAGCGGCATTCTTGATCTGCTTGAGCCTGCCGAGATGCGAGACCCGTCAAGGCTCACACCAGGAAACGCCACCCCACCCAGGCCAGCAGCACCAACACAGCCGGGCAGATCCAGCCGAATCGAATGGCGATGGACAGCGTGTCGCCTTGCTCGGCGGGCGCCTCATCTTCTTGCTCCCTGGACGCCAGCGCCCAGGCCACATTCAGGACCCATCCCATGGCAACGCCTACGGGTGCCGCAACGGCAATGTGCGCGTGGAGATGCCGCCACAGCCCCAGGAAGATCGCGACCGGCAGGATCAGGCCGGCGAGCAGCAGGAGCGCTGCGAGGGGCTTCTTCATCATCAAACGCCTGCCCTGGCCCTCAGTGCCACAGCCCGAGGATCAGCCCGAACAGCAGGAACTGCGCCGTGTGGTAGCCGCCGTCAATCAGCCAGAGCTTGAAGGAGCGCTGTGCGAACTGGTAGTTGATGCCGAAGCTGGCGGCGACGAAGCCGAAGCCGACCAGGGCACCCGCCTTCAGTGCAGCCTCCAGCGACGGCGCAGCACCGAGCCAGGTGGCGAAGGCCGCGGCAGACAAGAGGGAGAAGAGGAAGCTGATGCCGAAGACCTTGGCGGGATGTCCAGCGGGTTTCTCCCCGCCGTTCTCGGCGTTCCAGAGGCGACCGAAAAGCATCGGCGAGTACCACAGGCCGCCCAGGAAGAAGCTGGAGACGGCGGCGAGAAGAACGGCCCAGAGGTTCATGGCGAAGTCCTTGGTGCCAGTGGCCTGCAACTGTCGAAGGAACGTCCCCCGGCTCGACGCAGCCCTCTGGCTTCAGACGGGGTGCTGGCGCGGATTGTGGCCGATTTCTCGCCGGCTACGGCAAGGGCTTGCGAGCGGGTACCCACCGCCCTCACCTGCCTCGGGAACGCAGCGTTCGTCAGTCCCACCAGGCCGCCTTCAGCTGACGAAAGAGGGCCCGCAAGAGTCCCCCCGCCATCACGGCCCACAGCGCGCTGGCGATGGCAAAGCGGACGGGCTGATCGGCCCAAGCGATGAGGCGCGGATTGGCCTTGCTCAAGGCCATGACCTGGCCAGTCACCAGCGCTGAGCCACACTGGTAGAGGCAAAAGGCGAGAAGGGGTGACAGGAGCACCGCCACCGTCGTGACCTTGATCCGGTTCATGCGCCGCGCATGCTCAGTGGAGCGCTCGGAAAGGCTGGACCACAGGCCCAGCAGCACGCTGCCCACCACGGCCAGCAAGGTCGTACCGATACCCAACGGCAGGCCGATGTACAGGAACATCAGTAGCCCCGGCAGCGAGGCCTGATCCAGAGGCGGCGCCACCAGGCGCACCAAGGCCAGGGCGATGCTGAAGCCCGTCAACCAACGGAAGGCATAGCCCGCCATCCGGAAGCGAAAGTGGCTGAGCAGTTCGTGAGCGTGACGTGTGGGGCCCATGGGAGATTCAAACGCATCAAGAGGTCATGGGGGCCGTTGTTGCACAAGCTGTCGCCATGGGCGCAATCGCAGCCGTCGTTCTTCAAATCCGGCTATGAGCGACGCCGGTATTGGCGAAAAGCGGCAGCAGCGACCAAGTACAAGAATCCGCAAGTCAAGAAGACCCGACTGCTGCGATTCGATTTTTCAATCTCTGCCCCGCGAACTGCCAAGGTCTGCTCATAGGTGCGCAGGACAACCCGGTCCTGCTCCAGCTCCCACACCTCCGCACCGGGGAAGAACCAGCGATGCGCCTTGTAGACCTTGATCTTTACAGGACGATTTGCCGCAACGCTGCGGGCAAGATCCGTATCAAGCGTATTGACAATCCTGCGTTCATGCCGGGAGATCAGAACCTGCAGTTGCGCATATTCCGGAGTACGCCGATGTGCCGGGACTATCACCACGTCACCAGCAAGACCCTCGATGATCGAGAGCTCGCTCTGCGCAGGCACTGACTGCTTCACGCAGGCATAAAACGCAACAGCCCCAACAAAGGCTACGGCGAGCGTGTAAAGAGGTCGCATGGAGCGCATCGAGAACTGCCGTGCCGCTTGACTTGATGTGCCCTCAGCCTGCAAGGGCCTAGGTGGCGAACTCCCGCGGCCATGCAGTTGGAAATTCTCTGGGACGACAGCTCATGCGCACAGGAGAAGGGGCAGCCTACGCTGCCCCTTTTCTACTTGCAGGGGCTGCCTCGGGCTGCCCTCGACAATCAAACCCCCGCCGCCGCATTGCGCAGACGAATGTGCAGCTCGCGCAGCTGCTTCTCGTCCACGTTGCTCGGCGCGCCGGTCAGCAGGCACTGGGCACGCTGCGTCTTGGGGAAGGCGATCACGTCGCGGATGGACTCGGCCTTGGTCATCAGCGTCACCAGACGGTCCAGGCCGAAGGCCAGGCCGCCGTGCGGGGGCGCGCCGTACTGCAGCGCGTCCAGCAGGAAGCCGAACTTGATGCGCTGCTCTTCCGGCGTGATGTTGAGGGCCTCGAAGACCTTGGCCTGCACTTCAGCGCGGTGGATACGCACCGAGCCGCCGCCCAGCTCCCAGCCGTTGAGCACCATGTCATAGGCCTTGGCAACGCACTTGCCCGGGTCGGTGGCCATGTAGTCCTCGTGGCCGTCCTTGGGGGCGGTGAAGGGATGGTGCACGGCGTTCCAGCGGTTCTCGTCCTCGTCGTGCTCGAACATGGGGAAGTCCACCACCCACAGCGGCGCCCAGCGGTCCTCGAACAGGCCCTTGGACTTGGCGAACTCGCTGTGGCCGACCTTCAGGCGCAGGGCACCGATGGCGTCGTTGACGATCTTGGCCTTGTCGGCGCCGAAGAAGAGGATGTCGCCGTCCTGGGCGCCGGTGCGGGTCAGGATGGCCTGGATGGCGGCGTCGTGCAGGTTCTTGACGATGGGCGACTGCAAGCCCTCGCGACCCTTGGCCACCTCGTTGACCTTGATCCAGGCCAGGCCCTTGGCACCGTAGATCTTGACGAACTCGGTGTAGCTGTCGATGTCACCGCGCGAGAGCTCGGCACCACCGGGCACGCGCAGGGCCACCACGCGGCCGCCGGGGGTCGTGGCAGGGGTCGAGAACACCTTGAAGTCCACATCGCCCATGACGTCGGTCAGCTCGGTGAACTGCAGCTTGACGCGCAGGTCAGGCTTGTCCGAGCCGTAGAGGTGCATGGCGTCGGCGTACTTCATCACCGGGTAGTCGCCCAGCTCAACGTCCATGGCCTTCTTGAAGACGTGGCGGATCATGCCTTCGAACATCGCGCGGATCTCTTCCTCGGTCAGGAAGGAGGTCTCGATATCGATCTGGGTGAACTCGGGCTGGCGGTCGGCGCGCAGGTCCTCGTCGCGGAAGCACTTGACGATCTGGTAGTAGCGGTCGAAGCCGGCCACCATCAGCAGCTGCTTGAACAGCTGGGGCGACTGCGGCAGCGCGAAGAACATGCCGTCGTGCACGCGGCTGGGCACCAGGTAGTCGCGCGCACCTTCAGGCGTGCTCTTGGTGAGCATGGGGGTTTCGATGTCGATGAAGCCCTGCTCGTCCAGGTACTTGCGGCACTCCATGGCCACGCGGTAGCGCAGCTTCAGGTTGTTCTGCATGTAGGGCCGGCGCAGGTCCAGCACGCGGTGGGTCAGGCGCGTGGTCTCGGACAGGTTCTCGTCGTCCAGCTGGAACGGGGGCGTGACGCTGGGGTTCAGCACTTCCAGCTCATGGCACAGCACTTCCACCTTGCCGCTGACCAGGCCGGCGTTTTCGGTGCCGGCGGGCCGGGCGCGGACCTTGCCGACGACCTTCAGGCAGAACTCGTTGCGCACGCCTTCGGCGGTCTTGAACATCTCGGGGCGGTCCGGGTCGCAGACGATCTGAACCAGGCCTTCGCGGTCACGCAGGTCGATGAAGATCACGCCGCCGTGGTCGCGGCGACGATGGGCCCAGCCCATCAGGGTCACGGTCTGGTCCAGCAGCTTTTCGCTGACTTGGCCGGCATAGCAGGTACGCATAGAAGTTCTCCGGAGATTCTGTGGGGCCGGCCGCCGCGGTCAAGAAGGCTGGCGGCCGACGGGTTCGTTCGGTCTGGCGCTGATGGGCGGCAAGCCCTGAGGATTGAGCACGTGCCCGGTGCTCAACCCGGTTGATTTCGTCCGCCAGGCGTGTCTTCGCCACAGGGACTGGACGCGGCGGGCTCGGCACCTGCCGGGGCCACCACGCCCATGGAGATGATGTACTTGAGGGCCTCGTCCACGCTCATGGCCAGCGGGCGGATCTGATCGCGGGAGACCATCAGGAAGAAGCCCGAAGTCGGGTTCGGCGTGGTCGGCACGTAAATGCTCACGTGTTCGCTGCCGAGTTTCTCGGCCACCTCGCCGCCCGGCAGGCCGGTCACGAAGGCGATGGTCCAGGCCCCCTCGCGCGGGTACTGCACCAGCACGGCCTCGCGAAAGGCGTTGCCATTGCTGGAGAACAGGGTGTCGGAGACCTGCTTGACCGAGCTGTAGATGCTCTTGACGATGGGGATGCTGGACAGCAGCTTGTCCCATTGGCGCAGCCACCACTGGCCGAACATGTTCGCGACGAACATGCCGGTCAGGAACAGACCCGCCGCCAGGATCAGCACGCCCAGGCCCGGCACCTGGCCCAGGGCCGTCAGCAGCTCATGGGTCGAGACCGGCAGGATGACCTTCAGGGCACCGATCAGCGATTGAAAGACGCCGTTGACGACGCCCAGGACCTGGTTCAGGACCCAGAGCGTGATCGCCAGGGGGAGCCAGACCAAGAGGCCGGCGATGATGTACTTTCTCACTGGGTTCCCTGTGCTGTGGCGGTGCTTGAAGGCCAAAAAAGCCGGCTCAATGGCAGGCGCATGAGCCGCCGCAGGGCGTGCCGCCGCTGCTGGCCGTGGGGCTGTCGCTGCTGCCGGCGCTGGAGGCCTCGGCTGCGGCCGGTGCGGCGGCGCCGGCCGCCGTGGCGGTCGCGGAACTGCCACCGCTGCCGCCCTTGAAATCGGTCACGTACCAGCCCGAGCCCTTGAGCTGGAAGCCGGCCGCGGTGATCTGCTTCTGGAAGGCCTCGGCGCCACAGGCCGGGCAGGTGCTCAGCGGTGCGTCAGAGAGCTTTTGCAGCACGTCCTTGGCGTGACCGCATGAACCACAGCGGTAAGCGTAGATCGGCATGATGTCCTAAGCTGTTGATCAAAAAGGCGAAATTATAGGGGGCGCCCGGCATCCGCCGCCCGCGAGGCAGGCAGCGGGGCCGGCCCGGGCCCCTGCTCCGGGGCCCAGATGCGGTGCTTTGCCGCGATTTCAAGCCCGGCCGGGCGTCGGCTCAGACCTGCGCCTGCGCCTCGTCCGGCAGGCCCGCCACATGGCGCTTGTGCTCGCGACGGTTCTTCAGCCACTGCGGCGCCAGCGAGCCGAACACCATGGCCACCATGCCGACCAGCAAGCCAGCCAGCTGCCCCGGGAACAGTTCGCCAAAGGTGCTGACCTGCGGCAGGAAGGCGATCCAGACGCCGATGCCCGCCACCAGCGAGAAGATCGCGCCCTGGGTGGTCGCCCGTTCCCAGTACAGGCCGAAGACCAGGGGCACGAAGGCGCCGACCAGGGTCACCTGGTAGGCCGAGGACACCAGCTCATAGATCGAGGTGCCCTTCATTGCGATGGCGTAGGCCAGCACCAGGCCGGCGAAGATGATGATGGTCAGCCGCATGGCCAGCAGCTGCTGGCGGTCCCCCATGTGCGGCCGCAGGTTCTTCAGGATGTTCTCGACGAAGCTGGTCGAAGGGGCCAGCAGCGTGGCCGACGAGGTGCTCTTGATGGCCGACAGCAGGGCGCCGAAGAAGAGGATCTGCATCACCAGCGGCATCTTGCTCATCACGAAGATGGGCAGCAGCTTCTGGTAGTCGTCGCGGGCGATGTCCAGCGCCTGCTGGCCCATCACCACCACCGCGCAGGTGACGATGAACATGGGCACGGCAGCGAAGAGGATGTAGCTCAGGCCGCCGATCATCGCGCCGTTGCGGGCGGTCTTCTCGTCCTTGGCCGACATCACGCGCTGGAACACGTCCTGCTGCGGGATGGAGCCCAGCATCATGGTCACGGCAGCGCCGATGAACATGGCCAGGTCGACGAACTTCGGCTCGGGCAGGAACTTGAACAGCTCCTTGCTCTGGGCCAGCTCCACCACCTTGCCCGCGCCACCGGCCAGGTCCGCTGAGAAAAAGGCGATGGTGGACAGCCCCAGCACCAGCACGATCATCTGGATGAAATCGGTCCAGGCCACGGCCAGGAAGCCGCCGATCACCACGTAGATCAGCACGGCCAGGGTGCCGACGATCATGCCGGCGGTCTCGCTCATATGGCCTTGCGTCAGCACCGAGAACACCAGGCCCAGGGCCGTGATCTGCGCCGCCACCCAGCCGAGATAGCTCAGGATGATGGTCGCCGAGCAGAACACCTCCACGCCCTTGCCGTAGCGCTGGCGGTAGAAGTCACCGATGGTCAGCAGGTTCTGGCGGTACAGCTTGGTCGCAAAGAAGGCGCCCACCAGGATCAGGCAGGTGCCGGCGCCGAAGGGATCCTCGACGATGGCGTTCAAGCCGCCCTGCACGAACTTGGCCGGGATGCCCATCACCGTCTCGGCGCCGAACCAGGTGGCGAAGGTGGTCGTGATGACCATGACCAGCGGCAGGCTGCGGCCGGCGATGGCGAAGTCGCTGGTGTTCTTGATGCGGGTGCCGGCCCAGACGCCCAGGGCCAGGGTGCCCAGCAGGTAGAGCACGACGAAGACGATCAGCGTGATGTTCATGTCAGAGGCCCCGGCAGAGGGCGTGGCAAAGAGGATCGGGGGACCGGGAGGACCGCAAGGACCTGCGACATGCGCCCGACGCAGTCGGACCGGCGCTCAGGAGCGCGCATTATCGGCGAGCCGGGGGGCGGATTTCGCCCCACCCCTCAATGGATCAGGGAAGTCCAGAATCGCATCAGCCAGGGCGTGAGCAGCAGGCCCAGGACGAAGCCGCCCAGCGCCAGCAAAAAGCCCATCAGCAGCCGGTTGGTGCGGCGCTGCTCCACCAGCAGGGCGCGCAGCAGGGCCGATTCCTCGTTCGCCTGGGACTGGCGCTTCAGGGTGTCATGCAGCAGACGGGGGAATTCGGGCAAGAACTGCGCATAGCGCGGCGCCTCGCGCTTGATGCCATTGAGCAGCGCGCGCCAGCCCACCTGCTCGTTCATCCAGCGTTCCAGGAAGGGCTTGGCCGTGGCCCAGAGGTCCAGCTCGGGATCCAGCTGCCGGCCCAGGCCCTCGATATTGAGCAGGGTCTTCTGCAGCAGCACGAGCTGGGGCTGGATCTCGACGTTGAAGCGGCGCGAGGTCTGGAACAGGCGCATCAGCACCTGACCCAGGGAGATGTCCTTCAGCGGCCGGTCGAAGTGCGGCTCGCACACCGCCCGCACTGCGCCTTCCAGCTCATCCACCCGGGTCGAGGCCGGCACCCAGCCGGACTCGATGTGCAGCTCGGCCACACGCTTGTAGTCGCGGCGGAAGAAGGCGATGAAGTTCTGGGCCAGGTATTCCTTGTCGGTCTCGGTCAGGGTGCCGATGATGCCGAAGTCCAGCGCGATGTAGCGCCCGAAGGTCGCCGGGTCCAGGCTGACCTGGATGTTGCCCGGGTGCATGTCCGCGTGGAAGAAGCCGTCGCGAAAGACCTGGGTGAAGAAGATGGTGACGCCGTCGCGCGCCAGCTTGGGGATGTCCACCCCCGCATCACGCAGGCGCTGAGTCTGCGAGATGGGCACGCCGTGCATGCGCTGCATCACGATGACCTGCTGGGTGCAGAGCTCCCAGATCATCTCCGGCACCAGCACCAGACCCAGGCCGTCCATGTTGCGGCGCAGCTGGGTGGCGTTGGCGGCCTCGCGCACCAGGTCCAGTTCGTCGTGCAGGTAGTTGTTGAACTCGGCCACGACCTCGCGCGGCTTCAGGCGCCGGCCGTCGGCCGAGAAGCGCTCGACCCAGCCGGCCAGGGTGCGCAGCAGGGCCAGGTCGTCCTCGATGACATCCAGCATGCCAGGGCGCAGCACCTTGACGGCGACCTCGCGCCCGTCCTTGAGCGTGGCGAAGTGCACCTGGGCGATGGACGCGCTGGCAACAGGCTCTTCGTCGAAGGTCGCAAAGATGTCCTCGATGCGTCGGCCAAAGGCCTTCTCCACCAGCGCGCGCGACTGCGCTGCCGGGAAGGGCGGCACGCGGTCCTGCAGCTTGGCCAGCTCCTCGACCATGTCGTCAGGCACCAGATCTCGCCGGGTCGACAGCACCTGGCCGAACTTGACGAAGATGGGCCCCAGGTGCTCCAGCGCCAGGCGCAAACGCACGCCGCGGGGCAATTCCCAGGCCCGCCCGACCGACACGATGCGGTGCAGGAGGCCCAGCAGCCGGTGGCGGCGGAAGCCGGAAAGCGCCAGCTCGTCCAGGCCGTACTTGAAGATGGTCCAGCTGATGACCAGCAGACGGGCGAAATAGCGCATCACGGACCGACTCAGTCGCCGCGGGACTTCATCAGGCCGGCCGCCCCGCGTGCCAGGGCAGCGCAGGCCTGCGCCGCGGCCTGGGCCCAGCGGGCCAGCTGGCGGGCCGGCAGGGGGCCGACCAGCTTGGCCAGGTCGTCCTCGATGTCCCAGCGCAGGTTGTCCATCAGCCAGCTGATGTCGCCGGCCAGGGCGGCGTCCCCCTGCACCTGCACGCCGGGCTTGGCGCCGCTCAGGGCGCCCAGGGCCAGCGCCGCGGGGTTGCTGGCGTCGACCTCGATGCGCAGGGCCTCCTCCGGCGCGCCGTCCAGGCGCTCGAACAGGCCCGCCGGCGTGATGGCCAGCAGCATGTCGGGTGCCGAGGGCAGCAGGGCCGGCCAGCCGGCCAGGTGCACGCGCAGCACGCGGCCGGCATGGGGGCGCAGGCGGTCCACGCCCGCGCTTTCGCGGGAGAGGACGTGATTGAGCAAGAGGGCGATGCGGTCCTGCACCGCCGGCGCGAGGAGCGTCGACCAGTCTTGAAGCATGGGCGGATTGTAGGCAGGGCTGCGGCACAGCGCCCTGCCGGGCATCAAGACCCGACCCCCGGCGCCCCGCTTGCCGCGTCTTGAGAGAGAATCGGCCGCCGGCCGCCCTCCCACACGAAGCAGCAACCCTGGAGAGCGCAAGCCTGGCGGCCGGGAGCCCTTGCACGATGTTCGAGGATCGCAGTTACAAGAGAACCTTCTACAGTGCCCCCCAGTCGGTGCCGACGCTGGTCGCGGCCTTTCTGGAACCCGGGCTCACCGTTGCCGTCTTCCTGGCCGTCAATGCATGGTTTGGTGAACCGCTGATCCGCGCCAGCTACGTGCTGTGCCTGCTGGTGTTCACGCTGACCTTTCCCGGCCGCGACCGCTTCAGCACCCACCCGGTCAGCGCCATCACCGACATCCTGAGCGCCTGGGCCGTGCTGCTGGCCATTCTCTGGACCTTTGCCTACGCCACCAGCAGCCTGCACTATTTCGACAGCCGCGTGCTGCTGTGGTGGGCCCTGCTGACGCCGCTGCTGCAGTGGGTCAGCGTGGGGCTGGGCCACCGCCTGCTGCGCTGGCGGGCGCGCCAGCCCCGGGCCCGCAGCAGTGCGGTGATCGTGGGCGCCGGCGCCCTGGGCGCCAAGGTCGCCCGCGCCCTGCAGTCCGACGGCACCCATGGCCGCGACCTGCTGGGCTTCTTCGACGACCGGCGCGGCGGCCGCGTGCACGAGGAGGCGCGCGCCCGGCACCTGGGCACCCTGGCCGAGCTGGCTGGCCACATCCGCCGGCACAACGTGCGCGAGGTCTACATCACCCTGCCCCTGGGCTCACAGCCCCGCATCGTCGCCCTGCTGGAGGGCCTGCAGGGCACGACGGCGTCCCTGTTCTTCGTGCCGGACGTGTTCGGCATCAGCATCATCCAGGGCCGGCTGCAGGACCTCAACGGCATGGCCGTGGTAGGCATCTGCGACACCCCCTTCACCGGCAGCAACGAGCTGATCAAGCGGGCCAGCGACCTGGTGCTGGCCAGCGCGATCCTGGTGCTGGTCTCGCCGCTGATGCTGCTGATCGCCCTGGGCATCAAGCTGAGCTCGCCGGGGCCGGTGCTCTACAAGCAACGCCGCAACGGACTGGATGGCGAGGAGATCACGGTCTACAAATTCCGCTCCATGCGCGTGATGGACGAGGACCACACCGTCCGCCAGGCCACGCGCGACGACCCCCGCATCACACCCTTCGGCGCCTTCCTGCGCCGGACCTCGCTGGACGAGCTGCCGCAGTTCTTCAACGTCCTGCAGGGCAGCATGAGCATCGTCGGCCCCCGCCCGCACGCCCTGGCCCACAACGAGCAGTACCGCGAGCTGATCAAGGCCTACATGGTCCGGCACAAGGTCAAGCCCGGGATCACGGGATGGGCGCAGGTCAATGGCCTGCGTGGGGAGACGGATACTCTGGACAAGATGCGCGCACGGGTCGAATACGATCTGGAGTACCTGCGCAACTGGTCGCTCGGCCTGGATCTGCAGATCATTGCGCGCACCATCCGCCTGGTGGTGTTCGATCGCAATGCCTATTGACGACAACGCCTGTTGAACCCACCCATGCCCTCCCTTGTCGCCCGTCGCGCCTTGCGCATTGCCTCCGCAGCCTGCCTGCTCACCGTGCCGCTGTGGAGCTTGCAGGCCAGGGCGCAGAGCAGCCCGTACTACCTGGGCGTGGGAGCCGGCCTGACGCATGTCTCCAACCTGTATCGCCTCAGCGAGGGCAGCCCGCAAAGCAGCGACTGGGTCGGCAGCGCCAGCCTGCGGGCGGGGCTGGACCAGGTCTACGGCCGCCAGCGCCTGGTGCTGGACGCCGCTCTGCGTCATCAGCGCTACCGCAACAACAGCGCCCTGAACAACAGCGGCTACAGCCTCTCGGGCGGTTTCAGCTGGGAGGCCTTCGAGAAGCTCAGCGGCACGCTGGGCGGCAGCGCCAGCCGTTCGCTGGCAGCCTTCAATCCCGGCGACCGCCCCAACGTCACCGAGCGCAACGTGCAAAGCGCCGAGCAGCTCAACGCCCAGATCCGTTACGGCCTGGGCGGTGCCTGGCAGCTGGAAGGCGGCGCGGGCTGGACGCGCGAGCGCTACAGCCTGGCCAGCTACAGCCCCTACAACTTCCGGCAGCACAGCAGCAACGCGGGCATCAACTACCGGCCCAGGCCTGGACTGCGGCTGGGACTCAACGCAAGGCTGACCCGCGGCAGCTACTACGAGCGCGTGGTGGCCGGCCAGGTGGGCGAAGACGTGAACCGCAATGACCTCGCCCTGAGTCTGGACTGGGAACCCGGCGGCGCCAGCAGCTACAACGCCCGCCTGGGCCATGGCCGGACCCGCTATGGCCTCAGCGGCGCCAATGACATCAGCGGCCTGACCGCCTCGCTGCAATGGAACTGGCAGCCCAGCTCCAAGCTGCGCCTGAGCACCCAGCTGGCCCGCGACGCCGGCCAGGACAGCAGCAGCCTGTTCTCCGGCCTGGTGCGCACCGAAAACAACCGCAGCAGCACGTCCCTGCGCCTCAGCCTGGACTACGAGCTGACGGCCAAGATCGCCGTCAATGCAGGCCTGCTGAACACGCGCCGCGACCTGCGCTACACCAGCAATGTGGGCCAGGCCATCGACGGGCACGACAACAACCGCGTCCTCACGCTGGGCGCCAGCTGGACGCCCTGGCGCAACACCCAGCTGGGCTGCCAGTACTCGCACGAGCAGCGCAGCAGCACGGCCACCCAGTTCTCGCTGCCCTACAGCGCCAACGCCATCGGCTGCAGTGCGCAGCTGACAATTCGCTAACCACACGTATCCGCGCATGGCCAAGATCCTGCTGACCGGTGCTGCCGGCTACATCGCCTCCCACACCTGGCTGGCCCTGCAAGCCGCCGGGCATGATGTCGTGGGCATCGACAATTTCTCCAACAGCTCGCCGCGCGTGCTGGAGCGCCTCCAGACGCTCAGCGGCCAGCGCCCGGTCTTCGAGGAGGTGGACGTCTGCACGCCCGCCCTGGACCAGGTCTTCGCTCGCCATCGCCCCGACGCCGTCGTGCATTTCGCCGCTTTCAAGGCCGTGGGCGAGTCCACCAGCCAGCCCTTGCGCTACTACCGCAACAACATCGGCGGCCTGGTCAACGTCTGCGAGACCATGCAGCGCCACGGCTGCCGGCGCATGGTCTTCAGCTCCAGCGCCACCGTCTACGGCGTGCCCGAGCGCCTGCCCCTGACCGAGGATGCCCCGGTCAGCGCAGTGAACCCCTACGGTGCCACCAAGCTGATGGGCGAGACCATCCTGCGCGACCTGGGCGATGCCGACCCGCTCTGGCAGACGGCCTGCCTGCGTTATTTCAACCCGGTGGGCGCGCATGAGAGCGGCCTGATCGGCGAAGACCCCCGCGGCATTCCCAACAACCTGATGCCCTACGTCGCCCAGGTGGCCATCGGCCGGCGCGAGCGCCTGCAGGTCTTCGGCGATGACTACGACACGCCGGACGGCACCGGCGTGCGCGACTACATCCACGTCTGCGACCTCGCCGACGGCCATGTGGCCGCCTTGCGCCGCCTGCTGGACCAGCCCGGCTCGCTGACCGTCAACCTGGGCACCGGCCGCGGCTACAGCGTGCTGGAGCTCGTGAAGGCCTACGAGCAGGCCAGCGGCCGCCCCGTGCCCTATGACATCGTGGCGCGCCGCCCGGGCGATGTGGCCGCCTGCTACGCCGATCCCGGCCAGGCCCTGGCCCTGCTGGGCTGGCGTGCCCGTCATGACCTGCAGCGCATGTGCGAGGACAGCTGGCGCTGGCAGTCGATGAACCCCCAGGGCTTCCAGGCCTGAGCCCGCCGGCACCCCGGCCGCCCTTTCGAAAGACCATGAGCACCCTACAAATCCAACCCGTCATCATGGCCGGCGGCAGCGGCACGCGGCTGTGGCCGCTGTCCCGCGCCGGCTTTCCCAAGCAGTTCCTGGTGCTGTCCGGCACGCAGAGCCTGTTCCAGCAGGCGGTGCGACGCGTGGCCAGCCTGGCCTCGACCGACATCCACGCCCTGCCCGCGCTGATCGTGGGTAATGAGGAGCACCGCTTTCTGGTGCTGGACCAGCTGCGCGACGCCAAGATCCCGACCGCCGCCGTGCTGCTGGAACCCGTGGGCCGCAACACCGCGCCGGCCGTCAGCCTGGCGGCCCTGCAGGCCCTGGCCGCAGGCCAGGACCCGGTGCTGGTGGTGACGCCTGCCGACCAGACCGTCGTCGACGAGGCCGCCTTCACCACCGCACTGCAAGGCGCCGTGCGCCAGGCCGCGGACGGCGGCATCGTGATCCTGGGCATCACGCCCGATCGGCCCGAAACCGGCTTCGGCTACATCAAGAGCCAGCAGGAGGGTGACCAGGCGGGCACGCAGTGGCGCGTCGAACGCTTCGTCGAGAAGCCCGACCTCGCCACCGCCCAGGGCTATCTCGCCGCGGGCGGCTATTTCTGGAACAGCGGCATGTTCGTGATGCGCGCCAGCACCTGGCTGCAGGCCCTGGCCCGCTTCCGGCCGGACATCGACGCCGCCACGCGCGCGGCCTTCGCCGACGCCCAGCCCGACGGGCTCTTCGTACGCCCGGACAAGGCCTTGTTCGCCGCCGTGCCGGCCGAGTCCGTCGACTACGCGGTGATGGAACGCTGCCCCGGCAGCGACATTCCCCTGCACATGGTGCCGCTGGACGCCGGCTGGAACGACCTCGGGGCCTGGGACGCCGTCTGGCAGGTGGCGCCCAAGGATGCGGCGGGCAACGCCACGGTGGGCGACGCCATCGTGGCCGACAGCCGCAACACGCTGGTGCACGCCACCAGCCGGCTGGTCAGCGCGGTCGGGCTGGACGACGTCGTGATCGTCGAGACGGCCGACGCCGTGCTGGTGGCGGACCGCAGCAAGAGCCAGGACGTCAAGAAGATCGTCAGCCAGCTCAGCGAACGCCAGCGTGCCGAGCAGAACCTGCATCGCAAGGTCTACCGCCCCTGGGGCTGGTACGACAGCATCGACATGGGCGAGCGCTTCCAGGTCAAGCGCATCATGGTCAAGCCCGGCGCGTCCTTGAGCCTGCAGATGCACCACCACCGCGCCGAGCACTGGATCGTGGTCTCGGGCACCGCGGAGATCACCAACGGCGAGCAGGTGCTGCTGCTGTCCGAGAACCAGAGCACCTACATCCCGCTGGGCCAGGTCCATCGCCTGGCCAATCCGGGCAAGGTGCCGCTGGAGATCATTGAAGTACAGTCCGGGTCGTACCTTGGCGAGGACGACATTGTCCGCTTCGATGACAGCTACGGCAGGAAATAAACCCGGGCCGGCCTGCGCCTCGCTCTCTAGTCCGACTCAAGCACAGCAATGACAATTCTGGTCACCGGCGGCGCCGGCTTCATTGGCAGCAACTTCATCCTGGACTGGCTGGCCCAGTCCGACGAGCCGGTGGTCAACCTGGATGCCCTCACCTATGCGGGCAACCTGGAAAACCTGGCCGCACTGCAAGGCGATGCGCGCCACATCTTCGAGAAGGGCGACATCGGCGACCGCAACCTGGTGGATCGCCTGCTGACCGTGCACCGGCCGCGCGCGCTGATCCACTTCGCCGCCGAGAGCCATGTGGACCGCTCCATCAGCGGCCCCGGCGCCTTCATCAAGACAAATATCGAGGGCACCTACACCCTGCTGGAGGCCGCCCGCCAGCACTGGCAGGGCCTGCCCGACGGTGAGCGGCAGGCCTTCCGCTTCCACCACGTCTCGACCGACGAGGTCTACGGCTCGCTGAAGGCCGAGGACCCCGCCTTCGCGGAGACGAACGCCTACGAACCCAACAGCCCCTACTCGGCCTCCAAGGCCGCCAGCGACCACCTCGTGCGCGCCTGGCACCACACCTACGGCCTGCCGGTGCTGACTACCAACTGCTCCAACAACTACGGGCCCTATCACTTTCCCGAGAAGCTGATCCCGCTGATGATCGTCAACGCGCTGGCGGGCAAGCCTCTGCCGGTCTACGGCGACGGCCAGCAGATCCGCGACTGGCTCTACGTCCGGGACCACGCCTCGGCCATCCGTGCCGTGCTGGCCGGCGGCCGTGTGGGCGAGACCTACAACATCGGCGGCTGGAACGAGATGGCCAACATCGACATCGTGAAGACGGTGTGCGCGCTGCTGGACGAACTCCGCCCCGATCCAGCCGGCCCGTACGCGCGGCTCATCACCTACGTCAAGGACCGACCCGGCCACGACCGCCGCTATGCCATCGACGCGCGCAAGATCGAGCGCGAGCTGGGCTGGCGTCCGGCCGAGACCTTTGCCAGCGGCATCCGCAAGACGGTGCAGTGGTACCTCGACCACCCCGAGTGGGTGCAGCGCGTGCAGTCCGGTGCCTACCGCGACTGGGTGCAGCAGCAGTACGGCGCCAACGCATGAAGATCCTGCTCCTGGGCGCCTCCGGACAGCTGGGCTGGGAGCTGCAGCGCGCGCTGGCGCCGCTGGGCGAGGTGCTGACGCCGGGCCGCGCCGACGGCGCGGACTTGGCCGAGCCTGAGCGCATCGAGAACCTGGCCCGAGACATCGCACCGGATGCCATCGTCAACGCCGCGGCCTACACCGCCGTCGACAAGGCCGAGAGCGAGCCCGCGCTGGCGCGGCTCGTCAACACCGAATCCGTTGCCCGCCTCGCCCGCGTGGCGCAGAACACCCGCGCCCTGCTGCTGCACTACAGCACCGACTACGTCTTCGATGGCAGCGGCGATGCCCCGCGCGACGAGCATGCCCCCACCGGCCCGCTGAGCGTGTACGGGCAGACCAAGCTGGCGGGCGAGCAGGCCATCCAGGCCAGCGGCTGCAAGCACCTCATCCTGCGCACCTCGTGGGTGTATGCGGCAAGGGGCGGCAACTTCGCCAAAACCATGCTGCGTCTGGCCGCCGAGCGGGAACAGCTGCGCGTGGTGAATGACCAGGTCGGTGCGCCCACGGGGGCGGAGCTGCTGGCCGACTGCAGCGCCCATGCGCTGCGCCAGTGCCTGGCGAACGCCTCTGCGGGCGGCCTCTACCACCTCGCCGCCCAGGGTCATACGAACTGGGCTGACTACGCCCGCTTCGTGATCGACCAGGCCCGAGGCAAGGGTCAGGTCTTGCGCTGCCGGGAGGTCCTCGGCATCCCGAGCCAGGACTACCCGACGCCGGCGCGCCGCCCGCTGAACTCCCGGCTGGATTGCCGCCGCTTCGAGGCTGACTTCGGCCTTCGTCTGCCCGGCTGGGAGACGGGCGTGATCCGCATGCTGGCGGAGGCCCTGGCGTGAGAAGCCGCCCCAGGCTGCAAGGCGCGCTGGTGCTCGCGCTGGCACTGCTGGGCGCAGCCCAAGCTGCCTCTGCGCTACCCTGGGACCGGCTGGCCACCTTGACGCCAGAGGAAGCGCTCCTGGAACCGCTGCCCAAGACACCGCCCTCCGGTGCGGTGCCCGCCGTCTGGTACGCCTTGCGCCTCGACGGAGGGGCCCTGGACATCCAGCCTGTTACGCGCACCCGGGCGGCGCGGGACGTGCTCACCAATGCCACCGGCAAGCCACGGCACCCGGCGCCGACGGTGCAGACGCTGGCCCTGCCGAAGGACGCCTGGATGGCGGTGCGCTGGCGCGGCGATGGCAATGACATCTGGCTGCCAAGGCTGGCCGGTCGCCACGCCAATGCACTGCCCGCCACCGCCCTGCTGACGGCCCAATGGACCCAGCGCCTGCGCCTGGCTCAGGCCGACGGCACGGCGCAGGACTGGGAGCTGTTCACCGATGTCGAGCGCCGCCCCGACGGCCAGCTGCTGGCCGGATCGCTGCAGCTGATGGCCAGGCGTGGCGACAGCGCCGAGCCCATCGTGCTGTTGCCGCCGGCGCACGGCATGGCCTTCCAGCGCCAGGAGCTGCTATGGGCGGGCCTGCTGCCAGAGGACCGCGAGCCCAGCTTCGTCCTGAAGCGCACCTGGCTGACCGGCGAGGAAGAGCACGTGGTCGTGATCAACGGCCTGCAGGCCATCGAGCGGCGCGATGCCGATGCGCCCTGGCAGCTCTTCAGCTCGGGCGTGGACGATACGGACAACGGCGGCCGACGCCCGGCCGGGCAGACCTTGCCCTTGCCGACGTCGCTGAACGAGACCGGCCAGATCAGCTTTGACGCGAACGCCTGGAATCTCGCACTGGAGGAAGCCCAGCGTAGGCCCTTGGAGCCCCGGCGCATTGCGCAGAACCAGACGACCCTTGATGGCGAGCCGCTGCAGGTCTGGGTGGACTATCTTCCCCGCAGCAGCAAGGCAATGGCGGCTGCAGACCGCAAGGGCAGTTCGGCCACGGACCTCGGCTGGCGAGGCCAGATGGTGATGCGGGCGAAGTTCCGCGGTCACACATCTGTCCTGATCGAACTCGACACCCTCGAAGATCCACTCCATCTGAGTGTGGGTCTCGCGCTCGGGCAGACGCCAGCGATCTCCATGCAGCACGACCCGCACTACAACAACAGCTTCCACCGCTGGTGGATCTGGGACGACAAGGCCGGTCGCTTCAAGCGCTGGCTCATCAAACATTCGCAGGGCTGCTGAGCCCCCTTCCAAGGGCATTGCCATGATCATCAAAGCACCGACCCGCAAAGGCATCATCCTCGCCGGAGGCTCAGGCACCCGCCTGCACCCGGCCACGCTGGCCATGAGCAAGCAATTGCTGCCCGTCTACGACAAGCCCATGGTCTACTACCCGCTCAGCACCCTGATGCTGGCCGGCATGAGGGACATCCTGCTGATCAGCACGCCCCAGGACCTGCCGCGCTTCGAAGCGCTGCTGGGCGACGGCTCGCGCTGGGGCCTGAATCTGCAGTACTGCGTGCAGCCCAGCCCCGATGGCTTGGCTCAAGCCTTTCTTCTGGGCAAGTCCTTCATCGACGGCGACCCCTCAGCCCTGGTGCTGGGCGACAACATCTTCTACGGCCACGACTTCCAGGGCCTGCTGGGCGCTGCCTCGGCGCGCGAGCAGGGCGCCACGGTCTTCGCCTATCACGTGACCGATCCGGAGCGCTATGGCGTGGTCGAGTTCGACGCCCAGCGCCAGGCCCTGTCCATCGAGGAAAAGCCGCGCCAGCCCAAGAGCAACTACGCGGTCACGGGCTTGTACTTCTATGACGAACAGGTCTGCGACATCGCCGCCGGCATCCGGCCCAGCGCGCGCGGCGAGCTGGAGATCACCGACGTCAACGCCCAGTACCTCCGCCAGGGCCAGCTGCAGGTGGAGATCATGGGCCGCGGCTACGCCTGGCTGGACACCGGCACGCATGACAGCCTGCTGGATGCCGGTCAGTTCATTGCGACCCTGGAGAAGCGCCAGGGCCTCAAGGTGGCCTGCCCCGAGGAAGTGGCCTTCCGCAACGGATGGATCGATGCCGGGCAGCTGGAGCAGCTGGCCCAGCCCATGGTGAAGAACGGCTACGGGCAGTACCTGCTGCGCCTGTTGAAAGAGAAGAGCTATCGATGAAAGTGACCCCCACCCGCCTCCCTGAAGTGCTGCTGATCGAACCCCGCGTCTTCGGTGACGCGCGCGGTTTCTTCACGGAGAGCTGGAACCAGCAGTCCTTCGACCAGGCCGTCGGCAGCGAGGTCCGCTTTGTACAGGACAACCATTCCCGTTCCGCCCGTGGCGTGCTGCGCGGCATGCATTTCCAGCTGCCGCCCCATGCCCAGGGCAAGCTGGTGCGCGTGGTCAGCGGCCGCGTCTTCGATGTGGCGGTGGACATGCGCCGCGACAGCCCGCGCTTTGGCCAGTGGGAAGGCTACGAACTGAGCGCGGACAATCACCGCCAGCTCTGGATCCCGCCCGGCTTCGCCCACGGCTTCCTGGTACTCAGCGAGAGCGCCGACTTCCTCTACAAGACCACGAACTACTACGCCCCGCAGGCCGAGGGCGCGCTGGCCTGGAACGACCCGACGGTGGGCATCGAGTGGCCCCTGGACGGGATCACGCCCCAGCTGGCCGACAAGGACGCCCGGGCTCCCCGCCTGCAGGACGCGCCTTACTTCTGAACACAGCTTGGCCGTCCAGCCCCTCGACTGCGGGGCTGGCCGCCCCGCGCCGGCCGGCCGGCCCCGGGGTGACACCTAGAATGCGGCCATCCCAAGATCAGGCCAGCATCCCATGTCAAAACCCTGCATCCATCTCGTCGCCGGCGCGCGCCCCAACTTCATGAAGATCGCGCCCATCGTCCGGGCGTTGCAGGCGGACGGCCGGCTGGCCTGGAAGATCGTGCACACCGGCCAGCATTACGACCGCGACATGAACGAGGTCTTCTTCGAGGAGCTCGGCATTCCGCAGCCCGACGTGCGCCTGGGTTGCGGCGGCGGCAGCCATGCCACCCAGACCGGCAAGATCATGCAGGCCTACGAGGAACTGGTGAATGCCGACAAGCCCGCCGCCTGCCTCGTGGTGGGCGACGTGAACTCGACGCTGGCCTGCTCGGTGGTCGCCAAGAAGGCTTGCGTGCCGGTGGCGCACGTGGAGGCCGGCCTGCGCAGCGGCGACATGAGCATGCCCGAGGAGATCAACCGCCTGGTGACGGACGCCATCTCCGACTGGTTCTTCGTCACCGAGCCCAGCGGCTATGAGCACCTCAAGCGCGAAGGCAAGAACCTGGCCACCGTCTTCGACGTGGGCCACGTAATGGTCGACAACGTGCTCTACCAGGCCGAGAAGCTCAAGACCCAGGACACCTCGGGCCTGGAGACCGATGCCTACAAGAAGTCTCATGCGCGCTACGGCGTGGTGACCCTGCACCGCCCCTCCAACGTCGACAGCGCCGAGGCCCTGGAGCGCATCGCCACCGTGCTTCGCACCGTGTCCGAGGAACTGCCGCTGATCTTCCCGGTGCATCCGCGCACCCGCGCCAATGTCGAGAAGTTCGGCATCGACCTGGGCCGCAACGTCACCCTGCTGGGCCCGCAGGCCTACATGTCCTTCCTGCACCTGTGGAAGGACGCCGTGGTCGTGCTGACCGACAGCGGCGGCCTGCAGGAAGAAACCACGGCCCTGGGCGTGCCCTGCATCACCATGCGCGAGAACACCGAGCGCCCCATCACGGTGGATGAAGGCAGCAACGTGCTGGCCGGCACCGATCCCGCCAAGATCATCCCGCTGGCCCTGGACGCCATCCGCCACGGCGGCAAGCGCGGCCGCCGCCCGGTCCTGTGGGACGGCAAGGCCGCCGAGCGCATCGTCGCCATCCTGGCCGAGAAGCTGCTCTGAGCCGACATGCTCCATGACCAAGGGCCGCGCAGTGCGCGGCCCTTTTTTCGTCGGCCGGCTCCGAAAAGCGCGGAGCGGCGACGGGGTCAAACCTTGTAGTAGTCGCGGTACCAGGCCACGAACCTGGCCACGCCTTCGGGCACCGGCATGGCCGGTTTGAAACCCGTCCAGGCAGCGAGTTCCTCGACGTCCGCATGCGTGGCCGGCACATCGCCGTCCTGCAGGGGCATGAAGTTCTTCTGCGCCTCGCGCCCCACGGCCTGCTCGATGGCCTGGATGAAGTCCATCAGCTTTACCGGATCGTGGTTGCCGATGTTGAAGACGCGGTAGGGCGCGTTGGAGCGGGCCGGGTCGGCCGTCATGGGGTCGTAGCCTTCATCCACCGTGGCCGGGCGGTCCAGCACGCGCACCACGCCTTCGGCGATGTCGTCGATGTAGGTGAAGTCGCGGATCATCTGGCCGTGGTTGAACACGTCGATGGGCCGGCCCTCCAGGATGGCCTTGGTGAAGAGGAACAGCGCCATGTCCGGCCGGCCCCAGGGGCCATAGACCGTGAAGAAACGCAAGCCTGTGGTGGGCAGGCGGTAGAGATGGCTGTAGGTGTGGGCCATCAGCTCATTGGCTTTCTTTGTGGCCGCGTACAGGCTCACCGGATGATCCACCCCATGGTGCTCCGAGAAGGGCATGCGCAAGTTGCCGCCATAGACGCTGGAGCTGGACGCATAGGCCAGGTGCTGCACGCCGCTGTGACGGCAGCCTTCCAGGATGTTCATGAAGCCGACGATATTGCTGTCGATGTAGGCATGCGGGTTCTGCAGCGAATAGCGCACGCCGGCCTGGGCGGCCAGGTGCACGACGCGGTCGAAGCGCTCCTCGGCGAACAGGCGCGCCATGCCGTCACGGTCCTCCACGGACATCTGCACGAACCGGAAGCCCGGCCGCCCCTGCAGGCGGGCCAGGCGGTCGCGCTTGAGCTGCGGGTCGTAGTAGTCGTTCAGATTGTCCAGACCCACGACCTCGTCGCCCCGGGCGAGCAGGATCTGGCTAACATGCATGCCGATGAAGCCGGCAGCGCCGGTGACAAGAATCTTCAAATTAACCTCGGTAAGTTGGGCCCGTAGGAACCCGGGCTCGCTGCCCAGGCTTGGCGCCCGGCATTTTGAACGACGGATTATCCCCAATTGAATCGGCGACCGCCCAGCCCGCCCAGATGAGGGAGTGTCGGCTCTTCGGTCTGCGCCTGACGCCGGGCGAGCAGGCCCCGGTCCTGTCCGAGCTGCTGCGGCGGGCCCAGCGGCGCCAGCCGGGCTATGTCTGCCTGGCCAATGTGGACATGCTTTCCCGCGCCCGGCACCGTCCCGCCCTGGCAGCCACGCTGGACGAGGCCGCGCTGGTGCTGACCGATGGCATGCCCCTGGTCTGGGCCCTGCGCGGCCTGCTGGGCCTGCGCGGCGTGGACCGGCTCAGCGGCCCCACCCTGACCCTGGTTCTGCTGGCGCAGGCCGAAGTGCTAGGCCTGCCGGCCTACTTCTACGGCGGTAGCGAGGCCGAGCTCGCCCGCCTGTTGGCACAGGTGCGCCAGCGCTTCCCGGCCCTCCCCATCGCCGGGGCCGAATCTCCGCCCCTGCTGCCCGAGGAACCGCCCGAGGACGCTGCCGCCGTAGCGCGCATCCGGGCATCCGGCGCACGGATGGTCTTCGTGGGCCTGGGCTGCCCCAAGCAGGAGTTCTGGATGCGCCGCCATGCGCCCCGCCTGGACGCCCTCTGCCTAGGCGTGGGCTATGCCTTCCCCCTGCTGGCGGGCACGCAGACCCGGGCGCCGCGGTGGATGCAGCGCAGCGGCCTGGAATGGCTGTACCGCCTGGCACAGGAGCCCGGCCGTCTCTGGAAGCGCTACCTGCTCGGCAACAGCCAGTTCCTGGGCCTGTGCCTGGCCGCCCTGCCCGGCGCCCTACTGCGTCGCTTGCGACGGCGGCGCGAAGGCTGATCCATGCGTCTGCTGATGCTGCTGCAGGGCGCCAACGTGGCGGACCAGCCCGGCTACCACGAGGGCATGCTGCGCCTGGTGCAGGAGGGCGCCCTGGCCTGGGCGCAGGCCCTGCCCTACCTGGACCCAGCCCCCGGAGCGCGGGCCACCGAAGCGGCCTTCGAGCGCGCCCTGCGCCTCATCCAGGACGAAGGCGTAGACACCCTGTGGCTGCAGTGCTAC
Organism: Burkholderiaceae bacterium; assembly: GCA_041913905.1. Classification (GTDB taxonomy): domain Bacteria; phylum Pseudomonadota; class Gammaproteobacteria; order Burkholderiales; family Burkholderiaceae_C; genus Roseateles_B. Next base: position 33,038 of record JAYSEK010000002.1, on the reverse strand, counting down.
CACGGCCCCCTGCCCGACCCGCGCCCCTTCCTGCAGGCCGCGCGCCGATTGCAGCCGGAACTGCTGGTGCTGGTCAGCAGCGGCGATGCCTTCGGGCGCTGGCTGCACCGCACCCCCGCTAGCCTGCGCCAGGCCTGCGCCGCAGCTGACCTGAGCTTCCTCACCGTGCTGGGGCCGGTGGCCGACGCCGTGGTGGCCGCCGGGGCCCGCAACCTGGTGCTGATGCCGCACGGGGCCTGCCAGGTGCGCTTCGCCGCGCCGACGCCGCGGCCGGAGCCGCCGCCCTTCGACGTGGTCTTCGTCGGCAGCCACCACGCCGGACGCAATCCCTTCAATCCCATCAATCGCGCTGCCCGGCAGCGACGGGCCATGGTGGAGATTCTGAGCCAGCGCTACGGTCCGCGCTTCGGTCTCTTCGGGCACGGCTGGGAGGGTCAGGCCGGCTGGCAGGGCCCCGTGCCCTTTGCAGAGCAGCACCGGGCCATGGCCCTGGGCCGGCTGCAAGTGGGCGGCTTCCCGGGCGGGCGGGCGCCCTTCTATCTGTCGGACCGGCCCTACATCGCCATGACCAGCGGGACTCCCCTGCTGGATTACCGGCTCGAGGGCGTGGACCGCCTGGCCCGCGAGGGCGTCCACTGGGCGCTCTACGAGAACATGCCCAGCCTGCTGCGCCTGTGCGACCGGTCCCTGGAGGACGACGCCGGCCTGCTGGCCATGGGCACCTCGGCGCGCGACTTCGTCCTGGCCGGGCACACCCAGTACCACCGAGTGCGCGACATGCTGCGCATCACCTCGGCACTGCGCGAGGCCCGCCGCCAGGGCCGCCGCATGCCGCCGCCGGCGCCGCGCATCTTCCACGACGGCGTGCGCCCCAAGGACGAAATCCCGCGCGTGCTCAGGGCCTGGGCGGGCTGAGCGCCGCGCTTCGGCGCAGGTGCAGCAGCGGCCGCTCCACCCAGCGGTGGCAGGCCAGGCCAGCCAGCGCCGTGCCCGCGATCACCAGCAGCGCGACCCCGTCGGCCTGCAGGCCCGGCCACAGGCGCAGCAGGCGGTACAGGGCCGGGATGCTCAGCGCCTGGACGAGGTAGAGGCTGTAGGAGGCGTCGCCCAGCCACTGGCCCGGTGCCCAGCGCGTCTGGGGCAGGCCCAGGGCGCCCAGCACCAGCAGTGCGGCAGGCATGCCCCAGTGCAGCAGGCGCTGGACCGGCGCCGCCTGACCCAACGAGGCGAGCAGGCCCAGCGAGCCCAGGGCCAGCAGCCAGGGTGCCCAGGCCCGGCGCGCCGGCAGGCGGCGGTGCAGAGCGGCCAGGCCCATGCCCAGCAGGAACTCCAGGCCCAGCGCGTCCGCGCCAAGAGCGATCAGCGCGGCCAAGCCCAAGCTCACGCAGAGGGCCGGTCCTGCGCGCAAGGGCAGCAGCAGGCCCAGGGTGAAGAGCAGGTAGAAGCCCATCTCCCACTCCAGCGTCCAGCCCAGCCACAGCACCGGCGGACGTCCCAGCCAGGCCCCCGAGGCGAAGCCCAGCGAGGCCAGCACCTGGCGGCCGTCGGCCAGGGCGCCATGGAAGAGCGCGGGGCGCAGCAGTTGCAGCAGCACCACCGTCAGCGTCAGCAGCCAGTACAGGGGCACGATGCGCCAGAGCCGGTCGGCCAGGAAACGCCCCGCGTCGCGCGGACGCCGCTGCTGGGTGTAGACCATCACGAAGCCGGACAGCACGAAGAACAGGTCCACACCCCAGGCACCCCAACCCGACAGCAGCGCCATCAGCTGCACCGGCCGCTGCTGGTGCACCGAGGTCTCGAGGACATGGAAGAGCACCACGGCCAGCGCAGCCACGGCACGCAAGGCCTGGAGGTTGCCCAGCCGCCCATCCTGGGGGTCAGCGGAGGAGTTCGGCATAGATCCGGCTGAGTTGAAGGTAGTTGGTCTCGGCGCTCCAGTGGGCGCGCTGGTGGTTGCGGGCGGCCTGGCCCCAGCGGCGGGCGTCTTCAGGTGCCGCGAGCACGCGCAGCATCACCGCACCCAGGGACGCGGCATCACCGGGCTCGAAGAGCAGGCCCGTGCACTCGTGATCCACCAGCTCGGGCATGGGGCCGTGGCTGGCCGCCAGCACCGGCAAGCCGCAGGCCGCCGCCTCCACCAGGGCGCGTGGAAACATCTCATAGACGAGGCTGGGCAGGACCAGGGCCTGCGCGTGACGCATGTGGGCCTGCACCTCCGCAGCGGGCAGCGCGCCCAGCAGATGCAGGCGCGGATGGGACTGCAGCGTCTCACGCAGAGGCCCGTCGCCGATCACGGTGATACGCTCGCCCGCCGGCAGGGCCTCGGCCGCTCGGACCAGCAGCGGCAACCCCTTCTCCTCGGCCAGCCGGCCCACGAAGAGCAGGCCCTGGCGGGGCTGCTCCGGCAGCTCGGGGATGTCAGCGAAATGGGGCTTGATCACGATGCGCCGGGCCGGCAGCCCGCCCCGGACGAAGAGCTGGCGGGCGAACTCGCTCAGCACGATGTAGCGGTCGACCTTGTCGGCCCAGGTGCCCAGCAGCCGGTGCAGCTGGGTCACGCCTGCCACCAGGGCCGTCTCCATCGCGCTGTCGCGGTAACACCGGTGCAGCACACCGCGCCAGGGCAGGCGGCCCACGCAGTCGGTGCAGGGCCGACCCTCGCGCAGCATCAGGGCCTGCGGGCAGACCAGGCGGGCATTGTGCAGCGTCAGCACCACGGGCAGGCCGTGGCGCCGCGCCGCCCAGAACACGGCCGGCGACACGAGAGGCCAGGTGTTGTGCACATGCAGGAGATCGGGGCGCTGAGCCTCGATCAGCGCATCGAGCGCGCGCGAGGTGGCAGAGGACCAGAAGGCCTGCGCCGCGCCCCTCCAGGGCGCCAGCCGGTGCAGTTCCTCGTTGTGACGCTCGTGGCGCAGCACGCGGTGGCCGTGGGCCTGCAGCAGCGCGGCCTCGCTCTCGACAACGGCATCCTCCCCGCCGGCCTGCTGGTAGCGGTTGTGCACCAGCAGCACAGAGGGACAGGTCTTACCGGGCGGCGGCAGACTCATGGCCGGCGCTCCTGTTCCGCGCAGGCCATGGCCCGCACAAAGCCCTCGGCGGCGCGGTCGAAGGTCCAGCCCTGCCGCACCCGAGACTGCGCGGCGGCGCCCAGGCGACGGCGCAGGGGCTCGTTCTTCAGCAGGGCGCTGGCGGCGTCCACCCAGTCCTCCAGGTGCGGCGGCAGCACGCGGCCGTTGACGCCGTCCAGGATCAGGTCGCCCGCGCAGCCAGCCCCCTCGCTGACCAGCACCGGCACGCCGGCCGCGCAGGCCTCATTGGCGACCAGGCCCCAGGGCTCCCACTGGGTCGGAAACAGCAGCAGGCCGGCGCCGGCATAGAGGGCCGGTAGCTCGGCCTGCGGACGGTAGCCCAGGCACTGCAACTCGACGTGCTCAGTCACGCGCTCGGCGGCCTGCTGGAGGGCCTCACGCAGGGGCCCGTCGCCCAGCACGCGCAGACGCACGCGGCGCCCCAAGCGAAGGGAGACCCCCACGGCGATGTCCAAGGCCATCAGCGGCTGTTTATGAGGCACGAGGCGGCCGGAGAAGAGCAGCTCCGCCTCGCGCATGGCGTGAAGGGCCGCGGAGGCGAAGCGCTCGTTGTCCACGCATAGGGGTGCCAGAAAGCAGCGCTGCGCCGGCGCTGCGTAGTGCTGGAACACCTGCAGCGTGCCCTGCCCGGCGCCGACAAGGGCCGCAGCCCGCGGATAGACCCAACGGCGCAGGGTCTGGTGCAGCGCGCTGAGGCTCTGCTCCTGGCGCCAGCTGCCGTCGCTCATCACGGCATGCGGCCGCCCATGCCGGGCCGCCCAGAGCTGGCCCACGAGGAAGGTGGGGATGAAGCCGGTAGTGACGACCACGTCCGGATCCAGCCGACCCAGCAGAGACCAGACCTTGAGGTCCGCATGCAGGAAGCGCCGTTCCCCCTGCCAGACGGCCCCGCCCAGCACATGCACGCCATAGCCCCGCCCCTGCTCGCGCAGCGCCGGGTCCACCCAGGGATCGGTGCAGTAGACCATCTGCAGGTCCAGCTGCTGCGCCACGCGGGCCCACATGGGCGTGCGGTAGGGCACTGGCGCATTGCTCAGCACGGCCACGCGCAGGCGCTGCTGCGTGCCGCTCATGGGCCGGGCCTCCGCCAGCGCTCCAACTGCAGGCGCAGATAGGGCCAGACGAAGAAGAGCGGCCAGGCCGGGCCCATGTGGCGACGCGTGAAGTGCAGCCAGGAGCGCCAGGGCAGACCCTTGCGCGACAGCATCAGCTGCCAGCGCCGGGCCCAGGGCAGGCTGCGGTCATGGTAGGTGCCGGTGCGCGGGTTGTCCGAACACCAGCCCATATAGCCCGGCGCCAGCCAGACGCCCAGGCCCAGGGCGCGGGCTCGCAGCCCATAGTCGGTATCGCCCATGGCGTGCTCGAAGGCGGGATCTAGATCGCCGACGCGCTCGCGGGCCTCACGGGGCAGCAGCACGATGTTGCCGTTCATGGCGTCGCACAGCTGCGGCTGATCACCTGGCGCCAACAGGCTGAAGCGCGAACGCCGCCAGCGGCTCAGGCGCCGCTCGCCGCCATAGCTGACGAGACCGGTGCGCACGTCGCGCGTGGCCCCCACCACCAGGCCGAGCAGTCCCTGCGCGCTCAGCGACTGCTCGCAGTCCAGCAGGCGAGCCAGGCAGCCAGGCTCCAGCAACACGTCGTCATTGAGCCAGAGCTGCCAGTCGGCCGCGCGGGCCAGCGGCTGCTGCTGGGCCAGGTGCATGCCCCGGCACCAGTAGAGCTGACCTGGACCACGCACCACGGTCACCCAGGGGTGGGCGGCGGCCACGGCCTCGGCCGTGCCGTCCGTGCTGCCGTCATCCAGCAGCACGGCCTGCAGCTCTATGCCCCGAGCCTGCAGCGCCTGGCGCTCAGGCGCCAGCGTGTCCAGGCAGGCCAGGGTCTTGTCGCGGCGATTGAAGCAGCTCATCAGCGCGCACAGCGAGCGCTTCATCGGCTTCCCCCTTCCACCACGGCCACGCGAACCAGGGCCTGACCGACGTCGATGAACTCGCGGACATCGGCGCGTTCCTGCTTAGCGGGGTCACGCAGCTCGCGGGCTCCCAGCGCGCGGGCCAGCTGCGACCGCCTCAGCCGCAGGGCCTCAGGGCCCGTATGCCACAGCAGCCAGTGGCGGCCGTCGGCCCCCTGAGTCTCACAGGCGACCAGGCCGGGCCGGTTCAGCCAGGGCTGGCGGCAGGGGCCCACGCGGCGGTCCATCAGCCAGTCCTGCACCTGCGCGAAGGCGGCCAGCGCGGGGCGCGGACGGCCCTGGGCATCGACCAGGCCGCTGCGCCCGTTGTCCCAGGCGTATTGGTAGAAGCGCTGTACGCCGGCAGCCGCGCTGAGCACCAGGGACTGGGCCAGGCGCGCGGCCGCCGCATCCCAGCTGCCGACCACGCCGCCGAGCGGCTTCTCGCCAGGCGATGCCACCTCGACGCCCGTCTCGGTGTTCCACAGCGGCAGCGCGCCGAGGCCCCGTTCGCGCTGCAGGCGCTGCAGGCTCACCAGGGTGAGGGCCAGCTGCAAATTGCTCTCGGCATAGAGATGGAAACACAGGGCCTGCACCTGCCGCTCACCGCCGGCCGACAGAAACAGGGCCAGACGGTCCACACCGTTGGTGAAGCCCGGCGTGCACAGGGGCGTGCCGGGCACGGTCTCGTCCAGGGCCTGGCGCGCGGCCTCAGCCATGGCGACCAGGCGGTGCACACTGCCGGTGTAGAAGCCGCGCTGGCCGCGGTCTCGCGGCAGCTCGGACAGCAGCGGCTCGTTCCACAGTTCGTAGGCGGCGACACGCTTGCCGTAGCGCCGGGCCAGGGTGCGCACATAGTCCTTCCAGGCTGAGAGGTCGCGAGGCTCGGCGCTGCAGCCCTCGGTGTAGGGACAGGGCTCTTCGGGTCGGCTGGAATTCCAGGCGGGGGTCATGCCAAGGGTGACCAGAACCCGCGCGCCCGCGGCCTCGGCCGCGGCCACATAGGCATCGAGCCGCTCGAACTGCCAGCGGTCGGGTGCCGGCTGTAAGTTGAACCAGGTGGTCTGGGCGTCCCACAGGCGCAGGTGCCCCAGGGGCTGCTGCGGCCAGCGCGTGCGGCCAGGATCGTTCGGCAGGCCCAGGTCCAGGCGGTGGAAGTGCGTGCCAAAGAAGGCGGCGGTGATGGTCTGGCTGCGGCCCTGCGTGGCCTGCAGATAGGGATCCGTCCCGGCCGCCGACGGCGTCGCACCCAGCACGACGAGCAAGACCGCGCTGAGCAGGCGCATCAGCCGGCGCGACACGGTGGGGGTCAGGTCTTGCCCGCCGTCAGACCGCGACATGCCGTCCTCCCCGCAAGGACACCGGAGCCCTCGCCGCCGCGGCGCAGGCCGCACCCAAGCCCAGCCACAGCCCCTGCACATAGGTCACGCCGTAGGGCACGAAATACACCACCATCGTCACGTTGAGGGTGAAGAGCAGCACTGGCAGAGGCTGCGAAGGTTCGGCGGCGATGCGGCGGCGCAGGCCGCGCAGCACGGCCGCCAGAGCCGCCAGGAACCCGCCCAAACCCAGCAAGCCGGTGTTGAAGACCGTCTGTACGTACATATTGTGGGCGCCGTACTCCAGCAGGCGCGGCATGCCATTGCTGTCGATCACGTAGCGCGAGTTGTCGGTGCCGAACGCGTTGCCGATGACGATGGAGCGCGGCCCCAGATCCACCCAGCGACGCAGGATCACGCCCCAGCTCTGCAGCCGCTCAGCGGTAGTGTCCTGGCCGCGCACGGCGCGTTGGGCCGACTGCCCGATCTGGGCTGCCAGCTCCGAGCGGGGTGCCAGCAGCAGGGGCACCACCACCACCGCCAGGATCAGCGCGAACAGGCCCAGCTGACGCCAGGCCGAGACCGCGCGGCGGCCGCTCAGCAGCGGGCTCAGCGCGCCAACCAAAACGGCGCCCCACACCGAGCGGTGCTGCAAGGCCAGCACATAGCCCAGCAGCATCGGTGCCCACAGGCGCAGCGTGCGCAGGGCCGGTGCGGCGTCCGCAAAGTAGAGCGCACCAATCAGCAGCTGGCCCAGCAGCAGGGCATCGTTGGACCAGATCACGCGGATGGGCCCATCAATGTTGTAAACGCCACCGGGCGGCAGCAAGCTGGGAATTGGCGTGTAATAGACGATCCAGCGGTAGGTGGTCAGCAGCAGCAGCACAACGCCCAGTCCGGCCAGCCAGGCCAGCAGTCGCTGGAGGCGCTCGGGCCGGTAGGGAAAGCTCATCACATAGCTGACCACGACCACGAAGTAGAAGTAGTCGCGCACCTGGACGCCAGCCTTGGTGCCGAAGCTCATCAGGCCCTGGACAAGGCTCAGCATCACGGCCGCGCAGAACAGCCACCAGCCCAGCGGGATGACGGGCCGTTCCCCCGGCTTCCCGGCAGCCCGCGGCCAGCGCACCACCGTGGCCGGCAGCAGGATCAGACACATCAGGTCGCCCGGATAGAGGGCCAGGCCGACGTGCAGCAGGGGCTTGCCGCCTTGCAGGGAGTCCACCAGGGCGGTGCCCAGCACCAGGGCCACGCCCATCACTAGGGACTGGATGCTGCCCAGCAGCAGCAGCACCCCGCCGACGGCCAGCAGCATGGCAGCCAGCAAGGGCAGGCTCAGGAGGAACAGCAAGCTCACACTCATGGGGCGCAAGTGTGACTCAAGCCGTAGCCGTCGAGCGCCGTGCGGTCCTCAGGACGTCACGCAGACGCCGCACATAGGCCGCGGCCACCGCCTCGGCCGCGAAGCGCTGGCGCACGGATTCACGCAGGCGCTGCGACAGGGTCGCATAGCGCACTGGCTCGGCCAGCAGCAGCAGGACCCGGGCCAGGTCGGCAGGCGACTCCACATCGGCCAGGCAGTCTGCCTCCTGCAGCACCCAGGGCACGGCGCCAGCCGCGCGGCCCGCGATCACGGGCAGGCCGAGGGCCATGGCTTCGGCGATGGCCATGCCGAAAGTCTCCTCGCGGGCGGGATGCAGCAGCAAGTCCAGGCCGGCCAGGCGCTCCAACAAGGCTGCATGGGGCAGCGGACCGTGGCAGTGGATGCGTGAGCGCAGGCTCCGCAGCGAGTCCTGCTGCTCGCAATAGCGGGCGGCTGAGCCGCCGGGTTCGAAGGCATTGCCAAAGAGGTGCAGTTCAGCCTGCGGCAGGCTCGCGGCCACCCGCGCAAAGGCCTGCAGGCCGGTCTGCGGGTTCTTGCGCGCGTCCCAGCCATTGCAGACCATGGCAATGCGCAGAAGCTCGCCGCGCTCGCGGTCGCGCCCCAGGGCCAGGGCCCGCGGGGCGACCGGGTTGGGGATCACGACGGCGTCCGGCGCTCCCTGCGCGGCCAGCTCGGCCTGCAGATAGGGCGAGACCACGCTCAGCGACGGCTCACGCCGCAACACCCGGCGGGCCATCAGCTGACGCAGCGCACGGTACAGGCTAATGGAGGGCCGTGCCCAGCGGTTCATGCGGGCGACGACCCGGGGCGAGTCGTGGCCGGTGACCAGGGTGGGCAGGCCGCTGTCCAGCGCTGCCCAGGCGAACTCGTAGACCCAGTGGGCGTGGACCACCTCCGGCGCCGCTTCGCGCAGGGCCGCGACCAGGGCCTGGCGCTCGCCTCGGTAGAGGTCGAGGATGCGGCCGGGCCGCCCCTGCACCGGGCGCCAGGCACGCGGGCGCAGGGGGCAGAAGACGACCCGCAGGCGCGGCTGCGTCGGCGAGGTGAACGCAGGCGACGGGCATGCCATGTCCAGGTCGCTGCTGAGCGTGACTACCGTGACCCGATGGCCCATCGCAAGCCAGGCCTGCACCAGGGTCATCAAGAGAGGCGCCCCCTCATAGCCGCGCGGCAGGGCCGCCGGCGGCAGGCCCATCAGCGGCGCCAAGTCGGCCCCCGCCACCGGCCCGCACAGGGCGATGTGCAAGGGTTCCTCTGCGCCCGCCGGCGGTCGCTCAACCATGCGCCGCCTCCTTCGCCAAAGACCAGCGCCGCAGGCCGGGCCAGTGCCGCTGCGCCAACTGCAGCGCGGCGGTCCCGCGACAGCTCCACAGGGTCAGACCCGTCGCCAGCACCAGACCCAGGCCGCCCGCGACGATGGCCACCAGCACCTGCAGCCAGGCGACGCCTGGCGGGCACAAAGTCAGGGCGCCGGAGACTGCCAGCGTCACCAGCCCGCCGCTGGCCAGCACGGCGGCATGGATGCGCAGCAAGTCCCCCCCCCGGATCTGCAGCGGGCCGCGCAGCCAGGCGAGGTAGGCCGCCCAGCGCAGCATCTCCACTGTCACCAGCCACGCCACCAGCCAGCGCAGGCCGTGCCCCGCCAGCAGGGCCAGGCCCAGGCACAGCAGCAGGGTCACACCCGACTGGAGGCGCAGCTTGGGGCCCAGCCAGCCCAGGGCATCGCAGGTGACGCCCGCCACGTTGGACATGAAGATCCAGGGCACGGCCAGGGCCAGGCCCTCCAGTACCGGCACCGCAGCCTGCCACTGCGGCCCCAGCAGCAGCTGCACCAGAGGCTCGGCCGCCGCGCTGACGCCCAGGCTCAGCGCTGCCCCCAGCGCGCCAATCAGTAGCGCGCCAAGGGCCAGCGCCTCGCCCACGCGGACGCGGTCGGCCTGCGCGCTGGCCAGCAGTGGGAAGAGCACCCGTCCGATGATGCCCGCCAGCTTCTCGGTGGGGAGCTGCGCCAGCAACCGGGCGCGGCTGTAGAAGCCCAGGCTGGCCTCACCCAAGGCTCGCCCGATCACGGCGGTGTCGGCATTGCCGCCCACCAGCTCCACCAGGCCGATCAGGGCATGGCGCCCCCCATAGCCCAGCAGGCCGCGCCAGTCGCCCTGCAGGCTCAGGCGGCAGTCAGGCCGCGCCAGGGCCAGGGCGAGCGCCGCCTGCATCGAGACCTGACCCAGCTGCGCCGCCACCAGGGCCCAAACACCCCAGCCCGCCCAGGCCGCTGCGAGACCCACGAGGCCGTAGCCCACCACATAGGACAGGGCATCCATGGCCGCGAGGGCCTTGAAGCGCAGGGCCCGCCGCAGCAGCGCCGTGGCCACCACGGCCATGGCGCTGAGGGGCAACTGCAGGGCGAGGACCTGCAGCACCTGTGCCAGAGGCGGCTGCCCGGCCCAGCGGGCCACGAACGGCGCCAGCAGCACAGTCAGCCCGGCGCAGGCCAGACTCAGCAGCAGCGCCAGGGTCCAGGCCAGACGCTGGGTTGGGGTGTCCAGCTCGGGCCGCTGCACCAAGGCCGGCGCCAGGCCGGACTGACCGGCGTAGGCCAGCAGGTTGAGGGCCGCCAAGGCCAAGGCCATGAGGCCGAAGTCCGCCGGCGCCAGCAGGCGCGCCATGCAGGCCATCAAGCCCAACTGCACGCCGGTGTTGAACAGCAAACCCAGCGCGCCCCAGCGCACGCCCGCGAGGGCCTGTCGAGCGCGGCTCATCGAGACGCGTCAAAGCTCGCGGCACAGGCATGGGCGTGGGCCTCGGCGATGCCCCCGCGCAGTGGCATGCGGGGCTGCCAGCCCAGTTGCGTGATCCGGCTCACATCCAGCAGTTTGCGCGGCGCCCCATCCGGCTTGCTGGCATCAAAGACCAGCTCGCCCTTGAAACCCACCACCTCGGCCACCGTCAAGGCCAGTTCACGGATGCTGAGATCTTCGCCGCAACCCACGTTGATCAACGGCCCGTCATACCCCTTCTCCATCAGCAGCACACAGGCCTCGGCCAGGTCGTCCACGTACAGAAACTCCCGCCGCGGTTTGCCGCTCCCCCATACGGTTAGCACCTCATCGCCGCGCAGCTTGGCCTCGTGGGCCTTGCGGATCAGCGCCGGCAGCACGTGGCTGGTCTGCAGGTCGTAGTTGTCGCCCGGGCCGTAGAGATTGGTCGGCATCACGCTGATGTACTGGCGGCCGTGCTGGCGGCTGTAGCTCTCGGCCAGCTTGACGCCGGCGATCTTGGCGATGGCATAGGGTTCGTTGGTGGGCTCCAGCGGCCCGGTCAGCAGGTACTCCTCGCGGATGGGCTGCGGGCAATCGCGCGGGTAGATGCAGCTGGAGCCCAGGAACTGCAGGCGCTGCACGCCGGCGCGGTGCGCCCCGTGGATCAGGTTGAGCTCGATCTGCAGGTTCTGGAAGAGAAAGTCGGCGCGTTCGGTGTCGTTGGCCAGGATGCCGCCCACCTTGGCCGCCGCGACGAAGATGTAGTCCGGCCGGTGCTCAACCAGGTAGCGGTACACCGCGGCCTGGTCCAGCAGGTCCAGCTCCGCCCGCGTGCGGGTGAGGATCTGCGTATAGCCGCGTGACTGCAGGCGACGCACGAGGGCCGAGCCCACCATGCCGCGGTGGCCGGTGACGAAGATACGGGCGTCGCTGGGCATGCTGTTCATGGCGGTCTCCAGACTGGCTTCACTCATGGGCATCGTAGGCCGGATAGCCGGCACTCTTGACCAGCTCATCGCGCTTGGCTGCGCTGTAGTCGGCCGCCATCATCTCGCGCACCAGCTCCGCCAGCGCCGTCCGGGCTTGCCAGCCCAGGCGCTCACGGGCTTTTGACGGGTCGCCCAGCAAGGTCTCGACCTCGGTGGGGCGGAAGTAGCGCGGGTCGACCCGCACGATCACGTCGCCGACCCGGCAGCGGGCCTGCTCGCCGCTGACGGCCACGACGCGGGCGATCTCGTCCACGCCCTGCCCCTCGAAGGCCAGCTGCAGGCCCAGCTCGGCCGCGGCAAGCGTGATGAACTCGCGCACGCTGTGCTGCGTGCCGGTGGCGATCACGTAATCGTCCCCCTGCGGCTGCTGCAGCATCAGCCACATCGCCTCCACGTAGTCCCGGGCATGGCCCCAGTCGCGCAGCGCGGAGAGATTGCCCAGGTAGACGCAGTCCTGCAACCCCAGGGCGATGCGGGCCAGCGCGCGGGTGATCTTGCGGGTCACGAAGGTCTCGCCGCGCACGGGACTTTCGTGGTTGAAGAGGATGCCGTTGCTGGCATGCAGGCCGTAGGCCTCACGGTAGTTGACGGTGATCCAGTAGGCGTAGAGCTTGGCCACCGCATAGGGGCTGCGCGGGTAGAAGGGCGTGCTCTCGCGCTGCGGCGTTTCCTGCACCAGGCCGTAGAGCTCGGAGGTCGAGGCCTGGTAGAAGCGCGTCTGCTTTTCCAGACCCAGCATGCGGATGGCCTCCAGCAGGCGCAGCGTGCCCAGGCCGTCGGCATTGGCCGTGTACTCGGGCATCTCGAAGCTGACGGCCACATGGCTCATGGCCGCGAGGTTGTAGATCTCGTCCGGCTGCACCTGCTGGATGATGCGGATCAGGTTGCTGCTGTCGGTCAGATCCCCGTAGTGCAGGATGAAGCGCTGGTTGCTGACGTGCGGATCCTGGTAGAGGTGGTCGATGCGGTCGGTGTTGAAGGACGAGGCGCGGCGCTTGATGCCGTGCACCTCGTAGCCCTTGCCCAGCAGCAGCTCGGCCAGGTAGGCCCCGTCCTGACCGGTGACGCCGGTGATCAGTGCTTTCTTCATGCTCATGCGTGCATCCCAAAGCGGGGTCGGAGAGGTTCAGCCATGCTCGCGTCCCAGCAGGCGCAGGCGGGCCGTCGGGCTCAGGGCGCGGGCCCAGTCGCGGATGAATTCGGCCTGCAGGGCAAAGCCCTGCGCATTGTCGGCGCTGAGCGAGGACACGCGCACCAGCACGCCATCGGGGATCAGGCCGCGCAGGCCGTAGCGCACGGCGGCCCAGCGATGCGGGTAGCCGAAGGCCGTCAGTTCGTCCCCCACCACCACCCAGTAGCTGATGGGCTCGTGGCGCTGACCCAGGCTGGCCACCAGGCGCTTGAGCGGCAGGGGGCCGTGGTCCAGCGCCACCGTCGCGTCGAAGACATCCTGCTCCAGCTTGAAGCCCTGGGCCGGGTAGCAGATCTCGGGTCGATGCGTCAGCATGCCCTTGTGCTGGTTGCGCCCGTAAGCCAGGCTCAGCATGACCAGCTGCCGCTGGCTGTTGCGAAAGCTCAGGGCCAGCACCTCGTCGTAGGTGTCGGCAATCACCTGCTGCTGCTGCGGATTGGGCAGCAGAGGCGCCACCGAGGGGTCCAGCCGCCAGTCGCCAAATTGCGTCGGTACCAGCTGCGCCAGCGGCTGACGGGTCTGCTCGTCGGCCAGGAAGCGGCGCGGCCGGCTGCGCTCTGCCAGCACCGCGGTGCCGCCCATCAACGCGGCCAGCAGGAGCGCGCGACGCTGCGCCTTCATGGCCAGCCCCGCCAGCGCGCCAGACGGCCCAGCAGCCCGTCCACCGCCATGATCAGCAGCAGCGCCGCCAGCATCAGCAGCAGGCCGGCAAAGCCGTGGAGGAAGCCCTGGCCGGCCGCATCACCGAAGTGGTAGGTGATCAGCACCAGCACCAGCACCCGCAGCACGTTGGCGGCAAAGGAGATGGGAACAACCAGCAGCGCCAGCACGGCGTTGCGCCAGACGGCCGTGTGCTGCACCAGATTCATGTAGAGCAGGCCCAGGGCTTCCAGCGTGAAGAGCGAGTTCAGCCCGGCGCAGGCGTCGGCCACCATCAGCTGGTAAGGCCCAACGGTCAGCACCACGCCGGACTGCCCCACCGGATAGCCCGCCCAGTACAGCAGCTGGCTGGCCACGCCCGACACGGCGATCTTCAGCGGCGTGGTGAGCGCGGCCGTCCAGTCCCCTGGCCAGGGGATCATGAAAAGCAGAAAGAAGAGCGCAAAGGCCGCCAGGCGCAGGCCACGACCACCGAGGAAGAGCAACACCAGGCCCGCCAGCACCAGCAGTTGCGCACCGATCTCCAGCGTCCAGATGGACTGCGAGCGCCCCAGCACGAAGGCCGCCAGGCCCAGCAGCAGCGGCGCCCAGCCCCAGGCCGAGCCGCCGGCCTCGCGCAGGGTCGTCAGCCGGCGCGCCATCAGCCAAAGGCCGACCGCGAGAATCATCGGGCCATGGCCTTGCTCGTCGCTGGCCCACAGCCCGTGAAACAGATCCCAATAACTGCGTCCGAACAGCAGCAGCCAGCCCAGCAGCAGCCAGCCCAGTGGCGCGCGTGCGGGTGCAGGCAGTTGCGCCAGGACCTGCCAGGCGCGGCGGGGTGCGGCGTCGGCCGGGCTCAAGCGCTGCAGCCCTTCAGTGCTCGTTGATGACCACACCCAGGATCTCGGCCGGGCTGTGCGCGAAGCTGCCCACCAGGTCCTGCAGGGCGGCCATGCGCGACTGGTGCCGCCGCGCCAGCACCACGGCCGCACCGGCACGGGCGGCGATCACGATGCCGTCGGAACCCAGTGCCGCCGCCGGGGTGTCGATCAGCACGTGGTCGAAACGGCCCAGCAGGTCGCGCAGCAGCAGGCCGAAGGCCGGACGCTCGACCAGCTCCAGCGGATTGGGCGGCTGCGTGCCCACCGGCAGCACGAAGAGGCTGGGCACGCCTTCCACCTGCCGGATCACACTTTGCCCCGCGCGGCCGGACAGCACATCGGCCAGGCCTTCGCGGCCGCCGCCCTGCCCCTCCAGGTGGAAGAGCTGGTGCAGGCGCGGATGGCGCATGTCGGCATCGATCAGCAGCGTGCGCCCGCCGAGCTGGGCCAGAGCCACGCCGAGGTTGGCGCAGAAGAAGCTCTTGCCATCGCCGGCTTCGGGGCTCACCACGGCCAGGGCGCGGCGCTCGCGCCCCTCTTGCTGCAGGCGCATCAGCAGCTGGCTGCGCGCAGCTCGGAAGGCCTCGGCCTGCGGTCCGAAGGGTTTGCTCAGGCTGACGAGCTCGGGGCTCAGGGTCGGTCCGACAGTGGGCGCCACCGGGTACTGGAACTGCTGGGCCAGCGCGAAGAGCACGTCATCGGTGCTGGCAAAGCCCAGCTGCACGGCGGCATCACCAAAGCGCAGGCCATGCTCGCGCTGGTAGGCCAGCACCTGCTCGACCTGCTCGGCGCTGAGGTTGCGGGTCTGGCTGATGATGGCGCCGATGGAGGGCTCGCGCAGCAGGCCGGACTCGACGGAAGTGTTCAGTTCATTCATGCGGAGGCCTTGCTCCCGGCCGCAGGACGCAGGCGCAGCCCACGCAGCCGCTGGCGCCAGTCGCCACGAGCCGCCTCATCGGATCCCGGAATCACCGCCAGCAGCGGCAGATCGGCGACGAGCGCCAGGTCGCGCGGCGTGCGCAGCCGGCGGTCCATCAGCTCATGGCCCACGGCCGCCAGCAAACCCAGGAAGGTGCCGAGGAAGACGGCCATCAGCAGGTTCAGGTAGGTCTTGGGCGAGGACGGCATCAGCGGCGGCTCGGCCTGGGTCAGGATGTTGACGTTGGACAGCGTGGTCTGGCTCTCCAGGTTGGTCTGGGTCAGGCGGGTCTGGATCGCGTCGTACGCACGCTGGGCGTTCTCGACGTCGCGCAGCAGCACGGAGCCTTCGTCGCGCACTGCCTTCATCCGCAGCAGCTTGGCGCGCTGCGCCTCCAGTGAAGCCCGCACATCCGCTTCACGCTGGCGGTTGATGGAGGCGGCCACGCCCACGCCGCCGGTGACGCGGCGGACCTCGGCATCGACCTTGGCACGGAGCTCGGCAATGGTGGCTCGGGCCTCGACGACCTGCGGGTGGTTGTCGCCATAGCGGGCATTGAGCTCCTGCAGCTTGGCCTCCGCCCGGCTGAGGTCCGACTTCATGGACCCGATCACCGGATTGACGAGCACCTCCTGCAGGCGGTCACCCGACGTGACGGCCTGGTTCTGCCGGCTGCTGGATTCAGCGCTCAGCGCCTGCAGCGTCACCAGCTGGGTGGACAGCTCGTTGAGGCGGTTGTTCTCGACGTCCAGGCGCTCGTCGGTGGCGATGATGCCGTTCTCCTTCTGGAAGGCCGAGAGCTTGGCCTGCGCGTCCTCCAGGCGCTCGCGTGCCTCCTTGGCGCGAGTGTCAAAGAAGCTGCGGTACTGGCGGGCGGGGTCGACCTTCAGGTCCAGCGTCACCTCGATGTAGGCCTGCACGAAGGCGTTGGCCATGTTCGCCGCCATGTGCGGATGGGGGGCCTTGAAGGACACCTCGATGATGCTGGACTGCAGGGACGGCTTCACCTCCAGGCCGGACCGCAGGGAGTCGGCCAGCCAGGCCTCGATCTTCCCTTCGCCCTTGGTGGCCTTCAGCCATCGGGCGCGCACCTCGGCGTCTTCGGCGAGCTTGGCATTGCGCACCACGCGCTGGGCCACGCGGTCACTGCGGATCACGTCGACCTGGGTGGCGATGTAGGCCGGCGTCACGGCGCTCTGCATGAGCATGGCCGAGACCGGGTCGGGCTTGACGTCGGCCACGACCGAGGCCGTGGCGGTGTACTTGTTGGGCGTCAGCAAGGTGACGACCAGCACCAGCAGCACCAGCGTGGCGAACACCGAAGCGCCGGTGCGCCAACGCGCGGCAAGAATGGGAATCAGCTGCCTCAGATCCACTGCAGTCCCTCAGAACAGGCTCTCGCGCACATAGACCACGTCACCTTCCTTCATGGACTCGTCCATCTCGGGACGCAAGACCTGAATCTTGCCGTCGGCCTGCCTGCGATGCACGGTGATGCCCTTCTGCGTGCCGCGCTGCGTGGTGCCGCCGCCGGCAGCCAACAGCTGCATCAGCGTCATGCCGCGCTCCAGGCGCATGGAGCCCGGCCGGTTCACCTCGCCATAGATGTAGACCATGGGCGCGCGGTCCACCCACAGCACGTCGCCGTTCTGCACCATCACGTCCTGCTCACGGCCGCGGGCGGCGAACAGGCTGGGCAGATCGATCTCGACGCGATAAGGCTTGCCCTGGCGCGTGCCGCTGAGCACGACCAGATCCGATCCCGCCAGAGTCACGCCACCGGCTGCCGCCAGCAGGTCGGACAGGCGCGTATCGCCCATCTCCAGCGGATAGCGCCCCGGGCGGTTGACCATGCCCAGCACGCTGGCCTGGTTGCCGCGCACCTGCAGGACGACGATGGTGACCGAAGGCTGCTTGACGAAATTGCCGTTGCGCAGGCCGTCGGCGATCAGCTGCTCGGCCTGGCTCAGGCTCAGGCCGCCGAGCTTGACGCTGCCCAGCAGGGGGTAGGACAGGGAGCCGCTCTCGGACACGCGGGTCTCCAGCGTGAGATCCGGGTTCTGGTAGACGCTGATGCGGATCACGTCGCCCGCAGCCAACCGGTACTCGGTGGTGGTGGTCCCGGCGGCGGAAGCGGGCGCCGAAGCCGGCGCCCCCTGCGCCATGGCGGCGGGCACCTGCAGCCCCGCCAGCACCAGACCCAAGACCAGCAGCGCGACGCGACTCATTTCAGCCCCAGGTTCTTGGCAAGGTCGCTGGCCGCTGCCTCAGCCGCGGCGGGCACCACCGCACTCGGCGCGGAGGCAGCGGCTGCTGCCGAAGCGGCCCCAGCAGGCTTGTTCGCGAACTTGCCCAGGTAGTCGATCTTGGCAGCCGCGCGCAGCGCCTTCAGATCTTTCTGAATGGCCTCGGCCTTGCGCTGGTTGTTGAGGAAAGCCTCGACGGCCGGACGGGCGGTGGCTTCGTCCACCGGATTCAGGCGCGAGGTGGCCACATGCAGCAGCTGCAGGCCCGTGGGCGTCACCTGCACGGCGGTGTCGCCGTCCTTCATCTTGGCAATGGTGTCCAGGCTGTTGAGCGGCAGTTGCTCGGCCGGCCGCACGGCCTCGTTGACATTGAAGCGGATGCCGGCACCCTTGAGGTACTCGGCAAACTCGGCCAGGTTCTTGGAGCCCTGCAGATGCTGGCGCAGGCTCTCGAACTGGTCGGGCGAGGCCTCGATGCTCATCTCCTGCAGGCTGTAGACCCGGCGCTCCTTGAAGAGGGCCGGCTTCTCGTTGTAGAACCTGGCGATCTCTTCGGCGCTGGGCTTGCTGGCGGACTCGCCGATGCGCTCGGCATAGGCCCGCGCCAGGATCTCTCGCTTGGCCGCTTCGATCTGCTGCACGACGCGCGGGTCGCGATCCAGCTTCAGGTCCTGGGCCTTCTGCACCGAGAGTTCCTGGTCGATCAGGCGCTCCAGCAACTGGCGCGACAGCGCGTCGGCCTGCTTCTCGCCCAGCCCCGGCTGGCGCTGCAGCAGCTGGTTGATCTGGTGGACGGTGATCTCTTCCTTGTTGACGCGGGCGGCCGCCTGCGTGGCGTCACTCTTGCCGCCGCCGCATGCCGCCAGCATGGCGGCCAGGGCCACGGCCGTGCCGCCTGCCCGTGCCAAGCCCAGGAGAGAGACCTGCTGCTTCGTCATCTTCATAGCGCTCCAAACCTTGCTGCACCTGAACGCCCGGACCGCCTTGACGGCTCTGCCGGCTTGAATCCCGGCACTCGGACAGCCCCGGGCGTCACGCGCGGCCCGGCGTGTACCGAGCGAGTGTAACGAGGCCAAGGGGGCATTCAGAAGCAGACGAGCCCCGCATGAGCGACAAGCGTGCCGGCTGTGGCGCCTTTCACGGCGGGGTGCCCGCCGCCGTGCGGCTCAGCCCGGGTTCAGCACTTGATGCCGACGTGCAGCGCCACGATGCCGGCGCTGAGGTTGTGCACGTCCACATGGCCGAAGCCGGCCTGCTTCATCAGGGCCTTGAGTTCGGCCTGCCCCGGGTGCATGCGGATGGACTCGGCCAGGTAGCGGTAGCTCTCGGCATCGCCGGCGATCATCTGGCCCAGCTTGGGCAGGATCTTGAAGCTGTACCAGTCGTACGGCTTTTGCAGTGGCGCCGCGACCTTGGAGAACTCCAGCACCAGCAGGCGGCCGCCCGGCTTGAGCACGCGGCACATCTCCGCCAGGGCCTTGTCCTTGTGGGTCATGTTGCGCAGCCCGAAAGCCACGCTGACCAGGTCGAAGCTGCCGTCCTTGTAGGGCAGTTGCTCGGCGTCGCAGAGGTTGGTGGGCAGGACCAGGCCCTCGTTGAGCAGGCGGTCGCGACCGGTGCGCAGCATGGCCTCGTTGATGTCGGTGTGCACCACCATGCCGGTGCTGCCCACATGCCGCGCGAAGGCGCGGGAGAGGTCGCCGGTGCCGCCGGCGATGTCCAGCACGCGGTCGCCTTCCTTCAGGTTCGCCACGGCCACGGTATAAGCCTTCCAGGCGCGGTGCAGGCCCATGGACATCAGGTCGTTCATGATGTCGTAGCGGGACGCCACCGAATCGAAGACGCCGCGCACGCGGCCCGCCTTCTCCTGCTCGTCGACGGTCTGAAAGCCGAAATGGGTGCTGCTCATGGAGGTCTTGATCGGTTCGTGGTGCGAGGTTCAGTGGCTGGCGCAATGGCCGCCACCCTTGGGCGCCATGGGCGCATCGCGGTCCAGGCCCGCCGCGGCCAGCCGGGCCAGGTAATCGGCCCAGAGCTCGTCCTGGCGCAGGCCCAGCTCGTAGAGATAGTCCCAGGTGTAAAGCCCGCTGTCATGGCCATCGGAAAAGCGCGGTTGCACCGCGTAGTGGCCGACCGGGCTCAGCGCCTCGATCAGCACATCCCGCTTGCCAGTCTGCAGCACCTCCTGGCCCGGCCCATGGCCCTTGACTTCGGCCGAAGGGCTCAGCACCCGCAGCAGCTCGAAGGGAATGGAGAAGCGGGCCCCGTCGTCAAAGGCGATTTCCAGCCGCCGCGACTGCTGGTGCACGGTGATGTCGGTGGGCAGAGGGCTTGCTGCGCTGAGGCCAGCCATGGGGAGGGATGGGAAAACCTGGGGGCTCCAGTGTAGCCGCCCGGCTTGCCTGGCCCTTGCAAGGCCGGGAGGGCGCCAGGGATGCAAGGGTGCCGGACGGCCCCTGTGCTGCGCGCCATGGAGCGCTCGGCGACCGCAGTCCGGGCACCAGTTCCGATTTTCGATCAGGCAAAAAAAGGGCCCCGCGCGAGCGGGGCCAAGAGGAGGGATCCGCAGGCCTGCGCCGATAGGCGCTGACTTGCAGGCGAAGCATCGCCCGATGGGGGGATTGCGGCAAGCTGTAAGACCTTGCAGACCGTCATCTCTGACAGGGGATATTTGTATGCGGATGCAACCCGTCATTCTTCTGCATTGGCAAGACCTGACCCCAGGAAACAAGCCTGGCTAGGGCCTCTCGCGCCGACATCGCAAACTGGCCACGGCCAGCCGTGCTGCAGTCTGTGACAACACCGACCTGGTCAGCGCCGGCGTTCAGCATGCAGGCAGCGCCTGCAATCGCTGGCTCATCCGCTGATCCAGAGCCTCCAGCGACAAAGGCAGGCGCTGCACCGCGGGCGCGGCCAGGTTCCGCAAGGGAGCGCCCCAGACCGGGTTGGGGAAATGGCTGTCCCAGTCGAAGCGCGCGATCACGTGCCAATGCAGGTGCGGCACCACATTGCCCAGGCTGGCCAGATTGATCTTGCTCGGCTGCAAGGCCTCGCGCAGCACCTGCTCCACGGCGCAGACCGCTTCCATGCAGGCCTGGCGCTGGGCCGGGCCGAGATCGCTGAACTCGGCCACATGCGATTGCCAGACGAGGCGGTAGAAGGCGGGAAAGCCGGGCTCATCGGCACGGATCAGCCGCCATTGCGGGGCCTGGAACACCAGGATCCCGCCGGTATCGCGGCACAGGGGGCAGTCGGGCGGTGGGGGGCTGGCGCTCATGGCAGGACCTCGCAGCAGGAAGGGGACGGCATGCGGGCCAGTATCCCCCAGCGCCTGCCGCCCGCGGGCAGCCTGGACCTGGCGCAGGGTCAGTCCTTGCCTCCGCAAAGCCCCGTAGGCCGGCGGCCGGCCCACTGCGCCAGAATCGACCGCATCCATGCGGCCACCCGATCTCGCCGCGCCCCCATAGCCGCCTACAGGAGACGCCATGCCCCCTCGCCCACAGCCAAGCTTCGCCATCGCCTCGTCCCGCCGCATCGCCCTGGGGCTGATGGCCGCGCTGGGGGCCTCGTGCCTGGGCGTGCCCGCGGCGAGGGCCGACAGCTGGCCGGCCAAGCCCGTCCGCTGGGTCGTGGCCTATCCGGCCGGCGGCGGCTCGGACTTTCTGGCGCGGCAGCTGGCGCCGCAACTGGGCAAGCAGCTGGGGCAGACGCTGGTCATCGACAACCGCCCCGGTGCCGCGGGACAGATCGGCACCGACAACGCCGCCAAGTCCGCGCCCGACGGCTACACCCTGCTCAGCGGCGACAACGGCGTGATGGTCTTCAACAGCGCCCTGTTCCGAAAGCTGCCTTATGCCGTCGGTGACTTCGTGCCCGTGGGCTTCATGGCCCGCTTCCCCCTGGTGTTGAGCGTGAATCCGCAATCCGGCATCGGCAGCGCGGCCCAATGGCTGGACCTGGTGAAGAAGAACCCCGGCAAGTTCAGCTATGCATCGCCGGGCATCGGCAGCCCGCACCATCTGGCGATGGAGCTGATCAAGGAGCGCACCGGTAGCTTCATCGTGCATGTGCCCTATCGCGGGACGGCCTTCGCCACCCAGGACATGCTGGCCGGCGTGGTGCCCATGGGCGTGCTGGACACCGCCGCCGCCCTGCCCCATTTCCGCAGCGGCAAGCTCAAGCCTCTGGCCGTGCTCTCGGCCAAGCGCGTGGCCACCTTGCCCGACGTGCCGACCTTCGCCGAGCTGGGCATCAAGGACGTCGAGCTGGCCGCCTGGCAGGGCCTGTTCGTGCCCAAGGGCACGCCCGAACCCATCGTCCAGCGTTTGAGCAGCGAGCTGCAAAAGGCCCTGGCCGTCCCGGAGCTGAAATCCAGACTCGAAGACTTCGGCCTCGAAGTCGCCCCGAGCGACGGTGCTGCCCTGACCCGGCACATCCAGCGTGAGACCGAGTTCTGGCATGCCCTCATCAAAGCCCGAAAGATCACGGCTGAGTAGCTGCTCGCTCGCTGCTGCCTAGTGCCTGATGCCTGATGGTCAGAAGCGATGCGACGGCTGGCGCGACCCGGCCTCAGCCCCGCCCGCAGCCGGGCTTCATGTGGGGCGGCCGGCCCTGCAGGCCGGCTCCCTTGCGCTCCTCGGCACCCCACAAGGCGCCCAGCCGCAGGCAGGGCTGAGGCCGAGCAAGGCACTGAGTACGGCATCGGTCAACAACAAAGCCGGCGCGCAAGAAGAAAAAGATCCGCTGCACAACAGCCCGCCCGCAAGTCTGACGCCTGACGCCTGACGCTGGATGCTGGATGCCTGATGGTCGGGGGCGATGCGACGGCTGGCGCGGCCCGGCCTCAGCCCCGCCCGCAGCCGGGCTTCATGTGAGGCGGCCGGCCCTGCAGGCCGGCTCCCCTGCGGTGCTCGGGGCACGGAGCGGACGCGTAACTCGCTTCATTCGCTGCGCTCATTGCGCTCAAACAAACGCGCCCAGTCAGATGAGGAAGCGCGCTCACGCGCGCAGCTCCGCACCCCTGCGCTCCTCGGCACCCCACAAGGCGCCCAGCCGCAGACAGAGCTGAGGCCGGGCGAGGCACTGAGCACGGCGTCGATCGACACAGCTCATGCTGACAGTGAGAGGGCCCGCTGCACAGCAGCCGGGCCTCACGCATAACACTCAAAGCGCAAAGTGCTCACCGAAAAAAAGAAAAGGCCCGCTGCACAGCAACCGGACCTCACGCACAACACTCAAGGCGCAAAGTGCTCACCGAAAAATAGAAAAGGCCCGCTGCACAGCAGCCGGGCCTTTTCGCCCCGCACGGAGGGCGCTGATCCGGCTTTGCCGGTCAGCCGCCCTCGCCCCCCTGGGGGGGCTGGCGAAGCCAGTAGGGGGGGGTCAAACCAACACTCGCTCGATGCCACCGGCATTGGCGCGGGCGACGTAGTCCGGCATCCACTGCTCACCCAAGATCTGGCGGGCCATTTCAACGACGATGTAGTCGGCCTCCAGCAGGCCGTTCTGCAGGTCGTTGCCGTAGCGCGAGAGGCCCTGCAGGCAGCTGGGGCAGCTGGTGAGGATCTTGAGGTCTTCCTGCGTGCCGACCTTGCCGGCATCGCGCAGCTGGGACTCAACCTTGCGCAGCTCTTCCTCCTTGCGGAAGCGCACCTGCGTGGAGATGTCCGGCCGGGTCACACCCAGGGTGCCGGACTCGCCGCAGCAGCGCTCGCTCTTGACCACCTCGGGTCCCACCAGCGCGCGCACCGTCTTCATCGGATCCTGCTGCTTCATCGGCGTATGGCAGGGGTCGTGGTAGAGGTAGGCCTTCTTGGAGTCCAGCGTGATGCCGCGCTCCAGCAGGTACTCGTGGATGTCCACGATGCGGCAGCCGGGGAAGATGTCCTCGAACTTGTAGCCCTGCAGCTGGTCGTAGCAGGTGCCGCAGGACACGACCACGGTCTTGATGTCCAGGTAGTTCAGCGTGTTGGCGACGCGGTGGAAGAGCACCCGGTTGTCGGTGATCATCTTGTCCGCCTTGTCGAACTGGCCCGAGCCGCGCTGCGGATAGCCGCAGCACAGATAGCCCGGCGGCAGCACGGTCTGCACGCCCGCATGCCAGAGCATGGCCTGCGTGGCCAGACCCACCTGGCTGAAGAGGCGCTCCGAGCCGCAGCCGGGGAAATAGAACACCGCCTCGGAATCGACCGTCGTCTTGGCCGGGTCGCGGATGATGGGCACGTAGGCCTTGTCCTCGATGTCCAGCAGCGCGCGGGCCGTCTTCTTGGGCAGGCCGCCCGGCAGCTTCTTGTTGATGAAGTGGATCACCTGCTCCTTGATCGGCGCGGTGCCCACCGTGGCGCGCGGGGCCTCGGTCTGCTTGCGGGCCAGGCCCTTGAGCAGGTCGTGCGCCAGACGCTGCGCCTTGAAGCCCACGCCCACCATGGCCGTGCGGGCCATCTTGATGGTCTCGGGGTTGGTGGCGTTGAGCATGAACATCGCCGCCGCATTGCCAGGACGGAAGCTCTTCTGCCCCATCTTGCGCAGCAGGTTGCGCATGTTCATGGTCACGTCGCCGAAGTCGATCTTGACCGGACAGGGCGTCGCGCACTTGTGGCAGACCGTGCAGTGGTCGGCCACGTCCTCGAACTCCTCCCAGTGCTTGATCGAGACGCCGCGGCGGGTCTGTTCCTCGTACAGGAAGGCCTCGACCAGCAGCGAGGTCGCGAGGATCTTGTTGCGCGGGCTGTAGAGCAGGTTGGCACGCGGCACATGCGTGGCGCACACCGGCTTGCACTTGCCGCAGCGCAGGCAGTCCTTGACGCTGTCGCTGATGGCGCCGATGTCGCTTTGCTGCATGATCAGCGACTCATGCCCCATCAGCCCGAAGCTGGGCGTGTAGGCGTTGGTCAGGTCGGCGAAGGTGCCATGCGTGGAAGCGTTGGGCCTCAGCAGCTTACCCTTGTTGAAGCGGCCCTCGGGATCGACGTCCGCCTTGTACTGCGCGAAGCCGGCAAGTTCCTCGTCGGTGAGGAATTCCAGCTTGGTGATGCCGATGCCATGCTCACCCGAGATCACGCCGTCCAGCGAGCGCGCCAGCTTCATGATGCGCGCCACCGCCTCGTGCGCGGTCTGCAGCATCTCGTAGTTGTCGGAGTTCACCGGGATGTTGGTGTGCACATTGCCGTCGCCGGCATGCATGTGCAGCGCCACCCACACGCGACCCTTGAGCACTTCCTGGTGGATGCGCCGGCATTCGGCCAGGATGTCGGCGAAAGCCCCGCCGGCGAACAGGGCCTGCAGCGGCTTGAGGATCTGCGTCTTCCACGAAGCGCGCAGGCTCTTGTCCTGGAGCTGGTCGAAGAAGCTGCGCTGGGTGTCGAGCTGGACCACGTCGAGCCCGTCCTTCCAGCGCTGCCACAGGCCGCCCACCTCGTCCAGCAGCGCCAGGGCCTGCTGCACGCGGTCCTCCAGCAGCTCGGCGCTGGGGATCTCGCTGGCGTCGTCGGTCTTGCCCAGGGGCAGGCGCTCCTGGCGGAAGAAGTCCTTCAGGCGCTCGACCAGCGCGAGCTTGTTGCGCAGCGAGAGCTCGATGTTGATGCGCTCGATGCCCAGCGTGTACTCGCCCATGCGGGGCAGCGGAATCACCACGTCCTCGTTCACCTTGAACGCGTTGGTGTGCTTGGAGATGGCCGCCGTGCGCTTGCGGTCCAGCCAGAACTTCTTGCGGGCATCGGCCGAGACGGCCACAAAGCCCTCGCCCGAGCGGCCGTTGGCCAGGCGCACGACCTCGCTGGTGGCGCGGGCCACGCGGTCTTCGTCGTCGCCGACGATGTCGCCGATCAGCACCATCTTCGGCAGCCCGCCGCGCTTGCTCTTGGTGGCGTAGCCCACCGCCTTGAGGTAGCGGTCGTCCAGGTGCTCCAGGCCGGCGAGGATGGCGCCGCCCTCGTTCTTGGCCTCCGCGAACATGAAGTCCTTGATGTCCACGATGGAGGGCACGCAGTCCTTGGGGTTGCCGAAGAACTCCAGGCAGACGGTGCGCACATGCTTGGGCATGCGGTGCACGACCCAGCGGGCGCTGGTGATCAGGCCATCGCAGCCTTCCTTCTGGATGCCGGGCAGGCCGGCCAGGAACTTGTCGGTGACGTCCTTGCCCAGGCCCTCCTTGCGGAAGGTCCGGCCCGGGATGTCAAGCCGCTCGGTGCGCTCCAGCTTCTTGCCCGATGCGTCGTAGTAGCGCAGCTCGAAGCTGGCGGTCTCGACGTCATGGATCTTGCCCAGGTTGTGGTTGAGGCGCGTCACCTCCAGCCACTTGGCCTCTGGCGTCACCATCTTCCAGCTGGCGAGATTGTCCAGCGCGGTGCCCCACAGCACGGCCTTCTTGCCGCCGGCGTTCATGGCGATGTTGCCGCCCACGCAGGAGGCTTCGGCACTGGTGGGATCGACGGCGAAGACGAAGCCGTGCTGCTCGGCGAGGTCCGAGACGCGCTGCGTCACCACGCCGGCTTCGCTGTAGATGGTGGCCACCGGCCGGTCCAGCCCCGGCAGCTGAACCATCTCGACGCCTCGCAGCGCCTCGAGCTTCTCGGTGTTGATCACCGCACTCTTCCACACCAGGGGCACGGCGCCGCCGGTGTAGCCGGTGCCACCGCCACGCGGGATGATGGTCAGGCCCAGCTCGATGCAGCCCTTGACCAGGCGCGCCATCTCGGCCTCGGTGTCGGGCGTCAGGACCACGAAGGGGTATTCGACGCGCCAGTCGGTGGCGTCGGTCACATGGGCCACGCGAGAGAGGCCATCGAACTTGATGTTGTCGCGCGCCGTGTGGCGGCGCAGAACCTTGGTGGCGCGGCGGCGCAGCTCGGCCACTTCGTCGAACTGGTCCGCAAACTGGCGCACCGCCTGGCCGGCCAGCTGCAGCAGCTCGCCCACCGACGCATCGCGCTTCGGGTCGGCCTCGGGTTTGCGGCGGCGCTCGACCTCGTGCAGACGATGGTGCAGGGCCTCGATCAGCTGGCCGCGACGCCGCGGGTTGTCCAGCAGGTCGTCCTGCAGATAGGGATTGCGCTGCACCACCCAGATATCGCCCAGCACCTCGTAGAGCATGCGGGCGGAGCGGCCCGTCTGGCGCTCCTCGCGCAGCGAGTTCAGCAGTTCCCAGGCGCGTGCGCCGAGGATGCGGATCACGATTTCGCGATCGGAGAAGGAGGTGTAGTTGTAGGGAATCTCGCGCAGGCGCGGGGCCTCATGCGCATGGGCCAGGGCCGCGGTCGGGTCCATGGCCGGGTCCAGGATCTCGGGCATCAGGGGATGCGGTGCATTCATGGCGTCCGGGCCCTCCCTGGGGCCCTGGGTTGTCCGCGGCGGCTTGGGCCGCCCCGGGCGTGGCTGGAACAGTGGAGCAAAACGCCGTTGCCGGCGCAAGAAGGAGCCTGCACTCCTGCCGGCCAAGCCCGGTCCCGGCCCCTAAGCGGATCGCGCCCGGTGGCCCGGCACCGGCGCAGGGTCTGCCGTTCCGCTTGGGAACCGCCCTTCCTGACTTGGCATCGGGACTGAATCCTACCGCAGTGCACCATGGGCAAGGGCCGGCCAGGCGGCATCGCCCCAGGGGACCCGGGGCTGTTCAGGCTGCGCCCTGAACCTGCAGAATGGGACAGCGCCTCCATGGCGCATCGACAGGACACCGCCATGCACCACGCCCCGTCTCCCTGGCCCCTGCCCTTCTGGATCGCCCACCGCGGGGCCGGCCGCCAGGCGCCGGAGAACACGCTGGCCGCCTTCCGGGCCGGCGCTGCTTTCGGCTATCGCGCCTTTGAATGCGACCTCAAGCTTTCGCGTGACGGCGTGCCCTTCTTGTTGCATGACGATGACTTGGACCGCACCAGCAACGGCCGCGGCCCCGCCGGCGCGCTCGATTGGAGTCGGCTCTCCAGACTGGACGCTGGCAGCTGGCACAGCGCGAGCCATGCCGGCGAGCCCATCGCCTCGCTGGAGGCCATCGCCGCCTTCCTGATCGCCAACCAGCTGGCCGTCAACATCGAGCTCAAGCCCAATCCGGGCCAGGCCCGCGAGACCGGCGAGGTGCTGGGCCGCGAGGTGACGCGGCTGTGGACGGGCCAGCACCTGCGACCGGTCTTCAGCTCGTTCCAGCCCGAGGCCCTGGCTGGCGTGCGCGAAAGCGCCCCCGACGAGCGCCGCGCCCTGCTGCTGGATCGCCACCGCGACAGCTGGCTCGCCGAGGCGCAGGCGCTGGGCTGCTGCGCCGTCATCACCAACTACCGGCTGATGGACCGGGCGCGCATCGAGGCAATCCATGCGGCCGGGATGCGGGCGCTGGTCTACACGGTCAACGACGAGGCGACGGCGCAGCGCCTGCGCGCGGAAGGCCTGGACGGCCTGATCACCGACGCGGTGGACCGCCTGGACCCGACCCGCTGAACAGCAGGCTCAGGGCCAGCACGCGTAGAGGCACTGATCGGCCGGCTCGCCGTCCACGTCCAGCATGGCGTGGCGCAGCACGGCCTCGAGCTGGAAGCCGTTGCGCTCGGCCACGGCCCGGCTGCGCTGGTTGCGGGCGTCGCAGCGGATTTCCAGGCGCCGCGCGCGCAGCTGATCGAAGGCCATGCGGCTCAGCGCCTGCACCATCTCACTGACATAGCCCTGACCCTGCGCCGAGCTGCGGACCCAGTAGCCGATCTCGAAGCGGCGCAGCGGCCAGTCCATGCGGTGCAGGCCGCAGCCGCCCAGCAGGCGCCCTGCGCGGCCGTCCTCGCCGCGGCGGAAGAAGTAGTAGCAAAGGTCTTCGCGCAGGATGAAGCGGGCCTGCATCTGCCGCATCACCGCCTCCATGCCCTCGACGGTGGGCATGTCCTGACACCAGGGCATCCAGGGCTTGAGCTGCTCGAAGGATTCCGTCACCGCCGCGCAGACCGCCTGGCCCATGCCGGCCCGGGCCGAGCGCAGGATCAAGCGCTCACTGCTGAGTTCCTCGGGCACCTTGAGCAACACCAGCGGCGGCACCGCTGGACTGCCGTCGGCGCCGCCGCCGTTCGCCGGACTTGCGTAAAGACCCGTCATTTGCCTGCCGCTCCCGGCGCCGTCTGGGCCGCCATCTCGGGCAGCAGGCCCGGTTGGGCCTCGGCGCCGAGGGTGGACTCGGTGCCCAGATCCTGCAACACCGGCAGCACGGCGACGCCACGGATGGTGCCAAGGCGCCAGACCAGCGCGCTCAGCAGCAATGCGCCCACACCGGCAAACAGGAGCGAAGCGCGCAGATCCACGTGCTCGCCCAGCCAGCCGCCCACCAATGCGCCGGGGCCGGCGGGGATCAGGATCAGCCAGCGCATGGTGCTGGTCATGCGGCCCAGCAGCGGCGCGGGCGTGACCGCCTGGCGCAGCGAGAGGAAGTTGATGAAGATGAGCACGGCGCCGACACCAAAGGCAAACAGCATGGCCGCGAAGGCCGCCACGCCCAGCGGCCCGACGGGCGCCAGGCCCAGGGCCAGCCAGCCCAGGCCGCAGATGCCGAAACCTGCGATCAGGCTGGGCCCGGGGCCCAGGCGCTTGCTGATGCGGTGCCCCAGCACGCTGGTGATGACCGTGCCGGCCCCGAGCGCGACATAGGACAAGCCCACGGTCTCGCCGGACAGACCCAAGGTGCGCGTGGCAAAGAGGATCTGCACCACCAGCGCGGCGTTGTAGAAGAACTGCCAGCCGCCCACCGCACAGGCCAGGGCCACAAGCAGCTGCTGGTGGCGCACGAAGCGCACGCCGGCCTTGAGGTCGCGCCAGAAGTCGGCACCGGACACCTGGTGCAGCTCCTCCCGCACGCGGATGCCGCGCAGAATCAGGGCAGAGACCATCAGCAGGCAGGCGTCCGCCGCCAGCGCCATCGGAGCGCCCAGCAGCTTGATCAGCGCGCCGGCCAAGCCCGGCCCGACCACCTCCGCCCCGGACGAGGCCAGCGAGTTCTTGGCATGCGCCTCCACCAGCCGGTCACGCGTGACCACCTGGGTCAGCACGATCTGCGCGGCGCTGCCCGCGATGGTGTAGATGGTGCCCAGGATGAAGCCCACGACGTAGAGCCAGCCCATGGTGAGCCAGCCCATCCAGGCCGCCACGGGCACAGTGCCCACGGCCAGGCCCAGCACCACCTCACCAACGATGTAGACCGGCAGCTTGCGCACACGGTCCAGCCACACGCCACCGGGCAGCGAGAACAGCACGAAGGGCACGATCTCCATGGACGTCAGCAGCCCCATCTGCGTGGGCGTGGCGTGCAGCAGCAGCGCTGCCGTCAACGGCAGGGCCAGCAGGGTGATCTGCCCGCCGAGCGAACTGATCAAGATGGAAGTCCAGAGCCGGCGGTAGATCCGGTCGCGCAGCAGGTCACCCGGAGGGAGGGTCAGGACTTGCTTGATCCGGTCCAGCCAGCCAATGGCTTGCGCTTGCATGAAAGTCTCCAATGCCACCTCTCGTGAAGGCGGCGTCTGCCCGCAAATAGGCAGGCTTGCAGGAAAAGGAAAGCACCGGTGAATCACCGGGGGAAGACGGCACCAGGGCCGTGCCGGTGCGGGGCCGAGTCAGATCGGCATGCGACCTCGCCCCGGCGCGCACGGACGCGCCGAGACGGCACGGGAGGTGCGGCGTCTGGTGCGGTCGAGCAGCTTGGTCATGGGGCGTCCTGCAGGCGGTGGAAAGAGTGCTTGGATGCTAGCAGCGGCCTTCGGGCCACCACAAGCGCTGGGCATCGAGCTTCGCACAATGTCCCCTGTTCCTGCAGTGCTGATGGTCAGGGGATTGCCGCGAAATCAGGTGACATCGCGCAGCAACTCGATCAGAAGCCGACGGCCGCGCCATCGCGCCGCGGGTCGCTGGCCGCCGCATAGCCATGCGCCGCCGGATCACCCAAGCGCCAGATGAACTGGCCGGCGCCGAAGTCCTGGTAGCTGTCGTGGATGTCGCCAATCTCGTGGCCCAGCTCCGCCAGCGCCGCGATGGTGGCCGGCGCCATGTGCGGCTCCACATTGATGGAGCGGCCCGCGTTGAAGCGCCAACGCGGCGCGTCGCAGGCGGCCTGCGGCTGCTGGCCATGGTCCAGCATGCGCACCAGCGTTTGCAGATGACCCTGCGGCTGCATATTGCCGCCCATCACGCCGAAGCTCATCTGCGGCTGGCCGTCGCGGGTCAGGAAGGCCGGGATGATGGTGTGGAAAGGTCGCTTGCCCGGCGCCACCTGGTTGGGATGGCCGTCGGCCAGCGTGAAGCAATGCCCGCGGTTCTGCAGCGAGACCCCGTAGCCCGGCAGCACCAGGCCCGATCCGAAACCCATGTAGTTGCTCTGGATGAAGCTGACCATCATGCCGCGCTCGTCGGCCGCACTCAGGTAGATGGTGCCGCCCTTGACCGGATTGCCGGCCTTGAAGTCCTGCGCCCGCCGCGGATCGATCTGGGCGGCGCGGCGGGCCAGGTAGGCATCGTCCAGCAGGGCTTCGACGCTGCAGTCCATCGCGGCGGGCTCGGCCACGTAGCGGTAGACATCGGCAAAGGCCAGCTTCATGGCCTCGATCTGCAGGTGCAGGCCGGCGGCAGCGTCCGGACCGTGCTCGCGATAGCCGGTGTGGCGCAGGATGCCCAGCGCGATCAGTGCCGCAATGCCCTGGCCGTTGGGCGGTATCTCATGCAGCACATGGCCCGCGTGCCGCTGCTGGATGGGATCGACCCATTGCGGCCGGTAGCCAGCCAGGTCGGCCTCGCCCAGGTCGCCCCCGCTCGCGCGGGCGAAGGCGGCCAGCGCGGCAGCGATCTCGCCGCGGTAGAAGGCCTCGCCGCGGGTCTGCGCAATCAGGCGCAGGCTGCGGGCGGCGTCAGGAAAACGGAACAACTCGCCGACCGCCGGCGCGCGGCCGTGCGGGAGGAAGGCTTGCGCAAAGCCCGGCTGCTGCGTCAGCTCCTCCAGGGCCGCGGCCAGCGCCCACTTGCCCTGCACGATCACTGGCACGGCATAGCCGCGTTCGGCGATCTCGATGGCCGGCGCCATCAGGTCGGCAAAGGGCAGGCGGCCGAAGCGCTCGCTGAGCGCCATCCACGCGCCCACCGCGCCCGGCACCGTCACCCCACCCCAACCGCGCTTGGGCATGGCGTGCTCGCTGCAGCCGTACTTGCGCCGGATGTGGGCCGGCGTCCAGGCCTGCGGCGCGGGGCCGGAAGCATTGAGGCCATGCAGGCGCTGCCCGTCCCAGAGGATGCAGAAGGCGTCCGAGCCCAGGCCGTTGCTGCAGGGCTCCACCAGGGTCATTGCCGCCGCGCAGGCCACTGCGGCGTCCACCGCATTGCCGCCCGCGGCCAGCATGCGCAGGCCGGCCTGCGCTGCCAGCGGATGCGAGGTCGCCACCACGTTGCGCGCAAACACGGGACTGCGCGTGCTGGCGTAGGGGTTGCGCCAATCGAAGCGGTTCGTCATGCCGGTCTCCTGTACCTGCGCCGATTCTGGCACCCGCCATCGTCGCCCCCTCGCAGGCAAGACCTGACCCCATTGAAGAGCCCCCTGCATCGCCACGCCCCTGCATTGGCAGTTTTGCAACATAGATGTAACGCTTTGAAAGCACACTGGGTCGCGTCAACTGAGGCGCTTGAGGCCTCGTTGTGGAGGCACAAGTTCACCAACCCTGGAGCCCCCAGATGAAAGCACTGAAGACTGCACTGATCCCCTCGATGCTGGCCCTGATCGCCGCCGTCGCGACGGCCCAGTAAGCACCAGGGACGAGCGCAGCACCCGCCGCTGCCGTGAGCGCCGACAAGACCGTCGCCGCTACCGCTAGCACCACAAGTGCGCAGCCATAAAACAAGGGCACGACGAACTCAGGCAAGGCCGGCACCGCGACGGCGAGCACCCCCGCCGCGGCCGCCACGACCTTGCCACTCAAGGCCACGGGCGCCACGCCGCAGGCAGCGAGCACGCAGGCTCCCGCCCCCAAGGCAGCGCCCGCGCCGGCCACGAACACCAGCACGCAGGCCAAGCCTGCCGAGACCAAGCCCCAGAGCTGAACCTCCGGCCCCTGCCAAGCAACAGCAAGACCTGACACCCGACTTTCCTTCACTCACGACAAGGACCTGACCATGAACACCAAGACCACCCTGATCGCTTCCCTGCTGGCCCTGAGCGGTACCGCCTTCGCCCAGGCTCCGGCCACCACCGCTGCGCCGGCCGCACCGGCCGCCAAGCCCGTCACCACCAGCCCTGCTGCAGCGCCGGCCACGGCCGCACCCATGACCAAGCCCGTGGCCGCCGCCAGCGCCGCCGCCCCGGCAGCGCCCATGGCCGAGAAGGCGCCCGAGGCCAAGCCCATGCACAAGGACGGGCACAAGGAGGGTCACAAGACCGCGCACAAGGACGCCGGCAAGATGGGCCACAAGGACGGAGCGAAGGACGCTGCGCCCGCCGCGCCCGCCACTGACGCCAAGCCCGCAGCCACCGCTGCGCCGGCCGCTGCGGCCAAGCCGGAGGCCAAGACTGACAACAAGAACGAGGCTGCCAAGAAGTAAGCCTCACCCCCAACCCTGCGGAATGTCCAGACGGCTCCGGCCGTCTTCAGCCGGCACCTCGTGCCGGCTTTTTTTTTACGGTGCGCCCAGCATGGGCGCACTCCTACGGGTGCAAGTCCCGTCGTAAGTGGAT
>JAYSEK010000001.1:95408-200034 GCA_041913905.1 Burkholderiaceae bacterium | reverse complement strand
GTGGTTCATTGGGCCGCGAAGCTGGCCCTCATGCACGAAGCCCGAGGATCCGGCTCTGCCGGTCCTACGGGCTGCCTTGCAGGCCGCGTCGGGTCTTGCACCCCGACTCTTCGCCAGGCTGTGGAGGTTCACTGAACCTCCGCAGTCCGGGCTCAGCCCCCTCGAGGGGCGTGGGAAGCGCGCAGGGGGTGGTTCATTGGGCCGCGAAGCTGGCCCTCATGCACGAAGCCCGAGGATCCGGCTCTGCCGGGCCTACGGGCTTGCCCCCTTGAGGGGGCGCGCGCAGCGCGTACGGGGTGGTCAATCAGACCGGCTTGACGAGCTTGGAGCGAGCCCAGGCGTCGGCTTCGCGGCCGGGGGTGTTGCCCGAGGCCTTGACGCGTTCCAGCAGCTCGGCCACGCGGCCGCGGATCTCGCTGACCTCGGCCATGACCTTGGACTCCTCGCCCTCGTTGCGGAATTCGCGCGCAACGCTGACGATGCCGCCGGCATTGACCAGGTAGTCGGGCAGGTAGGTGATGCCGCGGGCCTGCAGGGCGTCGCCGTCAGCGACGGTGGCCAGCTGGTTGTTGGCAGCACCCGCGATCAGCTTGGCCTGGATGGCGGGGATGCTCTGGGCGTTCAGCACGGCGCCCAGGGCGCAAGGTGCCAGCACGTCGGCCTGCACCGACAGGATCTCGTTGACGCCGACGGCACGGGCCTTCAGCTCGGCCTGCGCGCGGGCCACCTTGTCGGCGTTGACGTCTGCCACGACCAGCTGGGCGCCGGCCTTGTGCAGGAATTCGGCCAGGTGCCAGCCCACGGCGCCCAGGCCCTGCAGGGCCACGGTCACGCCTTCCAGCGAGCTGCGGCCCAGCACGCGCTTCACGCCTTCGTCGATGGAGACGAACACGCCCCAGGCGGTCTTCGGGCTGGGGTCGCCACCGAAGGCGCCTTCGCGCGGAATGCCGCTGACGAACTGGGTGTGTTGCTGCACCACGCGCATGTCGGCGGTGGTGGTGCCCACGTCTTCAGCGGTGATGTAGGCGCCGTTGAGCGAAGCCACGGCACGGCCGAAGGCGGCGAACAGGGCGGGGCGGTCGAAGTCGCCGGCCGGCTTGATGATCACGGCCTTGCCGCCGCCGAAGGGCAGGTTGGCCAGGGCGTTCTTGAGGCTCATGCCTTGCGACAGGCGCAGCGCGTCGTTCAGCGCAGCCAGCTCGTTGTCGTAGGTCCAGAAGCGGCAGCCGCCGAAGGCCGGGCCGCGGGCGGTGCTGTGCACGGCCAGGATGGTCTTCAGTCCGGTCTGCTCGTCGGTGGCGAAGAGCACGCGCTCATGGGCGGGCTGGTCGGGCAGGCCGAAGAGGGAGGAGGGGATGGAGGCCGGCGATTCGGTCAGGGCGCGGACGAGGTCAGACATGGCGTGCTTGCACTTGTGATGCGAGAGGGGGAAAAGCGCCCACCTGTCTGGATCAGCCCAGCCCAGGCGACATGGCGCCGACGGAGCGCGGCTCGTGACCGCGCTGGGCCGAGAGTGTAGGGGTGAAGGCCTCCGCTCGCCTTCGTCAAAGCACAAGCATTCGGCATGCCGTGATGCATGCCGCGCATCCGCCGGGCCGCTTGCTCAGGCGGGATCCTGGAAGCCGCCTCGGCGCAGGGTCACGACCAGGGTGTCGCGATGTCCATGGGCTGCCGCCGGCTGGATGGGCGTGGTCTCGTGGATCACGCGCTCGTCGTCCAGCAGCAGCAGGGTCCAGGGCTCCTGGAGCGTGAAACGTTCGCCGCGCGGGCCCTCGGCCTCGAAGACGCGGGATTCGCCGCCCTTGATGCCCACGCGGCTGATCAGGAACACCGCCACCAGGTCCACGCCATCCCGGTGCGCGCCTTCGGGCGTGGGGCGGCCAATGCCGTCGGTGGTGTCGATGCGGAACTGGTGGGTCTCGATGAACCAGGGCTGGGGGCCCTTGAGCGCGTCCGCCGCACGGGCCAGGCGCAAGAGCAGCGCCTGCCAGGCTGGCAGGGCAGCCAGGGCGGGCTGGATGGGCTCGAACCAGCGCTCCAGGCCGCCGTGCAGGGCGTTGTAGTCCAGCGGCTGCCAGTGGGCGCGATGCGCTTGTTGCTGGAGCAGGCCGTTCTGGACGACGAAGCTGCCGTGGCGGCGGAAGCGGTAGCGACCGCCATCGCGCAGATAGGTGTCGGGCGGCAGCTCGTCCCAGAAGGGTGTCATGGCTTGCAGCGTCTCAGCCTGAACGCCGGCCCAGCGGCACAGGTCCTTTGGGGCAATGACGGCGCTGCCCAGCTCGCGCAGGCGGTCCTCAAACTCGGTGGCGCTGACGTAGGGCGGCGGGAAGTGCTTCATGAGGGCAAGTATGAGGCCGTCGCGCCGGCCCCTTCGGTCCAGGCGGGCGCAGAGCGCGCGGGTGGCTGGGGGTAGCCGCCAGCCTGGCGCCGTGCGCTTCAGCCGCCGTGCTTGTCGGCTTCCGAGGTGAAGGCGTCGGCGTAGAACTCGTCGGCCGGCAGCCCGCAGCGGGCCACGAAGTCGCGCTGGGCGCTCTCCACCATGATGGGGGCGCCGCAGGCATAGACCTGGAAGCCGCCGAGCGCGGGCAGGTCCGCCATCACCGCCTGGTGGACGAAGCCGGTGCGGCCGGTCCAGGCGTCTTCCGGCTTGGGCTCGGACAGCACCGGGATGTAGCGCAGCGTGGGCATCTGCGCGGCCATCTGCTGCGCCCAGTCATGCAGGTAGAGGTCCGACTTGCTGCGGCAGCCCCAGTACAGGTGCACCGGCCGGGTCAGGCCCAGGTGCTGGATGCGCTCCAGGATGGCCTTGATGGGGGCGAAGCCCGTGCCGCTGGCCAGCAGCACGATGGGTTTGTCGCTGTCCTCGCGCAGGAAGAAGCTGCCGAAGGGGCCTTCCATTCGCAGGATGTCCTTTTCCTTCAGTGCGCCGAAGACGTGGTCGGTGAACTTGCCGCCGGGCATGTGGCGGATGTGCAGCTCGATGGCGGCCGGCGTGCCCAGGTTGTGGGGCGCATTGGCCATGGAATAGCTGCGGCGCGCGCCATCGCGCAGGATGAATTCGACGTACTGGCCGGCATGGAACTGGAAGTTCTGGTTGGCGGCCAGCTGCAGGCGGACCACGGCCACGTCGGGGGCCGGCTTCTCGATGCTGATCACGCGGCTGGGCAGCTTCAGCACCGGGAACTCGCCGGCGCCGGGTACGGTGCGGGCCTCCAGCACGCAATCGGTCTGGGGCGTGGCGCAGCAGGTGAGCACCAGGCCTTGCGCTTCTTCTTCGGGGCTCAGGGCCTTGCTCTGATGGGCGCCATGGATCACACGGCCTTCCAGCAGCTTGCTCTTGCAGGAGCCGCAGGCCCCATCCTTGCAGCCGTAGGGCAGGCCGACGCCCTGCCGGATGGCAGCGCCAAGCAGGGTTTCGTCGCGCTCGACGGAGAATTCGCGGCCACTGGGCTGGACGGTGATCTGGAAGTTCATGGCGGAGAGGGCTCGGACAAGAAATCGGCCCGCCACACACCGAGGCATCGGCGGGCGGGCCGTACACTGGGTCGACATTTTGCCTGAGTGGGGCGCGACCTCGCCGGTCCGATCCCGGTCGGCCTTTCGGGCCTGCCCGCCTCTGGCTTCGTTGATGCCGTATTCATGCCGAGTTCCATGTCTCCCAGCCTGCCCCGTCTGCTGATCGTCGGTTGCGGCGATGTCGGGCTGCGTGTGCTGCGCCTGCTGCCGCCGAGCTGGCAGGTCTATGCGCTGAGCTCGTCGCCATCGCGTCGCGAGACCCTGCGGGCCGCTGGTGCCATCCCGCTGGCGGGCAATCTGGACGACGCCGCCAGCCTGCGCCGGCTTGCCGGCCTGGCCACCCATGTGCTGCACCTGGCGCCGCCGCAGCCCGCGGGGGCACGGGACCTGCGGACCAGGCACCTGCTGCAGGCCCTGGGCCGCGCCGCGCTGCCGCGGGTGCTGGTCTATGCCGGCACCACCGGGGTCTACGGGGATGCACGCGGCGCTTGGCTGGACGAGACCGCACCCCTGCGTCCGCGCTCGGACAGGGCCCGTCGCCGCGTCGATGCCGAGCTGGCCCTGCGGGCCTTCGGGCGGGCGACGGGGGCGCATGTGAGCCTGCTGCGGGTGCCCGGCATCTACGCCTGGGACCGCGAGGGCGGGCATCCCCGGGAGCGGCTGGCACGCGGCACCCCGGTGCTGGACGCAGCGGACGATGTCTACACCAACCACATCCACGCCGACGATCTGGCGCGCATCTGCGTGCGGGCGCTGCTGCGCGCGCCGGCGGGGCGTGCCTACAACGTCTGCGACGACACCCAGCTGCGCATGGGCGAGTACTTCGAGCTGGCGGCGGATCTCTGCGGCCTGCCGCGCCCGCCGCGTGTCAGCTGGGCGCAGGCGCAGCAGCAGCTGTCACCCATGCAGCTGAGCTTCATGGCGGAGTCGCGTCGCCTGCGCAACGAACGCATGAAGCGGGAACTGGGTCTGTGCCTTCGTTACGCCGACGTGCGCGACGGCCTGCTGGCCGGACGCTGAAGCCCACCCGGCTCAGCGGCGACGGCCCTTGCGCCAGTTGTTGATCAGCAGCCAGGCGCCGATCATGCCGCCCAGGTGGGCGAAGTGGGCAACGCCGCTGGCCCCGCTGAGCCCCATCAACAATTCCAGGGCGCCGAAGATGGCCACGAAGACCTTGGCCTTCATGGGGATGGGTGGGAACAGGGGCATGATCATGCGGTCCGGAAAGAGCATGCCAAAGCCCAGCAGCAGCCCGAAGAGCGCACCCGACGCCCCGACCGTGGGTGCGTAGGAGCCGATGGCCGCGGTGAACAGCAATTGCATGGCCGCCGCGCTGAGCGTGGACGCCACCAGCAGCTGCAGGTAGCGGCGTTGACCGAAGACCAGCTCCAGCTCCGCGCCGAACATCCACAGGCCCAGCATGTTGAAGAACAGGTGCATGGCGTCGCCATGCAGGAAGGCGTAGCTGATCATCTGCCAGGGCATGAAGTTGCCGCTGGACAGGGGCCACAGTGCCAGCCAGTACTGCCATTGCGGCACCAGGATGAACAAGCAGTAAAAGCCCACGCAAGCCAGCATGAAGGCTTTGGTGACGGGCGGCAGATGAGGCATGGTGGTGTCAGGTCTTGCGCAGCGAAGGGGCGCGGCGGCAGCCGGCCCGGAACGCCGAAGTGTATGCGGCGGCGCAGATGATGCGCCGGGCCATGCCCCTGCGCTGGACGCCGGAAATGAAAAAACCACCTGGCGGTGGTTTCCTTGCGCGATCAGCCACTGTCTCGTGACGCTGTTGCGTCATTTACGTGGTGCCCGGGGTCGGACTCGAACCGACACGCCTTGCGGCGGGGGATTTTGAGTCCCCTGCGTCTACCGATTTCGCCACCCGGGCGAAACAGCGCTTTGCGCAAGCGGCGGATTATGCCATGCATTTTTCAGCGCGCGGCCCTGCCTCGCATGCGGGCGCATGGCGCTTGTTTGCAGCATGGCAATGCCCTGCGGCGACGCAGGTGGGTCGTCGTGAGACACAATCGCCGGCATGAGCACAAAACAGTACCCGAGTCTGGAGGACGTGATCGGCAATACGCCGCTGGTGCGTCTGCAACGCATCCTGGGGCCGGAGTTGGCCGCACGCGGCAATGTGCTGCTGGGCAAGCTGGAAGGCAACAACCCGGCAGGGTCGGTCAAGGACCGGCCGGCCATCAGCATGATCCGGCGCGCCGAAGAGCGCGGCGAGATCAAGCCCGGTGACACCCTCATCGAAGCCACGTCCGGCAACACCGGCATCGCCCTGGCCATGGCTGCCGCCATGCGCGGCTACCGCATGGTGCTGATCATGCCGGAGGATCTCTCCATCGAGCGCGCGCAGACCATGAAGGCCTTCGGCGCCGAGCTGATCCTGACCCCGCGCTCCGGCGGCATGGAATACGCCCGCGATCTGGCCGAGCAGATGCAGCGCGACGGCCGCGGCCGGGTGCTGGACCAGTTCGCCAACGAGGACAACAGCCGCATCCACTACGAGACGACCGGCCCCGAGATCTGGCGTGATACCGGCGGCGAGATCACCCACTTCGTCAGCGCCATGGGCACGACCGGCACCATCACCGGCACCTCGCGCTACCTGAAGGAAATGAACCCGGCCGTGCGCATCATCGGCGCCCAGCCGGCCGAGGGCTCGCGCATCCCGGGCATCCGCAAGTGGCCCGCGGCCTACATGCCCAAGATCTACCGGCCCGAGCAGGTGGATGAGCTGGTGCAGGTCAGCCAGGCCGACGCCGAGGACATGGCGCGCCGTCTGGCCCGCGAGGAGGGTCTTTTTGCCGGCATCTCGGCGGCCGGTGCTTGCTGGGTGGCCTTGCAGCTGGCCCGCACGCTCAGCAACGCGACCCTGGTCTTCGTGGTCTGCGACCGGGGCGATCGCTACCTGTCGACAGGCGTCTTCCCCGCCTAAGGTTCACCAGGCGGCGCGCGGGGCGCCAGCGGCGTTGGAGGACCTAGAATCGCTGTCCAGGAAAGAGGCGCACATGGACATCCACAAGGAAATCGACACCCGCGGCCTGCACTGCCCGCTGCCCATCCTCAAGGCCAAGAAGGCCCTGGCGGAGATGCAGAGCGGCCAGTTGCTGAAGGTGGTGGCCACGGACCCCGGCTCGACGCGCGATTTCCAGGCTTTTGCACGCCAGACGGGCAACGAGCTGGTCGAGCAGAGCCAGTCCGGCGAGGACTTCATCCACGTGCTCAAGCGCCGCTGAGCCGCCAGTGCCGCCCAGCAAAAAGGCCTGCTGACTCGGCCGAGTCAGCAGGCCTTTGCTTTTGCGGCCATCTGGGGCCGAGTCTCAGATCGCCAGCGACTGGAGGTAGTCGCGGAAGGACGCTCCCAGCTCCGGATGCGCCAGCGCCAGCTCCACATTGGCCTGCAGAAAGCCTTCCTTGGAGCCGCAGTCATAGCGCTTGCCTTCATAGCGATAGGCGAAGACCTTCTCGCGGCGCAGCAGACCGGCAATGCCGTCGGTCAGCTGGATCTCGCCGCCCACGCCGCGCGGCTGGCTCGCGATCTCATGGAAGACGCCCGGGGTGAGGATGTAGCGCCCGGCGACGCCCAGCCGCGAGGGCGCCGCTTCAGGCGCCGGCTTCTCGATGATGCGGTTGACGTCCAGCAGCTTGTCGCTCACGGCGGTGCCGGCCACGATGCCATAGCGGCGGGTATGTTCGGCCGGCACTTCCTGCACGGCCAGGATGGAGGCGCGCCACTCCTTGAACTGCTCGACCATCTGCTTCAGCACGGGCTGGCCCTGCTCGGGGCCCACCATCAGGTCGTCCGCCAGCAGCACGGCGAAGGCTTCATTGCCCACCAGGCGCTGCCCGCACAGCACGGCATGGCCCAGGCCCAGGGCCT
Organism: Burkholderiaceae bacterium; assembly: GCA_041913905.1. GTDB lineage: Bacteria > Pseudomonadota > Gammaproteobacteria > Burkholderiales > Burkholderiaceae_C > Roseateles_B. Next base: position 192,629 of record JAYSEK010000001.1, on the reverse strand, counting down.
GCGCCTGGCGCACGTAGATGCACTCCATGTCGTCGGGCTTGACGCTGCGCACGACTTCCAGCAGCTCGCGCTTGCCCGCCTGCTCCAGGCCGACCTCAAGCTCGAAACTCATGTCGAAGTGATCCTCGATGGGGCGCTTGTGACGGCCGGTCACGAAAATCATTTCCCGAATGCCCGCGGCGTACGCCTCCTCGACCGCATACTGGATCAAGGGTTTGTCCACGACCGGCAGCATTTCCTTGGGTTGGGCTTTTGTTGCCGGGAGAAATCGCGTGCCGAGACCGGCAACTGGGAAAATGGCTTTGGTGATTTGCATCGGGCGCACTGCCTGGGGCGGAATCGCTGCATTGTGGCACGGCGCTGTCGGCCGCAAAGCAGGGCCTTCGGGAACATGAAGAGATGAATTTGCTCGTGCTGGAACCTCTGGATTCAGAGGTGATTGAATGGTTGAGCCGGCGCCATGCCGTGCGCGTGGCGCCGGAGCTGGCCCGCAATCCTGCGGCCTTGCGCGAAAGCCTGTCGCAGATGCACGGGCTCATCCTGCCGCCCACGGTGGCGGTGGACCATTCCCTGCTGAAGGCGGCACCGCGCCTGCGGGTGATTGGCCGCGTGAGTGCCGGCATCGAGACCGTGGACATCGAGGCCTGTCGCATGCACGAGGTGGAGCTGGTGCGCTCGGGGGCCGCCACTGCGCAGGCCGAGGCCGAGTACATGCTGGGTGCCGCGCTGAACATGCTGCGCCGCGTGCCGGTTTTCGGGGCGGATGGTCTGCTGGTCGGTCGTGAGCTGGGGCAGTCGACGGTGGGTCTGCTGGGCCTGACGCCGGCCTCGCGCGTGCTGGCCCAGATCCTGCCGGCCTTCGGCGCGAAGGTCGTCGGCTACGACCCCTCGCTGCATGAGAGCGAGGAGCTCTGGCAGCAGTGGAGCATTCCCCCCGTGCCCCTGCGCGCCTTGATGGAGCAGAGCGACGTGCTCTGCGTCCAGCTGCCCTACTACCCGCGCTACAAAGGCCTGCTGGGGCACCGTGTGCTGGGCCATGCGAAGGCCAACCAGGTGGTGGTTGCGCTGACGCATTGCGCGATGTTCGACGATGTCGCCCTGGCCGGCGCGATGCGCAGTGGTCGCATCCTCGCGGCCTGGATGGACAGCGTGGAGCCGGGCTGGCTGGAGCCGGACCGGCCGCTGCATGGCATGCCCAATCTGCAGATCACCCCACGCGTGGCCAGCACCACGCGGGAGTCGCGGGTGCGGGCGGCCTGGGCCGTGGCGCGTCGCATGGACGAGCTGCTCAGCAGCTCCGAGGCCCACGCCGGCATGGCCTCTGAAAGCAACGGGGCCTGATCGGCCCCGATTGCATCCGCGGCCGGTCAGCCCAGGCGCGCGGCCTGCGCCTTGAGGCGCTCCAGCGTGGCGCCGAAGTCGGCCACGCGCTGGCGTTCCTGGGCGACGACGGCCTCGGGCGCACGGGCCACGAAGCTCTCGTTGGACAGCTTGGCCGTGGCCTTGCTGATCTCGCCCTCCAGACGGGCGATCTCCTTGCCAAGGCGGGCACGCTCAGCTTCGACGTCGATCTCCACCTTGAGCGCCAGGCGGGCTTCGCCATGAACCAGCACGGGCAGTGCCGCGGCGGCCTGCTCGAAGCTGGCATCATCCACCAGCTGCACCTCGGCCAGCTTGGCCAGGGTCTTGATCAGCGGGGCGGCTTCGGCGATGAAGCCCTGGCCGCCGGCCACCAGCAGGGGCACGCGCTCGGCGGGCGAGAGGCCCATCTCGCTGCGCAGGCTGCGGCAGGTGCCCACCACGGCCTTGAGCTGGTCCACCCAGGCGATGGCCGCCGGATCGATCTTCTCGGGCTGGGCCACAGGGTAGGCGGCGTTGACGATGTAGTCGGTGCTCTTGCGGCCAGCCACCGGCGCCACCGTCTGCCACAGGGCTTCGGTGATGAAGGGCGCCACCGGATGCAGCAGGCGCAGCGTGGTCTCCAGCACGCGGATCAGCGTGCGGCGCGTGGCGCGCTGCTGCGCCTCGTTACCGACCTGGATCTGCACCTTGGCGATCTCCAGGTACCAGTCGCAGTACTCGTTCCAGACGAAGTCGTAGATGGCGTTGGCGACGTTGTCCAGGCGGTAGTCCGCGAAGCCCTGGGCCACGGCCTGCTCGACCTTCTGCAGCTCGCTGGTGATCCAGCGGTCGGCGGGGCTGAAGCTCAGGTAGCCGCCTTCGCAGTCCGCGGCCGTGTGTTCCTTCAGGCCGCAGTCCTGGCCTTCGGTGTTCATCAGCACGAAGCGCGTGGCGTTCCAGAGCTTGTTGCAGAAGTTGCGGTAGCCCTCGCAGCGCTTGGAGTCGAAGTTGACCGAGCGGCCCAGCGTGGCCATGGCGGCGAAGGTGAAGCGCAGGGCGTCGGCGCCGTAGCCGGGGATGCCCTCGGGGAATTCCTTCTCGGTGGCCTTGCGCACCTTGGGCGCGGTCTCAGGCTTGCGCAGGCCCTGGGTGCGCTTGTCCAGCAGGGGGCCGAGCTCGATGCCGTCGATCAGGTCCACCGGGTCCAGCACATTGCCCTCGGACTTGGACATCTTCTTGCCCTGCGCATCCAGCACCAGGCCATGGATGTACACATGCTTGAAGGGCACCTTGCCGGTGAAGTGCTTGGTCATCATGATCATCCGGGCGACCCAGAAGAAGATGATGTCGTAGCCCGTCACGAGCACTGAGGAGGGCAGGAAGAGGTCCTGCTCCACGGTGGCCTCGGGCCAGCCGAGCGTGGAGAAGGGCACGAGGGCGGAGGAGTACCAGGTATCGAGCACGTCCTCGTCACGCTTGAGCGTCTTGCCGGGCGCCTTGGCTTGCGCCTCGGCCTCGCTGCGGGCGACGTAGACATTCCCCTCTTCGTCGTACCAGGCCGGGATCTGGTGGCCCCACCAGAGCTGGCGCGAGATGCACCAGTCCTGGATGTTCTTCATCCACTGGTTGTAGGTGTTGACCCAGTTCTCCGGCACGAACTTGACCTCGCCGGAGTCGACGGCCTCGATGGCCTCCTCGGCGATGCTCTTGCCGTTGGCACCAGCCTTGCTCATGGCCACGAACCATTGGTCGGTCAGCATGGGCTCGATGACTTGGCCCGTGCGGGCGCAGCGCGGCACCATCAGCTTGTGCTTCTTGACCTCGACCAGCAGGCCCTGCGACTCCAGCTCGGCCACGATCTTCTTGCGCGCGACGAAGCGGTCCAGCCCCGTGTACTCGGCCGGGATCTCATGGGCCTCATGGGCGCTGACCTTGGCTTCGAGGTCGAAGATGGTCAGCATGGGCAGGCCGTGGCGCAGGCCCACCTGGTAGTCGTTGGTGTCATGCGCCGGGGTGACCTTGACCACGCCGGTGCCGAATTCCTTGTCCACGTATTCGTCGGCGATCACCGGGACCAGACGGCCGGTGATGGGCAGCTTCACCTGCTTGCCGATCAGGTGCCGGTAGCGCTCGTCCTCGGGGTGGACCATCACGGCGGTGTCGCCCAGCATGGTCTCGGGACGAGTGGTGGCGACGACCAGCGACTCCGAGCCTTCCGCCAGCGGATAGCGGATGTGCCACAGCGAGCCGTCTTCCTCCTCGCTCTCCACCTCCAGGTCCGACACGGCGGACTTCAGGATGGGATCCCAGGACACCAGGCGCTTGCCGCGGTAGATCAGGCCTTCCTCGTAGAGGCGCACGAAGGTCTCGGTCACCACCTTGGAGAGCTTGTCGTCCATGGTGAAGTACTCGTGCTCCCAGCTCACCGAGGCGCCCATGCGGCGCATCTGACGCGTGATGGTGCTGCCGGACTGTTCCTTCCATTCCCAGACCTGGGCGACGAAGTTCTTGCGACCCAGGTCATGGCGGCTCTGGCCCTTCTCCTGCAGCTGGCGCTCCACCACGATCTGCGTGGCAATGCCGGCGTGGTCGGTGCCAGGCACCCACAGCGTGTTGTGGCCGCGCATGCGGTGGTAGCGCGTCAGCGAGTCCATGATGGTCTGGTTGAAGGCATGACCCATGTGCAGGGTGCCCGTCACGTTCGGCGGCGGCAGCTGGATGCAGAAGGAGTCGCGGCTCTTGTCCAGCGTGGGGCGGTAGAGGCCTTGGGACTCCCACAGAGGGCCCCAATGGGCTTCCAGGGCGGCGGGCTCGAAGGACTTGGCAAGTTCGGTCATGACGCGCTTTGCTGCTTGAAATGGCCGCGGGGCGTCTCCTCGCGGAGGCGCCCCGTCGGCGGGAATCAGGGGTTGCCCGATTGTAGGGGCCCCGTTGCGCGCTCCCGGCGTTAGATCCTGGGGGCAGCGCTCGGTCCCTGCGTCAGCGCGATTGCAGCATCAGGCGCTGGGTCTGGCCGGGTGCGAACTCCAGGCTGAACTCGAAGGACTCGCCCGCGCGCACCGGATTGCCATAGAGCGGATCGCGGGTGTCCAGCACCAGGGCCAGGTAATGGCCGGCAGGCGCGTCATAGGCCGTCGCCACAAGGTCCAGGCTGAGGTTCATGGCCTGCCCGGGCTGCGCCTGGTGCCAGGCGCGGGCGCCATGGGTGATCAGGGTGCCGAAGCCGGCCGCATCCACGTCGTAGAGATAGGCCACGAGCATGCCGCGCGCCTGAGAGGGCTTGATGCGCAGCTGCAGGTTCGGGATGCCGCGCAGCTTCAGCGGGCTCCTGAGCCAGTCGCCTTCGTAGCGGATGCCGTTGCCCCACAGGATGGTCGCCTGGTGGTTGATCACCGGCAGCCCCACGCTCTCCATCAGCGGCGAGAGCACGGGCAGCGGGCCGCTGCTGGCGGTGGTGTCCATGCTGTTGCCGATGCGGTCGCTGACGCTGTCGCCGCTGGGCGTGGCCGCCAAACCGCCGGTCCAGCCGCGCGTGCAGAAGCAGCGCCAGTCCCAGCGCACGGCGCCGCGCGGCTGCAGGTGCAGGGTCTGCGTTTTCAGCTCCGGGGCCGGCCAGTCGGACAGCAGCTCGCGGTAGTGGGCGAACTTGGGTTGCAGGTCCACCTTGGGCTCGGTGTCGATGCCATTGGCCTCGTTCTTCAGCCAGCGCGCCAGCCAGCGCTGTGCCTGGGTCCAGATGTGCTGCTCCACGCCAAGGGTGGCGCCGGGAAGTTCGGCCGAGGCGTGGATGCCGCTTTGCAGCAGCAGCTTCTTCGGCCCGGTCAGCTGGGAAAACAGCGCCATGCTGGAGTTGGGCGAGAACATGTCGTCCTGCCAGTTCTTGACCAGCAGGATGGGCACCTGGCGGCTGTTGAGCTGCGGTAGGGCGCTGCTGGGCGAACGAGGCCAGGCCCAGTTGGCGATCTCGCTGATCTTGGCCGCCGGCGTGTCGGGGTTCTGCAGCAGGCTGTTGTAGTTCGCCACCAGAGGGTCCAGCCGGCCGGTGAGCTGGCCGGACAGCTGCAGGATGTCCAGCCAGATGGGGTTGGGCACCTCGTTGCGGTACATCTGCTCGATCAGGGCTGCCCAGCCGGACATGGCCACCACCGCCTTGATGCGGCTGTCTTTGGCCGCGGCCAGCAGCGAGAGCCCGGCTCCGTAGGAAATGCCGGCCGAAGCCAGGCGCTGCGGGTCGACCGGCGTGTTGGCATTGAGCCAGTCCAGCATGCTGGACGCGTCGGCCACATCGGCCGGGCCGGCCACGCCCACCGTGCCCTCGGAGCCCCAGAAGCCCCGCGCCGTGTAGGCGAAGGCCACATAGCCCTGTTGAGCCAGCCGGTGCTGCTGCCCAACGTACTCGAAGAAATCGGCGGCGGCCCAGCTGCTGATGAACATCACGCCCGGCTGCTTGGCGCCTGCTGGGTCGGGCTTGGGCAGGAAGACGTTGGCGCTGAGAAGCGTTCCGTCGCTGCCAGGGATCTTCAGGCCGCCGATGAAGCAGGTGCCGTCCTTGGGCGAACTGACGCCGGGCATCAGCTGGGGCAGGGTGTAGATGGCCGCCTCTGCCGCTGTGGCGGGCCTGCAGCCCAGGGCTTGTGCGCCCAGGCTGGCAAGGCACAGCCCTGTGCCCAGCAGCACGCCGGCCAAGGCCCGCAGGTGGCGGGGGGCCCGTGAAAGCCTCCCGGCGGCCCCGAAAAGTCTCCAATTCCGCATGGCAGTCTCCTGTTTGTTGGCACGGTCTTGGTTGATGAATAGCACGACCGTTCGTTTTATTGTTTGGAGAAGCGCAGAAGGTGGGCAGCGGTGAAATACCAGCAGATGCTGCAAAAAGACGACGCCGGGCTGCATCAAGATGACGCAGCCCGGCGAGAAGTCGTATTGACAAGGTTCTGGATGTCAGCGCAAGGCGATGCTTGAGCTTTCTTGCAGCGCGCTGCGGAACAGCGGCATGAGCAGGGTGTTGCCGAATTCGCTGAGATGGTTGTCGTCGATGTAGACGGGGCGCCCCTGGTAGCTGGTGAAGCAGCGCTGCGCATCGCACAGCAGGCTCGTGGGGTCGATGACGCGCACGCCGCAGCGCTGCGCCGCATGGTCCTGGGCCTGCCAGATCCAGCCGTTGCGCGCGCGGTAGGCCCGCAGCGGCAGGCTCAGTTCAGGCGGGCGTCCCATGGCCATGCGCCGGGACATGAGGTGTGGCACATGGTGGCCGATTTCGGGGATGGGCCGCACCATCCAGACCGGGCGTTGAGTCGCCAGTTCGCAGGCGTCACGAGTGATCTGGGCGGCATAGCGGCCGAGCCGGTCGGGGTCGACGGGGCCGGTGGACGGGAAGTCGATCCGGGCCTGCTGCTCGCCCGGCGGATCCTCGTTGGCGCCGAGCGCGCGGGACGCATAACGCGAGACCAGGATCACCCCCACGTCCGGCGCGAGTGCCGCGATGGTGTCGCGAGCCCATCGATTGAAGGCCGGGCAGTCGTATTTGGGGGCGGCCCAAGGGGTGTCGAAGCGGGCGTCCTGCACATAGGGGCAGCCGGAATAGGTGAGCTGCAGGAGCGAGCGGCCCGGTGGCAGGGCGCCCTGCACGGCACTGACGAGGGACGCTGCGTGGCTGTCGCCCAGCAGTACGACGGCTGGCGGGCCCTCGCCGTGCTGGCACATGGGCGAGCGTGGGTCTTCATGGGCATGGCAGGCTCTGGCCCGCGCGGATCTGTCCTCGCTCGCAGCCGCCAGCTGCTCGGCCCTGGGGTCGAAGCGCCCCGGCCAGCCTTGCGCGAGCCAGAGTCCGGCCGCGAGCAGGACCGGCAGGGCGGTGGCCAGCGCCAGCCTGGCGCCGGCCTGGCCTCGCGCCAGACGGCCCAGGCGCTGCCCGGCGGCCTGTTCGGCCGTGCGCCATGAAATCTCGCCCAGCAGGAGGGTCGCGCCCAGCGCGGCCAACTGAGGCAGCGGCTGGCGTTCCAGGCCCAGATAGTTCAGCACCACGCAGGCGGGCCAGTGCCAGAGGTAGATGGAGTACGAGCGGCTGCCCAGGTACTGCAGCAGGGCCGGCGCGGTGAAGGGCGATGCCTGGCGGGCGGCGACGAGGACGGCCACCGTCCCCAGCGTGGGAAGCAGGGCGGGCAGGCCCGGCCAAGGCATCCGGCCGTTGATCAGCAGCACGCTGCCAAGCAGCAGCACGACGCCCGTGAGCTCCAGGGCCAGGCGCAGCCGCTCCTGACCTGTGCGCCAGGAAGGCAGGGTGAGCGCCAGGCCGCCCAGGAGCAGCTCCCAGGCGCGGCTGTGCAGGCCATAGTAGGCTGCGGTGGTGTCCTTGAGGCTGAGCCAGACCGAGGCCGCCAAGCTGGCCGACGTCAGGGTGCCCAGCACCAGCCAGAGCCAGCGGCGGCCCCCGCCCAGCTTGCAAATCGCCCAGAAGATCAGCGGCAGCACCAGATAGAACTGCCACTCGACCGACAGCGACCAGCTGTGCAGCAGCCATTTTTCATGGGAGCTGGCGTCGAAGTAGCCGGCCTCGCCCCAGTATTTGTGATTGGACAGAAAGCCCACGGTGGCCAGGCTGTGCGCGGCCAGGCGCTTGTAGTCCAGCGGCAGCAGGACCAGAGCACCCAAGGCCAGCAGACTCAGGCAAAGCAGCAGCAGGGCCGGCAGGATGCGGCGGGCGCGCGCGAGCAGAAATCCCGTCACATCGATGCGACCTGCGTCCAGCCCCTTGAGCAGGAGGCCCGTCATCAAGTACCCCGAAATGACGAAGAAGGCGTCCACGCCCACAAAGCCACCCTCGAGGCCCGGCACGCCCAGGTGGAAAAGGACGACGGCCAGCACGGCCCAGGCGCGCAGGCCGTTGATGTCGAGGCGAAAGCCGGGAGGAGGGAGGGGCCGGGGCATGAATGCAGCAACTGAACGGGATACCGGCCGCATTGTGGCGAGGACGGACGCCGCGCCAGCCTGTGCTCCTCACCTGAATAGGGGTGTATGCGCCGCCGTTAGCCCGCCCCAGCAATGTCTTGAAACCACTGGATGCAGCGGGCGACGAGGCCTTACATGAATAGATGCTCGCCGGCGTTGTGGCTGACGCCGAAACGCCGGGGCAAGAGTCGCGCTCTACATGAACAGATGCTCGCCGGCGTTTTGGCTCACGCCGAAACGCCGGGGCAAGAGGCTCGCCTTACATGAACAGATGTTCGCCGGCGTTTTGGCTCACGCCGAAACGCCGGGGCAAGGGCCACGCCCTACATGAACAGATGTTCGCCGGCGTTTTCACCACCCAGGATGACGTAGTTCACCTTGCGCAGGTCGCCGAGCTGGCGTCCGCCGGCATAGGAGATGGAGCTTTGCAGGTCCTCGTGCATTTCGCGCACGGTATCCGCAAAGCGGCCCTTGACGGGCTCCAGGATGCGCTTGCCTTCGACGTGCTTGTACTCGCCCTTGTTGAAGTCGGAGGCGGAGCCGTAGTACTCCTTGTACAGCTTGCCGTCCACCTCGACGGTGTTGCCGGGGGATTCCTCATGGCCGGCGAAGAGCGAGCCGATCATCACCATGGAGGCGCCGAAGCGCACGCTCTTGGCGATGTCGCCGTGATGCCGGATGCCGCCGTCCGCGATGATGGGCTTGGTGGCCACCCGCGCACACCACTTGAGGGCCGAGAGCTGCCAGCCGCCCGTGCCGAAGCCGGTCTTGAGCCGCGTGATGCAGACCTTGCCGGGGCCGATGCCCACCTTGGTCGCGTCGGCGCCCCAGTTCTCCAGGTCGATCACGCCTTCGGGCGTGCCCACGTTGCCGGCGATCACGAAGGTGTTGGGCAGTTTCTGCTTGATGTGGCCGATCATGCGCTGCACGCTGTCGGCATGGCCATGGGCGATGTCGATGGTGATGTAGTCCGCCCCCACGCCTTCAGCCGCCAGGCGGTCCACCAGCGCGTAGTCGGCGTCTTTGACGCCGGAGCTGATCGAGACGAAGAGGCCTTTGTCGCGCATGGTGCGGGCATAGGCCACCGTGTCCAGGTCGAAGCGGTGCATCACGTAGAAGTAGCCGTTGGCCGCCAGCCATTCGGTGATGTGCTCATCCACCACCGTTTTCATATTGGCGGGCACCACCGGCAGCTTGAAGCGGCGCGGACCGAACTCGATCGAGGTGTCGCATTCGGCGCGGCTCTCGACGCGGCACTTGCGCGGCAGGAGGAGGATGTTGTCGTAGTCGAAGATTTCCATGGTTCAAGGGAGTCGCATTGCGGCGTGCGTTGGTGCAGTGCACGGCCTCGGCTGCGAGCGCTTGACTTGGAGATCCGGTCAGGGCTTGCGAAGCCCTTTGTGATGCCGCGAAGCCTTGCGGCAAGGCAAGGTGCGGGCACAAAAAACCGGACGCCAAAATTTGGGCCCGGTGATTGATTCTACGCGGAATGGCGGCTTTGTGCCGCAAGCGCTCTGGGGGAAGCCGCCAATGGAGCAGCCATGGCCCCTCGCTACACTTGCCCGATTCATCCGGCGCCGGCTGGCGCCGAACACAGGATTTGTCCATGCATGCAGTCGTCATCAGCGGCACCGGCCTCTACCAGCCGCCGCACACCATCAGCAATGCCGAGTTGGTCCAGGCCTTCAATGCCTATGTGGACCGGCACAACGCCGAGCAGGCCCAAGCCATCGCCGCGGGCCAGGTGGAGCCTCTGGCGCATTCGAGCGTCGAGTTCATCGAGAAGGCCTCCGGCATCAAGCAGCGCTATGTGCTGGACAAGGACGGCGTGCTGGATCCCAGCCGCATGTGTCCGCGCTTCGCCGAGCGGGCCGACGATGAGCTCTCGCTGATGGCCGAGATTGGCGTCGCGGCCGCCCGCCAGGCCCTGGCCGCCGCCGGCCGCGAGGGCCAGGACGTGGACCTGGTGATCTGCGCCGCGGCCAATATGCAGCGCGCCTATCCGGCCATGGCCATCGAGATCCAGCAGGCTCTGGGCGCCGGCGGCTATGGCTACGACATGAACGTGGCCTGCTCGTCGGCCACCTTTGCGCTGGAGCAGGCTTGCAATGCGGTGCGCAGCGGCGCCTCGCGCTGCGTGCTGGTGGTGAACCCGGAAATCACCTCGGCCCACCTGGAATGGAAGGACCGGGACTGCCATTTCATCTTCGGCGACGTCTGTACCGCCTTGCTGGTGGAGCGGGCCGAGGATGCGGTGGCCGTGGAGCAGTGGGAGGTGCTGGGCGGCAAGCTGGCGACGCAGTTCTCCAACAACATCCGCAACAACTTCGGCTTCATGAACCGCAGCGAGGACAGCGACCCGCTGGCCCGCGACAAGACCTTCCGCCAGGAAGGGCGCAAGGTCTTCAAGGAGGTGGTGCCCATGGCTGCGGCCCATATCGAGCAGCACCTCGCCGGCCTTGGCCTGGAGCCGACGGCCGTTCGCCGCTACTGGCTGCACCAGGCCAACCTGGGCATGAACCAGCTGATCGTGAAGAAGCTGGTGGGCTGCGAGGCCGGCTCGGAAGTGGCACCGCTGATTCTGGACGAGTTCGCGAATACGGCGTCGGCCGGTTCCATCATCGCCTTCCATCGCCATCGGGCCGATCTGAGGCCGGGCGACACCGGCGTGATCTGCTCCTTCGGAGCGGGCTATTCGGTGGGCAGCCTCGTCGTGCGCAGGCGCTGATCCCATCGAGGCAGCACAAGAAGCCTGAGGAGCCAGGCAGGGGAGGAGGGCAGATGAAGCTTGCAGCAAGGCCGGGCCGATGGCGGCGAGGACAGGGCCTGGTCGTGATGATCCTGGCGGCAGGCCTGGCCTGCATGGGCCCGCTGGCGGCGCAGCCTGCGGCGGTGCAGGCCGAGCCGAGTCTGGGGGCGCTGCGGACTGGCGACGCCTGCGCCAAGGATCTGGAGGCGATTCCCGGCTTCCTGATGGAGAACGATGCCGGCGCTCGCGACTTGCTGCCGCAGCGCGGCGAACAGGCCCTGGCCGCCGCCTTGCTGCGGGCGCGCGCGGACGCTGCGCAGGTCGCGGACGACAAGGCCTGCCTGGCCTTGCTCAACAACTATGTGAAGCTGTGGCGCAAAGGGCACCTCTGGGTCAGCAACAGCCCGGTTGCCGAGGCCTTCGTCGGTGCGGCCGCGGCGACTGCGGTGGAGGCGCCAGCGCCGGCACGCTCGCCGACCTTGCGCCTGCTGTCTGCCCGCACGCTGCTCATCCATCTGCCCAGCTTCTCGCCGCAGCACCGCGGGGCGCTGGAGACCTTGCTGCGCAAGCAGCGCGCCGCCCTGCTGAGCCACCCCAACTGGATCATCGACGTGCGCGACAACGACGGCGGTGCCGACAGCAGCTACGCCCCCTTGCTGCCCTGGCTGATGGCCGAGCAGCCGGTCAGCGCCGGCGTGGAATGGCTGGCCACCCCGGCGAACTTGCGCGCCCACGAGCAGATTTGCGCCCGCTATGCCCCAGGTGATGCGGACTGCGCGCAGTTCGCGCATTCGGTGCTGGCGGCCTTGCGCGCCGTGCCCAGCGGCAGCTGGGCACGCATGCAGACGGATCGCTTCGTGTATGAGCGCGGCCTGCCGCCCGAGAAGCGCCGGCCGCAGAAGGTGGCGGTGCTGATGGACAAGGACTGCGGCAGTTCCTGCGAGCAGTTCCTGCTGACGGTGCGCCAGGGCTTCGGTGTCAAGCTCCTGGGGCGGCCCAGCTTCGGCGCGCTGGATTACAGCAATATGCGTCCCTACAGCCTGCCCTCGGGCCGCCGTGATCTCTGGTACGCCACCTCGCGCAGCCTGCGCCTGCCGCAGCTGCCTGTCGACAGCCTCGGCGTGCTGCCGGATGTGCTGCTGCCCGAACTGCACGGGCCGGCCGACGCGGCAGCCGAGCTGCTGGCGGTGCAGCGCTGGCTCGAAGGAGGCTCACTCCAGCGGGCGGCCTTGCCAGTGCCCAGGCCTTGACGAGGCGCCCGCCAGGGCATCCCTGGTCACGGCGCCGGACCTGACGCAGCCGATGCCGCCTGGGCTGCAAGCGCCGCGGTGCTGAAGCCGATCTGCTGCAGCCCGGCACCACCAGCGAATTCCTCGAAGACCCATTCAGATCTTTCCCGCACCAGGCCTTCGCTGGGCGCCTGCAGCTCAGAGGGCGGGACGCCGCGCAAGGCCACTTCCATGAAGCTGATCCAGGCCGGCAGGGCCAGGCCGCCGCCGCTCTCGCGGTCGCCCAGGCTGCGCGGATTGTCAAAGCCGATCCAGACCACGGCGGCGACCTTGGGGTGGAAGCCGGCAAACCAGGCGTCGACCGAGTCATTGGTGGTGCCGGTCTTGCCATAGAGGTCGGTGCGGCGCAGCTGAGATGCGGCGCGGGCCGCGGTGCCGCGGGTGGTGACTTCCTGCAGCAGGCTGCTGATGACGAAGGCGTTGCGCGCGGAAATGGCGGGCTCGCCGTCCGGCTCCGGCTGGGCCTGGAACAAGACCTGACCCTTGGCGTCCAGCACGCGCTGGATGATCACCGGCTTGCGCAGCTGGCCTCCGTTGGCAAACACCGCGTAGGCCCCGGCCATCTGCATGGGCGTCACCGAACCCGAGCCCAGCGCCAGCGTGAGGTTGTCCGGCTGCTTGTCCACCTCCAGGCCGAAGCGGCCGGCCCACTGCCGCGCGCGCGCCGGGCTCACCTGCTCCAGCAGGCGGATGGTGACCATGTTCTTGGACCTGGCCAGCGCCGTGCGCATGGGCATGGGGCCGTCGTAGCTGCCGTCGTAGTTGCGCGGCTCCCAGTTGTCGAAGACCAGGGGCGCATCATTGATCAGCGTGTTGGGTGTGACGCCCAGCTCCAGCGCTGCCGAATAGACGATGGGCTTGAAGCTGGACCCCGGCTGGCGCCAGGCCTGGGTCGCGTGGTTGAACTTGTTGCGGCTGAAGTCGAAGCCGCCGACCAGCGCACGCACCTCGCCGCTCTCCGGGGCCACGGCCACCAGCGCACCCTCGGCTTCGGGCGACTGCGTCACTGCCCAGGCGCCTTGCGGGTACTCCTTGCTGGGAGCGCCGCGCAGCACGCGCAGGATGGCGCCGCGCCGGACCTGCAGCTCCGGCTTGGCCTTGTCGGACAGGGCGTTGCCCAGCGTCCGGAGGCCGTCCCCGCTGATCACCAGCTCGTCGCCGCTTTGCAGCGTGGCGTAGAGCTTGCCGCCGGCGATCTTGGTGACGACGGCGGCGCGAAGGTCGTCGTTGTCCGGGTGCTCGGCCAAGGCCTGCGCGATGGCGGCGTCTTCTTCGGCGGCATCGTCGGGCAGCTCCACAAAGCCTTCGGGGCCACGCCAGGGGCGGCGGCGTTCGTACTCCATCAGGGTCTTGCGCAGGCCGCGGTAGGCCGCCTGCTGCTGGTCGGCGATCAGCGTGGTGTAGACCTTGAGGCCACGCGTGTAGGCCTCGTCGCCATACTGCGCGAAGAGCTGCTGGCGCACCAGTTCGGCCACGTATTCGCCATGCAGGCGCTCGTCCTGGCTGCTGCGGATGTGCAGCTTCTGCTCGCGCGCATGGTCGTACTCCTCGGGCGTGATCACGCCGGTGTCCTTGAGGCGTTCCAGCACCAGCAGCTGGCGGCGCTTGGCCCGCTGGAAATTGGCCACCGGATTGGCATAGGCGGGGTTCTGCGGCAGGCCGGCCAGCATGGCGGTCTCGGCCACGTCCAGATCCTTCAGCGACTTGCCGAAGTAGGTCTGGGCCGCCGCCTCGAAGCCATAGGCCTTCTGCCCCAGGTAGATCTGGTTCATGTAGATCTCGAGGATCTTCTCCTTGGGCAGCTGGCTTTCGATCTTCAGGGCCAGCAGAATCTCAATGAACTTGCGGCTGTAGAGCTGACGCTTGGTGAGGTACAGATCCCGGGCCAGCTGCTGCGTGATGGTGGAGCCACCCTGCTTGCGGCGGCTGAACAGATTGCTGACCATGGCCCGCATCACGCCGTTGGCGCTGATGCCGCCGTGCTCGTAGAAGGCCGTGTCCTCCACCGCCAGCAGCGCGTCCTGCATGCGCCTGGGGATGTCCTTCAGCGGCAGGTAGCTGCGGCGTTCGGCGCCGAATTCACCGATCAACACCTCGTCCGCCGTGTAGATGCGCAAGGGCTGCTTCGGTTGGTAGTCGGTCAGCTTGTCCAGCGAGGGGAGGGACGGGTAGACGAAGGCTGCGGCAACGCCCAGCAGCAGGGGAACGGCCAGCAACAGTCCGGCCAGGATCCAAACGACGGGCCGATGCCTGCGCCATGCCTTGCGGGAGTCCGTGGATTTGGGGGGCTGGCTGTTGGATTGCATGCGGGCGATTGCCAAGAGAGCGGTGACGGGCATCGATTATGCTGGCGCTGCATCAAAAAGACGGACGGCGCGAGCCCGCTCACAGGCGCCCATCGTTCAGACGGGTCGGCGCGGTCAGCCGCTCAAACCCGCAAGCGCTTGCCGCTGCGGCGTGACAGCAACCACCAGGGAGGTAGGTATGAAGAGGAGAGACTGCTTATGGGCGGCTGCTGCCGCTGGCACCTTGCTGCAGGCGCCTTGGGCGCGTGCCGCCGCGGCATCCGGATCTGAGGCACGGAGGGCTCGAACGCCGGTGGCTGCCTTCGCGCGGCGCCCGCTGATGACTGACATGGCGCTGTCGCCCGATGGACAGCGAATTGCCGCCCTGCTCAACAACGAAGATCGCACCCTGCTGGTCACCCGGGCGTTGACCGGCGGCAAGATGCAGGTCGCTCTGACGACGGACAACCTGGAGTTCCGGATCAACTGGATCGAATGGATCTCCGATGACCGGCTGGTCCTGAGCCTGAGCTTCCCCTTCAAGCGCTACTACGAGGGCTACGGCAACCTTGACGTGGACGAGCGCCGCCTGGTGGGCATGGACGCCGATGGTCGCAATGCCGTGAACCTGCTCAAGGACCGGGGCGGCGTTGCCGGCATCCTGAAGTACAACACGGCGCAGGACCATGTCATCGCCTTCATGGACGACGGGCGCCACCTGCTGGTCGGTCTCAATTCGTCTGAGCAGAGTGCCGACAAGGCCATCTACAAGGTGGACGCCTATACCGGCCAGCGCAGCTTCTACGCGCCCTCCAAGACGGGCGTCGGGGGCTGGATCGTGGACCGGCTCATGCGACCCCGCGTCGGTTTCCGGTGGGAGGAGCACGGCGCGGTTGACATCCTGGTCTGCGGACCGGAGTCCGGTGATTGGCGCGTCCTGCACCGCAACAAGCCTTTCGACGCCAGCAACATTCAGCCCTTGGGCTTCGGGCTGGACCCGCATCTGCTCTATGTGGCGAAGAACCACGAAGGCTTGCGGGCGATTTTCACCCTGGACCTTCGCGAGGCCCAGCCGCAGCACAAGCTCAAGCTGGCCGTTGCGGACAGGAACCTCAATGGGGGGCTGGTGCGCGACGCCAAGGGCGAGGCTGTCGGCGTTTCATCGGTAGTGCTGGGTGATTCCAGTCGCAGCTATTGGGATCCTCGCTACGTGGCGTGGCAGCGCGAGTTGGACGAGGCTTTGCCGGGGCGGGGCAACACCATTTACGACGCCAGCAAGGATGGCAAGACCTTTGTCGTGATGTCATTTGCCAGCGATGCACCCACCGCTATCTACACCGCGCAGTTGACCGACCCGCCAAGCATGGCGCATCTGGCCTCCGCCTTCCCGGAGCTGGAAGAGGTGAATATCGGCAAACGCGTGCCGGTCACCTTTGCCGCCCGGGATGGCCTGCCGATGGAGGCCTTCCTGACCTGGCCGCCCGGCCGCCAGGGGGCCAAGAACCTGCCGCTGGTGGTCTATCCGCATGGCGGACCCCAGGCACGGGATAGCCATCTGATGGACGTATGGGCTGCGTTCATGGCCGACCGGGGGTGCCTGGTCATGCAGCTGAACTACCGCGGCTCCACAGGCTACGGTCAAAAGCATCTGGAAGCCGGGCTGCGCCGCTGGGGCTTGGAGATGCAGGACGATCTGGAGGACGGCGTTCGTGAAATGGTGCGCCGTGAATGGGCAGACCCGTCACGCGTGGTGATCGTGGGGGCCAGCTACGGAGGCTACGCCGCGCTGATGGGCGTCGCGAAGACCCCCAAGCTCTACAAGGCCGCCTTCGCGATGGCGCCGGTGACCGATCTCGTGCGCATGGCGTCGGACGATGGCCGATGGGGCCGGGAGACCGTCCGGCGCCAGGTGGGCGATGCCGTCAGCGACCGCGAGCGCCTGATGGCAACCTCGCCCTGCCATCTGGCCGAGCGCATCGAGGTGCCGGTGGTGTTGGTCCACGGCACGGCGGACCTGGTGGTTCCTTATGAACACTCCAAATGGATGCAAAGCGCCATGCAGCAAGCTGCTAAGCCGGTGAAGCTGATAACGCTGGAGCAAGGTGGGCACAGCCTGTTGAATGCGGCGCAGCGCCTGCGCGTGTTCGAGGAGTTGGACCGCTTTCTCGACAAGGAGCTTCAGCTGTCTTCCTGATGTGGTGAAGCAGGCGGCGGGCGCTCATCGGGTATCGTGCAGGCCATGCATTCCATGACTTTCTTCTGGCACGACTACGAAACCTTCGGCCGCGTGCCCCGCCACGACCGCCCCGCGCAATTCGCCGGCATCCGCACTGATGCCGAACTGAACGAGATCGGCGATCCGCTGGCGCTTTACTGCCAGCCCTCGCCGGACTACCTCCCCGACCCCGAGTCCTGCCTGCTCACCGGCATCCTGCCGCAGCACTGTCTGGCTCAGGGACTGCCGGAGCGCGAGTTCGCCGCGCAGATCGAGGCCGCGCTGGCCCAGCCGGGCACCGTGGGCGTGGGCTACAACACCCTGCGCTTCGACGACGAGGTGACCCGCTTCCTCTTCTGGCGCAACCTCATCGACCCTTATGCCCGCGAATGGCAGAACGAATGCGGCCGCTGGGATCTGCTGGACGTGCTGCGCTGCACCTACGCGCTGCGGCCCGATGGCATCGAATGGCCGCGCCATGAGGATGGTCGGGTCTCTTTCAAGCTGGAGGATCTGAGCCGCGCCAACGGCCTGGCCCACGAGCAGGCACACGATGCGGTGTCCGATGTCCGGGCGACCATCGCCTTGGCCCGCCTGGTGCGCCAGAAGCAGCCGCGGCTGTTCGACTTCTGCCTGAAGCTGCGCAAGAAGGATGCGGTCTGGGCCGAGATCGGCGTGAACCGGCCCTTCTGGCACGTCTCGGGCATGTATGGTGCGGAGCGCGGCTGCCTGGCCCTGGTGTGGCCGCTGGCCGCGCATCCGAGCAACAAGAACGAGCTGATCGTCTGGGATCTGGCCCATGACCCCGCCGAACTGTTCGAGCTGGACGCCGAGTCCATTCGCGCACGGCTTTTCACCCGCCAGGCCGAGCTGCCCGAGGGCCAGACCCGCCTGCCCATCAAGACCCTGCACATCAACAAGTCTCCGGTGGTCATCGGCAATCTGGCCACGGTCAACGACGCCACCGCGCAGCGCTGGGGCCTGGACAAGGCGCGGGCCCTGGCGCATGCCGCCCTGTTGGCAGAGAAGGGCGCGGCGCTGGCGGGCTTGTGGACCCAGGTCTACCAGCGCGAGCCGCTGCCTCCCTTGGATGTCGATGAAGACCTTTACGGCGGCTTTCTGGGTCAGGAAGACCGGCGCCAGCTGCAGCGGCTGCGCACGCTGGACGGCGAGGCGTTGGCCCAGCGGGTGGCTGCCGGCCGCATCGCCTTCGAGGACGGGCGTCTGGAAGAGCTGCTGTTCCGCTATCGCGCCCGCAATTTCCCTGGCAGCCTGAACGAGACCGAGCAGGCGCGCTGGCAGCAGCACTGCGCGGCACGGCTGCATGGTGGCGAGGGCGGAGCGCTAAGCCTCAGCGCCTTCTTCGAGCGCATCGACGCCTTGGGCGAGCAGGCCGAGGACGAGCGCAGCCAGGACATCCTCGGAGCCCTGTACGACTACGCGGAGTCCATCGCCCCGCCGCTGTAAGGCTGGAATTCACCCATGGACCCAGCCGGCGATGACGCCGGCACCGGCTCCGCCCCTGTGACTGTGGGGGTGTCCCTGCTGCAATCTTTGGCGCTTGAGGGCATGATCCCGCCGCAAACCTTCGGAGACTTCACTTGAAACTGCGTGACTTGACACTGCGCACCCATCGCCTGGCCCTTCCCATGGTCCTGAGCGTGAGCCTGCTGGCCGCCTGCGGGGGCAAGAGCGAGGAAGAGCTGATGGCGTCTGCCAAGACGGCCCTGCAGCAGCAGGACGCCAAGACGGCCACCATCGAGCTGAAGAACCTGCTGCAGAAGAACCCCGGCAACCCGGAAGGCCGCTTCCTGCTGGGCAAGGCGCTGTTCGAGAGCGGCGAGGTGGCCAATGCCGAGATCGAGCTGCGCCGGGCCATGGAGTACAAGCATCCGCAGGAGCAGGTGCTGCCGCTGCTGGCTCAGGTGATGCTGAGCCAGGGCCAGTTGAAGAAGGTGCTGAGCGACTACGGAAGCACCCGCCTGTCCGACAAATCCGCCCAGGCCGCGCTGGACGCGCATCTCAGCGCTGCCGCGCTGGGCACGGGTGATGCCGCGCGTGCCCGTCAGCTGGCCGATGCCGCGGTGGCGGGAGATCCCGGCTCCGAGCAGGCCAATCTGGCGCAGGCCCGCATCCTGTCCAGCCAGCAATCCTTCGAGCAGGCCGTGCAGCGCCTGGACGAGTTGCTCAAGACCCATCCCAAGTCGGTGAACGCCTTGTTGTTCAAGGCCCAGCTGCAGCTGCGCGCCCTGGACCAGCCGGAGCAGGCCGCCAAGACCTTCCAGCAGCTGCTGGCCGTGCGCCCGGACCAGTTCGACGCCCACGATGCGTTGTTGAGCATGGCCCTGAGCCGCAACGACGTGGAAGCCGCCCGCCAGCAACTGGCCGCGATGAAAAAGGCCGGCGTGCCCGGTGGCAGAGCGGCTCTGCTGGAAGCCAAGGTGGAGATGGCCGCCGGCAACCACAGCCGCGCCAAGGAGCTGATCCAGGCCCTGCGCCGCGCCGCACCGGAACACCTGGGCCTGCTGAGCATGGCCGCGATGACGGAAGCAAGGCTGGGCAACTACAGCGAGGCCGAGGCCCTGGCTGCCAAGGCGGTGGCCTTGGCGCCCCAGTCCTCGCAGTTGCGCTACCAGCATGCGCAGGCTTTGATCAAGCTGCGCCAACCCGCCAAGGCCCTGGTGACGCTGAAGCCCCTGCTGGACAGCGCCAGCAAGGACAGCGAAGCGCTGGCCCTGGCCGGCCAGGCCAGCATGCTGCTGGGCGAGCAGAAGGCCGCCGAGGACTATTTCAAGCGCGCTGCGGCCATCCACCCGGAGGATCAGCGCTACCGTGCGGCCCTGGCCATCGGCCAGCTCGGCCGCGGCGCCTCGGATGCCGCACTCGCCGAGCTGAGCGCCATCGCTGCGAATGACAAGGGAACGGGTGTGGATCAGGCCCTGATCAGCGCCCTGGCCGGCCGGCGTGACTATGCCGGCGCGCTCAAGGCCATCGACGCGCTGGAGCGCAAGCAGCCTGATTCGGTGGACGTCCCCCTGCTGCGCGGCCGGGTGCAGCTCGTCCAGGGCAACCTGGCCGAAGCCCGCAAGTCCTTCGAGGCCGTGCTCAAGAAGGATCCCAAGCTGCTGCTGGCGGTGGGCGGGCTCGTGACCCTCGACGTCAACGAAAAGAAGCCGGATCAGGCGCGTGCACGCCTGGAGGCCTACATCAAGGACAACCCCAAGAATTCGCAGGCCCTGCGCGCGCTGGCGGAATTGGATGCCCAGCTGGGCAAGCCGCATGAGCAGCTGCTCAAGACGCTCAACGAGGCCGTGCGCGTGGACCCCAACGATGCCATGGCGCGCCAGATGCAGCTGGACGTGCTGCTGGCCGGTCGCGATGCCAAGCTCACGCTCAACACCGCGCAGGCGGCTGTTGCTGCCATCCCGAACAACATCGAGCTGATGGAGCGTCTGGCGCGGGCACAGCTGGCTGCGGGCGAGAACGGCCAGGCCTTGAGCACCTTCGGCAAGATCACCTCGCTGATGCCTGAGTCCGGCGTGGGGCAGCTGGGCACGGCGGGCGTGCTGATGATCAACAAGGATTTTCCGGCCGCCCAGCGCGAGCTGAAGAAGCTGCTGGACATCAAGCCCGATGATCTGCAGGGCCGCGCCATGGCCATCCAGGTCGAGCTTCAGCTCAAGCGTCCGCAGGAGGCGCTGAGCCTGGCCAAGGATCTGCAGAACCGTCATCCCAAGGCGGCGGCGGGTTACCTGGCCGAGGGCATCGTCCAGCAGGAGCTGGGGTCGACCGAGCCCGCGCTGGCGGCCATGCGCAAGGCCCTGAGCCTGGACAACCCGGGCGAAGCGCCGCTGCGCATGCATGCGCTTCTGCGCAAGGCGCGGCGGATGGCGGAGGCCGACAGCTTTGCCGACGGCTGGCTCAAGAGCCATCCCGATGACATCACCTTCGGCCTGTACCTGGCCGACCTGGCCCTCGCCAGCGGTGACTATGCGGGCGCCGAGAAGCACTACCGGGCGCTGCTGGCCAAGCGTCAGGACCTGGTGGGTGCCCTCAACAACATGGCCTGGCTGCTCAGCACGCAGAAGAAGCCGGGCGCCCTGGACTATGCGCAGAAGGCGCTGGCCCTGGCGCCCGAGCAGCCGGCGGTGATGGACACCTACGCCAGCGCGCTGGCTGCCGAAGGCCAGGCCAAGAAGGCCCTGGAAGTGCAGCGCCAAGTCGTGCAGCAGGCGCCGGACATGCCCGCCTACCGCCTGGCGCTGGCCCGTTACCTTTTGGGGGCGGGGGAGAAGTCCGCGGCTCGACAGGAACTGCAGCAGCTGAGCAAGCTGGGCAAGGGCTTTGGCCAGCAGGACGAGGTGAACAAGCTGCTGGCGGAGGCCAACCGCTGAGGGAGAGGGGCGGCAAGGCGTGACAGGCTGTATTGACCCAGCAGAATCTGCTCAGGTCATGCGGTAATCCCCCCGCAAATCCACCGCTCCGAGAAGTAGAGCTATGCGGCCTTGGCCAGCCGTTCACTGTAGCGAATGCTCACAGGATGGAGTCGATCGCCACATGCCGTCCTCATTACACTACCCCGGCATCCATCGCAAAACCGACACGACTACAGATGAAGATCACCAGCCTTGCCTTGAGCCTCAGCCTTATTTCCTTGCCTGCCTTCTGCGGTGAAGTCCCGGATGCCACGGTTGCCAAGATCCTCGGCCTGCCGTCCGTGAAGCACACCGTTCGGCCGATCGCTGCCTACGGTATCAAGGCGAAGGACGTGGTCTACCAGGATGCCCAGGGCACGGAAGTGGTGACCCTGCGACTGGCGCCCGCTGAGCAGTTTGCGATGTGGAAGTCGGTGTCCGGTCTTGGGATGGCGCCGTTTCCTGCACTGGGCGGCGATGCGTTTCAGTACAAGGAAATTCGTAGCGTCTGCGCCAAGTCCGGCGCCAGCGCCGTCTGCGCGACGCCGGACGTGCTGAACAGGACTAAGCCCATCAGTGACGCCCAGCTGGCCGAACTGATCAAGGCAGCGTTCTGATCGCTGCCGTCCCTGCATAAGGGCAGCATCGAGGGCGATGCGCGGCCACGCTGGCACGCCTGCCCTTGACGCTGCTCGGCTGCCGAAGGGTTTTGAGGGTGCCTGCAAACGGCCACTTGACGAGGGCAAGACCTGACCCTCTTTGCTCGCATGGGCGTGTCCTCCGCTCGCGTATCGCGTATCGCTGCTCGCTCGCCGCGGCTCCTTATTGAGGGGCCCGCTAGCTCAGCAAATACCGGCTGACATGGAAGGTGACGTAGGACGCCAGGTAGGCCAGGCCAAAGAGGTAGCTGACCATGATCAGCGGAATCTTCATGCCGCCGGTTTCACGCCGCACCGCCGCCAGCGTGGCCACGCATTGCGGGGCGAAGACGAACCAGGCCAGCAGCGAGAAGGCTGTGGGCAGCCCCCAGCTCTGCGCAATCAGCGGGGCCAGGGCCTGGGCCGTGTCCTCGCCCGTGGCCGCCAATGAATAGACGGTGCCCAGGGCGCTGATGGCGATCTCGCGGGCGGCCAGCCCGGGCACCAGCGCCAGGCTGATCTGCCAGTTGAAGCCAATGGGCTCGAAGATCACCGCCAGCCCGCGGCCCAGCATGCCGGCAAGGCTGTACTGGATGGCCGGCCCCGTGGCGCCCTCCGGCGGGCCGGGGAAGCTGGCCAGCAGCCACAGCAGCAGGGTCAGCACCAGGATGATGCCGCCCACCCGCTTCAGGAAGATCACCGCGCGCTGCCACAGGCCGATGGCGATGTTGCGTGGATGCGGCCAGTGGTAGCTGGGCAGCTCCATCATCAGCGGCCGGGTCTGCTGGCCGCTGGTGAAGCGCTTGAGCACCCAGGCCACACCCATCGCGCCGACGATGCCCGCCAGGTACAGCGCGAAAAGCACCAGACCCTGCAGCTGGACGCCGCCCCACAGCTGCCGCTGCGGGATGAAGGCGCCGATCAGCAGCGCATAGACCGGCAGGCGCGCCGAGCAGGTCATCATGGGCGCGATCAGGATGGTCACCAGCCGATCGCGCGGATTGGCGATGGAGCGCGTGGCCATGATGCCGGGGATCGCACAGGCAAAGCTGGAGAGCAGGGGGATGAAGCTGCGGCCGGACAGGCCCACGCTGCCCATGATGCGATCGAGCAGAAAGGCTGCGCGGGGCAGGTAGCCGGACTCCTCCAGCACCAGGATGAAGAAGAACAGGATCAGGATCTGCGGCAGGAACACCAGCACGCCGCCCACACCGGCGATGAGGCCGTCCACGATCAGGCTGCGCAGCCAGCTCTCCGGCATCAGCCCGCCCACCTGGACGCCCAGCCAGGCGATGCCGGACTCGATCAGCTCCTTGGGCGGCTCGGCCCAGCTGAACACGGCCTGGAACAGGAAGAACAGCAGCACCGCCAGCAGCACCGGGCCGAAGACCGGGTGCAGCACGAAGCGGTCCAGCTGGTCGCTGGGCAGCTCCGGCGTCTGCTGGTCCAGCCCCAGCTCGTGCAGCAGGGCGTTGACGCGGGCCTGGTCCAGCGGGTCGGTGCTGGGTTCGCCCTGGTGCGGAATCTCCGGCCAATGCTCGCGCTGGCCCAGCAGCTCGCGCAGCTCGTCCAGGCCTTCGCCCTTGGTGGCCACGGTGCGCAGCACGGGCACGCCCAGGGCGCGGGACAGCTTGTCGGTGTCGATGTGCAGGCCGCGCTTGGCCGCCAGGTCGGCCATGTTCAGCGCCACCACGCAGGGCAGTCCCATGCGCTGCACGGCCAGTACCAGGCGCAGATTGCGGCGCAGGTTGGTGGCGTCCAGCACGCAGACGACCAGGTCCGGACGCTTCTCGCCGACCGCCCGGCCGGCCAGCACGTCGCAGGTGACGCGCTCGTCGGGTGAGCGGGGGTAGAGGCTGTAGGTGCCCGGCAGGTCCAGCAGTCGCAGGTGCTTGCCTTGCGGTGTCTGGACGCGGCCTTCCTTGCGCTCGACGGTCACGCCGGCGTAGTTGGCCACCTTCTGCCGGCTGCCCGTCAGGCGGTTGAAGAGGGCGGTCTTGCCGCAGTTCGGATTGCCGACCAGCGCCAGCAGCGGGCCGGCAGGATGCAGATGGATGACGGCTTCGCTCATGGGAACATTTCTCGCACTGCGTGCTGTCCCGCCGGGCGGGAATGAGCCCCTTCGGGCGGGTGCACAACGCTCATGCCAGCGCTTGCTGGCCCAGGGCAGGCGCGCTCGTCAGTTCAGGGGCTTCGTGGGGGAGGGCCAGCTCGATGCAGGCGGCCTCGGCGCGGCGCAGGGCGAAGGTGGATTGACCGATGCGCACCACCAGCGGATCGGCGCCCGGCAGGCCCTTGGCCAGCACCGAGACATGCTCGCCACTCACGAAGCCGATCTCCTCCAGCCACTGCGACCATTCCGGCGCATGCGCTGGCGCATGCAGGGACTTGACCCGGTGGGCCTGGCCGATGCCGGCCTGGGCCAGCGTGAAGGACGGGGCTGCAATCATGATGTCTGCCGCGAGCAAGGCTCTGGACGTGGATGGTGACATTCTAAATGAGAAAGACTCGCATTTATTGGGCGGTGCTTGACGCAGCGCAAGGCGGAGCCGTGAATTTGCAGGGGCCGCCCCATGGGTGAGGGTGGGCGGGGGCGCCGGCCGCTCCAAGGCCCGTCGCCGCGCCTGGGCACGGATGCGCAGGACAGCGCCCCGCAGGGGTTCCGCTTTGCAAAATGCTCGAAAATACGAGCGCGCAAACGTTTAGCGTTTTCCTGATTCGCCGATACACTCCCGCTTTCTAGAATGCGCTGGCGTTGCTGCAGTCGCAGCGCCGGGGCGGACTTGCGGCAAGGTCGCGAGCCCGTCGTCCCCCTTGTCCTGTTGTCTTTCTGTCGAGATGGAATTGCCCACCATGAAGACCCTGCACGCTCTCGCTGCCGCCGCCCTTGCTGCGCTGGCCCTGACCGCCACCGCGGCGCAGGCCCAGCAGCCGGCCGTCATCTTTGACATGGGCGGCAAGTTCGACAAGAGCTTCAACGAGGCCGCCTACCGCGGCATCGAACGCTGGAAGGCCGAGACCGGCAAGAGCTACCTCGAATTCGAGATCAGCAACGACACCCAGCGCGCCCAGGCCATCCGCCGCATGGCCGAGCGGGGCGCCAGCCCCATCATCTCGGTGGGCTTTGCCCAGGCTTCGGCGCTGCAGCAGGTCGCCAAGGATTTTCCGAAGACCAAGTTCGTGATCATCGACGAGAAGGTCAGCCTGCCCAATGTGCAGGCCGTGGTCTTCAAGGAGCATGAGGGCAGCTTCCTGATCGGCGCCATGGCCGCGCTGACCAGCAAGACCGGCAAGGTGGGCTTCGTGGGCGGCATGGACATCCCGCTGATCCGCAAGTTCCAGTGCGGCTATGAGCAGGGCGCCAAGGCGGCCAATCCCAAGATCGACATCCAGGCCAACATGACCGGCACCACGGCCACCGCCTGGAACGACCCGACCCGCGGCGGCGAGCTGGCCAAGGCCCAGTTCGCCAAGGGCGTGGACGTGGTCTTCGCGGCCGCCGGCGGCACCGGCGTGGGCGTCTACCAGGCGGCCAAGGACGCCGGCAAGCTCGCCATCGGCGTGGACAGCAACCAGAACCACCTGCAGCCTGGCACCATGCTCAGCTCCATGGTCAAGCGCGTGGACGTCGCCGTCTACAACGTGCTGAAGGAGTGGAAGCCGGGCGTCCAGATCCTGGGCCTGGCCGAGAACGGCGTCGAGTACGCGGTCGACCAGCACAACGCCAAGCTGATCAGCCCGCAGCTCAAGGCCAAGCTGGAGGCCTACAAGGCCGACATCATCGCCGGCAAGATCAAGGTCGCCGACTACATGGCGGACAACGCCTGCAAGTACTGACGAGCCCCCGCGGCAAGACCTGACCCCCCGTCCGGTCCTGCCGCCTGGAAATCGCGGGGCGTCCGGTGCGGCGCCCGCCCAGCGCCACATTCCCCAATCACCATGACAGCTCCGATGAGCACCGCCCAGCCGGCGGTCCGCCTCTGCGAGATCTCCAAGCGCTTCGGCGCCGTGCAGGCCAACCGCGGCGTGAGCATCAGCGTCGCTGCGGGCACGGTCCACGGCATCGTCGGCGAGAACGGCGCCGGCAAGTCCACGCTGATGGCCATCCTCTACGGCTATTACCAGGCCGACGAAGGGCACATCGAGATCCAGGGCCAGCGCGTGCAGATCCCGGACTCGCAGGTGGCCATCGCCCAGGGCATCGGCATGGTCCACCAGCACTTCATGCTGGTCGAGACGCTGAGCTGCCTGGACAACGTGATGCTGGGCGCCGAGGGCGGCTTCTTCCTCGGCGGCGCCAAGAAGGCGGCCCGGGCCAAGCTCGAAGCCTTGATGCACGAGACCGGCCTGCAGGTGCGGCTGGACGCGCGGGTGGGCGATCTGCCGGTGGGCGAGCTGCAGCGCCTGGAGATCCTCAAGGCCCTTTATCGCGGCGCCCGCATCCTGATCCTGGACGAGCCCACCGCGGTGCTGACGCCCCAGGAGACCGAGCAGCTCTTCGTGACCCTGCGCCAGCTGCGCGCCCTGGGCACCACCATTCTGCTGATCACGCACAAGCTCAAGGAAGTGATGGCCCTGTGCGACGCCGTCACCGTGATGCGGGCCGGCCAGGTGGTCAAGACCGTGGCCATTGGCGAGACGAATCCCGCTGACCTGGCCGAGGCCATGGTGGGCCGCAAGGTGAGCCTGGGCCGCGAGGAGGGCGAGTCCAGCCAGGCCGGCGAGCTGCGCCTGCAGGCTCGCGGCCTGCGGCTGCGCAACGAGCAGGGCGTGCAGACGCTCAAGGGCGTGGACCTGGCGCTCAGGGCCGGCGAGATCGTCGGCGTGGCCGGCGTCTCGGGCAACGGCCAGAGCGAGCTGCTGGCCCTGCTGTCGGGCATGCAGGCGCCCGATTCCGGCCAGATGACCGTCGCCGGCCAGGCCTTCGATTCCGCGGCCTGGATGAGCCCTTCGCAGGCCCGCACGCTGCGCCTCGCGCACGTGCCCGAGGACCGTCACCTGTGCGGCATGGTGATGAGCTTCCCCGCCTGGGAAACCGCAGCGCTGGGCTACCACGAGCAGGACCAGTACCGTGCCGCGCCCCTGGGCCTCTCAATGAACCAGGCGCACATGAAGGCCCAGACGGCCGAGTTCATGGAGCGCTTCGACGTGCGCCCGCGCGACCCGCTGCTGGGCTCCAGCAAGTTCTCCGGCGGCAACCAGCAGAAGCTGATCCTGGCGCGCGAGATCGCGCAGAAGCCGGCTGTCCTGCTGGTGGGCCAGCCCACGCGCGGCGTGGACATCGGCGCCATCGAGTTCATCCACGGTCAGCTGCGCCGTCTGCGCGAGGAAGGTTGTGCGGTGCTGCTGGTCTCCAGCGAGCTGGACGAGATCCTGGCCCTGGCCGACCGCGTGGTGGTGATGAACGCCGGCCGCGTGACGGGCGAGCTGGCCATCGCCGATTGCAATGAGAAAACCCTGGGCCTGCTGATGACGGCCCAGCCCGAGGAGGCGCAGGCATGAGTGCGCAATCGCTGACCCTGCCGCGCTGGATGGACCTGGTGCTGCTGCCGCTGTGGAATCTTCTGGTCGCGCTGGGCGTGGCCGCCCTGGTCGTGCTGGCCATCCATCAAAGCCCCGCGCAGACCTTCTCGGTGCTGGTCGAGGGCGCGCTGGGCAGCGGACGCGGCCTGGGCTACACGCTCTACTACACGACCACCTTCATCTTCACCGGCCTGGCCGTGGCGGTGGCTTTCCATGGCGGGCTTTTCAACATCGGCGGGGAAGGGCAGGCGACCTTCGGCGGCCTGGGCGTGGCGCTGCTGGCGCTGTGGCTCTCGCCCAAGCTGCCGGCCGCCGTCATGCTGCCCCTGCTGGTGCTGGGCGCCGCGCTGTTCGGTGCGGCCTGGGCGGCGGTGCCGGCCTATCTGCAGGCCTGGCGCGGCAGCCACATCGTGATCACGACCATCATGTTCAACTTCCTGGCCGCGAGCCTGAACGTGTACCTGCTGGTCAATTGGCTGCGCCCGGCGGGCTCGATGTCGCCAGAGAGCCTGGAGTTCGCCGACAGCGCCCGCATGCCCACTCTGCATGCGCTGGCCGAGAAGTTCGGCCTGGAATGGCCGTCTTCGCCGCTGAACCTGAGCCTGGTGCTGGCCCTGCTGGCCTGCGTCTTCGTCTGGTGGTTCCTGTGGAAGAGCCGCGCCGGCTACCGGCTGCGTGCCGTGGGGTCCGCGCCCGAGGCCGCGCATTACGCCGGCATCCGCCCGCGCCTGCAGGTGCTGGTGGCCATGGGCGTCTCCGGCGCGCTGGCCGGGCTGATGGCCATCAACGAGATTTCCGGCGTGCAGGGCAAGCTGACCCTGGACTTCGTGGCCGGCGCCGGCTTCACCGGCATCGCCGTGTCGCTGATGGGCCGCAACCACCCGGTGGGCATCGTCATGGCTTCGCTGCTGTTCGGCGTGCTGTACCAGGGCGGGGTCGAGGTGTCCTTCGAGGTGCCGGGCTTCTCGCGCGAGATGGTGGTGACGGTGCAGGGCCTGATCGTGCTGTTCGCGGGCGCGATGGCCATGGTGTCGGCGCCGATGTTTGCGAAGCTCTATGCCGCCCTGAAGCGCAAGGAGGCCAAGAATGGATGAGGTCCTGATCGGATCGGTGATCGCCTCCACCCTGCGCGTCACCACGCCGCTGCTGCTGGGCGCGCTGGCAGGCCTGCTGTCCGAGCGCTCCGGCGTGGTGGACCTGGGCCTCGAAGGCAAGATGCTGTCGGCGGCCTTTGCCGCGGCGGCGGTCGGTGCGATGAGCGGCTCCACACTGCTGGCCATCGGCGCCGCGCTGCTGGTGGCCTGCGCCTGGTCGCTGGTCCATGGCTTTGCCTGTGTCAGCCATCGCGGTGACCAGGTGGTGTCGGGCGTGGCCATCAACATGGTGTCGGCCGGGCTGACCGTGGTGCTGGGCATCGCCTGGTTCGCCCAGGGCGGTCAGACGCCGCCGGTCTCTCCCGAAGTGCGTCTGCACGGGTTGGTGCCAGGTTTTGCCGAGCCTGCCGAAGGCCAATGGCTGGCTTCCATCTTCGGCCACGGACTGCTGAGCCACAACGGCCTGGTCTATGCCGCCTTTGCGCTGGTGATCGCGGTCTGGTATTTCCTCGAACGCACGCGACCGGGCCTGCGCCTGCGGGCCGTGGGCGAGAACCCGGCCATGGTCGAGGCCGCGGGCGTTTCGGTGAAGGGCCTGCGCTATGGCGCGCTGCTGCTCAACGGCCTGCTGTGCGGCCTCGCCGGCAGCTACCTGACCCTGGCCCAGAACGCTTCCTTCGCGCCCAATATGACCGCCGGCCGCGGCTACATCGCGCTGGCCGCGATGATCTTCGGCAAGTGGAAGCCCCTGCCTACGGCAGCAGCTTGCCTGCTGTTCGGATTCCTCGATGCTGTCGCCATCCGCCTGCAGGGCGTGAAGCTGCCGGGCATCGGCGAGGTGCCGGTGCAGGCCATCCAGGCGCTGCCCTACCTGCTGACCGTGATCCTGCTGGCCGGCTTCATCGGCCAGGCCCTGGCGCCCAAGGCGCTGGGCCGGCCCTATGTCAAGGAACGCTGAAGGACCCATGATGCTGCCTCTCAACGACGCACTGCTGCAGCAGCTGCTGGCCGCCGCCACCGCGGCGCGTGCCCATTCCCATTCGCCCTACTCGAAGTACGCCGTGGGCGCCGCGGTGCTCGACGAGCAGGGCCGCGTGCACGCCGGCTGCAATGTCGAGAACGCAGCCTACCCGCAAGGCTGGTGTGCCGAGGCGACTGCCCTGGGCGCCATGGTGATGGCCGGCGGCCGCCAGGCCCGCGCGGTGCTGGTGATGGGCCCCGGCCCCGAGATCATCACGCCCTGCGGCGGTTGCCGCCAGAAGCTGCGCGAATTCAACAGCGGCGATCTGCTCGTGATCGCCGCAGACCCGGCGGGCATCAAGGCCCACTGGACGCTGGAGCAACTGCTGCCGGCGAGCTTCGGACCGGACCATCTCCGCTTCTGAGCGTCCAAACCAAGAGAACACGGAGAAGAACCATGATCGACCGCAACACCCTCAATCCCAAGATCGACGCCAGCGTGGCCAAGCTGCAGGCGCAGTTCGGCGCCGCCCCCGAGGTGGCCGTGGTGCTGGGCTCCGGCTGGGCCGGCGCCGTGGACCAGGTGCAGGGCGCCCAGCACCTGTCCTATGCTGAGCTGCCGGCCTTCCCGCAGCCCAAGGTCGAAGGCCATGTGAACGAGGTCGTCGTCGGCACCATGGGCTCGCAGCGCGTGATCATGCTGCGCGGCCGCGCCCACACCTATGAGAGTGGCGACTGCACCGGCATGGCCGGCGCGTTGCGCAGCCTCAAGGCCTGGGGCGTCAAGGTGCTGGTGCAGACCAATGCCTCCGGCTCCCTGCGCCCCCACATGCCGCCGGGCAGCCTGATGCTGATCTCCGACCACATCAATGCGCCGCAGCGCTCGCCCATCGTGGGCGAGCCCGGCAGCGAGCGCTTCGTGGACATGAGCATGGCCTATGACCTGGAGCTTCGCCAACATGCCAAGTCCGTGGCCAAGGCGGATAACCTGATGGTGGGCGAGGGCGTGTATTGCTGGGCCCTGGGCCCGCAGTTCGAGACGCCGGCTGAGATCCGCATGTTCGCCGCCTGGGGCGCCGACGCCGTCGGCATGAGCACCGTGCCCGAGACCATCCTGGCCCGCCACGCCGGCCTGCGCGTCATGGGCCTGGCCCTGATGACCAATATGGCCGCCGGTCTGTCCGACGAAGCCCTGACCCATGCCCTGACCCTGCAGCAGGCACAAGCCTCCGGCGCTCGCGCTGCGGCTTTCCTGGGCAAGGTGGTGGCCGGCATGGCCGAGCTCGATTCGATCAAGGCTTGAGCGCCCGAGCGCATGTGAGGGCGGCCTGGCGCCGCCCAGGGAGATGCCCATGACAACGACACCGAACCGCCTGGACCTGCTCCAGGCCGCCCGCTTGGCCCTGCAGTGCCTGGATCTGACCAGCCTCAACGACGCCGACACCGCCGCTGACGTCACCGCCCTGTGCGAGCGCGCCCAGACCGCCTTCGGTCCGGTGGCCGCGGTGTGCGTGTGGCCGCGCTTCGTGGCGCAGGCGCGGTCGATGCTGCCGCCGGAGATCAAGGTCGCCGCCGTGGCGGATTTCCCGGACGGCGCGCTGGACCTGGCCCGCGCCGTCGCCGACATCGAGACCATCGCGCAAGCCGGTGGTGACGAGGTCGACGTGGTCCTGCCCTGGCGCGCCCTGCAGGCCGGTCAGCGCAGCGAGGTCGAGGAGTTCCTGGCCGAGGTGCGCCATGCCAGCCGGCCGCTGACGCTCAAGGTCATCATCGAGTCCGGCGAGCTGGCCGACCCGGAGCTGATCGCCGAAGCCACGCGGCTCTCGCTCGCCGCGGGCGCCGACTTCGTCAAGACCAGCACCGGCAAGACGCCGGTCTCCGCCACCCCCGAGGCGGCGCGCGTGATGCTGCGCGAGATCGCGGCATCGGGCATGGCCTCGGCGGGCTTCAAGGCCTCGGGCGGCATCCGCTCGGTGGCCGACGCGCAGGGCTATCTGCAGCTGGCGGCCGATCTGCTGGGCGCTGATGCCCTGCAGGCCCGCCGCTTCCGTTTCGGCGCCAGCGGCCTCTTGAAGGACATCGAGGCCGTGCTTTCGGGCCAGGCCTCGCAGGCCGTCAACTCTGTCTACTGAACCCATGCTCGCCCAAGAAATCATCCGCGCCAAGCGCGACGGCCAGGCTTTGTCCGAGGCCCAGATCCAGTCCTTCGTAAAGGGCCTGACCGACGGCAGCTGGAGCGAAGGCCAGGTGGCCGCGCTGGGCATGGCCGTGTTCCTGCGCGGCATGGGCCGCGAGGAGGCCGTGCACCTGACCCGCGCCATGATGCACTCCGGCCGCGTGATGCAGTGGCCCGACATGCCCGGCCCCGTGCTGGACAAGCACTCCAGCGGCGGCGTGGGTGACAAGGTCAGCCTCATGCTCGCGCCCATGGTGGCGGCCTGCGGCGGCTACGTGCCCATGATCGCCGGCCGTGGCCTGGGCCACACCGGCGGCACGGTGGACAAGCTCGAAGCCATCCCCGGCTACACCACCACGCCGGACCCAGCGCGCTTCGACCGCATCGTGCGCGAGCTGGGCTGCGCCATCATCGGCCAGACGGGCGACCTCGCTCCGGCCGACAAGCGCTTCTACGCCACGCGTGACGTGACGGCCACGGTGGAGAGCGTGCCGCTGATCACGGCGTCCATCCTGTCCAAGAAGCTGGCGGCGGGCCTGCAGGGCCTGTCCATGGACATCAAGTGCGGCAACGGCGCTTTCGCCAGCACGCCCGAATTCGCCCGCGAGCTGGCCGAGAGCATCGTGGCCGTGGCCGGTGGCGCCGGGCTGAAGACGCGCGCGCTGATCACCGACATGAACGAGGTGCTGGGTGACGAGGTGGGCAATGCGCTGGAGATCGCCGAGACCATCGCCTACCTGAGGGGCGATCGCCGCGAGTCGCGCCTGCATGAGGTGACGCTGGCGCTGGCTGCCGAGATGCTGGTGATCGGCGGCCTCAGCCCCGACACCGCCGCCGGCCGCGCCCGCCTGCAGCAGGCCCTGGACAGCGGCGCCGCCGCCGAGAAGTTCGCACAGATGGTCGTGGCCCTGGGCGGCCCGGCCGATCTGATGGAGCGCCCGCAGGCCTATCTGCCGGCGGCGCCCGTCGTCAAGGCGATTCCTGCGCCGCGCGCCGGCGTGCTGTCGGCCATGAAGACCCGCGACATCGGCCTGCTCATCGTCGAGATGGGCGGCGGCCGCCGCGTGGCCAGCGATGCCATCGACTTCCGCGTGGGGCTCTCCGCAGTCCGCCACGTGGGTGCCTCGGTGGCAGCCGGCGAGCCGCTGGCCCTGGTGCATGCCGCCGACGAGGCCCAGGCCCAGCGCGTGATCGCGGCGTACCAGGCGGCCGTCACGCTGGCCGAGCCGGGCACGCCCATCGCCGCCGCGCCCATCGTGATGGACGTCATCGGCTGACAGCGCCGGCGGATCGAAGCAGGGCGAACGGGCAGGGCGCCGGTAAAATCCCGGCCCTTCGCCCGGAATTTCCCATGAGCACGCCGTCCGACATCACCCCGCCCGACACCCAAGACGCCACGCCCGCCGAGGGCGATGCCCCTCGCCGCGCCATCAAGAGCTTCGTCGTGCGCGCCGGCCGCATGGGCACGGGCCAGATCAAGGCCCTGGCCGAGCTGGGGCCGCGCTTCGTGCTGCCCTTCCAGGTGGCTCAGCCACTGAGCTATGAGGCCGTCTTCGGCCGCAAGGCGCCGGTGGTGCTGGAGATCGGCTTTGGCATGGGCGGGGCCACCGCGCAGATCGCGCAGGCCCTGCCCGACCACGACTTCATCGGCTGCGAGGTGCACGAGCCCGGCGTGGGCGCGCTGCTGAAGCTGATCGGTGAGCAGGACATTCCCAACATCCGCATCTTCCAGCACGACGCCGTCGAGGTGCTGGAGCAGATGATCCCGAAGGCCAGCCTGGCCGGCATCCACATCTTCTTCCCCGATCCCTGGCACAAGAAGCGCCACAACAAGCGCCGGCTGATCCAGACGCCTTTCGTGGCCAAGCTGGTCGAACACCTGGCGCCTGGCGGCTACCTGCATTGCGCGACCGACTGGCAGCCCTATGCCGAGCAGATGCTGGAGGTGCTGTCCGCCGAGCCACAGCTGCAAAACACCGTCGAGGGCTATGCCGAGAAGCCGGCCTACCGGCCACTGACCAAGTTCGAGAACCGCGGCCTGAAGCTGGGGCACGGTGTCTGGGATCTGGTGTTCAAGAAGCGCTGAAGCGCATTCCGGCCACGGCTGATAGAGTCACCGCTCATGTCTGATGCACTCCAACTGGCCGGCAAGCAGGTGCTGCTGGCCCTCTCCGGCGGCGTGGCCTGCTACAAGGTCGCCGAGCTGACCCGCCTGCTCGTCAAGGCGGGCGCCACCGTGCAGGTGATGATGAGCGAGGCCGCCGAGGCCTTCATCACGCCGGTCACGATGCAGGCGCTCTCGAACCGGCCGGTCTACACCAGCCAGTGGGACGCCCGCGAGCCCAACAACATGGCGCACATCAACCTGAGCCGCGAGGCCGATGTGATGCTGATCGCCCCCGCCAGCGCCGACATGATCGCCCGCCTGGTGCAGGGCCGCGCCGACGAGCTGGTCTCGCTGACCGCGCTGGCCCGTCCGCGCGAGCGCTGCGGTCTGCTCGTCGCCCCGGCCATGAACCGCGAGATGTGGACCCATCCCGCCACCCAACGCAATATCGCGCTGCTGCAGGCTGACGGCGCCGAGCTGCTGGGTCCGGGCCATGGCGACCAGGCCTGCGGCGAGGTGGGCGACGGCCGCATGCTGGAGCCGCAGCAGCTGCTGGACGCCGTCATCGCGCATTTCCAGCCCAAGCTGCTGCAGGGGCGCCGCCTGCTGATCACCGCCGGCCCCACCTTCGAGGCCATCGACCCGGTGCGCGGCATCACCAACCTCTCCAGCGGCAAGATGGGCTTTGCCATCGCGCGGGCGGCGGCCGAAGCCGGCGCCGAGGTCACGCTGGTCGCCGGCCCGGTGCACCTGCCCACGCCGGCCGGCGTGCGCCGCATCGACGTCACCAGCGCGCAGCAGATGCTGGAGGCCGTGCTGCCGCGTGCCGCGCAGCATGAGGTCTTCGTCGCTACCGCCGCCGTGGCCGACTGGCGGCCGGCGCAGCTCAACGAGCACAAGATCAAGAAGGACGGCAAGAAGACCGCGCCAAGCTTCGAGCTGACCGAGAACACCGACATCCTGGCCACCGTGGCGGCGCTGCCCGATGCGCCTTACTGCGTGGGCTTTGCCGCCGAGAGCCGGGACCTGGTGCGCCACGCCCGCGAGAAGCTGCTGCGCAAGAAGCTGCCGCTGGTGGTGGGCAACCTCGGCCCGGCCACCTTCGGCAAGGACGACAACAGCCTGGTGCTGGTCGAGGCCGAGCGCGAGACCGAACTGCCCCGTGCCGACAAGCTCACGCTCGCCCGCCAGCTGGTGGCCGAGATCGCCCGCCGCATCGGCTGAGCAAGGCCTTGTTCCGGTCAGGTGGCAAGACCTGACCCCCACCCCTAGTTCC
Source organism: Burkholderiaceae bacterium (assembly GCA_041913905.1). Classification (GTDB taxonomy): domain Bacteria; phylum Pseudomonadota; class Gammaproteobacteria; order Burkholderiales; family Burkholderiaceae_C; genus Roseateles_B. The sequence continues at coordinate 157,619 of JAYSEK010000001.1, read as the reverse complement.
TTCGATCCCCATGAGCACCATCGACCTCAAGATCCTCGACCCCCGCATGGCCGAGCAGCTGCCCGCCTACGCCACGCCGGGTTCGGCCGGCCTGGACCTGCGCGCCTGCCTGGACGCGGCGGTGACCCTGGAGCCTGGCCAGACTTTCCTGGTGCCCACGGGCCTGGCCATCCATATCGGCGACCCGGGCCTGGCGGCGGTGATCCTGCCCCGCTCGGGGCTGGGCCACAAGCACGGCGTGGTGCTGGGCAATCTGGTGGGCTTGATCGATTCCGACTACCAGGGTCAGCTGATGGTCAGCGTCTGGAACCGCAGCCAGACGAGCTTCGTGATCCAGCCGATGGAGCGCATCGCCCAGATGGTGATCGTGCCGGTGGTGCAGGCGCAGTTCCGCGTGGTGGATGAGTTCGACACCAGCGACCGGGGCGAAGGCGGCTTCGGCTCGACCGGCAAGCACTGAGCCCGTATTGCGGCCCGGCCTGCGCAGGCCGGGCGGTGCGACATCAGTGCAGGGGTTCGCCGGGCGGCGCGCCGTTGACGATGCTGAAGACCGCCTCGCCCACGGAGCCGGCCTCGATCTCTTCCTCGCTGGCTTCACGCACGTCGCGCACGCGCAGGTGCATGCGCAGGCCCACGCCGGCGAGCGGGTGGTTGCCGTCCAGCACCACATGCTCGGGGTAGACCTCGGTGACGGTGTAGATCAGCTCCTGCGGCATGTCCTCGGTGGCGGCGCCCTCGGGCAGGCCTTCGAACTGCATGCCGACGTCCACGTTCTCGGGCATCAGGCTGCGGGCCTCGAAGCAGACCAGCTGGGCGTCGTAGTCGCCAAAGGCATGCTCGGGGTCCAGCGCCACGCTGGTCTCGAAGCCGGCTTCCTGGCCGGCGATGGCTTCCTCGACCTTGGCAAACAGGTCGTCGCCGCCGAAGAAGAACTCCAGCGGTTCGGCCAGCTCGTCGATCAGCTGGCCTTGGGCGTCTTCGAGTCTCCAGCTCAGGGAGACCACGCAGGGGGCGGTGATTTGCATGCCTCTATTGTTTCACAGCGCCCCGGCCATGCAGGGGGAAGCGCAAGCGGGCCATGCTGCCGGGGCCGTCGTCGCGGGCCTGCAGGCTCAGCGTGCCGTGGTGGCGTTCGGCGATTTGCCTGCTCAGCACCAGGCCGATGCCGCTGCCCTCGGGCTTGGTGGTGTAGAAGGGCACGAAGAGGTTGGCGGGGTTGACGATGCCGCAGCCGCGGTCCAGCACGGCAATCTCCAAGGGGGCGCATTGGCAGCGCAGCAGCAGGGGCGCGCCGCCGGCCTCCCAGCCGTTGCGCAGCAGATTGATCAGCAGCTGCTCGATCTGGGCCTGATCGCCCAGGAAGTCGATGCGCGGCGCGGCGCTGAGCCGCTGGCCCTGCTCGTCCAGGAACTGCAGCTCGATGGGGGCCTGCGGCAGCAGCAGGGGCAGGCGCTGCAGCAGGTGGCCCAGATCAAAGGGCTCGGGGCGCGGCTCGGGCAGGCGCGCCAGCTGTGCGTAGCGCCGCACAAAGCTGCTGAGGTGCTGGGCGCGTTCCTGCATGAGGCGCAGGGCCTCGTCGGCGTCCTCACGCCATTCGTCCGGAAAAGCCGCCGGCTCGCGCGCCAGGCCCTGGCGCAGGCTGTCGCTCATGCTGGCGATGGGGGCGAGCGAGTTGTGCACCTCGTGGCTGAGCACGCGCAGCAGGCGCTGCCAGGCGCGCATTTCCTCCTCGCGCAGCACCTGCTGCAGATCGGTGATGAAGAGCAGCCAGTGCAGCTGGCCCTGCACGCGATAGGGCTCGCGGCGCAGCCGCCACAGACCGGCCGCCGCCGGAAATTCGCGCTGCTGCACCACCGCGGTGTCGGCATGCAGCAGGTCGTCCAGTCCCAGCGCCCGGGCGTCCTGGCCGAGCAAGTCGTCCTGCCCGCGGTTCAGCAGGCGGCAGGCCCGCGGATTGGCGAGCTGCAGGCGTTCCTTCGCGTCGAAGCCGAACACGGCGACGTCCAGCCCGTCGAGGGCCGCGCCGGCCAGGCTTTGGGCCTCCTGGCGCAGGCGCCGCTGGGTGTGCAGATGGTCGATCAGTCCGTTGATCTGGACGGACAGCGCCTCATCCTGCGCGCTGGGGCGCAGGCGCTGGCTGTAGTCGTCTTGGGTGAGCCGCTCAATCAGGCTGCCCAGCAGCCGCTGCCGCTGATCGATCCGGTGGCGCTGGCGCCAGGCGACGCCCAGCCAGCAGGCGGTGCACAGCGTGGCGATCAGCACCTTGGGATACATCAGCCAGGGCTGCTGGGCCAGCAGCAGCAGCAGGCCCAGCCAGGCAGGGAAGCCCCCGGCCAGCCACCAGAGCGCCTCGACGCGCGGGGACCGGTCATGCGCTCGGGTCGACATCACAAGCCGTACTTTTCCAGGCGGCGGTAAAAGGCCGAACGGCTCAAGCCCAGCGCCTGCGCGGCCTGCAGCGCGTTGCCGCCGCTGCGCCGCAGGGCGGTCTGGATGAGCAGGCGTTCGGCTTCCTCCAGGCTCAGGGCGCTCAAGTCGGCGATGTCTGTTCCCGCGGCGGCGATGCCTGGCTGCGCCGATGCGGCGGCGGGCAGGGCCAGGTCTTGCGCGGCAATGAAGTCACCCGTGCCCAGCAGACAGGCGCGTTCCATGCAGTGAGAGAGCTCGCGCACGTTGCCGGGCCAGTCATGGGCCAGCAAGGCCTGCAGCGCCGCGGCGCTGAGCGTCTTGAGCGGCTGGCGGTAGCGTTCGGCGTGGGCCGCGATGAAATGCTCTGCCAGCGCCGGGATGTCCTCGGGCCGTTCACGCAGCGCCGGCACGCGCAACACCACGGTGTTGATCCGGTACAGCAGATCCTGCCGGAACAGGCCTTGGCGCACCATCTGCTCCAGGGGCGCGTTGCTGGCCGCGATCAGGCGCACGCGGGCCTGGTGCGGACGCCCCGAACCCAGGCGCTCGAACTGGCCGCTCTCCAGCACTTGCAGCAGCTTGGCCTGCTGGGCCAGCGGGATGGTGCCGATCTCGTCCAGAAACAAGCTGCCCCCTTCCGCCAGCTCGAAGCGGCCCAGCCGCGCCTGCTTGGCATCGGTGAAGGCGCCTTTTTCGTGGCCGAACATTTCGCTTTCGAACAAGGTCTCGGGGATGGCTCCCATGTTGACGCTGACGAAGGGGCCATCGCTGCAGGCCGACTGCGCGTGGATGGCGCGCGCCAGCTGGCTTTTGCCGCTGCCGTTTTCACCCAGGATGAGCAGCGGGGCGGCACTGGGCGCCACGCGCGCCACCTGGGCCATCAGGCTCTGCATGGCCGGTGAGGCCCCAAGCCAGGGGCGCAGCGCGTCGGCCTGCTGGCGCGCGGACTCGGCCGCCAAACGCTGGCCCTGGCGGCGGCTGCCGGCCAGTGCCATCAAGGTGCGCAGCTGGCTCAGCAGGCGCTGGTTGTTCCAGGGCTTCTCAAGAAAATCGCTGGCGCCCAGGTGCAGGGCCTGCACGGCCAGGGGAATGCTGCCCCAGGCCGTCATCACCAGGATGGGCAGCAGGGGATCCAGCTCGCGCAGCTCGGCCACCAGGGCCAGGCCTTCGGCGCCGGAAGTCGTGTCGCGCTGGTAGTTCAGATCCACCAGGGCGCAGGCGTAGTCGCGCTGCTTGAGCGCCGCCTTGGCTTCCAGGGGGGAGGCGACGGCTTCGCAGGCCAGTCCCTCACCCTTGAGCAGCAGCTTGAGGGCGCTGCGCACGGCAGCGTCGTCGTCGGCGATCAGGATGGGCAGGGTGGAGGGCATGGTCGTGGCTGGGCGCGGCGCCCGGCATTGTCACCCGGGCGCCGCGCGAGCGGGCACTCAACGCATCGCCATCAATCGTGATGCAGGGCCTGCTGCGGCGTCAGGCGCAGGGCGCGCAGGGCTGGGATGGCCGTGGCCAGGCCCACCAGGGTGGCGATGAAGCCGCCGACGAGGAGGGCGAACACGCCCAGCGCCACGCCCAGCGCGGTGGCTTCCGTCATGGCGGCCAGCCCCAGCAGCAGCCCCAGCGGCAGGCTCAGGGCCAGCTGCCAGGCACTGCGGCGCAACAGCAGGCCCAGCACCCGTGCGTCCGGTGCGCCCACGGCGCGATGCACGGCGATTTCCTTGCGTCGCAGGTCGACGGCTCTTTGCGTCACCCCGTAGATGCCGCTGATGGTCAGCAGCAGGCCCATCAGCCCCAGCACGGTGCTGACCACGATGAGGATGTCGGTGCCCGCATAGGCGACACGCTCACGTTCCTCGGCACTGCGCAGGCGTTCCAGGGCCAGCTCCGGATCCGTGCGGCCCAGGGCGCGCTGCAGCAGTGCGCGCATCTGCGGCGAGTCCTCCGCGCCCACCAGGCCCAGCTCCCAATCCCGGTCTTCCGACTGGCTCAGGGGTTGGTAGAGGTTGACGCCCCGCCTCGCGTCCCGGGTGGCCGCGCCTTGATGAACGTTGCGCACCACGCCCACCACGGTGACGGCGCGGAAGCTGCCGGGCGCGTCGCCCTCGACGCTGAGCGTCTTGCCCAGGGCCTCCTGTCCGGGCCACAGACGCTCGGCCAGCGCGGCGTTGACGATGGCCACGGGCGCGCTGTCGCTGCGGTCTGCGCTGTTGAATTCGCGGCCAGCGATCAGCGGGACCTCCAGGGTCTTGAAGTAGTCCGCGTTGACGGCGTAGAGCCCGGTATCCAAGGGTTCGCTGCGGTCCGTGAGGCGGATGGTGCTCGTGCTGATGATGCCGCCGCCGGGCAGCGCCGTGGCGATGGCCACGCCCAGTCCGTGGCGCTCGGCTTCCTCGCGCAGCTGGGCCTCGAAACGCGCGATCAGCTGGCGGCGCGCCTCGGGCGCCTGATAGCGGGCCTGGCGCGGGGCCAGCCTGGCCGTCAGCACCTGCTGGACGCGCGCGCCCGTGCCCGCCTGCAGCTTGTCGTAGCTGTCGTAGCTCAAGGCGCCGGCGCACAGCAGCAGGAAGCTGGCGAGGAAGATCTGCAGACCGACCAGCCAGCGGCTGGTGCGGCCGGCGGCGCGCCCGGTGCTGCCTGGGTGGCCGTCGCGCAGCACGGCGTTGACGTCCACGTCCGACCCGCGCCAGGCCGGCAAGGTGCCGACGATCAGCGTGGTCAGCAAACCCAGGAGCAGTCCGAAGCCGAGCGCGGGCGCGCTGAGGTGGAAGCGCACCCAGAAGGGCACTTGTCCATCGGCGGTCGCTCGCACGGCCTGGTCGATCAGGGCCAGGGCCCAGGCGGCAAAGAACAGGCCCAGCGCCACCGCCGCCATGTTCAGCCACAGCGCCTCGCAAAGCATCAGGCGCACCAGGCGGCCGCGAGGGGCGCCCAGGGCCTGGCGCACGGCCATTTCCTGGCGGCGCTCATTGGCGCGGACCAGCAGCAGGTTGCCCGCATTGATGCTGACCAGGGCCAGCAGCAGCAGGGCTGCGGCGCCCAGGCCGGTGTAGAGCATGTCTGCGTCGCTGAGGCCCCAGCTGGCATAGGGCATGGCCAGCAGTTGCAGGCGGCCATGGCTCTTGGGATGGCGTTGCTGCAATTGCTGCGAGACCCAGTCGGCTTCCTTCTGGACCTGGGCGCGGCTGCTGCCGGGCTTCATGCGGCCCAGCAGCATCACGTGTTGCGCGGTGCCCATGCTGTAGGTCTCGGCTCGAGCCTGGATGGGAGGCGCCTGGAAAGGGATCCACAGCTGCTGGTTCATGGGGAAGCGCAGCCGGGCCGGCAGGACGCCCACCACGGTGTGCGCCACGCCGTTGATGTGCAGCACCTGGCCGATGATCTTGCGGTCCCCGCCCAGATAGCGCTGCCACAGCTCCGCTCCCAATGCGACGACAGGCGGCGCCCCCGCGCGCTCATCCTGCGCATCGGGCAGGCGCCCGAGCTCCGGGATCACCCCCAGCCAGGGCCAGACGGCCGCGGGCACCTTGGCCGCCGACACCACTTCGGGCGTGCGCTGCTCGGCACGCAGGGTCAGGTTTTGACGCTGCAGGGCATGCAGGCCTTCCAGGCTGCGCAGCCCTTGCTGGTACTCCAGGTAGTCGGCGTAGAGCACGCTGTTGGCCTGGGTGCGCGAGCCGTCCCGCAGCGTTTCGAAGGCCAGCAGGCGTTCGGGCTCGGGGAAGGGCAGTTCGCCCTGCGTCAAACCGAGGTAGACGGCGGCGCTGAAGATGGCAAAGCTCATGCCGCAGGCCAGCGTCAGCACGGTCAGCAGGGTGTGGCCTGGCTTTTGAAGCAGGCTTTGCAGGGCTTGTCTCAGGTCGTCCCACATCTCAGAGTGCCTCCGCCAGCTGGGGTTGGAAGGCGCGCGTCGGCATGTCGGCGACCAGGCGGCCGTCGAACAGCTGCACGGTGCGCTGGGCGGCTGAGGCATAACGCGGATCATGCGTGACCATGACCAGCGTGGCCCCCTGGGCATGCACATCGGCCAGCAGCTGCATGACGCGCTCGGCATTGCGCGAGTCCAGATTGCCGGTGGGTTCGTCCGCCAGGATCAGGGGCGGCCGGCCGACCAGTGCACGCGCGATGGCCACGCGCTGCTGCTGGCCGCCGCTGAGTTGTGCGGGATGGTGGCGGGCGCGGTGGCTCATGTCGACCTGCTCCAGCGCCTGGGCCACGCGTTCGCGCCGCTCGGCGCGGCTGAGCTCGGAGCGATAGAGCAGGGGCAAGGCCACGTTGTCCTCGACGCTCAGCTCGCCAATCAGGTTGAAGGCCTGGAACACAAAGCCGATTTCTCGGTTGCGCAGGCGCGCGCGTTCCCGCGCGTCCAGCCCGTCGATGCGCTGGCCCTTGAATTCATAGCTTCCCTGGCTGGGGGTGTCCAGCAAGCCCAGCACGGCCAGCAGGCTGGATTTTCCGCAGCCCGAGGGGCCGGCGATGGCCAGGTATTCGCCGCTGTGGATGTCCAGGTCCAGCTCGTCCAGCGCGCGCGTTTCCAGCTCTTCGCTGAGGAAGGACTTGCGAATCTGGCGCAGGCGGATCAGGGGCAGGGGCGCCGCGCCTGTGGCGGGGTGCAGCGAGGTGATCGATGTCATCAGGAACTCCAGGGTGGGGAACTGTAGGGGATGGCGAGGACTCAGTGGATGCGGATGCGGTCCACCGCCTGCCAACTGGCGGTGTCGGACACGACGATGCGTTCGCCGGGCTTGAGGCCCGAGCGGATCTCGATGCGCTGGACCGAGGCGGCGCCGAACTGCACCGGCACGCGCTGCGCATGGCCGTCGTCGTCGACACGGAACACCGAGCCCTGCGTATGCGCCTGGCTGGCAAGCGGGCGCTGCACCTGCAGGCAGTGCGCCAGCTCGGTGATGTGGATGCTGCCGTCCACGCTGAGGTCGGGCCGCGCGCCGCGCGACAGAGGGCCGGTGAGGGTCACGTCGACCTTGACCATGCCTTGGCTGACTTTGGGGGCGATGCGGTCGACGCGGCCCTGCATGCGGTCGGCGGCCTGGCCTGTGCGCAGGTCCAGCTCGGCGTTCTGTCCGATTTGCAGGTCCCGCGCCTGCGATTCGGGAATCTGGACCTCGGCGTACAGGGCGTCGGGCCGCGCCAGCTTGGCCAGCAGCGCGCCCGGCGTGACGGACTGCCCCACCTGCAGGCTCAGCTCCTGCACGATGCCGTCGATGGGGCTGCGCACCTGCAGGGCGTCCAGCAGCTCCTGGTCGCGGGCCAGGGCCTTTTGCTGGCGGGCCAGCGCGGCGCGTTTGCCGTCCAGCTGGGCCTGGGCGCTCTGGGTCTGTTGCCGCAGGAGCTGCTGCTCCAGCACCAAGGCCTGGGCCGTTTGCTGGACGGTGGCGGTGCTGCGGTGAAAGGCGAGCTTGGAGATCAGCCCGTCTTTGAGCAGCTCCTCATCGGCCTGCAACTGCAGCCGCGCGGTGTCGGCGGCCGCCTGGGCGCGCTGGACGGCGGCCTGCTGGCTCAGCAGCTGGCTGTCCAGGCTGAGCTGGAGCGCGCGCAGCTCGGCCAGGAACTGGTCGAGCAGCCAGCGGCTTTCCTGGGCCTTTTGCTGCAAGGCCGGGTTGCTCAGGCTCAGGATCAGCGCCCCGGCCTTCAGCGGGCTGCCGGCCGGGGCGTGGATGCGCTGCACCCGCGCCTCGCTCTGGGCCGTGATCCACTGGGGATCGCTGGGCAGCAGCACACCGGCGCCGCGCACCGTCACGTCGAGCGATCCTTGTTCCACGGTGGCGAGCGTGAGGCTGCGCGCGCTGACGCTCAGCTGCGCCGGGCGCGCGCTGAGCGCCCAGACGGCCAGGCTCAGCGCGGTCAGCAGCAGCAGGCCCAGGGCCAGCAGGCTTTGGCGCCGCGGCTGGCGCCAGCGCTGCCAGGCAGAGGTCTTGCGGGGGAGGTCCATGGGGGGGCGGGCATCGTGAGAGGGTGAGACACCCGCTCAACAACGCACGGACCGTGCCAGGGCTTGCGCAGGGTCAAACGCCGCCTTTTCTCTGCGGTTTTCCCCCGCTTTCTCCGTGATGGCGTCCCGATTTCGAGACAGCTGCCGGTGCCTGCGTTCCGCTCGCGGGATTGGCCGACAATCCCGCCATTCACGCCAATTGCCGCTCTCTCGATGGACATCACCAAGCCTGCCGCCCTGTTGGGCGGCCTCAGCCCCGAACAATTCATGCGCCGCCATTGGCAGAAAAAGCCATTGCTGGTGCGCCAGGCCCTGCCGGGCATCCAGCCGCCGGCCAGCCGCAGCGAACTCGCCACCCTGGCCGCCAGCGAGGACGTGGAATCGCGCCTGGTCTCGCAGTTCCAGGGCAAGTGGGCACTGAAGCACGGCCCCGTGAGCAAGCTGCCGCCCTGGAGCAAGCCCGGCTGGACCCTGCTGGTCCAAGGCCTGGACCTGCATGTGCAGGCCGCGCACGAGCTGCTGGCGCAGTTCCGCTTCGTGCCCGAGGCGCGGCTGGACGATCTGATGATTTCCTACGCCACCGATGGCGGCGGCGTCGGTCCGCATTTCGATTCCTACGATGTGTTCCTGATCCAGGTCCACGGCAAGCGCCATTGGCGCATCGGCCGGCAGGGGCATGCCACGACGGGCGCCTTGCGTCCGGATGTGCCGGTCAAGCTGCTGGCGGACTTCGAGCCCGAGCAGGAGTTCACTCTGGAGCCCGGTGACATGCTTTACCTGCCGCCGGGCTGGGCGCATGACGGCGTTGCCATCGGCGAATGCATGACCTGCTCGGCGGGCTTCCGCACACCCTGGCGTGCTGAGCTGGCCCGCGAACTGCTGCAGCGCCTGATGGACGATGAATCGCAGGCCTATGCCAACAAGATGTATGCCGACCCCAGGCAGCCGGCCACCGAGGCGCCGGGCGCGATTCCGCAGCAGCTGCTGGACTTCTCTCGCGACGCCTGCGAGCGGGCCCTGCGCGAGCCCCTGGCCCTGGAGCGTGCCCTGGGCGAGGCTTTGACCGAGCCCAAGCCCAAGGTCTTCTTCGACATGGGCGACGTCGTGCCTGCGGGCTCGGGCGTGGTTCTGGACCGCCGCAGCCGCATGATGTACGACGCGGCCCATGTCTTCATCAACGGCGAGTCCTACCGCGCGGGCGGCCGGGATGCCAAACTGATGCGTCGGCTGGCCGACCGGCGTCAGCTCGGCCCGCGCGAGGTGGCGCAGCTGTCGGACGGTGCGCGCGAATTGCTGGACCAGTGGGCGGAAGATGGCTGGCTGCAGTCCGCGGGCGTGGTTGCGGACTGAAGTCCCACCGGGCCGCATTGCAGGAGGAACTTGCCATGGATGCATCCGAGAATCCTCGTTCCCATGCGCCGCAAGACCTGACCCGGCCGGGCGAGGCGGGCGCTGCGGCCGATGTGCTGGTCGAAGGCCACGCAGCCGTGCAGGCCTCCTTGCTGGAGCAGCTTCTGCAGGCCTGCCGGGAGGAGGCGCCGCAGATCTGCTGCTTTGATGCCGACTTCCAGCACTGGCCGCTGTCCAATCCGCAGCTGCTGGAGGCGCTGCGGCGATGGGCGGCGCCGCACCGGCGCCTGCGCCTGCTGGCCCGGGACTTCCAGCCGGTGACGCGCCAGCATCCACGCTTTGTTCAATGGCGACAGCTCTTCGCCCATGTCGTGGAGGCGCGCCAACTTGCCGACGAAGGGCCGGTGGACCACCGCCGTCCCGCTGCCCTGCTATTGGGGCGGCCGCCACAGCTGTGGCGCCTGATCGATGCGCGGCAGGGGCGGGCCGTCGTCCAGACGGACGCGAGTGCGTATGGCGCCGCCCTTGAATGGTTTGATGCGGTCGCGCAACGTTCGGAAGAATCCTTTGCCGCCAGCACTTTGGGGCTTTAACTAGCGCTAAAAGCTGACGCTATAATTTCTGGCTAGGCGAGGGAAGCGCTCGAGGTTTCCACGTCTTGTTCTGCTGAGTTGATCATGGGCGGGTTCGTGTGAACGGATTCGTTTCAGGGCCGGCTCGAAGAATTACCGGTAATTGAATCTTCGTCTAATAGATCTTGAGGACAAGTATGAATAAGTCGATCCTGTTGGCTTCCCTGCTGGCTGCTGCTGCCCTGACCGCTTGCGGCAAGAAGGCTGAAGAGGCTCCTGCTGCTGCCCCGGCTCCCGCCGCTGCCCCGGCTCCTGCCGCTTCGGAAGCCGCTTCGGCTCCCGCTATGGACGCTTCGGCTCCTGCTGCTGCTGACGCTGCTTCGGCCGCTGCCAGCAAGTAATCGGATCCCCGGTTCAGAAAGAACCGCCGTGCCGCAAGGCCGGCGGTTTTTTCTTGCCTGTTGCATTCACGAGGCGCAGTCACAAGACGCTTCCACAAGGTGCTTCCACAAAGCGCTTCCACGAGGCGCTTCCACGAGGCTTCCGCCGGGCAAGACCTGACCCATGGAAAAAAGCCCCTGCGGCCGAGCGGCCCAGGGGCTTTTTGCATGAGGCAAGCGGGGCGGGCCCCGCCGCTTTCAGCGCAGGTCTTCCTGCAGCAGCGAGAGGATGCGCTTGGCGTTGTCATCGGTCTGCTGCACCCCCTGGCTGTCGGTGACGCTCACGACGGTCTTGCTGCCTTCGCTCTTGACCAGCACACGGTAGCGGTTGGCCGTGACCGTCTTGCCGAAGCCGAACAGCTTGGCGAAGAAGTTGGGCTCTTCCTTGCCAACGAAGTTGGGGTCGGCATAGCGCAGGAAGAACAGGCCCAGCTTGCGGTCGCGGTCCTCGACGGTGAAACCGTGGCGATCCAGCGATTGGCCCACGCGGCGCCAGGCTCGGTCGAAGTCCTCGTTCACCGTCAGGCTGGTCGGCACGTCAGCCAGGTTGCGGTTGGCGGGTTCCACGGCCAGCTTGGTGGCGCCGGTGTTGGCGCTGCTGGCGCTGGCCTGCAGGGCTTCCTTGGCATCGGCCTCACGGCCGCCCAGCTTGAGCATCAGGCGGGACAGCATCTCGCCTTCCAGCGAGGGATCGGCCGGGCGGGGCTGCCACACGGTCTGGTCGCGCTGCTGGCTGGTGTAGACCTCCTGCATGCCGCGGTGGTAGATCGCGATTTCGGTGCCGCCGTTGACGCGTTCGACACGGGTGCGGTACTTGTCACGCTCGCCCGTGGAGTAGAGGCTGTCCAGCGCCTGGCCGATGGTGCGGCGGATGAAGTCCAGCGGCAGCTTGGCGCGGTTCTCGGCCCAGCTGGTTTCCATGACGCCGACTTCCGCCTGCTCGCTGGCGATCTCGAAGCCCAGGCCGGTCCAGAAGCCGCGGATCTGCGGCCACAGCTGTTCGGGCGGCAGGCTGCTGCGCAGCACGCGCTGGCCGTTGACGCGTTCCAGGCGGATGTCGCCGACGGCGCTGAGGGCCACGTTGCCAGGCGCCGCGGAAGCGCTGGCGCGGGGCGCGCTCTTCTGGCTGGCCAGCTCGGATGCGGTGACCACGCCGCCGCTGTTGCGGCGTTCCTGGCTCAGCTGGGTCAGGTCCGGTGGCACGTCCAGGCCACTCGTCTGCTTGGCGCCGCTGCGATAGTCGACCTTGTCGGTGCCAATCATGCCTTCAATGGAACTGCAGGCCGTCAGCGAGGTCAGCGAGACCAGGACAAGACCGCGGGCCAGGCCCTGGGTCGGGGCAGAAAGAGAACGAGTCACGCTAGACATCTCCAAGAGAACACGGGCGGTGTTGTACCGCAGATTTGGACCAAATCCGCGGTTCACACCTCAAATCAGAGCAGGCCGCCTTCGCGCAGCGCCTGCTCGACGCTGGCCTGACCCGCCGCGGTCAGCGGCGTGATGGGCAGGCGCAGAGCGGCCTTGCAGCGGCCCAGGCGCTCCAGCGCCCATTTGGTCGGGGCCGGGCTGGGCTCGCAGAACAGCTGCTTGTGCAGATTCAGCAGCTGGAAGTGGATGCGGGTGGCTTCCTTCACGTCTCCGGCCAGTGCGGCCTTGCACAGCTGGTGCATGGCGCGCGGCGCGACGTTGGCCGTGACGCTGACATTGCCATGGCCGCCCAGCAGCATCAGGGCGATGGCGGTGCCGTCGTCACCCGAGTAGATGTGGAAGCCCTTGGGGGCGTTCTTGATCAGGTAGGCGGCGCGCTCGATATTGCCCGTCGCCTCCTTGACGCCGAAGACGCCGGGCAGGCTGGCGCAGCGCAGGGCGGTGTCCGCGCTCATATCAGCCACGGTGCGGCCGGGCACGTTGTAGAGCATCATGGGGATGTCCACGGCCTCGGCGATCGCCTTGTAGTGCTGGTAGATGCCTTCCTGAGAGGGCTTGTTGTAGTAGGGCACGACCGACAGCGTGCAGTCGGCGCCCACCGACTTGGCGTAGCGGCTGAGATTGATGGCCTCGGCCGTGCTGTTGGCGCCGGTGCCGGCCATGATGGGCACGCGCTTGGCCGCATGCTCGACGGCCACGCGGATGATCTCGCAATGCTCTTCGACGGTGACCGTGGGCGACTCGCCCGTGGTGCCGACCACGCCGATGCAGTCCGTGCCTTCGGCGATATGCCAGTCGATCAGGCGGCGCAGGGCGTCATAGTCGACGCTGCCGTCTTCCTGCATCGGGGTCACCAGGGCCACGATGCTGCCAAGAATCGGTTTCATGAGGGTTCCTCGTAATCAGCTGATTCTACTGAAGCGCCAGAGAGGTCTGACCAAAGCGGGCGTTCAGCGTCTCAAGATAGGTGATAGCGGGCCTGCAGGTCGCCCGGCGTTCGCTCGCGAACGGCGGCAACGCGCTGGATCTGCGCGGGGTTGACGCCTTGCGCATCGCCATCGACGAAGCCGTCTTCGTAGGCCACGATGCGCAGATCCCCGGCCGCCTGAAGCAGCTCGCCGTGGTGCAGCAGGAACTCCGGGCGCGCGGGCCGGCCCAGTAGCTGCTGCCCGTCGGCAAAGGTCTCATAGAGCAGCCAGCCGCCCGGCGCGACGGCCTCGACGATGCGCGGCAGCAGCGGGCGCCACAGGTAGTTCGTCACCAGTACCAGGTCGAAGCGCCGCGTGCCCAGCGGCCAGGGGGCGCCTTCCAGGTCGGCCTCGATCAGCTCGGCGCCGCAGTCCGCAAGGCCGGCCAGGGCCTGGGCGTTGCGGTCCACGGCGCAGACCTGCAGGCCTCGCTCGCGCAGCCAGCGCACATGGCGGCCGCTGCCGCAGGCCAGGTCCAGGGCCGTCTGCCCAGCGGTGAAGTGCCGCTGCCAGCGCAGCAGCCAGGGCGAGGGGGCGGCCGTCGGCAGGCCTGGCGCGGCGGACGGGGTCAGGTCTTGCATGCGAGGCGCGCCTCAGTGCTGCCGGCTCAGGGCCTTGAGGGCCAGGCGGTCCACGACGGCAGGGGCGATCAGCTTCAGCCAGCGACCGAGCCGGCCCTTCGCGCTCATCACGATGTCCCGCTGGCGCTGCAGCGTGCCGTCCAGGATCAGCCGTGCGCAGGTCTCCACGCTCATCGCGCCGCGCTCGTCCAGGCCGCTGCGCCCGGCGGGCTGGCCGTTGGCGCCGAAGCCGCGGCGGCGGATCTCGGTGCTGACCACGCCCGGATAGGCGATGGTGACGGACACGCCGGCTGGCCGCAACTCCACGCGCAGGGCCTCGAAGAAGCCGGTCATCGCGAACTTGGTGGCGCTGTAGGCCGTGCGCCCCGGCACGCCCACCAGGCCGGCCAGGCTGGACACCGCGACCAGCCGGCCCTGGCTGGCCTTGAGCCAGGGCAGGGCGGCATGGCTGCACCAGACCGCGCTCCAGTGGTTGATGCGCATCAGCTGTTCATACCAGTCCAGGTCCTGGACCTCCTCCAGCAGCGCATGGGCCGACATGCCAGCGTTGTTGACCAGCACGTCCACGCCACCGAAGGCCTCGGTGGCCGCCCGGATCAGGCCCTGGCAGGCCGTCTGCTCGGACAGGTCGGCCGCATGCACCAGCACGGTGGCGCCCAGCGCCTCGCAATGGGCGGCCACGGCCTGGAGCTTGGCCAGTTGACGGCCGTTGAGCACCAGGCGCAGGCCGGTGCCATGCCGTGCCGCCCACTGCCGGGCCAGTTCTGCGCCGATGCCGTCGGAGGCGCCGGTGATGATGACGATCATGGAGGGGATCCTGCAGCAGTGCGAGCGCGATCATGCCTTGTCAGCGCCCAACTTGCCAGCGCAGCGCAGGCGGCCGCTGTCCGACCAGGGGCACAGGCAGACACCGGCGGCGTCAGCGGCGAGGGCATGGGGGATATGGCTGCCCGTCCTAGCGGCGCTTTGCCGCCCCCGCGCGAGCGCTCATGGCGCCGCGCGCGGACTTGCCGGGCGCCGTGCTGGCGCTGGTCTTGCGCAGGGGCGCAGCGGTCTTGCTGCTGCTCTTGCCTGCTGCCTTGGTCGTGCCGCCCTTCTTGCCCTTGCCGGTCTTGGCCGCCTTGGCTGCCGCGACGGCCGTGGCTTCGGTGCTGGCGTCGCTGGCCTCGGCCACGCTGTCCAGCTGGGTCAGAAGCCGCCCTTGCTTGACGCGCATCAGCGGTTTGTCCAGCGTGTGCAGATCCTCCAGCGGATTGGCGACCAGCACCAGGAAGCTGGCCTCGCAGCCTTCGTCGAAGCAGGCCAGCCGGCGCTTGGGGAAGAGGGCGCGCGGCGTGCTGATGCTGGCCATCTTCAGCAGCTCGGCCGCGCTGAAGACGCCCAGGCCCGCCAGGTGATGGACCTCGGCCAGCGACGTGCCCGGGAAATTGTCCGAGCCCAGCAGCAGCGGTGCGCCGGCCGTCTTGAGCAGGCGCAGGTTGTAGGCCAGCACCTCGCGCTGGGCCAGGCGCTGCTCGTCGCTCATCGGGAACAGCGTGTTCGCCACCGTGGCGGTCAGCACCTGGGTCTTCTGCGCGGCGGCACGAGCGGCGCTCGCTTCATCCAGGCGGAAGCGCTCCGGGCCCTCGTCGAACCCGGCGAAATAGCCGGGCACATGGCCGATCTGGTCCACGCCGGCCTCGAGCGCGGCCCTGAAATCGGCCGCGGTCTCCACATGGGCGCTGACCGGGAGCTTGTCTTTGTGCGCCAATCGCACGAGCGCCGTGGCGGTGTCGGGACTCAGTCCCAGGCGGCCCAGGGCGGCGGGATTGCCGTGCAGCTCGGGGCGGTCGCTGTAGGCCAGGATGATCTTGAGCCAGTCCGTCTTGCGCGGCGCCACCAGCGGCCACTTCTGCTGGGCCTGCTCGGGGGTGTCGACCAGCAGCAGCTGCTTGTCCGCGAAATCGCTGACCTGGCGCGGTGGCTGGCCCTCGGCCACCGGCTGGGCCAGCAGCGGCGCCAGCGGGTGGCCGTCGGAGCTGGTGATGCAGGCGGTGGTGAAGCTGACGTCCACGCTGTCCGGCTGGTTCAGCAGGGGGCGGGCCGTGGCGATGCTGTCCGGGTCGCCGCACTGCATGGCGGCGTAGAACACGCCGTCCTGCAGGTAGCGCTGGCCGAAGGTCTGCACGCCCCAGGCGCTTTGCAGGTTGTGGTTGTTGGCCTCGGCCAGGGGCGGCACCAGGTATTGCTCGCGCAGTTCGAGGCGGCGGTGGATGCGCTTGGGGCGGGCCTTGGTGAATTTGCCGTCGACGACGTAGAGCGTGCCCTTCTGGAAGCCCTGGCCGTCGAACCAGCGGGCGTTGTGCAGCTCCATGGCCAGGGGCGCGCTGGCCTTGAAGGGCTGAGCCTGGGGCGGCGCAGGGTTTGCCTGGGCTCCGGCGTTGATCGACAGGGCCAGCAGGGTCAGCAGGACGGGAATTCGCAAGGCGTACGGCAAGACGGGCGGCCCTCAGGAGTCTTCAGCAAGGTGGCGGATGCTACGACGGAAATAGGCCGATCGACCCAAGTCAGGCTCGGGGATTCCCCCGGACGCCGTCGCCGGACGGGCACCGGCGCCTCCCTACAATCGCCGCCATGGCAAGCAAAGCAGTCTCCTCCACCACCGCCCCGGCCTCCGGCTATGGCGAGGCCTCGATCCGCGTTCTCAAGGGCCTGGAACCCGTCAAGCAGCGTCCGGGCATGTACACCCGGACGGACAACCCCCTGCACATCATCCAGGAGGTGATCGACAACGCCGCCGATGAGGCCCTGGCCGGCTTCGGCCGCCGCATCGACCTCACCCAGCACACCGACGGCTCGATCACCATCGAGGACGACGGCCGCGGCATCCCCTTCGGCCTGCACCCGGAAGAGGGCGTGCCGGTGGTGGAGATCGTCTTCACCCGGCTGCATGCCGGCGGCAAGTTCGACAAGGGCTCCGGCGGCGCCTACAGCTTTTCCGGCGGCCTGCACGGCGTGGGCGTGAGCGTGACCAATGCGCTGGCGAAGCGCCTGGAGGTGACGGTCTGGCGCGAGAAGCAGGTGGCGCGCCTGGCCTTTGAGGCGGGCGACGTCGTCGAGCCTGTCAGCGTGCGCCCGGCCGCCAGCGGCGATCGCAAGCAGGGCACGACGGTGCGGGTCTGGCCCGACGCCAAGTACTTCGAAAGCCCGGACCTGCCCAAGGGCGAGCTGGTGCACCTGCTGCGCTCCAAGGCCGTGCTGATGCCGGGCGTGACGGTGACGCTCAAGCAGGAGAAGACCGGCGAGGTCCAGACCTGGGCCTACAAGGGCGGCCTGCGCGACTACCTGATGCAGACGCTCACCAGCGATCCCCTGATCCCGCTGTTCGAGGGCGAGCAGTACGCCAGCAAGGCCGAGACCGAGAACTTCGCCGAGGGCGAGGGCGCCGCCTGGTGCGTGGCCTTCACCGAAGAGGGTCAGGTCATGCGCGAGAGCTACGTCAACCTGATCCCCACGGTGGCGGGCGGTACGCATGAATCGGGCCTCAAGGACGGCCTCTTCGGCGCGATCAAGAGCTTCATCGAGATGCACAGCCTGCTGCCCAAGGGCGTCAAGCTGATGCCGGACGATGTGTTTTCGCGCGCCAGTTTCGTGCTCTCGGCCAAGGTGCTGGACCCGCAGTTCCAGGGGCAGACCAAGGAGCGGCTGAACTCGCGCGATGCGCTGCGCCTCGTGTCCGCCTTCGTCAAGCCGCAGCTGGAGCTGTGGCTCAACCAGCATGTGGAATTCGGCAAGAAGCTGGCCGAGCTGGTCATCAAGCAGGCCCAGACCCGCCAGCGTGCCAGCCAGAAGGTCGAGAAGCGCAAGGGCTCGGGTGTGGCCGTGCTGCCCGGCAAGCTGACCGACTGCGAAAGCCGCGACCTGCTGCACAACGAGCTCTTCCTGGTGGAGGGCGACTCGGCGGGCGGCTCGGCCAAGATGGGCCGCGACAAGGAAACCCAGGCCATCCTGCCCCTGCGCGGCAAGGTGCTCAACGCCTGGGAGGTGGAGCGCGACCTGCTCTTCAAGAACAACGAGATCCACGACATCTCGGTGGCCATCGGCGTGGATCCGCATGGGCCTGACACGCCGCTCCATCCGAACGCCGCCGGGCCGTCCCAAGGCGTGAGCGCCCCCGTGGGGGGGGGAGATGGACGCGAAGCGTACGAGCCTGGGGGCCTGTTGGCCAATCTGCGCTACGGCAAGATCTGCATCCTGTCGGACGCCGACGTCGACGGCTCCCACATCCAGGTCCTGTTGCTGACGCTGTTCTTCCGCCACTTCCCCAAGCTGGTCGAGGCCGGCCACATCTACGTGGCGCGCCCGCCGCTGTTCCGCGTGGACGCCCCGGCCCGCGGCAAGAAGCCGGCCGCCAAGATCTACGCGCTGGACGAAGGCGAGCTGACCGCCACGCTGGACAAGCTGCGCAAGGAAGGCGCCCGCGAGAACAGCTGGACCATCAGCCGCTTCAAGGGCCTGGGCGAGATGAGTGCCGAGCAGCTCTGGGACACCACGCTGAACCCCGAGACCCGCCGCCTGATGCAGGTCGCCTACGGCATGTTCGACTTCGCCGCCACCGAGGGCGCGATCAACAAGCTGATGGGCAAGGGCGAAGCCGCCTCGCGCCGCGAGCTGATGGAGCTGCATGGCGACTCCGTCGAGGTCGATATCTGAGCCCAGGCCAAGCAAGACCTGACCCTCAGCACCAAGCATTGCCGGGAATCCCATGAAGATCGTCTACAACGAGCGCCACGCCGAGCATGCCGCGCAGAAGGAGTTCTTCCGCGGTCAGCTGGTGGATGCCTTCGAGATCCCGGCCCGTGCGGACTACGTGCTGCAGGCCCTGCAGGCCAGCGATCTCGGCCCCTTCGTGCCGGTGGTGGACCATGGTCGTGCGCCGCTGGAGCGCGTGCATGCGCCGGCCTACCTGCGCTTCATCGAAGGGGCGCACGCCGAGTGGCTGGCCCTGGGCGGGCAGGGCGAGGCCTTCCCGGCGGTGTGGCCCATCCGCAGCCTGCGCAGCGATGTGGAGCCCAAGAGCTTCGCGGCGCGCATGGGGCTTTACTCGATGGACAGCGGCTCGCCGCTGACTGCCGGCACCTGGAATGCCGCCTACTGGGGCGCCCAGGCCAGCCTGACGGCGCTGGACCTGGTGCTGGCCGGCGAGCGTTCGGCCTACTGCCTGACCCGTCCGCCCGGCCACCATGCCGGCGCAGACTTCTTCGGCGGCTACTGCTTCATCAACAATGCCGCCGTCACGGCCCAGGCCGCGCGCGACGCGGGCCGCCAGCGCGTGGCCATCCTGGATGTCGACTACCACCACGGCAACGGCACCCAGGCCATCTTCTACGATCGCGCGGACGTCTTTTTCCTCAGCATCCACGGCGATCCGCAGACCGAATACCCCTTCTTCCTGGGCCACGCAGACGAGCGGGGCGCCGGTGCCGGCCAGGGCTTCAACGCCAACTACCCGCTGCCGGCCGGGGCCAGCAACGAGCAGTGGTTCGAGGCCTTCGAGAAGGCCCTGGTGCAGCTCAATGCCTATGCGCCCGAGCTGCTGATCGTCTCGCTGGGCGTGGACACCTACGGCGGCGATCCCATCTCGCATTTCAAGCTCGACGAGCCCGAGTTCCGCCGCATGGGCCAGAGCCTGGCCTCGCTGCAACTGCCGACGCTCTTCCTGCAGGAGGGCGGCTATGCCACCGCGGCCATCGGTCGCAATGTGCAGGCGGTGCTGGCCGGCTTTGAAACCACGGCCCAGGGCCAGCCCGGGGTCTGATGCCATGAACGGCCTGCCCCGCGTGCACCTGCGCCCCACCATGCTCTCGGACCTGGACTTCGTGGTCTCGGTGGAGCAGGATGCGGCCAACCTGCCCTTCATCACGCCCTGGGAGCGCACCCAGCACGAGGGCGCCATCCGCTTTCCGGATTCGCGGCACTTCATCGTGGAGTGGGGGGCGGATCTGCAAACCCAGCCCGAAGCTGCCGGATTCGTGATCCTGCAGGGTTGCCGCAACCCCAACCGCTCGGTGGAGTTGAAGCGCATGGTGCTGCAGCCCAAAGGGCAGGGCGTGGGCCGCGCCTGCCTGCGCCTGCTCAAGCAGCTGGCCTTCCAGCAACTGCATGCGCACCGCTTCTGGCTGGACGTGAAGGGGCTCAACACCCGTGCCCAGGCGCTCTATCGCAGCGAAGGCTTCGTCGAGGAAGGCCGGCTGCGCGAGAGCGTGCGCGTCAGCATCGAAGGTGCCGACGGCTACGACAGCCTCATCGTGATGTCCATGCTGGACCGCGAGTACCAGGCGCGGCGTGCCATGAACGAGGAGCTGGCATGAAGGGCCTGGCGCTTCTGGCCATCCTGGCGCTGGCGATGCTGGCCTCGCCCGCGCGGGCAGAGCTGTGGGCCTATGTCGACAACGCCGGCGTCGCGCATTTCGCGGGCCAGCGCCTGGACGATCGCTACCAGCCGGTGATGAGCCTGGGCGCGCGCCCGCAGCGCGTGCCGGGCAAGACCGACCATGGCCGATCGCTGCTGACCTGGCTGGAGTTCGCCCCCGAGGTCAAGGCCGTGCAGCCTTATCTGCGCGAAGCTTCGCAGCAAAGCGGCGTGGACATGGAGCTGCTCAAGGCCATGATCGCGGTGGAGAGCGGCTTCAAGGCCGACGTGGTCTCCCCGCGCGGCGCGACAGGCCTCATGCAGATCACCGCCATCGCGGCCGAGCACTACGCCACCGCGGCGGAAGCCCGCCAGCCCGTCGAGCAGCGCCTGCGAGAGCCGCGCAGCAATGTGCTGATCGGCGCCCGCATGCTGGCCGACCTGATCAAGCGCTACGGCCGCATCGACGCGGCCCTGGCCGCCTGGAACGCCGGCGAGACGGCGGTCCGCAAGGCCGGGGGGCGCATGCCTCCCATCGACGAAACCCAGGCCCATGTGCAGATGGTGCTGGAGCTCTACTGGGCGCTCTTGCAGCGCAGCCAGAGCCAGCAGCTGCAGGGCATGCAATTCCACAGCGCGCCGGTCTCCCAGCAGTAGGTCCGTACCAGGCCAGCAGGCAAGGCGCCAATCCCCATGACGATGAACCAGAACTCCTTCGATTTCGACGAACCGCAATCGCCGCCCCAGCCCGCGCCGGGCGGCGGCAGCGACGACGGCACAAGCCTGACCCTGGCCCATTACGCCGAGCGTGCCTACCTGGAGTACGCGCTCTCGGTGGTCAAGGGCCGCGCGCTGCCGGATGTCTGCGACGGTCAGAAGCCGGTGCAGCGCCGCATCCTGTACTCGATGGAGCGCATGGGCCTGTCCTTCACGACGGCCAGCGGCCCCAAGGCGGTCAAGAGCGCTCGCGTGGTCGGTGACGTGCTGGGCCGCTTCCACCCGCACGGCGACCAGGCAGCCTACGACGCCCTGGTCCGCATGGCCCAGGACTTCAGCCAGCGCTACCCGCTGATCGACGGCCAAGGAAATTTCGGCAGCCGGGACGGCGATGGCGCCGCGGCCATGCGTTACACGGAAGCGCGCCTGGCGCCCATCACCCGGCTGCTGCTCGATGAGATCGACGAGGGCACGGTGGACTTCGTGCCCAACTACGACGGCTCCACCGAGGAGCCCCGCCAACTGCCCGCGCGTCTGCCCTTCGTGCTGCTCAATGGGGCGTCCGGCATTGCCGTGGGCCTGGCCACCGAGGTGCCCAGCCACAACCTGCGCGAGGTGGCCGCGGCTGCGGTGGCCCTGCTGAAGAACGAGAAGCTCAGCGACGAAGAACTCTTCAGCCATCTGCCCGGCCCGGACTATCCGGGCGGTGGCCAGCTGATCTCCTCGCCCGAGGACATCCTGGCGGCCTACCGCAGCGGTCGCGGCTCGCTGAAGCTGCGCGCCCGCTGGAAGATCGAGGATCTGGCCCGCGGCCAGTGGCAGCTGGTGGTCACCGAGCTGCCGCACGGCACCTCCTCGCAGAAGGTGCTGGAGGAGATCGAGGAGCTGACCAACCCCAAGATCAAGGCCGGCAAGAAGGCCCTGACGGCAGAACAGCAGCAGCTCAAGGCCTCCATCCTGGCGGTGCTGGACGGCGTGCGCGACGAGTCCAGCAAGGACGCGCCGGTGCGCCTCGTGTTCGAGCCCAAGAGCCGCACGGTGGAGCAGCAGGAGCTCATCACCCAGCTGCTGGCGCACACCAGCCTGGAGAGCAGCGCCTCGATCAACCTGACCATGATCGGCGCCGACGGCCGGCCCACGCAGAAGAGCCTGCGCCAGATCCTGAGCGAGTGGCTGGGCTATCGCCTGGCCACCGTCGAGCGCCGCACCCGCCATCGCCTGGACAAGGTGCTGGACCGCATCCACGTGCTGGAAGGCCGCCAGCTGGTGCTGCTGAACATCGATGAGGTGATCCGCATCATCCGCAACAGCGACGAGCCCAAGGCCGCGCTGATCGAGCGCTTCAGGCTGTCCGACCGCCAGGCCGAGGACATCCTCGAGATCCGCCTGCGCCAACTGGCCCGCCTGGAAGCCCTCAAGATCGAGCAGGAGTTGAAGAGCCTGCGCGAGGAGCAGCACAAGCTGCAGGACATCCTGGACAACCCCGGCGTGCTCAAGCGCACCGTGGTCAAGGAGATCGAGGCTGACGCCAAGACCTACGGCGACGAGCGCCGCACCCTGATCCAGGAAGAGAAGAAGGTCGTGGCCGAGATCAAGGTGGTGGACGAGCCGGTGACGGTGGTCGTCTCCATGAAGGGCTGGGTGCGTGCACTCAAGGGCCATGAGGTCGATCCGGCCGCGCTGTCCTTCAAGTCGGGCGACCAGCTCTACGGCGTCTTCCCCTGCCGCAGCGTGGACCCGCTGATCGTGTTCGGCAGCAATGGCCGGGTGTACTCGGTGCCCGTCTCAGCCCTGCCCGGCGGGCGCGGCGACGGCCAGCCCATCACCACGCTGATCGAGCTGGAGAGCGGCACGCAGATCGTCCACTACTGGGCCGCTGCTGTGGCGCAGCGCCTGGTGCTGGCCAACACCGGCGGCTTCGGTTTGATCGCGCAGGTGGGGGATCTCATCAGCCGCCAGAAGGCCGGCAAGACCTTCCTGAGCCTGGAAGGCGAGGAGAAGCCGCTGCCGCCCAGCCCCGTGCCTGCGGGCGAGGTGCTGGGGGTGCAGATTGCCTGCCTCTCGCTCAATGGCCGGCTGCTGACCTACGCGCTCGATGAGCTCAAGCACCAGCCCAAGGGCGGCCGTGGCCTGACCTTGATGGAACTGGAAGGCAAGGACCTGCTGCTGAGCGTGGCGGCCTTCACCCAGACCCTGCAGGTGCTGGGCTCGGGCCGCGGCGGCAAGCCCAAGGAGGAGCTGCTCAAGGGCGCCGGCCTGGCCGCCTATGCCGGCAAGCGCGCACGCAAGGGCAAGCCGGTCGAGGGCCTGCAGAAGGTGGCCCGCGTGCTGGCCGGCTGAGCGCCGTCCGGTCCAGGGATAATCCGCGCGATGACCGATTTCCAGACCCGTGCCGCGGCCCTGCCTGAACAGGACGCCGCGGCCGAGCGCTTTGATGAGGCCACCGAAGCGCCGCGCTTCGAGGACTACTTCCGCGAAGGCGCCGTGCCCGGCGAAGCCCTGCTGTGGTGGCAGCTGGAGCGCAACGAAGCACTGATCCAGGCCATGCGGGCCCTGTTCCACGGGCCGGCGGCTTTGGTGCGCCTGCGACTTTGGGTCTTCATGGAGCTGATGGCGCTGCCGGAATCCCGCCTGCCGCGCGACACGCTCAACCGCCATTTCCACGCCCTGCGCGACGAGGCCCTGGAGCTGGTGCTCAAGCGCCTGCGCGAGGCCCAGCTGCTGGCCTGGGACGGCTCCAACCAGCAGTACAGCATCACGCCGCTGGCCCAGCAGCTGGTGGGCCTGCTCTCGCCGCTGACCGTGGCGGGCGAGCAGGACGCCGACCTGGCTGCGCTGCTGGCCAATGTGGCCGGCGCCCACCAGCTCGGCACCCTGGACCCGGCCCAGCTGCACCACCTGCAGGCCCAACTGGCGCGGCTGTATGACGAGTTCGCCGACGCCATTGCCAGCGGTTCGGAATTTCACCTGCGCCGTGCGCGCCAGCGCTTCGAGCGGGCGCTCGGGCTGGTGGAGCGTGCCAGCGAGGCGCTCTCGGCCATCATCGAGCAGGCCCAGGCCGACGGCAACGCGCGCCTGGAGCGTCTGGCCCGCGAACTGGGCCTGGCCCAGGCACGGCTGCTGGCCATGGCCAGCCAGTTCAACCGCGCGCTGCAGCAGGTGGACCGCCAGCGCGTGACCCTGGGCTCGACCGGCATCACCACGACCGACGTGCGGCGCTGGCTGCAGAACGTGCCCTTCCTCGAAAACCTCAGCCTGGGCGCGCTCTCGCGCCCCGTGCTGCCGGTGATGGTGGCCCAGCACGAACTGCTGGACACCTGCGAAGCCGAGTTCGAGCGCGACCGCCCCAAGCCGCCCACGCCCGAGCCGCTGCCGGCCGGCCTGGTGGCGCCGGAAGGCCAGCTGGCGGTGATGAGCCTGCCCGCGGACCTGGCCGGCCTGCAGGCCCTGCTGGGCCAGTGGCAGAACGAAGGCCGCGGTGCGCAAGACCTGACCCCGGCCGTGCTGGGCGGCAGCTATGCCCGCGCGGCCTACCGTGCCCAGCTGCTGCCTTTGCTGGGCGACCCGCAGGCCCAGCATCTGCAGGGCGCGACCGGCGACATGGCCCGCCAGCCCTGGCGCGTGCGCTGGTCCGTCGAGCAGGGCGAGGTCGAGGACGAATTCGTGCAATGGATGAGCCGTGGCCATCTGCTGCCGGTGGATGAGGACGGGCAGGCGATGCTGCCACCCGAGCTGGCCGCCCCTGCCTCCGCCGCTGTCCCCGAACCCCACGCCGCCACCAGCCCCGCCTCCGAATCATGAGCAATACCCTGGACGACGCGGCCCACCTGGCCGCGCAATTGATCGCGCGCCGCTGGCTGCCCCGCAGCCACGCCCTGGTGCGCCGCGCCCTGATCGACACCGAGCTCTGGGCCGCGCTGAACGACCGCCTGGCCGCCGTCGGCCTGAAGCTGGTCGAGAACCTCTACGCGGACCACATCACCGTGGCCATGCTGCGCCCGGCCGAGGTGGCCGTGTTTGGCGAGACGGGCCTGGCCTCCAACAACAACCTGGACCTGCCGCGCGACGGCGTGGCCCTGCTGGTGGTGCTGTGGTCCCTGATCATCCTGCCCAAGCGCCAGCGCCAGATCGCCCGCAGCGAGGCGCAGACCGAAGGGCAGGGCGAGATGTTCGCCACCGACAAGCCGCTGCCGCTGGCATCGAGCGTGTCGCCCACGCTGTCCTACCGCAGCCTGCTGGCCGACTTCGGCAACCAGCTGGGCAAGAAGATGCGCCTGGACGCCAACCTCAAGCTGCTGGAGCGCAACGGCTTCATCACCCGCCGCGGCGAGGACATTGCCGAAGGCCCGCTGCTGGACCTGCTGCTGGACTACGACGTGCTCGCCCCCCGCGTGCTGGACGGCTCGCTGGCCGATGTGCTGGCCCGCGCCACCGACCCGCTGGCCGGCCCGGCCATCACCACCATCATCGCCAAGCGCAATGAGCCCGAGCCGGAGCCCGAAGACGACATGAACGACGCCGCCTCCACCGAGCCGCGTGACCCGCCGGAGACGCACTGATGTTTCACCTGCAATCGCTGGAACTGCTGCACTGGGACTACTGCCGCCGCGTCTCCATGCCGCTGGACGGCAACATCATCACCATCGCCGGCCCCAACGGCTCGGGCAAGACCACGCTGCTGGACGCCATGCGCACCCTGCTGGGCCTGGAATGCTCGGGCGGCCGGACCTACAAGACCTACGCCCGCCACGCCAATGCCGAGACCGCCTGGCTGCGCGCCCTGGTGGACAACCGCCCCCGCGGCCGCCAGAACAGCAGCCGCCCCTTCGCCAGCTCGCTGCTGTATGCCGACCAGGTGACCCTGGCCTGCCGCATCGAGCGTCACGGCGGAGACTGGCAGCGCCGCTACATCGTCGTCGATGGCGTCCATGAAATCGAAGCCCTGGCCGAGCGGCCCGAGAAGGACTGGCTGGGCATCGAGGCCTGGAAGAAGCGCCTGGAAGCCGCCGGCCTGACCCGTGCCATCGGCCGCGTGCTGGCGCTGGAGCAGGGCCAGACCGACCGCCTGTGCGAGCTCAGCCCCAAGGAGCTGCTGCGCCTCGTCTTCGAGGTCTTCGGCGACCAGGAAGTGCTGGACCGCTACGACCAGGCCCGCAGCCACCAGCAGCAGCTGAGCAAGGAAGTGGAGCAGGCGGCGCATGAGCTTTCGCACACCCAGGCCCAGCTCTCGGACCTGGCTAATCGCGTCAACAGCTACCAGCAGTACCAGCTGCGGCTCAAGGAGCGCGAACGCCTGGCCACCGAGGTGGTGCCGGTGCTGCAGTGGTCCGAGGGCCGGCTGCGCACGGCCCAGGCCCTGCGCGAGCTGCACCGCCAGCGTCTCTTCGCCTCGGGCGACCAGCGCAATATGGCCGCCAAGCGCGCCGAGCTGCATGCGCTCTTCGAAAAGCATGAGGCCGCCAAGCAGGAGCTGCAGGACCTGGAGCGCCAGCGCAAGGAAGCGCGCGCGGCCTTCGATGCCGCCCGCGAGGCCGAGCGCCCCGCCGAGCTGCTGGCCAAGCGCGAGGAGGAACTGAAGGCCCTGGCTGCCGTCGAGGCCGATGCCAAGGAGCTGACCACGCGTCTGGAGGAGCTGGGCAACCGCCAGCATGCCCTGCGCGAGAGCTACACGCGCACCAACGACCAGGCTCGCAAGGCCCAGGCCGCGATGGACGCGCTGCAGGGCCAGCGCCTGCCGCCGCCGCCGCCCGAGGTCACGCGCTTTCGCAAGGCGCTCGACGAGGCGGGCATTGGCCATCACGTGCTGGCCGACTGCATCGACATCGCCGACGAGGCCTGGCGCGCCGCCGCCGAAGGCTTTCTGCGCCCCTCGCGCTGGGTCGTCGTGCTGGAGCGTTCCGGTGACGAGTCCCGCGCCTTCGCGCTGGCTGCCAAGGAGCGCTACCGCCATTACGTGGTGGGTGACAGCGAGCAGGTGCCCTCGGTGGTCCCGAAGGACAGCCTGCTGTCCGCGCTCAAGGTCAGCGCCAAGCTGCCGGGCTGGCTGATCCGCCAACTGGGCGGCATCCGCTGCGTCAAGGACACCGAGGCTGGCCGCGATGCCGGTGGCGAATGGATCACGCCCGATGCCTACTACCGCGACGGTCGCGGCGGCCGCAGCCTGTGGGTGGAGCCGCGCGAGTACCAGTTCGGTGTGTCGGCGCTGGATTCGCGCCGCCAGTCGCTGGAGCGCGAGCTGGCCCGCTACGACGGCGAGCTGACTCGCATCGCCAAGGAGCAGGCCGAGGTCGAGCGCCAGCTCAAGGACGCGCAGCGCGCGGCCCAGGGCCACAAGGCGGCGCTGGAGCTGTCCGAGCGTTCCGATGAATTCGCCGAATGCCGTGCCCGCATGCCGGCCCTGCGCCAGGCCCGCGTCGAGGCGGCCACGCGCATGGCGCAGCTGGACCAGGCCCATGACCGCGCCCTGGCCCAGGTGACGCGCAGCGAGCGCGATTACGAATCCGCGCAGGGCTCGCTCAAGACCAGCGAGGACAACGTGCTGCGCGTGCAGCGCGAGCAGGAAGGCCGGCTGCGCGACCTGAAGGCCGCAGCCCAGGCCTCGCGCGAGGCCCGCGCCAAGTTCCCCGCCAGCTGGACCCAGCCGGCGCGCATCGCCGCGCTGCGGGACGAGTTCGAGAACGCCAAGCAGGCCGAGATCGCGATGCGCCATGTGCAGCAGGAGCTGGACACCGGCCTCAACGCCGGCACCTGGGAGACCGACCCCGCCGTGGCCGACCGCCACACCCGCATGCATCTTTCGGTGCTGGAGCAGACCAGCCAGCTGGAGGACCGCCGCGCCAGCAACGAGATGGCGCGCATCGCGGCCTTCAACGCCCGCGAGCGCTACATCGACGTGCTGCGTGCCACCGTGCGTCGCTACAAGAAGAACGTGCAGGAGCTGGGCGAACTGGCCGGCGTGATCGCCCAGGCCGAGCTGCCGCACCTGGACAACGACGACATGGTGCTGGCCCAGGCCGGCCTGCATGTGCGCTTCAACTTCGACGGCAAGGGCGAAGTCGGCCTGAACGACGGCGAGGCCTCGGGCGGCCAGCAGGTGCTCAAGAGCCTGATCCTGCTGGTGGGCCTGATGAAGGACGACGACAGCCCCGGCGGCTTCGTCTTCATCGACGAGCCCTTTGCCCACCTGGACGTGCGCAACATCCAGCTGGTCGGTCACTTCCTGCGCTCGACCCGGGCCCAGTACCTGCTGACCACGCCCATCACGCACAACGTGGAGGTCTTCGAGCCCTCGGAGATCACGCTGGTGACGAGCAAGAAGCCGCGCGGTGAGCGCTGGGCCCCGCCCATCGCGGTGCTGGCCCGGCGGCCGGAGAAGTCGGTCTACGACTGACCGGTAGGATCAGTTGCGGGCATGGCTGACCCGGTAGTCGGCCAGGCCCGGCAGCTGGCGCAGGCCCTCGGCGAACTGCGACAGCGCGTATTGCTTTTCATTGCGGCGCGCGGTGCAGACGAAGCGCCATTCCTCGGCGCCGCCATGGGTCTCCACCGTCAGCGAGCCGGGCGCAAAGCGATAGCCCAGCAGCCAGGTGAACTCGCTCAGCGTGGCCTGGTCGAAATGCCGGCCGGGCTCGCCACGCAGCGTCACCGCGATGGCGGGGTGAGAGGGCAGAAAGCCTTCGAGCTTGGAGCCCCACATCATCAGCGCCGCGCACAGCAGGGTCAGGGCAATGGCCGCAAAGTAAAAGCCCATGCCCAGCAGGATGCCGATGGCGGAGGCAGCCCACAAGGAGGCGGCCGTCGTGAGCCCGGAGATGTTCATGCCCTCGCGCATGATCACGCCTGCGCAGAGGAAGCCGATGCCGGTCACCACGCCCTGGATCACGCGGGTCGGGTCGGCGATGAGGGGCGCGGCGCCGCCGGCGACATGCCCCCCGAACCATTGCTGCGGATAGGCCAGCAGGATCACCACGCCGGTGGAGGCCATGCACACCAGCGCATAAGTGCGCATGCCTGCGGCCCGGCCATGAAAGGCCCGCTCATAGCCCAGGATCAGACCCAGCAGCATGGCCCCCAGCAGATGCAGCAGCATCAGCACATTGGCCTGCCATTGCTCCGCGCTCCAGTAGCGCATCAGTTGGTCCAGGTCCAGCAGGCTCATGGATTGATCTTCCTTGTTTTGCGTGCGGCTGCACCATGGCCTCACCTTAGCCCCGGCAGCACCCATGAACAAGCCAAAGAGTGGCGAAATTGCCGCTTCTGATTCAGAGCGGCCACTGCGGCTTGGCCACCATCAGCCAGAAGATCAGCGGCATCGCGGCAAAGGCCGGGTAGCCCAGCGCCTCCCACCAGCGGCTGTATCGCCAGTAGCGCGCAGGCAGGGCCTCGCCGCGCGCGAGCGCCTGCTCGGCCATCTGCCGCATGCGCAGCTGCAGCCAGACCACGGGCAGCCAGCAGCCGCCGGCCAGCATGAACAGGACCAGGGCCGCTGCCAGCCAGGGCGTGCTCAGCGGCCAGCCGGCCAGGTGCGCCATCCACAGGCCGGTCAGCGGCTGCAGGATCACGGTCGGCGTGGTGAACCAGGTGTCGGCCTTGACCACCAGCCGGCACACCGCCGCCTGCGTCTCCAGCGAGCCGGTCCGGTTGGCGAAGAAGAGGTAGAAGGCCGAGCCGAAGCCCGTGCCGGCCAGCAGCACGCTGGAAATCACGTGCAGGGTCTTGAGGGTCAGGTACTCATTCATGATGCGGGGTCAGGTCTTGCATGAGCAGCAGCAGGGCGGCAACGGGCAGGTTCTTGCTCAGGGGGCCCAGGGGATGCAGCCACAGCGCGGGCTGCAGCAGCGTGGCGATCAGCGTCATCAGGGCTGTCATGGCGAGGCAGCTGCGGTAGACCCAGGGCCTGTCCCAGCGCCACAGCGCCAGGCCGAGCAGGAGGTCCGCGGCGCTGCCCGCTGCAATCGCGGCGTCTTGCCAAGCCGCCGGCAGTGCCGTGCCGGCCAGCAAGTCGCGCGAGATGCCGGGCCATCCCAGCAGGCTGACCACGGCCGTGCCCAGCCAGAGCGTGATGAGGCTCGCACGCGCCAGGCTGCGGTGGCGGGCGTTCATGGCGTGGCGCCTTCGAGCACCGGGCGCGGTGCACGTCCGAGCAGTGCACTCAGCGGCGAGATATCGGCCGTGTTGTCGGCGCCCAGCAGGGCCAGGGTC
This sequence comes from Burkholderiaceae bacterium, assembly GCA_041913905.1. GTDB lineage: Bacteria > Pseudomonadota > Gammaproteobacteria > Burkholderiales > Burkholderiaceae_C > Roseateles_B. The sequence goes on along the minus strand of JAYSEK010000001.1, from coordinate 127,621 downwards.
TCGCTGCCCCAGGGTTGCCGGGGGCACCAGTCGCCCATGCGCGCCGAGGCCGAACCCAGGACGGCCGGCAGCACGAGCAGCTGCGCCGGCTTTCGGCCTTGTGCCGCCCGCAGCCGGGCGATGAAGTCCGGCAGCATGAACGCCTCCGGTCCCACCAGATCCAGGACGGCGGGCAAGGGGCACTGCGGGTCCAGCAGCCGCAGGCAGGTCGTCGCGAGCTCGTCCACGCGGATGGGCTGGATGCGCGGACCGAGGGCCTGCGCAGGCCAGGGTAGCCAGGGCAGGCGTGCCAGGCGTAGGAACAAGGCCGTGCTGGCGCCGCCTTCGCCGAAGACGATGCTGGGGCGCAGCACACAGGCGTCGAGGCGGCCCTCGTCGCGCAGCGCCAGCAGCGCGGCCTCGGCCCGGCGCTTGCTGAGGGCATAGCGCGTCTGGCTGGCGGGCGGCATCAGGGCTGAAACCTGCAGCACGCGGCGCACGCCCATGTTGGCGCAGGCGTTGAACAGGGCGGCGGGGGTCTCGTGATGGATGGCGCTCATCGGCCGGCCGGGCAGCTCGCGCAGCACGCCCACGGCGTTGATCACCGCCTCGCAGTCGGCCACGCGGGCGTGCCAGCGCTCGGGGCGGGTGTCCCGCGCAAAGTCCATGGGGCAGGGTTCGACGCCGCAGGGCAAGGCAGCCGAACGGCCTTCCCGCACACCCGCGCGGACGAGGAAGCCGGCCTCCACCAGACGCCGGACCAGGTGGCGGCCGATGAAACCCTGGGCGCCGCACACCAGCACCCGGCGTGGCACGGCGCTCATGGCCTGCCCTCGGGGTGCACGGCGCAAGCCCCGTCGCGGCAATGCGCCTGTGAGGCCGCGCGTTCGGCGGCGCGCCGGGCTGCGTGCTCAAACAGGCCGCCGATGAGCCAACGCGGGAGGCGGTAGCGATTGCGCACGATCCAGGGATAGGCTCGATCAGCGATCGGCCGGACGACGGGATGGGCCAGCATGCGGCTGACGCCCGGCAGCCCCACGGCCCGGTAGGCGGCCATGAAGACGTCGACGGCACGCAAGACCTGACCCTGAGCCCCCAGGCCGTGCATCTGCTGCATCAGGTCTGCACGGCCGGTGCCTGGAATGGGGGAGTTGAAGTCGGCAGGGCTGCAATCGACAAAGCGCAGGCGGCCCTGGGTATTGCGCAAGGCCAGGTTCCGGATCTCCGCGCTGCAGAGCCGGCAGGAACCGTCGTAGTAGAGGGTCAGCGGGTACAGCATGTCGTCAGCGTTGTGTTGTGTATTCATTTGACTGATATTTCGGTAATGACAGAAATATGAAGGCAAAAAAAGGGCTTCCTGGTGTCAGGGCTCGGGTTTCGGGCTGGACGCCTTGCCGTCGCCGCGCACGAACTTCTGCACGCTGGCGCCCAGCTTCAGTACCTTCTCCAGCGTGGTGGGGGACAGGCGCAGCATCTCTTCGGACCAGGAACCGAGGGTGTCCATGAAGCGCAGCGCTTCGCGCACGCGGTCCTGGGCGTCGGGGCTTTCCTGCGCGAAGGAGGGGTCGGCGACGATCTCGCCCAGCACCCGCACCGTCGGGTCGAACTCGCGCTCCTTGCGCTCGCGGACGATGGTGCGGAACAGCTCCCAGACATCCACCGAGGTCTCGAAGAAATCGCGCCGGTCGCCCAGCTGGTGCACGACCCGGATCAGGTTCCAGTTCTGCAGCTCCTTGAGGCTGGTGCTGACGTTGGAGCGGGCGACGTTGAGCGTCTCGGCGATTTCCTCGGCGTTGAGCGGCCGGCCGTGGAAGAAGAGCAGGGCGTGGATCTGCGCCACGGTGCGGTTGACGCCCCAGGCGGTGCCCATTTCTCCCCAGTGGACGACGAATCGGCGGGCGCTGTGGCTGAGTTCCATGGCGGCCAGTCTATGCTGTCTTTAATTTCTGTCAATACAGAAATTTGTTGCGAATGCCTCAGAGGGTATACGTTTTCTCACCATTTCGGACGGGCGTCGGCGGCGATGAGGGAAGGCCGAGGCTACAGTCGCGCCCGCTGCCATGAACTGTCCATGGACTCGAAAAGAAAGACAGCCTTGCAGCGCGTCGTTGGGAAACGACAAGGCGCCCAGAGCGCCCAAAAATTCTGAGGAATCCCTTCATGCGTATTCGATTTGCTGCGGGCTTGCCGCCCGTGGGTGCCGTGCTGCTGAGCACGGTGTTGCTGGCTGCCTGCGGTGGTGGCGGTTCGTCTTCGGGCACCACGCCTGCTCCAACTCCGACACCTACACCTACGCCAAGTCCTACTCCAACACCAACGCCCACGCCCACGCCGGCGCCGGCGCCGGCGCCTAGCGCCACCCTGGTGACTCCGGCCAGCGGCAAGACAGCCTGGCGCGTGGCTAGTGCGGCCAGCGTGACGCTGAAGGATGGCAGCGGCACTACGGTCAGCGGTCCCTTGAGCTGCAGCAGTGACGACGCCGTCAAGCTGAGCGTGGCGGCGGACTGCAGCAGCGTCACCGGCCTGCGTCTGGGGCTGCAGTCCATGACCGTCAGCGGCGGTGGCGTCAGCGCCAAGGTCAGCGTCAAGGTGATTCCGCAAGCGCAGCCGCTGGGCGTGATGGGGGCGACCCGCCATTTCTCGCTGGCCGTGACCAGCGCTGGTGAAGTGCTGGCCTGGGGCTACAACTCGCAAGGGCAGTTGGGGCAGAACAAATCGGGCAGTGAACTGAACATGAGTGCGCTGCCGCTGAAGGTGCTGGCGCCCTCGGGCGACAAGCCGCTGTCCGGCATCGTGGCCGCAGCGGGCGGGGAACTGTTCGGCCTGGCCCTCACGGAAGACGGCCAGGTGCTTTCCTGGGGATCCAACGACCGCAACAGCCCCGAGCTCGGGCGCCCGGCAACGACGGGCACCTGGAAGCTGCCGGACTATGTGGCCGACGCCACCGGCACCGGGCGCCTCAGCGGCATCGTGGCGATCGGTGCGGGCGACAGCAACGCGATGGCGCTCACGGACGACGGCCATGTCTACACCTGGGGGCGCTACACCGGGCAGGAAGGCGGCGGTGTCAAGAAGTACCCCGGCTATGTGAAGGCGCCGGAGGGCGGCGTCCTCGCCGACGTGCGCGCGATCGCCGCCGGCTGCAACTGGGGCGGCGCCCTGCGCAGCGATGGCCGTGTGGCCGTCTGGGGCTTCTCAAGCAGAGTGACCGGCATGCTGCAGCTGCCTTCGTCGGTCTCGGAGGTCATGCCTGGCCATGTGGCCGCCGCTGGCAGCACGGCGCCGCTCACGGGCCTGACCGCGCTGAGCGCCGGCTACGGCCTCGGCCTGGGGCTGACGAGCAGCGGCGAGGTCTGGGCCTTTGGTGACAACGATCAGGGCCAGCTGGGTCAAGGGACGCGCACTGCGGTGGCCGGGGCCGTGCGGGTGAAGACCGGTGCCGCTGGCGCCTTGCTCAGCGGGCAGACCATGGTGGTGGCTGGCGGCAACCATGCGATGAGCCTGGATGCTTCCGGCCGCGTGTGGAGCTGGGGCCGCGGTACCGACGGCCAACTGGGTGACGGCGTCAACCGTCCGCGTGGCGATGGCACGGCCTATCCGGCGGCCGTCGTCGCCGAAACGGGCCTGCTGCAGCTGGAGAACGTCGCGACGCTGGCCGCGGGCTACTCGCATTCGCTGGCCCTGCGCAAGGACGGCACGCTGCTGATCTGGGGCGATGGCTTCTCCGGCACGCAAGGCCAGGGGCCGTCTTCCAGCAGCGACCTGCGCGTGCCGACGGCGGTCAAGAACGGTGCCGGCGATGGTGCCACCACGCTGGGCGCCATGGACCGCTGGAGCAATCTGTTGCGCCGCGCGCTGTGACCTCCTGAGACCGCGGACCCGGTGCATGAAGGCCCGGGTCGCGGGAGCGGGTCGTGTATCCCAGGCGTCATCGCGCGCAGCGTTCGCGTGAACAGAGTCACGGCAATGCGGCTTTGTCCGGGAAAGGGTGTGCACAAGCGCAGGTAGGGGCATACTGTTGCCGCCAGCGGGTGTTTCCTGCACCTCGCCGGGTTCGGCCTTTGCCAAGCCTGCACTGCGAAAGGATTTGCCATGACTCTTGGGAGTTCAGTCGACGCTGCGGCGCTCCGACGCGACGTGACCCTGTGGCAGCAGCGGCGTTCCGGCGCCGAACTGAACCGCGCTCGTGGCGCCTATCGCAACCCCTATGCCCGCGACCGCGCCCGCGTGCTGCATTGCGGGAGCTTCCGGCGCATGCAGGGCAAGTACCTGCTGCCGGGCTTGGACCAGGGCGACCTGATGCGCACGCGCATGACACAGGCCATGGAAGTGGCCCAGCTGTCGCGCGGTCTCATGCGGGCACTGGAGGGGCTGTATTCCATGGATGCGCCCTGGCGAGGCCTGCTGTCGGACGTCAACCTCATCGAGGCCATCGCCTTCGCGCGCTTCATCGGCGCGCCGGCATTGGGCGCGGGCGGCGAACTGGCCCTGCAGCGCTGGATGGCCGATGCGGGCGGCTTCCACATGACCGCCCAGGGTTTCCATTGCCTGGTGCAGCTGGAGGCCTACCAGGAAGGCTTCGGCCTGGACCTGTCGCGCCGGATGCTGCTGGGCTGCCTGAGCCATCCGGCCGCCTGGTGCCGGGTCATGCCGGGCGGTGAATCCATGGCCGAGGGCGCCTTCTATGACGGCGACGCCGACGTCGTCGACTGGGTGGTGCAGGGCTTTGAGCCGGCCGAGGCGGAACAGTTCCTGACACCCGCCTCACCGGCCATTGCGCCTTTGGCGGGCAAGGCCGGGCCACCCTCGTGGGATGGCAGCATCGTCAGCCTCGCGGTGGACATCGCCCACGGGGTGCATGAGCTCGAAGACGGCATCGTGCTGGGCCGCATCCGCAAGGAAGACTGGCTGCGGCACAAGCCCGACCGAGGCTGGGCCACGGCGGTCGAGGTGTCCGAGCACGAGGCGCTGGGCGATGCCCTGTTCGGCAGTTCGGAGGCTGCGCGGCGGCGCGCCATCGGTACGCTGATCAACGCCTTCGTGGTGTCGGTGGACGTGCACGAGAGCACTTCCATCGCCGCGCCCCTGCTGCGCTACCGTGCCGGGCTGCTGCCGGAAGCCAGGGAGTGGCTCAAGCAGCTGCAGGCCCTGGTCGACCGCAAGGTGTACCGTGCCCCGGAGCTCGTGTCGGTGCTCACCCGCAGCATGGACACCATGCACGCCATGCTGGAGGCCACCTGGCACCAGCCGGACATCCGCCTGCCCGAAGCGCTGCTGCCGGCTTTCCGGCAGCTTCATGACGACAGGGCGCGTCGGCGCTTCATTGCGGACTGGCTGTCGGGCCTGCCGGACTTCCAGGTGCTGCGCCTGCATCACCAGTGGGGTCTGTCTTAGGCGGGCACTGAGGGTGTTCACTGGGGGCGTCCACCGAGGGCGTCCACTGAGGCCTGCTCCGCATGGGGCAGATGCCTTGTGCGCGGCTCCCGGGCCGCGCCAGGCCCTGGCATTGGCAGTTTGGGTGCGCATGCTGGGACAATAGCCCCCCATGTCTGCTCTCAAAGCCCCCGAACTCCTCCTGCCGGCCGGTTCCCTGGCCAAGATGCGCGCCGCCTACGACTTCGGCGCCGATGCCGTCTACGCCGGCCAGCCGCGCTACTCCCTGCGTGCGCGCAACAACGAATTCCGCCTGGAACAGATCGCCGAGGGCATCGGCGAAGCCCACCGGCGGGGCAAGAAGTTCTTCGTCACCAGCAATCTGATCGCCCACAACGACAAGGTCCGCACCTACCTGCGGGACATCCAGCCCGTGGTGGAGCTCAAGCCCGACGCGCTGATCATGGCCGACGCCGGCCTGATCATGCAGGTGCTGGCACAGATGGAAAAGGGCCTGTTCCCCAAGGTGCCCATCCACCTCTCCGTGCAGGCCAACACCACCAACTGGGCGGCCGTGAAGTTCTGGCAGAAGGCCGGCGTGGAGCGCATCATCCTCTCGCGCGAGCTGAGCCTGGATGAGATCGAAGCCATCCGCAACGAATGCCCGGACATGGAGCTGGAAGTCTTCGTGCACGGCGCGCTGTGCATCGCCTACTCCGGCCGCTGCCTGCTCTCGGGCTATTTCAACCGCCGCGATCCCAACCAGGGCACCTGCACCAACGCCTGCCGCTGGGAATACGGCACCCAGGCCGCCCGCGAGGACTCGCCCTCCGGCGAGGCCATCCCCGTGGGCAAGCTGGACGCCGACTTCAACTTCGCCGAAGCCCAGGCCGAAGCCGAGAGCAGCTTCTCCACCTGCGGCGGCGGCCAGCGGCATCCGGCGGCGGACAAGGTCTACTTCCTGGAGGAAAAAGGCCGCCCCGGCGAGCTCATGCCCATCATGGAAGACGAGCACGGCACCTACATCCTGAACAGCAAGGACCTGCGCGCCGTCGAGCACGTGGAGCGGCTCGCGCGCATCGGCGTGGATTCGCTGAAGATCGAAGGCCGCACCAAGAGCCTCTACTACGTGGCCCGCACCGCCCAGGTCTACCGCCGCGCCATCGACGACGCCGTGGCGGGCCGCCCCTTCAATCCCGAGCTGCTGCTGGAGCTGGAAGGGCTTGCCAACCGCGGCTATACCGGCGGCCTGCTGGAACGCCGTCCGGCCCAGGACTACCAGAACTACATCAGCGGCCACAGTGAGCTGCACCGCAGCCATTTCGTGGGCGAGGTGACGGCGGTGCGCGAGGATGGCTGGGTGCAGGTCCAGGCCAAGAACCGCTTCGCGGTGGGCGACCGCGTGGAGCTGCTGCACCCGTCGGGCAACCGCATCGTCGAGCTGACGCAGATGCAGAACCTGGACGGCGAGCCCGTGCAGGTGGCGCCGGGGGATCCGGTCCGCGTCTGGGTGCCTCTGGGCCTGCCGGCGGAGGGCGGGCTGCTGGCGCGGTTGCTGTGATCGGCGGCGGGGCGATGGGCTGAAGGGGCCACTGGCGCCGTCATTCGCGGGCCGCAGTCGCCGCACAGACTGCCTGCTTTTTGCGGCAGCAGACCGCCAGGAGACAGCATGGCCGCCGATGCCTTCGGCTCACCCGATTCACCCGATGCGCCCGATTCACCCGATTCCACGAAGCGCCCCGCATCCGCCGACGAAGGCGTGAATTCCTCGCGCCGTGGCCTGCTGCTTGGCGCTGCCGCTGCCCTGTCCGCCGCACCGGGCTTTGCCCAGACCATCGCCCGTGCGCTGGCCGTCCCGGCACAGCGTGTCAGCGGCGGCCTGGCAGACATCGAGCACGTGGTCTTCCTGATGCAGGAGAACCGCTCCTTCGACCACTACTTCGGCAGCCTGGGCGGCGTGCGCGGTTTCAATGACCCGCGCGCCGTGGCCCTGCCCAAGGGCAAGCCGGTCTGGCAGCAGCCCCATGGCTCGGCGGATGTCGTGCCCTACCACTTCGACGTGCGCAACACCAACGCGCTGCGCGTCGGCCTGGACCACTCGTGGAAGGGCAGCGAAGGCGCATGGAAGGACTGGGATGCCTGGGTGCCGAAGAAGGGCGTGCGCAGCATGGGCTACTTCAATCGCCAGGATCTGCCGTTCTATTACGCCCTGGCCGACGCCTTCACCGTCTGCGACGCCTACCATTGCTCGGTCTTCGGTCCCACCGATCCCAATCGCTTCTATGCCCTGAGCGGGCACAGCGGCGGCGTGGTGACGGGCATTGGCGACCCGCGGCTCTACAACGTCACCGGCGGCATCTACAACGCCGACATTGCCAACGACAACAGCGCCGCCCCCGGCATCAGCTGGACGAGCTACGCCGAGCAGCTGGACGGCCTGGGCGTGAGCTGGAAGGTCTACCAGGAGTGGGACAACTATGGCGACAACTACCTGCAGTACTTCCGCCGCTACCGCGTCGACGCCAGCGGCGCCAAGCTGACGCCGGCCTCGCCCCTGTACCAGCGGGCCAGGGCGATGGCGGCCGGCTCGGGGCCGGGCGGCGTGGGCAGCACCAGCGGCCAGTACCTTATCGACGCCTTCGCCAAGGACGTGAGGGAAGGGCGGCTGCCGGCAGTGTCCTGGATATGCGCGCCCACCGAATACTGTGAGCACCCCGAGCAGACGCCCAATGCCGGCGAGCACTTCACCGCGCGCCTGCTGAGCGCCCTGGTGGAACAGCCCCAGGTCTGGGCCAAGACCCTGCTGGTGCTGACCTATGACGAAAACGATGGCTTCTTCGACCACGTGCCCCCGCCCGTGCCGCCCATCGGCGTGCAGCAGGGCCGCAGCACCGTCGGCAATGCCGGCGAGTCCTATGGCGGCGAGCCCGTCGGCCTGGGGCCACGAGTCCCCATGCTGCTGATCTCGCCCTTCGCCAAGGGCGGGCGCGTCAACTCGCAGCTGCTGGACCACACCTCGCTGATCCGTTTTCTCGAGGAATGGCTGGTGCAGGGGCGCGGCCTGCCTCGTGAACGGGTCCAGTGCCCCAACATCAGCCCCTGGCGCCGCGCCGTGTGCGGCGATTTGCTCAGCGCCTTGCAGATGGGCCCCGCGGATGCGGGTTGGCCGGCCGCGGTGCCGCTCAGTGTGGCCTATCCGCGCAACTGGGGCACGCGCGACGCCCTGCCGCCGGCCCTGCAGCCGCTGCCGGCGCAGGAGGTCCTTGCCGGCCCGCCACGGCGCGCCTGCGCCCTGCCGTATCGCTCGGTGGTGAATGGCATGGTGCAGGGCGATGCCCGGCAGTTCGTGCTGAGCTTTGCCAACCAGGGCGGCGTCGGTGCCGCCTTCATCGTCTATTCCCTGCTGCGCAAGGACGGGCCCTGGCACTACACCGTCGAGCCCGGCAAGCGCCTGGACGGGGAAGTGTGGAACTGGTCGGGCCCGGCCTACCACCTGCGGGTGCAGGGTGCCAACGGCTTCCTGCGTGAGTTCGCCGGGGCGCTGGGCGCCGGGACGGCCCGCGCCGAGCTCGTCTTGGAAGAGGAGGCCTCCACCGCCAGCGTGATCCTGCGCTTCAGCAATGCAGGCAGCCAGGCCGTGAGCCTGTTCGTCAAGGACATGGCCTATGGCGACAGCGCCGTCCAGACGGTGGAGCTGGCACCGGGCCAGTCGCGCCAGCTCAGCCGCCCGCTCACCGCCAGCAAGGGTTGGTATGACCTGGGCGTGACGTTGGAAGGCGATGCGCGCTACTTCCGCCGCTTTGCCGGCCACCTCGAAGGCACCGGCCTGGACTTCAGCGACCCGGTGCTCAGCGGGCAGGCTGTGGCACAGGCTGCGCCTGCCGCGCTGGGCCTGCCGACAGCGCCGCGCTTCAGCGCCAGCACCGCGCAATGCCGCGTGGATGAGCGCGTCGCCCTGAGCTGGAGCGGGCTGCCGGCAGGCAGCCGGCACTGGATCGGCGTCTACCGAAAGGGCGACACGCCGGGGGCTGTGGCGTCGCTGAAGTGGAACTACGTCAGCGCACCCGCCGGCAGTCAGCTTCTGGGTGTTTTGCCCTCGGGTGACTACCTGCTGGGCCTCTTCCTCGACGACGGTTATGTGCAGGCCGCGCCGGCGCTGGCCTTGAGCGTCAAGTAGGGCGAGGCAAGGCGAGCACGGGCGCTGCCGGCAGTGTCCCGTGGAGGCATGGGGCAGGTCTTGCTATGCTGCTGCGTGGTAAGCGTTCGAACTGCCTCCGAGGCAGCTGCAGGATACTGAACGGACCAGTCAGAACACCAACGCTCAAGGGAGGACCGTGCCATGCCCCGTGTTTACCTCATCGAAGGCCCAGTGGGCGCAGGGAAATCGACCTTTGCCACCTCGCTGGCTGCCCGCGCCAGCGGCGTACATATTGCGTTGGATGCCTGGTTCGCCCGGCTGTTCAGCCCTGATCGTCCAGCGGGCGAATTCATCCCCTGGTACCTGGAGCGCAAAGAGCGCCTGCTGGAACTCATCTGGGCGCACAGCCGGGCCATGCTTGCCGCTGGCGTGGATGTCGTCCTGGAGCTGGGCCTCGTCCAGCGACAGCCGCGCATGGGCTTCTGCCACAGGGTGCAGGATGAGGGCTTTGAACTGGTGATGTACGAGCTGGAGGCACCTCGGGAGGTGCGCCGGGCCCGCGTCCGGCGGCGCAACGAGGAGCGCGGTGCCACGTTTTCCATGGTGGTGCCGGATGCGGTCTTTGAGTTGGCCAGCGATCTATGGGAGCCAGTGGACGAGGACGAGCGGGACGCGTACGCCGTCGAACGCGTCTCTACCCACTCGGGCGATGAGGGATAGGGCTGAGCAGCCGACCGCGCTGTTGCCTGGGTTACCCGCGAATGCCACCCGCATGCATCCCGCGCTTTCAGCGCTTCAGGACCTTGGCCACCGGATTCGGCCTCAGCCTGAACGCATCCGGCATGCCCGAGCCCAGCAACGGGCGCAGGTACAGGCGGAAGGCGTCGGTTACGTCGGTGCCGCAGTCGCTGATGAAATGGTCCTCCATCACGCGGGTCTTGCCGGCCACGGCCTCCAGCGGCAGGAGCTCGTAGTCCACCGAGTAATAGCCGTTGCGGCGGATGGCCACCGAGCCGTCGCGCTCACCCCAGATGGCGTACTGCACGGCCTTCTCGCCGACCTCGCGGGCTTCGCGCTGGTCGACGTCGGACACGCAGCCCACGAAGCTGCGCTGCAGGTAGCCGAAGGTGTCGCCCCGTACCCGCTTGATCTTGAGCCGGGCCTTGATTTCCTCGCACAGCAGGTCGGCCAATGCGCCTGAGCCCGAGAGCTGCACGTTGCCATGCGCATCATGCTCCAGTTCCTTGGCCAGCCGGGCGGCGATGGGCTGTCCGCTGGCATCGTGGATGCCCTCGCTGACCGCGATCACGCAGCGCCCGTGGCGCTCGTACACCGACTTCACGTCGGCCAGGAAGCGCTCGATCTCGAAGACGCGCTCGGGCAGGTAGATCAGATGGGGACCGTCGTCCTCGAACTTCTTGCCCAGGGCCGAGGCTGCGGTCAGGAAGCCCGCGTGCCGGCCCATCACCACGCCCACGTAGACGCCGGGCAGGGCGGCGTTGTCCAGGTTGGCGCCGGCAAAGGCCTGGGCGACGAAGCGTGCGGCCGAGGGGAAGCCTGGCGTGTGGTCGTTGCCGACGAGGTCGTTGTCGATGGTCTTGGGGATGTGGATGCTGCGCAGCGGATAGCCTGCCTTGCGCGCCTCCTCGGCGACGATGCGCACGGTATCCGAGCTGTCGTTGCCGCCGATGTAGAAGAAATAGCCGATGCCATGGGCCCGCAGCACCTCGAAGATCTGCTGGCAGTAGGCGAGGTCGGGCTTGTCCCGCGTGGAGCCCAGGGCCGAGGCGGGCGTGCCGGCCACCAGTTCGAGGTTGTGGCTGGTCTCCTGGGTGAGGTCGACGAAATCCTCGTTGAGGATGCCGCGCACGCCATGCCGGGCGCCGTAGACCAGGTCAATGCTCTTGTGCCGCCGCGCCTCCAGCACCACGCCCACCAGCGACTGATTGATCACGGCGGTGGGGCCGCCGCCCTGGGCGACGAGGATCTTGCGGGTGCTGGGCATGTTCACGGCGTGCTCCTGACTGAGGCGGGCTTGGCTGACGTTCTACACCAAGGCGGCCCCTTTTGGCACGTGTCGGCCTTGAAATCGCCAAGGGCCCGCAAACCCGGCCGTTTGGACCAGCGGCGCAAGGCGACCTCCTCAACAGAACGGATGTGCCGTGATCGCTTCCAGCCATTGCGTCTCTAGAATTTTTTTGCAGCGGCCCATCGTGGTGCGAGTGCTTGTGCCGTTGGGAGGGCATGCCATGGACCCGATCTTCATGCTGGCAAGGACAGCGCCGAGCCGCTCATGGATGAGCTGAAGCCCTCGCGCGTGGACCTGACAGGGCGGCAGCGCAGCCGGTGGCGCCTCGTGCTGCTGCGGCTGGAGGCCGGCGGCCTTCTGCAGTCCAGCCTGCCGGCGGCGCTGCAACCCTTGCGCACAGGCATCTGCCCTGCATGCCCAGAGGCCTGGATCGAACTGGCCGAAGCGAAGGGTCAGGTCTTGCCCTGGTTGCTGCGCCAGCTGGCCCTGTTGCCGGACGATGCGACGCTGGCGAGCCTGGGCGGCGATCTGGGGCTGTGCATCTGCAGCCGCGAACGCCTGCAGGCCAGCCAGGGTTGGCGTCATTGGGCGGGGCTGGATTCGGCCGCCGAGGGCTTGCTGGGCCTGCTGGGTGGGCGCCAGGCGACTGAGCCGCAGGGCCGGTCGCGCGCGCTGGAGCTGGAGGCCTGGGCCCGCCGCCTGCTGTGCCTGTGGTGGGTGGGCCGCACCCTTGCCGGCCCTGCTTCGGTCGCCCGAAGTCTGGTGCTGGACCTGGACCCGGCGCCGCTGCTGCCCCTGGCCCAGCAACCCGCGCCGCTGAGCCGCTGGAGCGATGGGGGCATGGCGTGGCAGCTGGGCGCCTTACCGCGCCATGCCCTGGATGATCCTGAGCGGCACGACGCCTGGTTCCCGGCTGCGCCGGCAGCTCCTCAGCAGGGGTGGATGGCCGATGTCCCAGCCGCTCAAGTCCGGGCGCAAGCATCCGGGCCCCCCGAAGTGCGCGAGCCCGCGCAGCGCTGGTACGCAGGGCGGGCGCCATCCCAGGCGCAAGCCTGGCAGCTGCCGCAGCGCCCACCGCTGCTGGCCAGGGGCTTGCGCGCGCCGCGCCTGGGCACCGGGCAAGTCGCCCCGCCGCGGGCTGGTCCGGTGCTGCTGCTGGGTGCGGACCCTGGCCAGCCGCCCCAGCTGTGCCTGGCCTTGCTGCGCCGCAGCGGGCCGGATGTCGCCTCGGCCAGCAAGCCCGCCAGCAAGCCCATGTGGCAGCATGACGCCCAGCCGCGTGCCATGGGCGGCGGCGGGCTCTGCCTGGATCCCGAACTGCGCCTCGTCGGCTGCTTTTGTCCCATGAATGAGGAGCCCGGCCGCGTTCACCCGCTGTTATCGTCCTGAGCGCCCCGGAGCCGTCACGCCGTGCCAGGCCTCCGCGGGACCAAGGAAACGGCGGGCAGCCCCACGCTTCCTTGCGTTGGCGTCAGCGCATCAGGGAGTCCGCCATGACAGCACCCGTCGCGAGCAGCCTGCACTTGCAGGGCATGACAGAACTGACCCTGCTGGCGCCACTCAAGCGGGGCTTCGTGCCCAGCGGCGACACCTGCAGCTACGCCTCCCGCCTGCGCCTGTTGTTCGCAGCGCTGATGGCCGCTCGCTCGCGGGCGCGTGAGCAGGAGCAGGGCTCGGCCTTTTCGGACGTCGTGGCGCGGGTGCAGACCATCCATGGCTTTCGCCTGGCCATCCTGGAGCCCAGCAATCAGCTGCTGCTGGCCGTCACCTTCGACAGCGGCTGGGAGCCCTACATCCGCAGGGTCTGGCGAGACCTGGGCCCCTTGCTGGACGTGATCTTCTGTCATTGCGAAGGCTATCCGCTGGCGGCGGACTGCAGCTTCGAGACATACGGCGCCTGGATACGGGCCAGCCAGGTGCAGAGCAGCTTCTTCTACATCGCCTCCGGCTTGACGGTGGGCGACCTGCGCTACCTGGCCGACGTCGAGCGCATCCAGCGCGATGGCGATGGCGGCTGGATGTCGAACCCGCCCCATGAGCCCGCGGAGCAGGCCATCGCCCGTCTGCGCGTCCCACATGCAAGCGAGGCGGCGCTGCAGCAGGCCCGCCTCAATCCCCGGCTTGCCCTGGCCCGCGGCCTGGAGGCCCTGGCCGGTCTTTATGCCTTGACCGACCTCTTCGCCGCGACGCCGGACCCACAGCAGCGTGATCATCAGGTGCTGCTGCGCGCGGCGCAGGACTTGTTGGTGGAGTTGCGCGAGCCTTTCCTGCGCGATCAGCTGCAGCAGGACGCCGCCCTGCAGGCGCAGTACCGCACCGAGCTGGATTGGTTCCTGCAGCCGCCACCACCCTCGCTGCGGCGGCCGCGTTTGCCGAGAAAGCCTCCTGCGCCGGAGGACTTGCAGATCGGCCTGCTGCGCGAAGGGCCGCCGTGCAGCCACGGCCTGCTGGTGCTGCTGCGACTGACGGACGTGGCCGAGGCGCGGCGATGGCTGGCCGCGCAACTGCCGGCCTTGGCGCGCGGCGACGGCACGCCCGGCAATCCCGTGCTGAACCTCGCGCTGACCCTGCCGGGGCTGCGCAAGCTGGGTGTTTCGCAAGCCACCCTGGCGCTGCTGCCGCGCGAGTTTTGCGAGGGCATGGAAGCGCGTGCGGACCTGCTGGGCGATCTGCGCGGCAATCACCCCTCGCATTGGCGGCGTCCCCAGCGCCATGGGCTGGCGTCGCAGGGGGCATCAGCCACCGGGCCGGCCGCCCAGGTGCATCTCGCAGAGGTGGATGTGGTGCTGCAGTGGCGCGTGCAGTCGGCGCCGTCCGCCGGGGACCACCAGCTTGATGCGCATCATCCGCTGCACGGGTGTTTCGAGGCCCTGCAGAGCGAGCCGGGCCTGCAGGTGCTTGCCGTGGAGCCCCTGCGGCGCCAGACGCTTGGGCGGCGGGATCCGTGCGAGGCGCGAGTGGTCGAGCATTTCGGGTTCGTCGACGGCATCAGCCAGCCCAGCTTCCGCGTGGGCCCTGCAACCCATGGGCTTGGGCCGCTGGCGCTGGGCGAGCTGCTGCTGGGGCATGCCAACGACCGGGGCGACGAGGACTCGGTCCTGGCCGACGATCCCGTGCTGGCCGATGGCAGCTTCCTGGTGCTACGCAAGCTGCGGCAGTTCCCGGAGCGCCTGCAGCAGCGCCTGGAGTCCGAGGTGAAGCGCCTGGCACAGCAGGGCGTGCAGATCAGCGTTGCCGAAATCAAGGCGGCCATGATGGGCCGCACGACCGAGGGCGAGCCGCTGGTGCCGCGCAGTGGGCCGGGCTTGAACGACTTCGACTACCGCGATGACCCTCACGGCCTGCGATGCCCGCTGCAGGCTCACATCCGGCGCGCCAACCCGCGCGAAGGGGCGCCCAATGCGCAGGGCCCGGGTGGACGGGAGCCGGTGCCGCGCCTGCTGCGCCGGGGCATGTCCTATGGGCCGGATCTCACGCCGGCTGAACTCGACGGCCATGCACCGGCCCGCGAGCGCGGCCTCTTCTTCATGGCCTACAACGCGAGCATCGCGGAGCAGTTCGAGATCGTGCAGCGCTGGATCAGCGGCGGCAATGCCACGGGGGTGGGCTCGGCGCAGGCCGATCCGCTGCTGGGCGTCCCCACGCTGGGCGATCGCCGCTGCTTCCGGTGGCATCGCCCACTGGCCGACGGGCAGCAGCAAGTGCTTCGCATCTTCCTGGACGAGGAGCCCGACGCCGCCCGAGGGCCGATGGCGCCGCAGCCCTTCGTCCAGCTCGAATGGGGCCTGTATGCCTTCGTGCCCAGCCTGGGCGCCCTGGCGCATCTGGCGGCGGCTGCGCCGACGGTGGCATCGGCAGGGCCTTCGGAGCAGGCCCGCGAGGGCGAGGCCTTGATCCAGCAGCTGCTGGGTCCGCTCAAGCCCCTGGGCGCGGCGGCTTGGAAGCAGTGCCTGGAAGACCTGCTGTCGCGCCGCCAGCTGCTGCCCGACAAGCTCTGGGCGGCTGTGCGCGAACTGCACGGCGGGGCGCTGGATACCGGCACCGACTACGGCGTGCTGGTGGGCTCGCCGGCCCTGCTGCAGACCGTGCTGCAGGACCGCGAGGGGCACTACTCGGTCTGCGGTTATGCCGACCGGATGAATCACTCCATCGGCCCCATCTTCCTGGGCCTGGACGCGGGCGACGACTACGCGCGGCTGGCGGATCCCGTCAACCGCCTGATTGCCGGCATCAGCCGCGATGAGGCCTTCCTGCTCGGCCGGCGGGCGCTCACCGAGGTCTTGCGCAACGCGTGGATTGCGGGCTCGCCGCTGCCCGGGCCGAGCGGCGGCCCGGCGCGCATGCCCGTCGACCTGAAGCGCCTCAGCGACGAAGTCCTGGCACGCGTGGCGCGGCACTGGTTCGGCCTGCCCGATGGCACGCACGTGCTGGCCGCTGCCAGGGACTGGGCCTGGCAGGCGGACACGAACGCCCGGCCGCGCTGCCCCGGGCATTTCGACACGCCGTCCCGCTACTTCTTCCAGCCGCTGCCCGAAGGCACGGCGGCAGAGGAGCAGGGCCGGCGCCATGGTCGCCAGCTGCTGGAGGCCGTGCGCAATTGGGTCATCCAATGCCGCGCCCAGTCCGAGCGCCTCGAAGGGACGCTGGCGCCCGCGCTGTTCGATGCCATGGCCGCACAAAGCGACACCACGCTGGCCAGTACCTGCATCGGCGTGCTGATGGGCTTTCTTCCCACGGTGGATGGCTGCTGGCGCCGTGCCTTGATGGACAGTCGCGCCGACCCGCGCCTGTGGCTGGCGCAGGCCCGCCTGCAGGCCCTGGGCACGCCGGAGCTCGCGCAGGCCGAGCCGCTGCTGCTGCCATGGCTGGAGCAGGCCCTGATGCGCCACCCCGTGCCGGACATGATCTGGCGCACGGCACGGCACGACCATGCGCTTGGGCCGGTGCCCGTGGTCAGCGCCGGTCGGCGCGTGGTCCTCGGCCTGATGAGCGGCACGCAGGCGCAGTGGCAGGCCCGCGAGGCGGGTGGCTCGGCAGCGCAGTCCTGCCCGGCTGACCTGAGCCTGCTGTTCGGCGGGCGACGGCAGGCGGGCACGGCACATCCGCTGCACGCCTGTCCGGGCCAAGAGGCGGCGATGGGCCTGCTGCTGGGCATGAGTGCGGGGCTGCTGGGTGCCACGCTGGAACCCGGCGCGCAGCCGCAGCTGCTGTGGATGCTGGCGCCCCCACCGGCGCTGGCCTGAGCGCAGCGGCGGCAGCCGGCGCCCTGACGACCGGGCTCAGTGACCGGCGCCAAGCCAGCGTGTGCGCAGCTGCAGCAGCTGCGCCAGGTGCCAGTCCATGCCCAGACGGCGCAGCGGCGGCTCGGCGGCCTCCAGTTGCTGAAGCGCGGCCGGCAGATCGCCCTGCGCCGCCAGGACTTCGGCGTGACACAGGCGGTTGAGCGCCGTTTCGTGCAGGGAGCCGCGGCGCTTGGCCATGGACTGAGCCAGGGCCAGGTAATGGCCAGGTGTGTGCGTCAGACAGCCTCGCGCCGCCGCCATGGCCAGCGCGCGCATCGCGGTCGGACCGCCCAGCAGGTCGCCTTCGCGCGCGCGGCGCAGGGCCCAGGCGGCCTGCCGGCGCATCTCCGGGTGGCGCCCCAGGGCGGCATAACTTTCGGCCAGCCAGCCGTGCAGCAGCGAGCTGAACAGCCGCTTGTGGCGCGCCAGCAGCCATTGCATCGCCTCTTCCAAGGCCTGCAGCGCGCGCGCGCCGGCTTCGCTGCCGGGCTCGGCCTGCCGCCATTGCGCCCGGCTCAGCAGGGCGCGGCTCATGCCAAACACATAGAGATTGCGCACGCGCTGGGCGATCAGCAGGGCCTGGCTGGCCGACTGCTGGGCCTGCGCCCATTGCCCCTGCCACAGCTGCACCAGGGCCAGCAGGCACAGCACCGAGCCTTCCACCTCGTGCCCGGCGCCGTAGATGGCCTGCCGCGCCTCGGCAAAGCACTCTGCCGCTTCGTCGAAGGTGCCCCAGTCGCCCAGCATCGCGGCCTTGCAGGCCAGGGTGTAGGCCGAGCCGACGGCAGGCCTGCTGCCGCTGCGGTGCTGGCGCTTGACGGCGATGGCGGCGTCCATCAGGGCCAAGGCTGGTTCATACTCGCCCGCGGCGGCCAGCGCCTGGCCCAGCGTGGCCTGCGCCTGTGCCAGCATGGCGGGCCAACTGCTGTGCTCGACGCTCGGGTCCATGCGGGCGCAAAGCGGCGCCAGGGCCTGCAGTGCCTCGCGCAGATGGCGCACGGCGGCCTGGGTCATCCCCAGGGCGTAGGCCACGTAGCCGCGCCAGTAGAGCGTCAGCGCCATGGTGGCCTGGTCGTCCCTGCGCCGGGCCTGCTCCCAACCCTGGTCGAAGTAGTCCAGGTCCTCCGGCGCGGGATCGAAGACACAGGCCAGCCCCAGCCGCTGCAGGATCCGCACCTGCATGGCATAGCAGTCCGCCGTGGCCGGGCACTGGCCCAGCGCATCCAGCGCCATGCGGTAGAAGTGCTGGGCGCGGTCCGGGGCGGCGCCCAGGGCGGCGTGCTCGCCGGCCTGTTCGGCATGCCGGGCCGACTCCTGCCAGTCGCCCGCCCGGGCATGGTGGTAGGCCAGCGCGGCCTGCCAGCCGGGCAGGCCGTCCGCATGCTCCTGCTCGTGGGCCTCCGACAGGATCTGGGCAATGCGGCGATGCAGCTGGCGGCGCTGCGGCGCCCCCACCAGCTGGTACACCACCTCGCGCGTGATGCCGTGCTTGAAGCGCAGCTGTCCGGGCGTCTCTGCCGGGTAGAGCAGGTCCTGCCCGGCCAGCGAGGCGATCGCGGGCTGCGTGTCTTCGCCGCAAAGGCGCTGCAGCAGCCATTGGGGCAGGACCGGGCCGATCACGGCCGCCGTCTTCAAGAGCTCCAGCTGCTCCGGTGGCAGGCGCTCCAGCCGGGCTTCGACCAGGCTGCGCAGCCAGGGCAGCTCCAGGCCCGTCCAGGACGTTTGCGTGGGACGAGGTTCTTCCAGCCGCTGGGCCAGCAGCGGGCGCGGCAGCTGCGCGGCGCAGTGGCAGAGTTCCTCGATGTACAGCGGGTTGCCGCCACCCTGGGCGTGGATGCGCTCCACCAGAAAGGGGTCCAGGCCGGGCAGGAGGTGGGCGATGGCCGGCCTGCAGTCCGCCAACGACAGCGGGCCCAGGGCCAAAGCATGGAAGTCCCGGCGCGGCTGCAGCGGGCCCAGCTCTGCCTGCCGGCTGGTCACCAGGATCATCAACGGCTGCCGGCCCTGCCGAAGCAGCTGCTCCAGGATCTGCTGGCTGGCCTGGTCCGCCCATTGCCAGTCGTCCAGGAACACGAGCTGTGGCTGCTGACGTCCCAGGGCCTTGAGCAGGGCCGGCAGGCGAGGCAGCCAGTCGCGCCAGGACTGGCCACCGCCGCGGGTCCGCGCCTGCGGCCGCAAGGCCTCCAGCCACTCGGCGGCATCGCCCTGCAACTCGGGCGGCAGGGCCTGCAGCAGGGCAGCGAGGTCGGGCGCGGTGGGCAACTGGTCCTGCGGGCTCAGTCCGGGCTGGCCGAAACACGCGCGCAGCAACTGCATCCAGGGCTGCATGACTTCCCCGTGCAGGTGGCCGTCGCAATAGCCCCGATGAATGCGCCAGCCTTCGCGCTGGGCCTCGGCGATCAAGGCCTCGCACAGCCGTGTCTTGCCCAGGCCAGGGGCGCCATGCACCAGGGCCAGCTGGCATTCGCCCGAGGCCGCCAGGCCCAGCATCTGCCGCAGGCTCTGCAGCTCGTCCCCGCGTCCGCTGAAGGGCAGGGCGCCCTGGCGTTCGCGGGCCTGCAGCCGCGTCAGGACCTGGCCGCGCCTGGTGATGCAGGCGGCCGGCAGCGCCTCGGGCAAGCCACGCAGGACGAGGGGCTGCACGGGGCGGTGCTCGAACTGATGCAGCTCCGGCCCCAGTGCAGCCTGGCTGACCCAGATCTCGCCGGCCTCGGCCTGCTCGCACAGGCGCGCCGCGATATTGGGCGGCTCGCCCAGCAGATCCAGGCGTCCGGTTTCGCAGTCCCCTTCGACCACCAGTGTCAGGCCGGCGTGGATGCCGCTGTGCATTTGCAAGGGCGGCAGGTGCGGGCCTTCGGCGGCCTGCAGCAGCGCGACGCCGGCATGCAGCTCCAGCGCGGCCTCGGTGGCGCGGCGGGCCATGTCCTCGCAGGCCTGCGGGTAGCCGAACACGGCCAGCAGCCCATCGCCCTGCAGCCGCACGACCAAGCCCTCATGCTTCTGGACGGCCTTGCGGCAGCAGTCCCGCACCTGGGCGAGCAGCTCCAGGTAGTCCTCGGCTTCCAGGCGCGAGGCCAACTGGCTGGAATGGCTCAGGTCGCTGAAGAGGACGGCCAGATGCAGCCGCCTGGCTGACTCCGGCGCGCGGGAACTTGGGTTTGTGGACACGGCGGCACTGACTCCCTGGCATGGGGGCAGGTCTTGCCACTTGGCCCAGTGGCTTGGTACGACCCCCGGTGCCGCGCAGTATGGAGGCGTACGGGCGCGCCGTCCACCGTAGGAGCTGACATCGGAACGACAGGGGCTTGACAGCCTCTGCGCTGCCGAAGCGGGGCCCCCGCCGCCTTCAGTCGCGCAGCTCGAAGATCTGGGCCGAGCGCGCGGGCAGGGGCAGGCTCGCGGCCAGGCGACCTTCACTGCCGCTCATCACCTCGCGCCAGTGCAGGCCGGGGCGCAGCATTTCCGGGAAACGGGCAATGTCCAGTTGGGCGTCGCGCCGGCCCTTGTGCAGCACCAGCATCAGCTTCTGCCCGCCCAGTTCGCGGAACAGCACGTAGGCGCCGTCCCGCGGGCTGTAGTGGACCAGTCGGCCCGCATGGATGGCCGGCTGCTGCTTGCGCCAGTTCAGCAGGTGCCGCAGCCAGTCCTGGGCCTGCTTCTGCGCGGCGCTCAGGCCTTCGCCGGTGAAGGCGTTGACGGTGTCGCCCGGCCAGCCGCCGGGGAAGTCCGCACGCACGGCCCCGTCGTCGCGCTCCCGCGGGCTTTCGAGCAGAACCTCCGAACCGTAGAAGAACTGTGGAATGCGCCGCGTCATGGCAATGTAGGCCGTGGCCATCTTGTAGAGGGCCAGGTCTTCGCGCAGGGCGGAGAAGCTGCGCGGGGTGTCGTGGTTGCCTTCGAACAGCACCAGCTGCGCCGGGTCTGCATACACGAAGTCATGGGCCAGCGCCTCGTAGAGCCGTGTGAAGCCGCTGTCATGGCCGTCGGACTCGACCAGCGCGGCCAGCAGCGCCCCATGCAGCGGGAAGTCCATCATGCTGGGCATGTGGGACTGGTAGCCGTCATGGTTGTGCTTGCCGCGCTGCCAGTAGGCCACGACGGCAGGATGCGGGCTCCATTCCTCGCCGACGAGGTTCAGCCGCGGGTACTCCTCCAGCATCCGCGCACTCCACTGCGCGAGGAAGGTCTTGTCGGAATACGAGTAGGTGTCGGTGCGGATGCCGCTGACGCCGGCGTACTCGACCCACCAGAGGCTGTTCTGGATCAGGTAGTTGGCCAGCACGGGCTGGCGCTGGTTGAGGTCGGGCATGTTGGGCGTGAACCAGCCATCGCTGAAGGCGCGGCGGTCGCTCTCAGTGCCGTAGGGATCCTGGACGGACATGCGCGCGTGGCTGGTTTCGGTGTAGCGCGGCCACTGGTTGACCCAGTCGCGCGTGGGCAGGTCCTTCATCCACCAGTGATTGGCGCCGATGTGGTTGAGCACGATGTCCTGGATCACGCCGAGGCCCTTGGCGCGGGCCTCGGCGACGAAGGCGCGGAAGTCTTCGTTGCTGCCGAAACGCGGGTCGACGCGGTACAGATCGGTGCTGGCGTAGCCGTGGTAGCTGTATTCGCGGCTGTCGTTCTCGGTCAGCGGCGTGGGCCAGATCTGCGTGAAACCCATGGCCGCGATGTAGTCCAGATGCTGGCGCATGCCCGCCAGATTGCCGCCGTGGCGCCCGCCTGGCAGGGCGCGGCGCTCGCCTTCCGCCATGCCGGCCGGCTCCGGCGCCGGCAAGCCCTTGGCAAAGCGGTCCGGCACGATCAGGTAGATGGCATCCTGCGGTCCGAAGCCCTGGCGCTGCGCCGAGCCAGGCGTGCGGGCCTGCAGCTCGTAAGGCTGGCTCAGGACGAGGCGCTCGCCATCACGCAGCTCGATCTGCAGGGTGCCAGGTCTTGCCTGCGCTGTGATCTCCAGGTCCAGCACCAGGTAGTTGGGGCTGTCCAGGCGCTGTTGCCGCAGCAGGCGGACACCGGGATGTGCGATGTGCGCCTGCAGACGGCCGACGGCGGGGCCGTGCAGCATCAGCTGCAGGCCGGGCTGCTTCATGCCCACCCACCAGGAGCGGGGCTCGATGTGTTCCAGGGTCATGGCGTGGAGGCTGCTGAAGAAGGTGAGGGCCAGCAAGCCGGCGAGCAGCCGGGCGATGCGGCGAAGTGTGAGAGGCATGGACATGTCGAGACCCATCTCAATGCAGGCGGTAGACGGCAAAGGACTGCGGAGGCAGTTGCAGCTGCGCGGCGGGCAGGCTGCCATGTGCGCGATGTCGATCGATCCTGGCCCCGGCCTGGCTGCGCAGCAGGGGACGCAGGCGCTGACCGGCCTTCAGTCCGGCCGGCAGCCCGCGCCAGGCCTGCGGGCCGTAGTTGATCAGCACCAGCAGCGTCCGGCCCTGCGCACTGCGCTGGAAGCCGATCACGCTGCCGTCCTGGAAAGCGTGCTGGTAGTCGCCGCGGCCGAGCGCGGGCTCGGCGCGCCGCAGACGGATCAGGGTCTTGTAGTGGTTCAACAGCGAGCCGGGGTCGCGCGCCTGCGCGGCGGCGTTGTGCGTGCCGGCGTTGGGCGATGCCGGACGGAAGGGCTGGCCCAGGGTGAAGCCGCGGGCGTCGCCCGTCCAACTCATGGGGGCACGCAGGGGCGTGTCGCCCGGACCTGCGATGCCAGCCATGCCGATCTCCTCACCGTAGTAGAGGAAGGGAATGCCGGGCAGCAGCAGGTAGGTGGCGGCGGCCAGTCGGTAGCGGGCCTCGTCGCCTTCAAGCTGGTCCCAGACGCGGGCGCCGGCGAAGATGTCGTGGTTGGCCAGCATGGTGGCCATGTTCAGCGGGGTGCTCTCGAAGTGCTGCGCCAAGGGCGCCAGAGCCTCGGCCTCGCCGCGGGCCGCCCGGATGATGAGCCGTTCCAGGCCGAAATCGAAGGCGCTGCCGCAAATATCGGGGTGGGCATAGGCCGTCGGGCTGGCGGTGGCCTCGCAGACCGTGAAACGGCCGGGATAGCTGCGGATGAGCCGGCTGAAGTCTCCCGTGAGGGCGCGGCTTTGCGGCTGGTCGTTCCAGTCCTTTGCGCTGTTCTCGATCAGGTGCGGCACGGCATCCAGCCGGAAGCCATCCAGGCCGCGGTCCAGCCAGAAACGCAGGCTGCCGCGGTGGTAGTCGACGACGGCGGGGTTGCGCAGGTTGAAGTCCGGCATGTGCGGACCGAAGGTGGCGAAGTAGCGGGCGCTGCTCTCGGGGCGTTCGGTGTCGGCATACCAGGGCTTGTGGCCCCAGATGTCCCAGTCCTCCAGGTCGGGCGGTGCCGGGTCTTGCCAGACGTACCAGTCGCGCCAGGGCGATTGCGGGTTCTTCAGGCTGTCCTGGAACCAGGGGTGCTCGCGGGCGCTGTGGTTGAGGATGTAGTCCATCACCACGCCGATGCCGCGGCGATGGGCCTGGCGCAGCAGCTCGTCGAAATCCTCCAGGCTGCCGTAGGCCGGCTCGATGGCGCGGAAATCGGTGATGGCATAGCCGTGGTCATGGTCGGCGCTGCGGGTGACGGGCATCAGCCACAGGCCGGTCACGCCCAACTGCTGGAGGTAGTCCAGGCGACGGGTCAGCCCGCGCAGGTCGCCGATGCCATCGCCATCGCTGTCCTGGTAGGCGCGGACGAAGACCTCCATGAATACCCCCTGCGACCAGCCCGGGCGGGCCGCAGGCACACCGTGCATGCGGGGAGCAGCCTGTGCGGTCAACGCGATGCCCAGGGCCAGACCGGCACCAAAACTACGGAAGTGATATTTGTAGTTGAAATACATTTCTCTTGCCGTTGAATGAGGAAGTGTCCGGAGATGAGAATAGACGCAAAAGAAGCTCATGAAAACCCGTGATTCCTGCATATGTAGTTTTGCTACTATTTGCGGAATCGCCACGTGGCTCCTCTTGTGGCGTTGTCGACGCTGAGTCCACCCATCATGCCCACCGTGCCGTCTTGCTTCCCATCTGCCTTCGCGCCGTTGCCGTCATGGCTCAGGACGCGCACTCCTCGCGCGGGGAGGGGCGTTCTGATGCTGGCGCTGGCTTTGTCGATAGGGCATGCGCAGGCGGTGACGGGTGGCGGCGAGCATGCAGCCCAAGAGGCCTGCGACGAGGAAGGGCTGGCCACCGTGCTGCAGGCGCCAGCGCAGGATGCCTTGGCCTGGCCCGCCCGCGCGCATGCGCTGGATCTGCGCCATTTGCAGTGGCCGGGCGTGAGCAGCGAGGGCGGGCTCCGCCTGGTGGCTGCGTGGCGCGGCGGCCTGCAGGCACGGCCCGGCCAGGCTGTGCAAGGCGTGGACGCCAGCCTGCCGCTGCGGCGCGGCGGCGAACTGCCGGCGCCGCTGGCTGAGCGCTTCCCGCATTTGCGGCGGGGCGGCGTGCTTCACATGCCTGCGGGCGAGATGCTGGACGAGCGCTGGCTGCGCGCTGAGCTGTTGCTGCTGCGCGAGGATGCCCAGGGGCATGTGCTGGAGGCCAGCCGCCTGCAGATGGCGGGTGCGCTGGACGCGCGCTATGCCGACGCCGCCGAGTCGCTGAGCTACGGCCCGCTCTTCAGCCACGAATCGGGCCGGCGCAGCACCGGGCTGCGGCTGTGGGCACCGACGGCGCACCAGGTGCAGCTGTGCCTGTACCCGGGGCCCGAGGCGCCAGCCTCACGCCTGCAGGCGCTGCAGTGGGAACCGGCCAGCGGGAGCTGGCTCCTGCCGGCGGCGGAGGATCTGCGCGGCCAGTACTACCGCTTCCTTGTCGACGTGCTGGTGCCCGGGCAGGGCCTGCTGCGTCAGCGCGTGACCGATCCCTACTCGGTGAGTCTCAACGCGGACTCGCGCCGCAGCTTCATGGCCGACCTGGACGACCCCGCCTGGATGCCACCCGGCTGGACGAAGCATCGGCGCCCTGCGCCGCCGCGGGCGTCGACCGACATGAGCATCTACGAACTCCATGTGCGGGACTTCTCCTGGAACGACGCCAGCCAGCCACCCGCAATGCGCGGCAAGTACGGCGCCTTTGCGCAGACGCAGTCGCTGGGTGTGCAGCACCTGCGCCGTCTGGCGCGCGCCGGCATGACGGACCTGCACCTGCTGCCGGTCTTCGACATCGCCAGCATCCCCGAGCGCGGCTGCGCCCAGCCGCAGGTGCCGGACGCGGCGCCGGACAGCGAGGCCCAGCAGTCCGCCGTCACGGCGCTGGCGGCGCGCGATTGCTACAACTGGGGCTACGACCCGTTCCACTACAGCGCTCCCGAGGGCAGCTATGCCAGCGATGCCAACGCTGCCGGGAAGCGCCTGCTGGAATTCCGCCAGATGGTGATGGCCCTGCATGGCCTGGGCCTGCGGGTGGGCATGGACGTGGTCTACAACCACACGCCGGCCTCGGGCCAGCATGCCCATTCGGTGCTGGACCGCGTGGTGCCCGGCTACTACCAGCGCCTGGACGCCGACGGCCAGGTCGAGCGTTCGACCTGCTGCGACAACACCGCCACCGAGCACCGCATGATGGCCAAGCTGATGAGCGACTCGGTGCTGCTGTGGGCGCAAAAGCACGGCATCGACTCCTTCCGCTTCGACCTCATGGGCCACCAGCCCCGCGCGGTGATGGAGGGCATCGCGTCGCGGCTTGGCCGTGAGCTGCGGCGCAAGATTCCGTTGATCGGCGAGGGTTGGAATTTCGGCGAGGTGGCGCACGGCGCGCGCTTCGTGCAGGCCAGCCAGCTGTCGCTCAATGGCAGCGGCATCGGCACCTTCAGCGATCGGGCACGCGACGCGCTGCGGGGCGGCTCGCCAGGCGACGGCTCGCCGGCCGGCCTGGTGCGCCAAGGCTGGGGGAACGGTCTGTTCATTGCGCCCAATGGCCAAGCCAGGGACGGCAGCACGGGCAGCAGCGAGGCTGCTTCCGAACAGGCGCTGCAGCAGGCCGCCGACCTCGTCCGGGTGGGCCTGGCCGGCAGCCTGCGCAGCTACCGCATGCAGGACTGGCGCGGGGTTCACCAGAGCCTGGCAGAGATAGCTTACGGGGACCAGCCGGCAGGCTATGCCAGCGAGCCTGCCGAGGTCGTGAACTATGCCGAGAACCACGACAACCACACCCTGTTCGACAACAACGTGCTGCGCCTGCCGCGCGATGTTTCGCAGGAGGAGCGCATGCGGGCGCAGTTGCTGGCGACGGCGGTGACGGCCTACAGCCAGGGCGTCGCCT
This sequence comes from Burkholderiaceae bacterium, assembly GCA_041913905.1. Classification (GTDB taxonomy): domain Bacteria; phylum Pseudomonadota; class Gammaproteobacteria; order Burkholderiales; family Burkholderiaceae_C; genus Roseateles_B. The sequence continues at coordinate 101,571 of JAYSEK010000001.1, read as the reverse complement.
ATTTCCATGCCGGCATGGAGATCCTGCGCTCCAAGTCCCTGGACCGGAACAGCTTCGACTCCGGAGACGGGTTCAACCGCCTGGACTGGAGCCTGCAGGACAACGGCTTCGGGGTCGGCCTGCCGCCGGCGCGGGACAACGCCGAGGCCTGGCCCCTGTATCGTCCGCTGCTGGCCGACCCCACGCTCAAGCCGCGGCCGCAGGACCTGCGCACGGCGCGCGACATGTTCCTGGATCAGCTGCGGGTGCGCGCCAGCTCCCGCCTCTTTCACCTGCGCGATGCCGCCGACGTGCAGCGCCGCCTGAGCTTTCCGCGTCTTGATGCAGGCAGTTCGCCGGCCCTGCTGCTGGTGCGGCTGGACGGGCGCGGCCTGGCAGGCGCCGGCTGGCGCGAGGTGCTGCTGGTCTTCAACGCCAGTCGCGCACCGCAGCGTTTCGCGTGGGAGGGCGCGCGACGGGCCTGGCGCCTGCATCCGGTGCTGGCGCGAGCCGATGCCGCGGATGCTGCCATGCGGCAAGGCGCAAGGGTGGATGCGGCGCAGGGGACGGTGCAGGTGCCGGCCTGGTCCGCGGCCGTGTTCGTGCGCTGAGCTCGATAAGCGCCAAGTTTGCACATCCGCCATTGGCACAGTCCCGATGTGAGTTACGGCATGGCTTGCAAGGGCTGCAAGCGGCGCGCATCATGAACTCAAGTCCCCCGGATTCCCGAGTTCGTGATCATGATTCAGCCTCGACCACTTGCCTGCTGGCGTCTTGCTGGTCTGGCTCTGCTCGTGAGCCTGCTGCAGGCCTGTGCGACGGCACCCTTGGCGCCGCCGGCTGCACCGGTACTGATGGATGAGGCCTTTGCGCCGGCGCCTCAGCTGCCGGCGACCCAGGACCTGCTGGAGCTCACGCCGGCCATGCGGCATTTCGTCGAGCAATCCATCCAGCCCAAGGTCCGGCTCCTGGGCGGCAAGGAGGGCTTGCTGCAGGCGCTTTACCGGGATGGAAAACTGCAACTGCAGTACGACGCCGAGAAGACGCGTACGGCGGCTGAGACCTTTGCCGAGGGAAAGGGCAACTGCCTGTCCCTGGTGCTGATGACGGCGGCGTTTGCACGCGAGCTGCGTCTGCCGGTGTATTTCCGTTCGGTGCTGGGCGAACCGCAATGGACCCGTGACGCCAACCTCATCTTCCAGGCCGGGCACGTGAACCTCGGACTGGGCACGCGTCTGCAGGAGCGCGGCCTCGGCACCGGATCGGAGACTCCCACCATCGTGGACTTCCAGCCCGAGGTTGCCGGGCACCTGTCCCGCGCCGTGGAGATCAGCGAGAGCACCATCGCTGCCATGTTCTACAACAACCGGGCGGCGGAACAGCTGGCCATGGACGATGTCCGCGGTGCCTATTGGTGGGCACGCGCTGCCGTGATGACCGAGCCCCGATTCAGCGGAGGCTTCAACACGCTGGCGGTGCTGTATCGGCGCCATGGCCGTCCGGAGCTTGCCGAGCGGGTGCTGGAGCAAGTGCTGGCCCGCGAGCCTGACAACGACGTCGCACTGGCCAATATGGTGGTGCTGCTGCGGGAAACCGGGCGCCCGCTGGAGATGGCACGCTACGAGACCCGTCTGGCCGCCATCCAGCCCGTGGCCCCCTTCAAGCACCTCGATGAAGGGGTGGAGGCCATGAAGCGGCGGGACTATCGCGCCGCCGATGCGCTGTTTGCCAAGGAGCTGGCCCGGTCCGGCAACAATCACGAGCTGCACTTTTGGGCAGCCTTGGCCAAGCTGGCGCTAGGGCAGCAGGACCGGGCTGCGCAACACCTGGCACTGGCGGCGCAGACCAGCCCGACGCTGGGGCAGCAGCGCATCTACGAAGCCAAGCTCAACAAGCTGCTGGACAAGCGTCCGGCACTACGACAGTGACAGGGCCTTGCTCTGTCGGGGATGGATCATGCATGCCGCCAATCAATTCGTCTGCCGCCTGATCGGTGTCCTGGTGCTTGCAGCGCTGGCGGCCTGTGCTACGCCGCAGGCGGGGGGCAGCGAAGAGCTGGGGCGCGAGCAACTGCTCAGGAAGCTGCCCTCGGTGCTGGCTGACGACGCCTTCGCTGAGTCCGAGCTCGCTGCGCGCAAGGCCAGGGAGGCGCTTGCGCTTTCGCCGGCCATGGAGGATCTGGTCCGTCGGACACTGGAGCCCATGGCGGCGCGCGTCGGCGGGCCGGAGGCCTTGTACTCTGTCCTGTACGAGCGTGGGCGCATTGGCGTCGAGTACAGCTCCGACTACACGCGCAATGCGGCCGAGGCATTCGAGGCGCGCAAGGGCAACTGTCTGTCGCTGGCCTTGATGACGGCCGCGTTTGCGAAGCGCCTGGGCATCCGGGTGCACTACCAACTGGTTCGCACCCCCGAAGCCTGGAGCCGGGGAGATCGGCTGAGCTTCCAGATCCGGCACGTCAATGTGACGCTGGCCCAGAACGCCGTGGACGGCTTCCTGCGCGGTTCGCCCTTCAGCCAGGGCCTGACCGTCGACTTCGTGCCGATCGAGTTCAAGAACCGGCAGGCCTTGCGCGAGCTGGACGAGTCCGCGGTGATTGCGATGTACCTCAACAACCTGGCTTCCGAGGCTCTGGACGTTGCGCAATATGACCAAGCCTATCACCTGGCCAAGCAGGCCTTGCTCGCCGACCCTACGCTGCCGGAGTCCTACAACACGCTGGCCGTCGTGCTGTCCAGCCGCAACCAGCCGGCCAAGGCCGAGGCCGCGCTCCGACTCAGCCTTGTCTTGGCGCCCGACAGCGTCGCGGCCATGGGCAACCTGATTGCGGTCCTGGACGAGACGGGCAGCCCGGAGGCCAGCGTGTGGCGCGGTCGCCTGCGTGAACTGCAACCCAACCCGCCCTTCGCCGACTTCGACCAGGGGCGGCTGGCATTGGCGGCTGGCGATGCAAGCAAGGCGCTGGCGCTGTTCCAGCGGCAGCGTGAACGCACGGGCCTGGATCCGCGGCTGCAGCAGTACATCGCCGCGAGCTACATGCGCCTCGGGCGCGACGACGAGGCGATCGCCGCACTGCGGCAGGGGCTGCAGGCCAGCGACAACGAGCAGCAGCGCCAGCAGCTGCTGGCCAAGAAGCGCGCCCTGCTGCAGTCAGCCCAGAAGGCGGACTGAGCGCGTCACAGGCAATTGCAGTCGCTGCGTCATTGCGCGCTCAGGGCCTGCAGGGCCGGGAGTCCGTGCCGCTGACGCGCGCGGGTGCAAGCCTCGTCGCCCAGCCCCAGTGGCGCGCGCAGGCCGAATTCCCGGCAGGGCGAGGGGCGCCATTCGTAGATGCCGCAGCTGGCGCGCACCCCGACCTGGCCCACCAGGGCGGCGCATCGCGGCTGCGCATGGTCGGTGCCCCGCATGCGGCACAGGCTGCCGGTGAGCTCCGCGCACAGGCCGTCGGGCACGCTGCCGCCTTCGCTTTGCAGCTCCTCACGGGCAAAGTCGACACGGAAGCTGGCGCAGCAGGCGCCGCAGTGCAGGCAGGGGTTGTCGGTGCTCATAGGGCGCCAGTGTAGGGGCGCTCCCACGGGCGTCAGCCTTCCGGCTGCTCCACGGCAGGGGCGGTCAGGCCCGACTGCGCGGCGGCGGCCTTGTGGCCGGCGGCCAGCTCGCGGACCACGGTGACGCTGCAGTCGGACTCTGCGACGACCTGGGCCGATACGCTGCCCAGGTAGCGACGCAGCGCCGAGTTGCCGCGCGCACCCATCACGATGTGGTCCACGCCGTTGCGGGCCGCGAAGTCGATGATGGCGGCGGCCGGGTCAGGCGCTTCCAGCACATGGAAGGTCAGGCGCCCGTCTTCCAGGCTGAGCGCGCGGCTGATGGGGCGGGCCCAATGCTTCAGCGCTACCAGCTGTTTGACGTGCACGCTCTTGCCGTCCTTGTCGGTCAGCACGTCCATGCCGATCCGCGCGGTGCGCATCACGCTGACGCAGGCCAGGCGGGCGCCGGGCTCGGTCTGCACGATGCGGCGCACGGTCTCGCGCAACTGCTCCAGCAGGCCGGGGGTCGCGTGCTCGATGTCGACGGCGGCCATGATGATGGGGCTGCGCGCCACCTGTTCGCCCACGCTGGGCTGCAGCGTGGGCTCCGAACCCAGGGCGAAGAACCAGCGCTTGAGCTCCTTGAGGGCACCGCTCTTGCTCATGCGCTCGGCACGGCGGGTGAGGGTGATGCCTTCGGGGCGCTGCAGGTCCAGGGCCAGCTGGGCGGCGCTCTGGTAGCGGCGCTCGGCCTTGACCTCCAGGCAGCGCAGGATCACCTCCTGCATCCAGGGCGGGAGGTCCGGGTTGATGGCACGCGGCGGGACCGGCTCGACATAAAGCCGCCGGCGCAGTCCCCGCACCGAGGAGGGCTGGCCGAAGGGGCGCTCGCCGGTGGCCAGGTGGTAGAGCATCACGCCCAGGGCGAACAGGTCGCTGCGCGGGTCGTTGCGCACGAACTGCACCTGCTCGGGCGACATGTACGGCCCGGTGCCCATGGGCAGGCTGAACTCTTCTTCCAGCAGGTCAGGGAGGTGGTCGTGGCGCGAGAGGCCGAAGTCGATCAGCACCGCGCTGCCGTCCGGGCGGAACATGATGTTGCTGGGCTTGATGTCCAGGTGGACCACATGCTGGCGATGCAGATCCTGCAGGGCGGTGGCGACGCGGCTGCCGATCTCCACCACTTCGTCCAGCGGCAGGGGCGCCTCGTCCAGCCGCGGGCGCAAGGACTGACCCTGGATGTGCTCCATCACGATATAGGCCTGGCGGGTCCAGTCGCCGCGGGCCACATAGCGCGGCACATGCGGGCCCTTGAGCGCCGGCATCAGCATCTGCTCGACTTCGAATCCCACGATGGTGGCGGGATCCTCGCCACCCTTGATGCGCGGCACCTTCATCAGCAGCGGGAAGTCCTCGCCCGGGACGGGGTCGATGCGGGTGACGCGCCACAGATTGGCCATGCCGCCCTGGTGCAGCCGTTCCTCGAGGCGGAATCCGTCCAGCACCATGCCCGGCTCCAGCGGGCCCAGGATGGGGGCGGGCAGGGCGGTGTCGGCCTTGGCGTTCGGGCTGTCTTGGCGGGCGGCGGTCACGCGCATGGCGGGGTCCCTGGGCTGGTGGCGGTGCTCATTCTCCCTTCAGCAGGCGCTGCGCGAGTCGTTCGGCAACCGGCTTGCTGAGACCGGAATGACGGACGCGCGCGACGGCGGCGTCCACGTCATAGGGTACGCGCTGGAAGCTCAGCAGCCCTGTGTCCATGTCAAAGAGCGCGTAGCAGGCCGCCGGATTGCCGTCGCGAGGCTGGCCGCAGGAGCCGGGAATCACCAGCCACTGGCGATTGGGCAGCAGCGGGATCTCCACGCCGGGCGAGGGCACGAACTCGCCAGCCTTGCCGGTGCTGGAGAGGTGGTAGAGCTTGGGCTCGTGCATATGGCCGCAGAAGGTGTAGCGGCAATGCGTGGCGTGCAGGCTGCGCATGGCCTCCAGGCGCCCCTGGACGTACTCGAAACCCGCCGGATCGAAGGCGTTGGCGTGCACGAACAGGCAGTCCTTGCGCTCGCAATGCAGGGGCAGGCTGCCCAGGAAGTCCAGCTGGCTGGCATCCAGCTGGGCGCGGGTCCAGAGGATGGCCTCGCGGGCATCGTCACGCATGGTGGGCAGGGGGCCGGCGACGATGGCGCTGTCGTGGTTGCCCATCACCGCCAGCGCGCCGTGCTTGACCAGTTCCCGGGCCTGGTCGACCACCCAGGCCGGGTCGCCGCCATAGCCGACCAGGTCGCCCAGCAGCGCGAACGCGCCGGCGCCCTGGGCACGGGCATGGTCAAGCACGGCGCTGAAGGCTTCGCGGTTGGCGTGCAGGTCGGAAATGAGGGCGAGCTTCATGCCGCTAGTGTCGCCGGGGACTCTGACGGCATGCTGATGCATTTGCCCCGATTCGCCTGCAGTGCCCAACAGAATGCACCCTGGCGGGTGCGCGTCCCGGCCTTCAGCCGATCCGCCCGAGCAAAAGGTACTCCATGAGTGCCTTTTGCACGTGCAGGCGTTTTGGTCTTGGCCGCGCCTGACGGCGCTTCACTTTGCTGCGCAAAGTGAGCCAAGCCCCAACAGAATGCACCCTGGCGGGTGCGCGTCCCGGCCTTCAGCCGATCCGCCCG
>JAYSEK010000001.1:0-95308 GCA_041913905.1 Burkholderiaceae bacterium | reverse complement strand
AGCAAAAGGTACTCCATGAGTGCCTTTTGCACGTGCATTCTGTTTTCCGCTTCGTCCCAGACCACGGACTGGGGCCCGTCGATCACCTCGGCCGTGACCTCCTCGCCTCGATGCGCCGGCAGGCAGTGCATGAAGAGGGCGTCGGGCTTGGCCACGGCCATCATCTCGGCGTCCACGCACCAGTCGGCAAAGGCGGTACGGCGGGCGTCGTTCTCGGCCTCGTAGCCCATGCTGGTCCAGACGTCGGTGGTGACCAGGTCGGCCCCGCGGCAGGCTTCCATGGGATCGGCAAAGACCTTGTAGCAGTCCGGCTTGCTGACGCCGGCCACCTTGGGGTCGATCTCATAGCCGCTGGGCGTGCTCACATGCACGGTGAAGCCCAGGATTTCCGCGGCCTGCAGCCAGGTGTTGGCCATGTTGTTGCCATCACCCACCCAGGCCACGACGCGGCCCTTGAGGCAGTCCATGTCGATGCCGCCGCGGCGGTCCATGCCCCGCGCTTCGAGGAAGGTGAAGAGGTCCGCGACGATCTGGCAGGGATGGAACTCGTTGGTCAGACCGTTGATGACCGGCACCCGCGAGTGCGCCGCAAAGCGCTCGATCTTGCTCTGCTCGAAGGTGCGGATCATCACGAGGTCGACCATACGGCTGATGACGCGGGCGCTGTCCTCGACGGGCTCGGCACGGCCCAGCTGGCTGTCGCCGGTGGTCAGGTGCACCACCGATCCGCCCATCTGGTACATGCCGGCCTCGAAGCTCACCCGCGTGCGGGTGCTGGCCTTCTCGAAGATCATCGCCAGCGTGCGGTCCTGCAGCGGCTGGTATTTCTCGTAGTTCTTGAAGCGGCGCTTGATGATGGAGGCGCGCTCGAACAGGTGGGCGTACTCTTCGGCGCGGAAGTCCTTGAACTGGAGGTAGTGGCGCATGAGACTGTCCCCGGGCTTCATGCCTGGGGCTCCGAGAGGAATTGCTTGATCACGGGCACGAGCAGGCTCACGACCTGGGCCGCCTCCTCGCTGGTCATGATGAGGGCGGGCACCAGGCGGATCACACGCTCGGCGGTGACGCTGATCATCAGGCCGGCCTCGGCGCATCGGCCCAGCAGCGCGCCGGCGGGGCGGTCCAGCTCGATGCCCAGCATCAGGCCCTGGCCGCGGATCTCCTTGACGCCTGCCACGCCGGCCAGCTCGCGCTCCAGCCCGGCCTTGAGCTCGGCGCCCACCTTGGCGGCATTGGCCAGCAGGTTTTCCTCGACTATCAGGCGCAGGGTCTCGACACCGGCGCGCATGGCCAGCGGGTTGCCGCCGAAGGTGGTGCCGTGGTTGCCCGGCTGCATGACCTTGGCCGCGCGCGGGCCGCAGACCACCGCGCCGACCGGCACGCCCGAACCCAGGCCCTTGGCCAGCGGCATGACGTCGGGCTGGATGCCGGCCCACTGGTGGGCGAACCACTTGCCGGTGCGGCCGATGCCGCACTGCACTTCGTCCAGCATCAGCAGCAGGTCGCGGCGGTCGCAGACGGCGCGAAGCTGCTGCAGGAACTCGATGCGTGCCGGGTTCACGCCACCTTCGCCCTGGATGGTCTCCAGGAAGATGGCGGTGATGTTGGGGTGCTCGTCCAGCGCCTTCTCGACCGCTGCGATGTCATTCAGCGGCACGCGGACAAAACCTGGCACCAAGGGGCCGAAGCCGGCGTGGATCTTGGGGTTGGCCGTGGCCGAGAGCGTCGCCAGCGAGCGGCCATGGAAGGCGCCCTCGAAGACCAGAATCTCGGGATTGCTGTTGCCCCGGTCGGTGCCGAACTTGCGCGCGATCTTGATCGCCGCCTCATTGGCTTCCAGGCCCGAGTTGCAGAAGAAGGCGTTGCTGAGGCCCGAGAGCTCGACCAGGCGGGCGGCGAGCTCCTCCTGCAGCGGCACATGGTAGTAGTTGCTGCAGTGGATCATCTTGCCGATCTGCTCCTGCAGGGCGGGAACCAGCTTGGGGTGGGCATGGCCCAGCGTGTTCACCGCGATGCCGCCCAGCGCGTCCAGGTATCGTCGGCCGTTCACATCCCAGACCCAGACGCCCTGGCCGTGCGACAGCGCGATCGGCAGGCGGCCATAGGTTTGCATCACGTGAGGTTCGGACGGGACGGAAGGCGCAGAGGCGTTCATCAACTCTCCATGTCGGATGGGGTGAAACAAAGGGTGCCCGGCTGCCGGATTGCGTCAATCCAGCGTCAGGCCGGGAGCGGATGATTCTAAGGTTGCACCCCGGGCGGCTGCGGGTTTTCGCGAAGAAGTGCCGGGCAAAAGTTCGGCCCTGGTAACTCAGCCGTGCTGCGGCGCAACACATCCAAGGCACAATAGCGGTTTGCCGTTCATTCCGTTGTCCGGGCGGCCGCCGTTTCCATCCATGACCCAAGTCCCCAAGCCCCGCGAAGTGTTCATCCAAGGTGTCACCCTGGAAGGGCGCACCTTCCGTCCCAGCGACTGGGCGGAGCGGCTGGCCGGTGCCATGTCCTGCTTCCGGCCCGGCGGTGCCAAGGCAGGGATCGGTGCCCACATCGGCTACTCGCCTTATTGCGTGCCGCGGGTCATCAACGGCATCAAGTGCGTGATCGTCAACGAGGAGCTGAAGTCCGTGGAGCCCATGGCCTGGGACTTCGTCATGAACTTCGCCCGCGACAACCAGCTGCAGGTCGCCGAGGCCTGCCTGCTGCCCGAGCGCGGCGAGCGCTGAAGGCCAGGCGGGCGATCAGGTGTCGCGCAGGCGCCGGCGTCGACTGCGCCAGAGGGCCAGGCACTCGGAACCGCCCCAGAGAATGAGACTGGCGGCCACCCTCAGGCGTTGATGGATTCGCAATGGCACGGCTTGCATGGCGTTTTGACCATCCTGGCGCGGAATGCGCGGAATGCGCGGAATGCGCGGATCGTGTGGAGCGATGCACGGCAGACTAGCCGCTCAAGATGACGGACTCATGGTCGGACGATGCGCTGTTCGGCGCATGGTCGGGCCGGCGCCGGCTGGCTATGCTGCTTGCCAGCATCGCGCGGCGGCTCCCCGTCGCGGCCTGATCGGACCTGCTCGCCATCCTTCGCCGCCTGCGCACCTTGCTGGAATCACTGACATTGCTGGAGAGCTTGCAGTCGCAGTCCCAAGGGCTGCTGGAGCGGCGCGACGTGGCAGTGGTCGAGGTGGCGGGGCGCGAGCTGCCGGTGCCGGTGCTGGGCCTGGGCAGTCGCTCACCCGATGTCCCCGTCATCGGCTACTTCGGTGGCGTTCATGGCCTGGAGCGCATCGGCAGTCAGGTGGTGCTGGCCTTTCTGGCCAGCCTGGTGGCGCGGCTGCGCTGGGACGAGTTGCTGCACCAGCAACTGCAGGGCTTGCGCATGGTCTTCATGCCTCTGGTCAATCCTGGCGGGCTGCTGCTGGGCACGCGGGCCAATCCGGCGGGCGTGGACCTGATGCGCAATTCGCCGGTGGAGGCCGAGCGGCCGGTGCCCTTTCTGGTGGGCGGCCAGCGCCTCAGTGCCGACCTGCCCTGGTATCGGGGCCGGGCCGGTGCCCAGATGCAGCCCGAAGCGCAAGCCCTTTGTCGGGTGGTTCGTGAAGAACTGTTGTGCCATCGCGCCGTCTTGTCCGTCGACTGCCATTCGGGCTTCGGGCTCGATGACAGAATCTGGTTTCCGTTCGCATACAGCACAAAGCCGATCGGGCATCTGCCTGAAATGCTGGCCTTGAGCGAACTGCTGGACCAGACCCACGCCCAGCACCGCTATGTCTTTGAGCCGCAAAGCCGGCAATACCTGACGCACGGGGATTTGTGGGATTACCTGTATCTGGAATCCTGTCAAATGCCGGAACGCGTTTTTCTTCCCCTGACGCTGGAGATGGGATCCTGGGCCTGGGTGAAGAAGAATCCCCGCCAGCTCTTCTCGCGGGACGGCATCTTCAACCCCAAGGTCAGTCACCGCCAGCAGCGCGTGCTGCGGCGTCACCTGGTATGGCTGGATTTCTGCGCCCGGGCCGCGTTCAGCATGCCGCGCTGGCTGCCTCGAGGGGCGGGGCGTGGCGAAGGCTATGAGCGTGCCCTGAACCGCTGGTACCGCGGGGCGCGCGCATGAGCGAAGCCACGTCGACCTGGGTGCTGCTGCGCGGTTTGACGCGGGAGGCCGGCCATTGGGGCGCCTTCCCCTTGCAACTGGCGCATGGGCTGCGCGCTGAGCAGGGCGAGGTGCGGGTGCTGACGCTGGACCTGCCGGGCAATGGCGCGCGTTATCGCGAAAGCAGCCCGGCCGATGTCGGCGCCATGGTCGAGGATCTGCGGGAGCAGCTGCGCAAGGCGGGGATCCGGGGGCCGGTGCATGTGCTGGCCCTCAGCCTGGGCGGCATGGTGGCGGCCGAGTGGGCGCAGCGCTATCCGGCGGAGCTGGAGGCGGCGGTGCTGGTCAGCACCAGCATGAAGCCCTTCAGCCCCTTCTTCAGGCGCTTGCGGCCGACCAACTACCTGACGCTTGTGACCATGAGCCTGGCGCGCTTCGCGGCCCGCTGGCGCGAGCGGCACGTGCTGCAGCTGACCTCGCAGCTGATGTGCCACTCCGAGGAGGTGCTGGATGCTTGGGTGGCGCTGCACCGCCGGCACCCGGTCAGCGGCCTCAATGTGCTGCGCCAGCTCTGGGCGGCCATGCGCTATCGGGCCAGCCGGGCGCGGCCTCGCGTGCCCATGCTGCTGCTGTGCGGCCAGGGCGACATGCTGGTGGATTGGCGCTGCTCGCAGGCGGTCAGCCGCGGCTGGGGGCTGCCGGTGCGCCTGCACACGCGTGCCGGGCATGACATTCCCCTGGATGACCCGGACTGGGTGGTGGCCGCGGTGGCGGACTGGCTGGCCAAGCGCGAGCTCATGAACGGTGCCGGTGCCAGCACGCAGCCCATGGAATTGGACACCGTGCCGCTGCCTTTGCGCTGAGGCGGATGCGCAGGGCGGTAGAGCGGGGCGCTTCGCCAGCAGCCTGGGTCAGTCCCGGCCAACGCCAGGGCACGTCGCCAGGGCACGTCGGCTGGACATATCGGCCGGACATATCGGCCAGACTCCTCGGGCTGCGCCATGAAAAAGGCCCGCCAGAGGCGGGCCTTTCAGCTCTTTGCACCAGGACTGGTGTTTCAGGCAGCCAGTGCCTTGATCTTGGCGGACAGGCGGCTCTTGTGGCGAGCAGCCTTATTCTTGTGGAAGATGCCCTTGTCGGCGACCGAATCGATCACGGCCTGGGCAGTCTTGAACAGTTCAGCAGCCTTGGTCTTGTCGCCAGCGACCACGGCCTTTTGCACGTTCTTGATGACCGTGCGGAATTTGGAGCGCAGAGCCGTGTTGGCGGCGTTCAGCTTGACGTCCTGGCGAGCGCGCTTGCGGCCCGATGCCAAACGGACGGTTTTCTTCTTGGCTTTGGAAGAGCTTGCCATGTTCTTTGTTAATCCAGTTGGTGCAAAGACCGCGAGTATAGCACTTGCAAAAGGAGATTCATAGGCCCGGCATGCAAATTCGGCCATCTCGCGTACGAAGCTGTGGATTCTAGAACAAGGCCATCGCTCATAATCGCCGCCCGTCCACCCCGCTTGCATGGCGGCGCGAGCGTCGTGCGCCGTGGTCAATCCCGGCACCCTGCGGGCCCCTGAGGCGAGAAAGACGATATTCCTGATGAGCCTGCTGCGTTCCGCGTCCTTGATTTCCGTGCTGACCCTGGCTTCCCGCGTGACTGGGCTCGTGCGGGAACAGATGGTGGCTGGCCTGTTCGGCGCGAATGCCATGACCGACGCCTTCCTGGTGTCCTTCCGGATTCCCAACCTGCTGCGCCGCCTGTTCGCCGAGGGTGCCTTCTCCCAGGCTTTCGTGCCGGCCCTGGCGGCGACGCGGGCCCGGCATGGGGACGAGGCCACGCGTGACCTGGTCGACGCCGTGGCCACGGTGCTCACCTGGGCCCTGCTGGCGACCTGCGTGCTGGGCGTGGTGGCCGCGCCACTGCTGGTCTGGGCGCTGGGCTCGGGCATGCCCCGGGAAGGGCACGAGGCGGCCGTCGTGATGACGCGCTGGACCTTCCCCTATATCGGCTGCATGTCGCTGGTGGCGCTGTCCGCCGGCGTGCTCAATACCTGGAAGCGATTCATGGTGCCGGCCGTGACGCCGGTGCTGCTGAACCTCAGTTGCATCGTCGTGGGCCTGCTGCTGGCGAAGCAGCTGCCGGCCTGGGGCTATCCGGGCATCTACGCCATGGCCCTGGGTGTGATGGTGGGCGGCCTGCTGCAGCTGGCCGTGCAGGTGCCGGCGCTGCGGCGCATCGGCATGCTGCCGCGCATCGGGCTCAGCTGGGCCGCCTTGCAGCGGGCCCGCCAGCATGGCGGCGTGCTGCAGATCCTGAAGCAGATGGGGCCGGCCTTGCTGGGCGTGGGCGTGTCGCAGGTCTCCCTGCTGATCAACACCCAGATCTCCAGCCACATCGCCGAGGGCGCCACCTCCTGGCTCAACTACGCGGACCGGCTGATGGAGTTCCCCATCGGCCTGCTGGGCGTGGCGCTGAGTGCCGTGCTGACGCCGCAGCTGGCGGCCGCGCAGGCCGGCGAGCAGGGGGACCGCTATGCGGCGTTGCTGGACTGGGGCCTGCGCATGGTGATGCTGCTGGCGCTGCCCTGCGCCGTGGCCTTGCTGGTGTTCGCCGAGCCTCTGGTGGCTACGCTCTACCACCGCGGTGCCTTTCACGCCGACGACGTGGCGCGCACCGCCCAGGCCGTCATGGGCTGGGGCGTGGGCCTGCTGGGCCTGGTGGCGATCAAGGTGCTGGCGCCTGGCTTTTATGCGCGGCAGGACAGCGCCACGCCGGCCCGCATCGCCATCGGCGTCCTGCTGCTGACCCAGTTGTTCAACCTCCTGCTCGTGCCCACCATCGGGGTCGCGGGCCTGGCCCTGTCGATCGGCCTGGGTGCCCTCGTCAATGCCGGTGTGCTCCTGCAGGGTCTGCGCCAGCGCGGGGCCTACACGCCGGCGCCGGGGTGGGGGGCTTTCATGGCGCGTGTGCTGCTGGCCTGCGTGGCCATGGGCCTCCTGCAATGGTGGCTGGGTCGTGCGCTGGACTGGGTGGCGCTGGGCCGGCACGAGATGCAGCGGGCCGCCTGGATGGCCCTGAGCCTGACGGCCTCGGCGCTGGTCTATTTCGCGGTCCTGCTGGCCTCGGGGCTGAAGCTGCGTGAATTTGCGCGTCGCCACTGAGGCGGCGAAGATGACGCCATGAGCGCCTTTCTCGATCTGGCCAGCGCGGATCCGCTGGACTACTTCGCCCGCCTGGTGGCCGAGGATGACAGCCTGAACCTCGTGGAAGCGGCCGCCACCCTGGCCCAGGACGAGTGGCCGCAGCTCGATGTGCAGCAGCTGCTGGCCGATGTCGATGCCCTGGCGCTGAAGCTCAAACGCCGGGTGCCGGCCGACGCCGTGCCCAGCCAGCGCCTGCGCCTGCTGAATGCCTTTTTCTTCCAGGACCAGGGCTTTGCCGGCAACGTCAACGACTACTACGCCGCGGGCAACTCCTATTTGCACGAGGTGCTGAAGACGCGGCGCGGCATTCCCATCAGCCTGTGCCTGCTCTACGCCGAGCTGGCGCAGCAACTGGGCCTGAAGGCGCGGGGCATCTCGTTCCCCGGTCATTTCCTCGTCTGCCTCCAGCTGCCGGCAGGCGAGGTGGTGATGGACGTCTTCCATGGCCGCTCGCTGTCCCGGGATGCGCTGGAGGAGTTGCTGCATCCCTTGCGCGAGCGGGCCGGCATCAGCGACCCTGCGGACCTGCCGCTGGAGCTGTTCCTGCAGCCCTGCAGCGCACGGCACTGGCTGGCACGCATGCTTCGCAACCTGAAAGAGATCCACCGCCGCTGCGGCCACTGGGCCTTGCTGCTGAAGGTGCAGCATCGCCTGCTGATCCTGCTGCCCGACGATGCCGAGGAATTGCTGGACCGGGCCCATACCCTGGAGCGCCTGCTGCAGTGGCCCGAGGCGGTGGCGGACTACGAGCGCCTGCTGCGCCTGCACCCGGCGGCCGAACAGGCACAGCTGGCCCGCGAGCGGCTGGAGCTGTTGCGCCAGTCTCCGGATGGCGGCCTGCTGCACTGAGCCTGCGGGCCGGGGGCAAGAGACCCTAGAATCCGGGCCTGCCTTCGATGGCTTCCCCGCCTTGCGCGCTACCCGGCCGCCGCCGGACGTCACCAGCTTCAAACCAGCATGACCTTGAGCAAGACCCAACGCTATGCGCTGGCCTGGACGGCCCTGGCCCTGCTGTGCCTGGGCCTGGTCTGGCTGTTGTCGCCCGTGCTGGCGCCCTTCCTGACGGCGGGCATCCTGGCCTACGCCCTGAGTCCCGCCGTGGAGGCGCTGACCCGGCGCCGCGTGCCCCGGCTGCTGGCGGTCGTGCTGGTGGAGCTCGCGGCCGCCGTGGCCTTGCTGTCGCTGTTGCTGCTCCTGCTGCCCATCCTCAGCCGGGAGCTGCCGCAGCTGCGTGAGCAAATCCCGGTGCTGGCCAATGCCTTGAACAAGCATGTGTCGCCGTGGCTGGCCCAGCACGGCGTGAACGTGGCCCTGGATACGGCCAGCATCAAGGCCTTCGTGCTCAAGTATCTGGATGCCAACCTGGAAGACTGGCTGGCCACGGCCCTGAGCTCGGCCCGCATCGGCGGCAGCTTCGTGCTCGCCATCGTGGGCAATGCCGTGCTGCTGCCAGTGGTGCTGTTCTACCTGCTGCACGACTGGCACAGCCTGCTGGCCAGGGTCTGGAGCCTGGTGCCGCCGCGGCTGCGCCCGCCTGTGGGGCGCTTCCTGCAGGAGTGCGACACCATGCTGGGTCAATACCTCCGCGGCCAGTTGCTGGTGATGCTGCTGCTGGCCGTCTACTACAGCCTGGCCCTGCTGCTGGCGGGCTTTGACCTGGCCCTGCCGGTGGGCATCTTCACCGGCCTGGCGGTCTTCATTCCCTACCTGGGCTTCGGCCTGGGGCTGCTGCTGGCGCTGATGGCGGCGCTGCTGCAGTTCGCCAACCTGTATGGCTTGCTGGCGGTGGCGGTGGTGTTCAGCCTGGGTCAGGTGCTGGAGAGCTTCGTGCTGACTCCGCGCCTGGTGGGTGAGCGCATCGGCCTGTCGCCCCTGATGGTGATCTTCGCCCTGCTGGCCTTTGGCCACCTGTTCGGATTTGTCGGCGTGCTGATCGCCTTGCCCGTGTCCGCCCTGGGGGTGGTTGCCGCGCGTCGCCTGCGCGAGGCCTACCTGTCCAGCGCCTTGTATCAGAGTCCCCGTTCTTGAAGCAGATCCCGCTGGCGCTCGGTCCCGAGCCGCATTACTCCTTCGACAACCTCCTGCCGGGCGCCAACGAGGCGGCCCTCGCGCACCTGCAGTCGCTGCGCCCCGGCGAGCCGCCGGTGTTCCTGTGGGGGCAGGCCGGCTGCGGCAAGACGCACGTGCTGCGCGCGCTGGCGCAGTCCTGGCAGGCTGCGGGCGCCCAGGTGGGCTGGTACGACGCCGAGACGCCCTTGCCCTGGGAGCTGCCCGCCCACCCCAGCCTGCTGCTGCTGGACGATTGCGACCGCTTTGATCCGGGCCAGCAGCATGCCGCCTTCACGCTCTTCGTCGAGGCCGCCACGCAGGGGCTGGCCGTCGTGTCCACCGGCGTGGCGCCGCCCATCGACCTCGACCTGCGCGAGGATCTGCGCACCCGCCTGGGCTGGGGCCCGACCTACGCGCTGCAGCCGCTGCCGGAAGGCGAGATGCGCGCCGCGCTGCGCCGCGAGGCCGACCGGCGCGGCATCGTGCTCAGCGACGAGGTGATGGACTACCTGCTGACCCGCTTCGCCCGCGATCTCAAGCACCTGATGGGCCTGCTGGACCGGCTGGACGAATTCGCGCTGGCCAACAAGCGGGCCGTGACCGTGCCCCTGCTGCGCCAGATGCTGCTGGACCAAGGAAGCTGATGAACCTGACCCTGTTCGACCTCGACGGCACCCTGATCCCCGGGGACTCCGACCATGCCTTCGGACACTTCATGGTCCAGATCGGCTGGGCCGACGGCGGGGAATGGGCCCGGCGCAACGACGAGTTCTTCGCCCACTACCAGGCCGGCGAGCTGAAGCTGGACGAGTACATCGCCTTTGCCACCTCCGTCTGGCGCTCGCGGCCCCTCGAAGAGGCACTGCTCGTGCGCCAGCGTTTCATGGATGAGGTGATGCGGCCCATGATGCGCGACAATGCGCGTGCCCTGGTGCGCGAACACCAGGAGCGCGGTGACCTGGTGGCCATCGTGACCGCCACCAACGAATTCGTGACCATGCCCATTGCCGAGGCCTTTGGCGTGCGCGATCTGATCGCGGTGCAACTGGAGCGCGACGCGGCGGGCCGCTACAGCGGCGCCATCCGCGGCGTGCCTTCCTTCCAGGCCGGCAAGATCGTGCGCGTCGAGCAATGGCTGGCGGAGCAGGGGCGGGCTCTGAAGGATTTCAAGCAAGTGCACTTCTACAGCGATTCGGTGAACGACCTGCCCCTGATGGAGCGCGTCAGCCACCCGGTCGCGACCAACCCCTCGGCGGCACTGGCACAGATTGCCCAGGCCCGGGGCTGGCCCATCCTGAATCTCTTTGCATGATCAAGAACCTGATTGACAAGCTGCTGGGCAAACCCGGCAAGACCGGCACCAAGGCCAAGTCCGGGGCGCACGCCCTGGGCAAGCGGGTCGAGATCGGCGCTGCCGAGCATGGCATCGATCCCGAACTGCTGGACGACCGTGCCGTCAAGGTGGTGCGCACGCTCAGCGAGGCGGGCTTCGAGGCCTATATCGTCGGCGGCGCCGTCCGCGACCTGCTGCTGGGCCGCCGTCCCAAGGACTTCGACGTGGCCACCAATGCCACGCCGGAGCAGGTCAAGGCCCTGTTCCGACGCGCCTTCATCATCGGCCGGCGCTTCCGCATCGTGCACGTGGTCTACGGGCGTGGGCGCGAGCACGAGGTGATCGAAGTCTCCACCTTCCGTGCCCTGCTGGCCAACGAGGCTGCCGAGCAGGTCAGCGGCAACGAGAAGACCTCCAAGGACGAGCTGGCGGGCAAGAGCCATGTGGTCGATGCCAGCGGGCGCGTGCTGCGCGATAACGTCTGGGGTCCGCAGATCGAGGATGCCGCTCGGCGCGACTTCACCATCAACGCCATGTACTACGACCCCCAGCGCCAACTGGTGGTGGACTACCACGGCGGCTTTGCCGACGTGAAGAAGCGCGTGCTGCGCATGATCGGCGACCCGGAGACGCGCTACCGCGAGGATCCGGTCCGCATCCTGCGCGCCGTGCGCTTTGCCGCCAAGCTGGGCTTCGACTTGGAGCCCAAGACGCGCGCGCCGGTCAAGGCCATGATCCCGCTGCTGGACAACGTGCCCATCTCGCGCATGTTCGACGAGATGATCAAGCTGCTGCAGACCGGCCACTCGCTGGCCAGCCTGGAGGAGCTGCGCAAGCAGGGCCTGGGCCGCGGGGTGTTCTCCATCCTGGACGCGGTGCTGGACGAAAAGGGCGCCCTGCCGGATGAGGCTCGGGGCCGGTTCGTGCGCCGTGCATTGGAAGACACCGACCGCCGCGTGGCCGAGGGCCGCAGCGTGGCACCCAGCTTCATGCTGGCCTGCATGCTGTGGCACGAGGTCCAGGCGCGCTGGCAACGCATTCGCGAGGGCGGCGAGCCGGCGGTGCCGGCGCTGCAGCAGGCCATCGACCTGGTCTTCGATGCCCGCATCGGGGACATCTCCGGCCGCGGCAAGCTGGCCGCCGACATGCGCGAGATCTGGATGATGCAGCCGCGCTTCGAGCGCCGCAGCGGCAACGGGCCCTACAGCCTGGTGGAGCAGCCGCGCTACCGGGCGGGCTTCGACTTCCTGCTGCTGCGCGCCGAGATCGGCGAGATGGACATGGCCCTGGTCGACTGGTGGGAAGACTTCGCCCTGGGCAGCGACGAAGAACGCCGCGCCCTGGTCGAGCAGGCCCGCGAGAGCGAGCGGCAGCAGCGCAAGCAGGGCGGCGGCGGGCGTGTGCGCCAGGTGGCCAAGGGGGCCATCAGTGGCGAGGCGCGCGCGGCTTCGGCCGCGGGCGAGCCGTCTGCTGAATCTGCTGAATCTGCTGAAGAAGGTACCGAGGCCGACGACGCGCTGGGCGAAGACCGCGGCCCTGGGCCCGCTCGCAAGCGCCGCCGCCGTCGCAAGCCCCGCAGTGCAGGTGGCGCTGCGGCGCCCGCGGCCTCCGACGCCGGTTGAGCCGGCGCTCAGGGGGTGTCCGGCATGAAGGCTTATATCGGGCTTGGCGCCAATCTGGGGGATCTGCCCGGGACGCTGCGCGCCGCCGTGCAGGCTTTGTCCGAGCTGCCCCGGTCGCGGCTGCTCGCGGTGTCCTCGGGATGGCGCAGTGCGCCGGTGGACGCCGCAGGACCGGACTACCTCAATGCCGTCGCCTGCCTGGAAACGGAGCTGGCACCGCTGGACCTGCTCGACGCGCTGCAGGCCATCGAGCAGGCCCATGGCCGCGAGCGGCCCTATCACCATGCGCCGCGCACGCTGGACCTGGACCTGCTGCTCATGGATGGGCAGACCTGGTCGGATCAGCGCTTGTCCCTGCCGCATCCCCGTCTGCATGAGCGGGCCTTCGTGCTCCGGCCGCTGCTGGAGATCGACCCTGGCCTGAGTTTGCCCGGGCTGGGGCGCCTGGCGGACCTGCTCCCCAGTCTGCTGGACCAGCGCCTGCATTGCGACGGGCAGCTGTGGCCGGCAGGGGGCGCGGACGCCCGGCGCCCGTATTGAGTATTGAGTCAGGAAGCGGGCCCGGGTCTTCCAGAGGTTTTCCATGCCGTTTCTCAGTTGGGTGGGCACCGCCGTTGCCAACACCTTCAGCGCCTTCGGTGCTTACTCCGTCTATTGGCAGACCGTCGGGCTGTTGCTGCTGTCCAATGTCTTCATGACCTTCGCCTGGTACGGCCATCTGAAGGACCTGGCGGCCAGGCCCTGGTGGATCGCGGCGCTGGTGAGTTGGTCGATCGCGTTGTTCGAGTACCTGCTGCAGGTGCCGGCCAACCGGATCGGCTACGCGGGTGGCATCAGCCTGGCCCAGCTCAAGATCACCCAGGAGGTGATGACGCTGGCGGTCTTCGTGCCGTTCTCCATGTTCTTCATGGGCCAGCCCTTCAAGACCGACTACCTGTGGGCGGGGCTGTGCCTGCTGGGGGCGGTGTACTTCATCTTCCGCAGCGCCTGATCCGTCCGGCCTGCGTTGGGCTGATCTGACCGTCATCAACCGTCACTGAACTGTCACAGTCTGTGCGCTACTCGCCATTACACTTCCGGCTTTGCCGCGTTGTGATGACGCGGTGATGACCGATTCTTTAAATCTCACCCCGATTGACTCACTGTGGACGGAGGCCGGCTCACCCGCCTGCCTTTTCTGCCAGGAGAACCCATGCTGTTTGGCAAGCTGCTGCCCAAAGAGGGCAATTTTTTTGAGCTCTTCAACGAGCACGGCACCAAGATCGCCGAAGGTGCCCGGGCCTTCATGGCCATGTGCGAGAACTACAGCGACATCACGCTGCGCGAGAAATACGCCGCCGAGGTCGACGCCTACGAGCACCACGCCGACCGCGTGACCGCCGAGGTCAACCGCCTGCTGCACCGCACCTTCATCACCCCGATCGACCGCGAGCAGATCCACAGCCTGATCAACGCCATGGACGATATCCTGGACCTGCTGCAGGACTCCAGCGAGACCATGCAGCTCTACGATGTGCGTTCCATCCCCGAAGACGTGCTGCGCCTGGCCGACCTGTCCGCCAAGTGCTGCGAGCGCGTCCAGCATGCGGTGACCCTGCTGCCCAAGCTGAGCCAGCCGCAGACGGCCGAGGCCGCCATCAAGACCTGCGAAGAAATCGACAAGCTCGAATCTGACGCCGACCGCGTGATGCGCTCCGCCATGTCCCGCCTGTTCCGCGAGCAGGAAGACGTGCGCGAGCTGATCAAGCTCAAGGCCATCTACGAGCAGCTGGAGTCCATCACCGACCGCTGCGAGGACGTCGCCAACCTGATCGAGGGCATCGTCCTCGAGAATTCCTGACGCGCCTCGATCCATGGAAGCAATCAACGTTGCGTTCTGGGTCGTCGCGCTGCTGGTCGTGCTGGCGGTGGCGTTCGACTTCATGAACGGTTTTCATGACGCTGCGAATTCGATCGCCACGGTGGTGTCCACAGGCGTGCTGAAGCCGCAGCAGGCGGTGCTGTTCGCGGCCTTCTTCAACGTCATCGCCATCGCCTTCTTCCAGCTCAACGTGGCCGCCACCATCGGCAAGGGCATCGTCGAGCCGGGCATCGTCGACCACCACATCGTGTTCGGTGCGCTGATCGGGGCCATCACCTGGAACCTGATCACCTGGTATTACGGCATTCCCTCCAGCTCCTCGCATGCGCTGATCGGCGGCATCGTGGGTGCCGTGATCGCCAAGGTGGGTGTGCAGGGGCTGGTGGCCAAGAAGATCGGCATCACGGTGCTGTTCATCTTCGTGTCGCCGGTGCTGGGCTTCGTGCTGGGCTCGTTGCTGATGGTGCTTGTGGCCTGGCTGTTCCGTCGCAGCTCGCCGCTGCGCGTGGACAACTGGTTCCGCCGCCTGCAGCTGGTCTCGGCCGGCCTCTACAGCCTGGGCCATGGCGGCAACGACGCGCAGAAGACCATCGGCATCATCTGGATGCTGCTGATGGCCGCCGGCTATGCCGAGGCGGGCGCCAAGCTGCCGCCGACCTGGGTGATCTGGGTCTGCTACCTGGCCATCGGTGCGGGCACCATGTTCGGCGGCTGGCGCATCGTGCAGACCATGGGCCAGAAGATCACCAAGCTCAAGCCGGTCGGCGGCTTCTGTGCCGAGACGGGCGGCGCGCTGACGCTGTTCCTGGCGACCGCGCTGGGCGTGCCGGTCTCGACCACCCACACCATCACGGGCGCCATCGTGGGCGTGGGCTCCACGCAGCGGGCTTCCTCGGTGCGCTGGGGGGTTGCGGGCAACATCGTCTGGGCCTGGATCTTCACCATCCCGGCATCGGCCTTCGTGGCCGGCGTCTGCTACTGGGTGAGCTTCCAGCTGTTCTGACGCGCACTGCGACACGCAAGAACAAAGGCCCGGCCGCTGAATGCGGTCGGGCCTTTTTGTTTCCTCGCGCCAACGCGATCTTGAGATCCTACTGGCTCAATTCCTTGGCTGCCTCCGCCTGGCTTTCGAAATAGCGCTGCGCCGAGAAGGCGATGGTGGTCATCAGGCAGGCGCCGCCCACCATGAGGCAGGCGACGACGCCGATGACGGCGCCCCAGCCGCTGGCCTTGCCATGGCGGCCGGCATTGTGACGCTGGTCCCAGCGCTCGTCCGGCGTCAGGCCCCAGACGATGCCCTGCAGCATGGCCATGGACAGCATCAGGCCCAGCAGGGGCATCAACACCCAGGCCAGGCGGTCGTCCTGGCCCAGCAGGTCCATGCGCTGCAGGCCATAGAGCCCGGCCAGGCTGGGCCAGGGATGGAGCCAGGCCAGCTTGTCCTTGAGTCCGTAGACGTAGAGACGATGCAGGCCGAAGGCGCCCAGGCCGAAGGCCAGCCAGGTCGCGAGGGTCTTGGAGCGGTAGGCGGGCTGGCTCATGCGTCCTCGGCGGGTGTGGTGTCGCCGTAGCCCAGTTGGCGCTGCATCAGCACCACGTCGAGCCAGCGTCCGAATTTCCAGCCGGAGGACTTGAGCAGGCCGGCCGGTTCGAAGCCCAGGGCGCGGTGCACGCCGATGGAGCCCTGGTTCTGGGAATCGCCGATCACCGCCAGCATCTGGCGGGCGCCGGCGCGCTCGCAGCGGGCGATGAGCTCGGTCAGCAGCAGACGGCCAACACCCTGGCCCTGGGCCGTCGGCGCCAGGTAGATCGAGTCCTCCACGCAGAAGCGGTAGGCCAGGCGCGGGCGGAAGTAATTCGCGTAGGCATAACCCAGCACCTCGCCGCCGCGCACGGCCACGAGATAGGGCAGGCCGCGTGACAGCACCTCGGCGCGGCGGCGGCCCATTTCGGCGAGGTCGGGTACCTCGGTCTCGAAGGTGCCGGTCCCCTGCAGCACGGCGTGCGCATAGATGGCCTGGATGGCGGGCAGATCGGCGTCCTGGCTGGGGCGGATCAGCAGCGGGAGGGTGTGGGACATGACTAAACCCGGGGCAAGGGAGGCTGAAAATAGGCGTCAGAAAGGCAGCGCCAGAGATTCTCTGCCGCGACTTGCTGTCGCAATTGAATTTGCGAGTTTATAATGCCGGGTTTTGGTGCTGGTCGCGGGAGACTCGCGGCGTATCTACGGTACCAAACAATCGGAGCACCCTGGAAGCCTGGAGATGGTGGAAGAGGGTGCGCAATGATCTGCTTGCCCTGAGTGTCTCCTGGTGCGGTAGAACGCTTCAACTCAAAGGATTCATCATGGTCGTGATTCGACTCGCACGCGGCGGCTCTAAGAAGCGCCCCTTCTACAACATCGTCGTTGCCAACAGCCAAGAGCGCCGCGACGGCCGCTTCATCGAGCGCGTGGGCTTCTACAACCCGGTGGCTTCCGGCAATGCCGAAAGCCTGCGCGTGGTGCAAGACCGCGTGTCCTACTGGGTCGGCGTCGGCGCCCAGCTGTCGCCCACGGTGGCGCGTCTGGTCGGCCAGGCCAAGAAGGCTGCCTGAGCATCCGCTCAGCTGTAATCGAGCCTTGCGCGTGACTGCTTCCGATCTCCGTTCCGATGCCGATGCTGCCGAGGCAGCCTGGCCGGATGATGCGATCGAGGTCGCGCGCATTGCCGATGCCTGGGGCATCAAGGGCTGGTTCAAGGTCCATGCCCATTCCGCTGATCCCCAGGCGATCTTCGCGACCCGGCGCTGGTTTCTGAAGCCCGCCGAGACCGCGATTGCAGGCATGCCGGCAGGCAAGAGCGCCGTGCCCGGCCTGCTCAAGATTCTCTCCCTCCGCGAACACGGTGATGGCCTGGTGGCCAGCGCCGAGGGTGTGTCGGACCGCAATGCGGCCGAGGCGCTGCGTGGCGCCCGCGTGTTTGTCTCCCGTGCCCATTTCCCCAAGGCCGACCCGGACGAGTTCTACTGGGTGGACCTGGTCGGCCTGAGCGTGGTGAATCGCCAGGGCGAAGTCCTTGGCGAGGTGATCGGCCTGCTCGACACCGGCCCGCATGCCGTGCTGCGCATCCAGCCGGCCGGACTGAGCGCCCCGGTCAAGCCCGAGCAGGAGCGCCTGATCCCCTTCGTGTCCGCCTTCGTCGACGACGTGAGCCTGGCCGAGCGCCGCATCACGGTGGACTGGGGTCTCGATTTCTGAGCACAGGGCGCCCGTTGCGCTCTCTTGCATGCGCTTCGACCTCATCACCCTGTTTCCCGAGCTCTTCGCGCCGCATCTGTCGGTGGGCGTGACCCGTCGTGCCTTCGAAAGCCGCCAGGTTGACGTCCAGCTCTGGCAGCTGCGCGACTATGCCGAGGACAACTACCGCCGCGTCGACGACCGGCCCTACGGCGGCGGGCCGGGCATGGTCATGCTGGTCGAGCCGCTGGAGCGGGCGCTGGCGGCCGTCCTGCAGGCGCGCCAGACCAGCGGCGCCGATGCCGGCGCTGCGCCGCAAATCATCCATTTCACGCCCACCGGCCGCCGCATGGACCAGGCCCTGGTGCGCGAGCTGGCCCAGGGGTCGGGCGCCGTGCTGCTGTGCGGGCGCTACGAAGGCATGGACCAGCGTTTTCTGGATCGCCATGTGACGCTGGAAGTGAGCCTGGGCGACTTCGTGCTCAGCGGCGGTGAGCTGCCCGCGCTGGCCCTGCTGGACGCCGTGGCCCGCCTGCAGCCGGGCGTGCTCAATGACGCCGCCTCGCACGAGCAGGACAGCTTCTCCGACGGCCTGCTGGACTGCCCCCACTACAGCCGTCCCGAGGTGCTGGAAGGCCTGCCGGGCCAGACGGAGCCGCTGCCGGTGCCCGCGGTGCTGCTGTCGGGGCACCATGCGCAGATCGCCCAGTGGCGTCGTGAACGATCGCTGGAACTCACCTGGCGTCGCCGTCCCGAGCTGATCGCGGCCGCTCGCGCCGCCGGCCGGCTCAGCAAGAAGGACGAGGCCTTCCTCAAGTCATTGATCGATTGAGCTTTTCGGCTACAATCGTGGGCTTTTCGCGATCCTCTATCGGGCGGAGTGGATGTCAAGCAAGGCTGTCAAGCGAGACTAAGCCTCGCGGGGCTGTCAAGCGAGGCTTAGCCTCGCGGGCGCGCTGATCCAGACAGTCGTCTGGCCAGCGAAACTCCAGGAATGCAGGCCAGTTCGGGCCGGTTCCAGTCAATTTCAGGTGCGCCGGTACGATCGTCAGGAGATCGATGTGAATTTGATCCAAACCCTTGAGCAAGAAGAAATTGCTCGCCTGAACAAGACCATCCCCGCTTTCGCCCCCGGCGACACGGTGATCGTCAGCGTCAACGTGGTTGAAGGCAGCCGCAAGCGCGTGCAGGCCTATGAAGGCGTCGTGATTGCCAAGCGCAACCGCGGCCTGAACTCCAGCTTCATCGTCCGCAAGATCTCGAGCGGCGAAGGCGTGGAGCGTACCTTCCAGCTGTACAGCCCGCTGATTTCGTCCATCGAAGTCAAGCGTCGCGGCGACGTGCGCCGTGCCAAGCTGTACTACCTGCGTCAGCGTTCGGGCAAGTCCGCTCGCATCAAGGAAAAGCTGGCCTGATGGCCGGTGCTGGGCTGATCCCTGGATCGACCCTCGAAAGCCGCCCTGGCCGCAAGGCCTTGGCGGCTTTCTTCATGGTGCCTCGTGCTTCGCCTCATGGTTCGCCGGGTGCGAAGTCCGTCGCCACCCTTGGCGACGCAGTGCCTGCTGCCGACGGCAGGATTTCGGGTATGCTGCGGCAAACGTTTGCCCTGCGCAGTTTTGCGAGCAGTCAGCCCTATTCAGGGGGCCGCCTGCCGGCTTCCTCCCTTCTGCCAAGACCTGCCTCATCGTGAGCACGATCAAAGACGTTGCCGCCCTGGCCGGGGTGTCCTTCACCACCGTGTCCCATGTCCTGAACGAAACGCGTCCGGTCAGCGCCGAGGCGCGTCGCCGCGTGCTCGCCGCGGTCGAGGAGATCGGCTATCTGCCCAGCGCCGTGGCGCGCTCGCTGCGCAAGAGCGAGACCCGCATCATCGGCGTGCTGGTGCCCAATGTGCAGAACCCCTTCTTCGCCGAACTGGTGTGCGGCGTCGAGGAAACCTGCCGTCTGGCGGGCTATTCGGTCTTTCTCTGCAATTCCGACAACGACCCCAAGCGGCAGCAGCAATACATGCGCACGCTGCTGGAAAAGCGCATCGATGGCCTGCTGCTGTCCTCGGCAGGGGACGACGAGGCGCTGGCGCAGATCTTCCAGATGGCGCGCGTGCCCTCCGTCACCGTCGACCGCCTGGTGCCCGGCGCGCGTGCCGACCGGGTGAGCGTGAACAACCGCGAAGGCGCGGCGGCGGCGGTGCGGCATTTGCTGGAGCTGGGCCATCGGGCGATCGGCTGCATCAGCGGGCCGGTGGAGTTCGAGGTGGCGCAGGAACGCATTGCCGGCTGGCGCGAAACCCTGCAGGCGGCCGGCATCGAACCGCAGGCGCACTGGCTGATCCACAGCGATTTCAGCTCGCATGGCGGCTATGAAGCCGGCCGGCGCCTGCTGGAAACGGCCCCTGAGCTGAGCGCCGTCTTTGCCAGCAACGACCTGATGGCCCTGGGCCTGATGCGCGCAGCGGCCGAGGCGGATCGGCCGGTGCCGGCCAGCCTGTCGGTGGTCGGCTTCGACGACATCGAGCTGTCCGCCTACGCCTATCCCTCCTTGACCACGGTGGGCTGCTCCATCAAGGAGTTGGGCCGCGAGGCGGGGCGCATGCTGCTGGCGCGCATCGAGCAGCCGCAGGCCGGCCTGCGCGAGGTGCTGGTCAAGCCGCAGCTGGTGCGGCGCGAGAGCACGGCCGCGCCGGCCGGTGCAACAGTCAAGACGGGCAAGCTCGCCGGCAAGGCAGGGAAGGGCGCATGAGTACAGCGCGTGTGGTGGTGGTGGGCAGCATCAACATGGACATGGTGGCCCATGCCCAGCGGCTGCCGCGTCCGGGCGAAACCCTGCCGGGCGAGGATTTCCAGATGGCGCCGGGCGGCAAGGGCGCCAACCAGGCCGTGGCTGCGGCCCGCCTGGGCGCCTCGGTGGTCTTTGTCTCGCGGGTCGGGACGCGGCTTCACGGACCGGCCCTGATGGCGGCCCTGCGCGCCGAGGGCGTGGACACGGCGCATGTCGTCGAAGACGCCGCTGCGCTGCCCGGCATTGCCGTGATCATGGTGGGGCGCGAGGGTGGCGAGAACAGCATCGTCTACGTGCCAGGCAGCAATGCCGATCTGAGCCCCGGCGATGTGCAGCGGGCCCGCGTGCCGCTGCAGCAGGCGCAAGTGGTGGTGGCTCAGCTGGAAGTGCCGCAGGCGGCCATTCTGGAGGCCTTCCGGCTCGCTCGCGAGCAGGGGGTGCGCACCATCCTCAATGCCGCACCGGCCCTGCCGGTCGACCCGGCCTTGCTCGCCGTGACCGATTGCCTGGTACTCAATGAAACGGAGGCCGCGCAGCTCGCCGACCTGCCGGATGCGGTGCAGTCCGCCGAGGCCTCGGCGCGCGCCGCAGCGCAGGCCCTGCTGCGTCAGGGCCTGCCGCACATCCTGGTCACCCTGGGTGCGCAGGGCGTGCTGATGGCGGACGCGGACGGCCTGCGGCTGCTGCCGGCACAGCGCGTGCAGGCCGTGGACACGGTCGGCGCCGGCGACACCTTCGTGGGCGGCGTCGCCACGGCCTGGGCCGAGGGGCGATCGCTGGAAGAGGCCGTACGCCTGGGCCAGGCCGCCGCGGCCGTGGCCGTCAGCCGCGTCGGCGTGCAAAGCGCCATGCCCCGGCGCGACGAACTGGGGCATGAATTCGCCGCCCGGCTCGGTTGAGGTCCGCATGAGCAAGCCACTGCAGCCCCGGCCGGTGATCTTCGACACAGACCCGGGCATCGACGATGCCATGGCCCTGTGGATGCTGGCCCGCCACCCCGGGCTGGATCTGCGCGCCATCACCACGGTGCACGGCAACGCGCCGGTGGCGACCACCACCCGCAACGCGCTGGCCCTGGTGGATTTCTTCGGCCTGGACGTGCCCGTGGCAGCCGGGGCTGACGACGCCCTGCTGCCACGCACCGAACGATTCTTCCCCACGCAGGTCCACCACGAGGACGGCCTGGGCGGCATGGCGCATCTGCTGCCGGCTTCCCGCCGCCGGCCGGACCCGCGCCCGGCCTGGCAGCTGATCTGTGACGAGGTCAACGCGGCGCCTGGCGAGATCACCCTGGTGGCCGTGGCGCCGCTGACCAACCTGGCGCTGGCCCTGCGGCACGACCCCGGCATTGCCGACAAGGTCCGCGAAGTCGTGCTGATGGGCGGCGCCTTCGGCCTGCACGGTCACGGCGGCAACGTGACGCCGGTGGCCGAGGCCAACATCATCAACGACCCCGAGGCGGCCGACCTGGTCTTCACCGCGCCCTGGCGCGTGGTGACCGTAGGGCTGGACGTCACCCAGCAGGTGGTGATGCCCGAGGCGCTGCTGCAGTCCCTGCAGGGCCGCATGGGGCCGGTGGGCGATTTCTTCTGGCAGATCACGCGGCACTACCAGCGCTACTACGACGGGCGCGATGCCATCGGCGGCCTTTACGCCCACGACGCCAGCGCCGTGGTGTACTGCGTGGCGCCCGAGGCCTTCCAGCTGCGCAGCGGCCCCGTCCGCGTGGCCCTGGAGGGCATTGCGCGCGGTCAGACCATCCAGGACCACCTGGGCCTGCACGCGGAAAGTCCTGGCTCGCCCTGGCGCGGCTGCCCGGCCCAGCAGGTGTGCGTGGGCGTGGAGGCCCAGCGCGTGCGCGACGAATTCCTGCAACTGTTCGACGATTCATCCCGGGCCGCCGCTGCGGCCCCTTCCGGAGACACCCAATGAGCCAAACCACCGTTCTCAAGGCCCGCTGGATCCTGCCCATGACGCCGGGCTGCCAGGTGCTGGAGCAGCATGCCCTCGTCATCCAGGGGGAGCGCATCGCCGCCGTGCTGCCGCAGGCCCAGGCCGCCAGCGCCTACCCGGACGCCGAGCAGGTGGACCTGGGGCAGCACGCGCTGATCCCCGGTCTGATCAACGCCCATACGCACAGCGCCATGTCGCTGCTGCGCGGCGTGGCCGACGACCGCGCCCTGATGGACTGGCTCCAGAACCACATCTGGCCGCTGGAGAAGCAGTGGGTCAGCGACGACTGGGTCTACCAGGGCTCGCTGCTGTCGGCGGCCGAGGCGCTGCGCGGTGGCGTGACCTACCTGAACGACATGTACTTCTTCCCCAAGGCCATGGCCCGGGCGGCGGTGGATGCGGGCATTCGCGCCGGCGTGTCCATCAATGTGATCGACTTCCCCACCGGCTACGGCTCGGGGCCTGACGACTACATCGCCAAGGGCCTGGAGGCCTTCGAGCAGTACAAGGGCGAGCCGCTGCTGGACTGGACCAGCGCGCCGCACGCGCCCTACACGGTGTCCGACGAGAGCTTCGTCAAGCTGCGCCAGCTCTCCGAGCAGCATGGCCTGCAGATGCACTGCCACATCCATGAGACCCAGGACGAGATCGACGGCAGCCTGAAGCAGCACGGCGTGCGTCCGCTGGAGCGCCTGCACAAGCTGGGCCTGCTCAACGAGCGCATGATTGCCGTGCACATGGTCCACCTCAACGAGGCCGAGATCGAGCTGATCGCGAAGCAGGGCGTGCACCTCGTGCACAACCCCAGCTCCAACCTGAAGCTGGCCTCGGGCGTCGCGCCGGTGAGGGCTCTGGAGGCGGCCGGCGTCAACACCGTGCTGGGCACCGACGGTGCGGCCTCCAACAACCGCCAGGACATGTTCGCCGAGATCCGCGCCGCGGCACTGCTGGCCAAGGGCATCAGCGGCGACCCGCTGGCCGTCTCGGCCCGCACCGCGCTGGAAATGGCGACCATCCGTGCCGCCCGTGCCATGGGCCGCGAAGCCGACCTCGGCTCGCTGGAGGCGGGCAAGCTGGCGGACGTCGTGGCGGTCTCGCTGGACGCGCTGGAATGCCGCCCGGTCTACCATGCCGACGCCCAACTGGTCTACGTGGCCGGCCGCGAGCATGTCTCCGACGTCTGGGTGAACGGCCGGCGCGTGCTCCAGCAACGCGCATTGACCACCATCGATGTGCCGGCGCTGCTGGATCGCAGCGAGGCCATCGTCGCGCAGATGAAGGCGGGCCGCTGAACACGGCGTCCTGCTGAGGGCCGCAAGACAAAGGCCCCGGTGCTCCGTCCTTGGAGCGCCGGGGCTTCGTGCTTTCAGCGTGGGCTCAGGACGGGGTCAGTCCTTGACATGGCAGGCCTTGGCGACGCCGTACTGCGGGTCGCCAAAGGTGCCGTTGCTGCAGCTCAGCGGGGCGTTGGCATCCCGCACCGAGTATTCGCGGTTGGCCCCGTAGATCACCAGGTGGGCGCCGCTGACACTGCAGGTGCCGCCTTCGCTGGCGCAGGTCGTGTAGGTCTCGGGGCTGACGTAGCAGGCCTTGACCACGCCGGAGATCGGATCGCCGAAGGTCGCGTTGTTGCAGGCGACGGGGCCGGTGCTGACGCGCGAGGTGAAGCTGCTGCCGGCGCCGTAGACCACCAAGCGGCGGCCGGTGAAGTTGCAGGTGCCGTTCTCAGAGGCGCAGGCGGTGTAGGCAGTGCCGGTGACGTAGCAGCTCTTGACCTTGCCCGGGGTCGGGTCGCCGAAGCTGCCGTTGTTGCAGGCCTGGCTGCCGTTGGCGAACTTGCGGAAGTAGGTCGAGGGGCTGCCGTAGCTCACGGCGCGCACACCGGTGAAGCTGCAGCTGCCGTTTTCGTCCGCGCACTTGCTGGAGTCCGAGGGCTGGGTGGGCAGGCAGGCTGCGCCCACGGTGCCGAAGGCCCGGGTCACGTCCGCCACGTTGTAGCCGCGGTTGGAGGCGGATCGCTCCACGCCGCAGACGCCGGCCTGGAAGTTGGTGGTGGACGTCCAGTAGAGGTGGTTGGCGTCCGCGAACACCTCAAAGGCCTTGCGCGTGTTCCAGCCGGCGCTGGTGGCCAGCAGGTAGAAGGCCTTGTTGTAGACGCCGCTGGAGTAGTGCACGTCCAGGCCGTCGTAGTACTTGCTGGTGTGGTCGATGGAGCGGCCGTCCAGCGGTGGGTTGTACATGTAGCGCAGCGCTCCAGAGCCCTTCATGATGTCGTAGCCGACCTTGAAGTCGTTGCTGCCGCGCATGTAGTACTTGGCCGCTTCGCCGGCCATGTCTGAAAAGGCCTCGTTGATGCCGCCGGACTGGCCGCTGTACTGCAGGTTGGAGTTCTGCTGCGTGTAGCCGTGGCTGACCTCGTGCGAGGTCACGTCCAGCGACACCAGCGGATAGAAGGTGTTGGCCCCGTCGCCGAAGAACATGGCCTGGCCGTCCCAGAACGCGTTCTCGTAGCCGCTGCCGTAATGCACCTTCATCTGCAGCTTCTGCGTGAGGGGCCGCTGGCCCAGCCAGTTCTGGTACATGGAGAAGACCACGCCGCCGAAGTAGTGCGCGTCGTTCAACGGCGAGTAGGCGCCGTTGATCTGCTTGTACTCGTTGCGCGGGCAGGTGAACTGGAAGGGCGTGCTGCCGTTGGTGCCGCCATTGAGGTTGATGGTCGTCACGTTGGCGTTGTCCATCTGGCAGCTGGCGTTGACGTCCAGGTAGCCGTAGTTGACGCCGTACTCATACTTGCCGGTCTTGAGGTTGCCGCCGGGGCCGGTGGCGTTGTCGGTGGTCAGACCCTCCCAGTGCTCGAGGACTTCGCCGCTGTGGGCGTCGATGAGGAAATGAGGCCGCGAAGGCTTGCTGCCGTGAAGCATGAAGGACACGGCCCAGACCAGGCGTGCGCGGCTTTGCGCATCCAGCTTGATCCACAGCTGCGCTTCTTCCTGCGTGGCCTGCTGGAGGGTCGCGGTGCGGCCCTTGGCCAGCGCCAGGGCGGCCTGCTGGCTCACACTGGGGCGGACATGGGGGAGGTCTTGCTCGATCCTGCTGACCAGTTGGCCGTGCAGGCTCGGTGCGGCCAGGCCGGCGTCTTGCTGGCTGACGATGGCTTCACCCCACAGCGGGATGCCCTGGTAGCGCTGCTGATAGCGCGTCACCACGCGGCCACTGGCGTAGGTCTTGCTGCGCAGGGCCTGAAGGTCCTGGGCGGCCAGGCCCAGCTGCTCGTGCACGGCGGGCGCCGCACCCAGCGCCGCGGCGGACGATGGCAGCTGGCTCAGCTCGATGCGCTGTGCGGCCATGGCCGCCGTGGTGCCGATCAGCAAGGGCAGCGCGGCAGCGCAGGCGCCCAGCATCCACGCCTGGGCTGCGCGCCCGGCGGCGGTGCGGGTCGGAACAATTTGCTTCTGCATGGGGAGATCCTTCAAGCCTCCAGGGCGCAGGAGGTGGGGCGGGGTGCTGGCTATTTGTGACAATTGGATAACTGCCCAACGTAGCGTCCGATTCAATTATTGAAAGCCCGCCGCCGGCAGCCTATCCCGAACTCCCGCGACGCGACTTGTCAGGTCTGACAGTTGTCGGATGGGGCGGCCTGTGAAGGGCCGTTGCATGCTGCCGCCCGGGCCGGCTCTGGGCGGTGGACGCCATCGCCAGGGGTGGGGGAGGGTGGCAAAGGCGAGGAGGGCGCAAGACAGCCGGCTGTCGGATGCGCGCTAACGTTTGCGCGTTGATTTGACCCGGCCGCGGGAAGGAATCCCGCCCAAGCCTCGGTAAAATCCCGCGCTTCAAGCCGTCCGCCTGCCCGGCGGCCGCGCCCCAACCTCACGCGCTCCGGCGCGCAAGTCCAGCATCCATGGCATCCACCTCCAAGCACCTGACCCACTTCGAGGGCGGCAACGCTCTTTCCGCCTTCCGCGCCCAGGCCTTGCTGCCGCGCCTGCAGGCCGTCAACGAACGCATCACGGGTCTGGTCGCCCGCCATGTGCACTGGGTCTGGACGGATGCCGCGCTGCAGGCCGGCGTGCAGGACAAGCTGGCCGCGCTGCTGAGCTATGGCGAGGCCTACGCAGGCGGCGCCGAGGGGCAGCTGATCGTTGTCGCACCGCGTCTGGGCACCGTCAGCCCCTGGGCCTCCAAGGCCACCGACATCGCACACAACTGCGGCCTGGACATCCACCGCGTCGAACGCGTCACCGAGTTCCGCATCACGCTGAAGAGCGGCCTGCTCGGCGGCACCAAGACGCTGACCGAGGCCGAGCTGCGCGCCTGCGCCGAGCTGCTGCATGACCGCATGACCGAGAGCGTGCTGTTCCGCCGTGAGGACTGCGCCCATCTCTTCGACGAGAAAACCGCCGAAGCGCTGGAGCATGTGGACGTGCTGGGCCGCGGCCGTCAGGCGCTGGACGAGGCCAACACGCGCTTCGGCCTGGCCCTCTCGGACGACGAGATCGACTACCTGGTCACCGCCTTCACCAGCGCCCGGCGCAACCCCAGCGACGTCGAGCTGATGATGTTCGCGCAGGCCAACTCCGAGCACTGCCGCCACAAGATCTTCAACGCGAAGTTCACCATCGACGGCGTCGAGCAGGATCTCAGCCTCTTCGGCATGATCCGCAACACCGAGAAGCTCTCGCCCCAGCACACGGTGATCGCCTACTCGGACAACGCCGCCGTGATGGAAGGCCACGAGATCGAGCGCTGGATTCCCGAGGGCTTCGATGCCGCCCCGAAGTACCACGCCCGCGCCGAGACCTCGCATGTGCTGATGAAGGTCGAGACGCACAACCACCCGACGGCCATCTCGCCCTTCCCCGGTGCCTCGACCGGCGCGGGCGGCGAGATCCGCGACGAAGGCGCCACCGGCCGCGGCGCCAAGCCCAAGGCCGGCCTGGCGGGCTTCTCCGTCTCCAACCTGCACCTGCCCGGCTTGGCCGAGCGCTGGGAGCAGGGCGGCGTGGGCAAGCCCGAGCACATCGCCAGCCCGCTGCAGATCATGATCGAGGGCCCCATCGGCGGCGCGGCCTTCAACAACGAATTCGGCCGTCCCAATCTGGGCGGCTACTTCCGTGTCTATGAGCAGGAAGTCGACGGCGTGGTGCGCGGCTACCACAAGCCCATCATGATCGCCGGCGGTCTGGGCGCCATCCGTGCCGACCTGACCCGCAAGATCGAGTTCCCCGCCGGCACGCTGCTGGTCCAGCTGGGCGGTCCGGGCATGCGCATCGGCATGGGCGGCGGCGCGGCCAGCTCCATGGCCGCAGGCACCAACACGGCCGACCTGGACTTCGATTCCGTCCAGCGCGGCAACCCCGAGATCGAGCGCCGTGCCCAGGAGGTGATCAACCACTGCTGGGGCCTGGCCGAGAAGAACCCCATCCTGGCCATCCATGACGTCGGCGCGGGCGGCATCTCCAACGCCTTCCCCGAGCTGGTCAACGATGCCGGCCGCGGCGCCATCTTCGATCTGCGCAAGGTGCCGCTGGAGGAGTCCGGCCTGGCGCCCAAGGAGATCTGGTGCAACGAGAGCCAGGAACGCTATGTCCTGGCCATCGCGCCCGAGAGCCTGGCCATGTTCCAGGCCATGTGCGAGCGCGAGCGCTGCCCCTTCGGCGTCGTCGGCGTGACCACCGAGGCCCGTGAGCTGATCCTGGAAGACGGCCCCGGCGGCGAGCGCGCCATCGACATGCCCATGGACACCCTGCTGGGCAAGCCGCCCAAGATGCACCGCGTGGTGAGCCGCGTGCAGCGCAGCAGCGCCGCGCTGGACCTCTCGCAGGCCACGCTGCGGGAGGCCGCCGTCGAGGTGCTGCGCCACCCGACCGTGGCCTCCAAGCGCTTCCTGATCACCATCGGCGACCGCACCGTGGGCGGGCTGAACCACCGCGACCAGATGGTCGGCCCCTGGCAGGTGCCGGTGGCTGATTGCGCCGTCACCCTGGCCGATTTCAAGGGCCTGCGCGGAGAGGCCATGAGCATGGGCGAGCGCACGCCGCTGGCCGCCGTCGACGCCCCCGCCTCGGGTCGCATGGCCGTGGCCGAGGCCATCACCAACCTGCTGGCCGCGCCCATCGAGCTCTCGCGCGTCAAGCTGTCCGCCAACTGGATGGCCGCCTGCGGCGAGGCCGGTGAAGATGCCGCGCTGTACGACACCGTCAAGGCCGTGGGCATGGAGCTGTGCCCGCAGCTTGGCGTGTCCATCCCGGTGGGCAAGGATTCGCTGTCCATGCGTACCAAGTGGAGCGCCGACGGCGAGACCCGCCAGGTCACCGCACCGGTGTCGCTGATCGTCTCGGCCTTCGCCACGCTCAGCGATGTCCGCGGTACGCTGACCCCGCAGCTGCAGCCGGGCGACACCAGCCTGATCCTCGTCGACCTGGGCCAGGGCCAGCACCGCATGGGCGGCTCCATCCTGGCGCAGACCCTGCAGCAGTTCGGCGGCGCCGTGCCCGACGTGGACGACGCGGCCCAGTTGAAGGCGCTGGTCGCGGCCGTCAACGAGCTGCGCGGCCAGGGCCGCCTGCTGGCTTACCACGACCGCTCCGATGGCGGCCTGTGGGCGTCTGCCTGCGAGATGGCCTTCGCCGGTCACCTGGGTCTGAGCCTGAACGTGGACATGCTGATCACCGAAGGCGACGGCGTCTCTGACAGCCGCGCCGACGTTGGCGATTCCAAGAACTGGGCCAGCCAGGTCAGCGCCCGCCGCGAGGAGTTGACGCTCAAGGCCTTGTTCAATGAGGAACTCGGCGTGCTGCTGCAGGTCCGCACCGAAGACCGCGATGCCGTCATGCAGGTGCTGCGTCAGCATGGCCTGTCCAAGCATGCACACGTCATCGGCAAGCCCAATGACCGTGGCGTGGTCGAGGTCTGGCGCGACACCAAGAAGGTCTTCGACGCCCCGCTGGAGATGCTGCACAAGGAATGGGACGGCGTGTCCTGGCAGATCGCCCGCCTGCGCGACAACCCCGCCTGCGCCGACGCCGAGCACGAGGCCGTGGGCCGTGCCGAGGACCCCGGCCGCCATGTGCAGCTGAGCTTCGACCCCAGCGAGGATGTGGCCGCGCCCTTCATCGCCACCGGCGCCCGCCCGAAGCTGGCCATCCTGCGCGAGCAGGGCGTGAATTCGCATGTCGAGATGGCCTATGTGAACGCCCTGGCCGGCTTCGACACCTTCGACGTCCACATGAGCGACCTGCAGTCCGGCAAGGTCAGCCTGGAGCAGTTCAAGGGCTTCATCGCCTGCGGCGGCTTCTCCTACGGCGACACCCTGGGCGCCGGCGAGGGCTGGGCCCGCTCGGTGATGTTCAACCCCGTGCTGGCCGAGCAGTTCCAGGCCTTCTTCGCGCGCTCCGACAGCTTCGCGCTGGGCGTCTGCAACGGCTGCCAGATGATGGCCGCGCTGGCCCCGATGATCCCGGGTGCCGAGGCCTGGCCCAAGTTCACGCGCAACCAGAGCGAGCAGTACGAAGCCCGCCTGGCGATGGTGGAGCTGCTGGAATCGCCCAGCATCTTCTTCCAGGGCATGGCCGGCAGCCGCCTGCCGGTGGCCGTGGCGCACGGTGAGGGCTTTGCCAACTTCACGCAGCGCGGCAATGCTGCTCAGGTGGTGCGCGCCGCCCGCTTCGTGGACCACCACGGCCAGCCGACCGAGGCCTATCCCTTCAACCCCAACGGCAGCCCGGACGGCCTCACCTCGGTGACCACGGCCGATGGCCGCTTCACGGTCATGATGCCGCACCCCGAGCGCGTCTTCCGCAACGTGCAGATGAGCTGGACCTCCGGTGATCTGGGCGCCCTGAGCCCCTGGACCCGCATGTTCCGCAACGCCCGCCGCTGGCTGGGCTGAGGCGCCTGAACCATCGAGACAAGGCCCCGCAGCCGCCGCTGCGGGGCCTTTGTACTTGTGGAGGCTGCAGCCGACGTTTCAGCCACTCGGCAGGTCCGGCGCGATCTTGGGCAGGCGGATCTCGAAGCGGCTGCCCACGCCGGGCTCGCTGTGCAGGCTGATGCTGCCGCCCAGCACCGTGCTGACCAGGTTGTAGACGATGTTGAGCCCCAGGCCCGTCCCGCCGCGCCCCATCTTGGTGGTGAAGAAGGGATCGAAGGCGCGGCGGCGCACCTCCTCGCTCATGCCGACGCCATCGTCCGCCACGGTGAGCAGGAACTCGGTGTCGGAGAGGCTGCGGGCGCTGACCCGCACCAGGCCCTGGTCGCGGCCCTCGAAGGCATGGACCAGCGCGTTGATCAGCAGATTGCCCAGGATCTGTCCCAGCGGGCCCGGGTAGCCCTCCAGCGCTTCATCGACCTCGACCTGTGACTCCAGCCGATAGGGCGTGCTCTTCCAGCGCGCGCGCAGCAGGCTCAGCACGTCGCTGACCACGGCGTTCAACTGATAGACGCGGCGCTGCATGCTGGTCTGGTCCACCGACAGCTGCTTGAAGTGGCTGACCAGCTCGTTGGCCGTGCCCAGCCCGCGCAGCAGGATGTCGCAAGCCATGCCGGCTTCCTGCAGGTAGGCCTCCAGCGAGGAGCGGCGCATCTGACCGCTGCCGAATTCGCGGCGGACTTCTTCGGTGCGCTCCTGCAGCGTGGAGGCCGTGGTCAGGCAGTTGCCCAGGGGCGTGTTGAGCTCGTGGGCCACGCCAGCCACCATGGACCCAAGCCCGGCCAGCTTTTCCGAGCGCAGCAGTTCGTCCTGCGTGCCCTTGAGGCTTTGCAGCGCCTCGCGCAACTCCACCGTGCGCTGCTGCACGCGCGACTCCAGCTCCGCATTGAGCTGGCGCAGCTGCGCCTCGGCCGCTCGCTGGGCGCTGATGTCCCTGGCAACGCCGAGGTAGCCGATCGGCTGCCCGTCGCGCCCTCGCACATGCGTGACGCTCAGCGAGACCCACAGCGCGTGGCCGTCCTTGCGGAGATAGGTCCATTCGCGAGTCTCGCTGCCCAGCTCGCGGGCCAGCAGGACGAAGGTCTCGAAGCCTTCGACCAGCGTGCCGCGCAGCCGGCTCAGCTCCGCCGCACGGGCTGTCACTTCTTCCGGTGAATGCAGGCAGGCGGGCGAGCGCCCCAGCAGTTCCGCCTCGGCGTAGCCCAGCATGCGTTCGGCCCCGCGGTTGAACAGCACGATGCGGCCCGCCATGTCGGTGGCGATGATGGCCACCTCTTGCGCGGCGTCGAGCACGGCCTGCAGGCGATCGCGCGCGGTGGTCAGCTCCTGCTGCGAACGGCGCAGCGCGGCTTCCGCCTCCTTGGCGGCGGTGATGTTGCGGCCCGTGCCGCGATAGCCCTTGAACACGCCGTCGGCGTCATAGTAGGGAACGCCGGAAATGCTCACATGGCGGATGCCGCCCTCCGGCGTCCGCTGGGCATATTCGAAGTCGCGGAAGGGTTCGCGGCGGGCCAGCATGGCCTTGTGCGCTTCCCAGTCGACACCGGGAAGCAGGGCCGGCGAGTCCCAGCGGCGGTGGCCCAGCACCTGGCTGCTCTGCACCTCGGTCGCCTCTTCGGCGATGCGCGAGATGTAGGTGAAGCGCAACTGTTCGTCCTGCTCCCAGATCCAGTCGCTGGCCAGCGCGGCCATGCTGCGAAAGCGGGCCTGCGATTCCTCCAGCTGCGCGCGTGCCAGCTGACCCTCGCCGATTTCGCGCGCCAGCGCCAGGTTGCGCTGTCGCAGCGCCCGGCTCTGCCAGACCAGCAGTGCGAGCAGCAGGCTCAGCACGGCGCCGGCGGCGGCGGAGGCCAGCACCTCGGGCGATCCCCAGCGAAACGCATCGGCCATCCAGCCGTCAACGGGCTGGGCACCCAGCAGCCACTGGGCGCCAGGCACCTGCACCAGCTGCTGCACCAGTGCCTCGCGCGGCTGCTTCAGCAAGGCTGGCGAGCCCCAGATCACGTGGCCGGTCTCATGGCCGTCTTGGGCCTCGGTCAGCAGCAGTTGAAGCTCCACATGGCCGCCAAGCCCGGCGTCCGTCATGAATCGATCCAGGTCCGCCACCACGGAGATCACGCCCCAGTAGCTGGGCGGCTGCCCTGCCGCGCGGGGCAGGAACACGGGATTGCGCAGGATCAGCCCCTGGCCGCCCTGCACCAGCTGAACGGGCGCGACCATCAGCGGCGCCCGGCGCTCGCGCGCCTGCTGCACTTGGCGCCACTGCACGGGGACGGTGCGGTAGTCCAGGCCCAGCGCCCGTTCATTGCCTGGGCGCGGGTAGACCAGGCGGATCACGTCGTCCGGCGCGATGGCGATGTTGCGCAGGTGCGGGTATAGCTTGATGGCCTTGTCGGCCAAGGGCGCGAAGCGGGCCTCGCTGAGTCCGCCGTCCAGCTGGATCATGGCCTCCAGGGACTGGGACGAGGCAAAGGTGTTGCGGGCGGCCAGTTCGAGGCGGCTGCGCAGCTGGCCCAACTGCTCGGCGACCTGGCGGCGCTCCTGTTCCAGCCCTTGCTGGGCGCTGAGGCGGGCCAGCGTCGTGCAGACGGCCAGGCTCAGCACCAGGCTCAGGGCGACGGGCCAGTAGCCGGTGCCCAGGGTGGTCCAGCGGCGCATGAAGCGGTGCTGCGGGCCCTCAGCCATGGCAAGGGTCCTGAGGTAGGGCAGCGTGGAATGCGGTGGGCGGCATGCCGTACAGCAGCAAAGGGCTTGTGCCGTTCCACGGTATCACAGGCCGGGCCGCTTGGGCGTCGCGTCAACGCGGGGCCCGTGAGTCCCGCACGGCTCGCGTCAATGCGCCGTCTTGGGTCGCGCCTTGTAGAACTGGATGGGTGCAGCAGGCAGCTGCTGCAGCACGCTCTTCTTGATCTTGCCCACCACGTGCATCTCGCAGGGCTTGCAGTCGAAGCGCAGGGTCAGCTTCTCCTTGCCGTTGACCAGCTGCATGGGCTCGGCCCGGACCGTGCCCTGCACGCCGGTCACGCCCTTGGCCTGCTTGGGGCACAGCGACAGCGAGTAGCGCACGCAATGCTTGGTGATCATGAGGCTCACCTCGCCGTGCTCCTCGTGGCTTTCATAGGCCGCCTCGATCACGCGCACGCCGTGGCGGGCGTAGAAGTCGCGGGCCCGGTGGTTGAAGACATTGGCCAGGTAGGACAGCGTGTCCTCGGGATAGGCCACCGGCGGCTCGACCGGTTCGGCCCGCGGCAGGCGCGGCAGGGCGGCCTGCCGGGCGTCTTCCAGTGCTTCGATGGCCTCACGGCGCAGGGCATTGAGCTGGCTGGCGGGGACGAAGAGCGGGCGCGACCAGAGCAGGTTCAGATCGCGGGCTTCGAAAATGGTCGTGCCCAGCTTGGCCAGCGCCTCGCGCGCGCCGGCCTCGGCCCGCTCGGGCTGCAGGGCCGGCTGCTTGTCCAGCGCAAGCTCGGTGTAGGCGGCGTGGCCGTCCTCGTCGATCAGCTGCAGGGCGATGCCTTCGGGCGTCTCCATCAGGCTGAGGTCCAGGGCGATGCGGCGCTCGGCCGACTTCTTCTCCAGCAGCCGGTCCCAGGCCATGTCGCGGTTGCGGGACAGGGCCACGTCGCGGCGCAGATCCTTCAGCTCGGCCAGCGGCTCATTCGGTTCGACGCGGTAGCGGCGCCCGTTCGCGTCCAGGGGCGTGGCCACGTTGACCCGCAGGCCCACCAGCTCTTTCTGCAGGTCCAGGTAGGTGAGGGCGTCGCCGTTGTTGAGCGGGCTCACGCCTTCTTCGAGCTCGACTTCGAAGCTGTCGCTGCCCACCTTGCTGACCCAGCCCAGCGGCAGGCCGGCATGCTTGGGCGTGTCGAAGGCGCCGATGTCTTCCTTGCGGCCATTGACGAAGTAATCGGTGGCGCCGCGGTTGAAGCTGCGGTCGGGGTCGGGGGTGAAGAACAGCCGGGTGCGGCCGCTGGACGCCCGCGCGAGCCCCGGCCGCTCCTCCAGGATCTCGTCCAGCAGCA
This sequence comes from Burkholderiaceae bacterium, assembly GCA_041913905.1. Classification (GTDB taxonomy): domain Bacteria; phylum Pseudomonadota; class Gammaproteobacteria; order Burkholderiales; family Burkholderiaceae_C; genus Roseateles_B. The sequence continues at coordinate 61,265 of JAYSEK010000001.1, read as the reverse complement.
GGCGGTAGTGGCCGGTGATGTTCTTCACATAGCCCATGTCCTTGTAGCGGCCCTCGATCTTGAAGCTGCGCACGCCCGCATCGACCAGCGCGCGCAGATTGGCGCTCTGGTCGTTGTCCTTCATGGACAGCACATGCTTCTGGTGCGCGACGATGCGGCCCTGCGCATCGACCACCTCGTAGGGCAGGCGGCAGGCCTGCGAGCAGTCGCCGCGATTGGCGCTGCGGCCGGTATGCGCATGGCTGATGAAGCACTGGCCGCTGTAGGCCACGCACAAGGCGCCGTGGATGAAGAACTCCAGCTGTGCCGTGCTGAGGGCGTCGGCCATGGCCCGGATCTGCGGCAGGGTCAGCTCGCGGGCGGCGACGACTTGCGAGAAGCCGGCATCCTGCAGGAAGCGGGCCTTCTCCGGCGTGCGGATGTCGCATTGCGTGCTGGCATGCAGCTGGATGGGCGGCAGGTCGATCTGGGTCAGGCCCATGTCCTGCACGATGAGCGCGTCGGCACCGGCCTCGTAGACCTGCCAGGCCATGCGGCGCGCGCCCTCCAGCTCGTCGTCACGCAGGATGGTGTTCAGCGTGATGAAGATGCGCGCGCCGTAGCGGTGGGCATGGCGCACCAGGCGCTCGATGTCCTGGATCTCGTTGCTGGCGTTGTGGCGGGCGCCAAAGCCGGGACCGCCGATGTAGACGGCGTCGGCGCCATGGTTGACGGCTTCGATGCCGATGTCGGCGGTCTTGGCGGGGGCGAGGAGTTCGAGGTGCTTGGGCGAGGCGCTCATGGCCTCGATTTTATCGGGGCATCCGAGCTGCCGAGGCGCGCTGCCGGCTGTCGATTCGTCTGCGGCATTGTCCGTTCGTCACAAGGCCGGCCTGGCGGCAGGTGCCGGCTGCCTAGACTTCACGCCATCGTGACTTCAGGAGCGGCGGCATGGCTGATCCGGCAGCAATTCTCCAGGCCCGGGGCCTGCGCAAGCGCTACGGCGAGCAGGAGGTGGTCCGCGGGCTGGACCTTGAACTGCACCGCGGCGAGATCCTGGGCCTGCTGGGCCCCAATGGCGCGGGCAAGAGCACGACCGTGTCCATGCTCGCCGGCCTGGTCGAGGCCGATGCCGGCACCTGTCTGATCGACGGCCAGCCCGTGCGGGGTGATGCCGATCCGCGCAAGGGGCTGCTGGGCCTCGTTCCGCAGGAGCTGGCCCTGCATGAGGCCTTGAGCGCGCAGGCCAATCTGCGCGCCTTCGGGGCCTTGTACGGCCTGTCCGGCAAGCGCCTGACGCACGGCGTGGACGCCGCGCTGGACCTGGCGGGCCTGCGCGACCGCGCAGGCGATGCCGTGTCGGCGTTCAGCGGCGGCATGAAGCGCCGCCTGCACATCGCCTGCGCGCTGCTGCACGACCCGGCCATCGTGATCCTGGACGAGCCCACGGTGGGCGTCGACCCGCAAAGCCGCAACGCCGTCTTCGAGGCCTTGTGCACGCTGAGGGACGCCGGCAAAGCGCTGCTCTATACCACCCACTACATGGAAGAGGCCGAGCGCCTGTGCGAGCGCCTGCTCATCATGGACCATGGCCGCATCGTGGCTGCCGGCCATACCCGCGAGCTGCTGAATGCCGCCGTGCTGGTGCCCGCCGTCTGCCTGGAGCTGGACGGCCGGGTGCCTGAGGCGCTGCGGTCCGCCCTGCGGCAGATGCCCGGCGTTCAGCAGGTCCAGGACGACGAGCGTTCACCGGGCCTGCGTCTGGAGCTGAGTTCCATGGAGCCGCTGCCGCAGGTGCTGCAGCTGCTGTCCAACCATTCGCTGAACCTGCAGGGCCTGCATACCGAGCGCCCGAGCCTGGAGCAGCTCTTCCTGTCCCTGACGGGGCGCCAGTTGCGCGATTGAGGAGAACGAGCATGGTTCATGCATTGATGGCGCTGGTGCGGACCCAGCTGCAGCTGTACCTGAAGAACCGCAAGGCCCTGATCACCCACCTGCTGATGCCCATCCTGATCGCCGCCTTCTTTGGCAGCCTTTTCGGTGGCAGCGGCCCCAAGGAGCCGGCGCGGCTGAAGGTGGCCTGGGTCGATGAGGACGGCTCCCCGCTCAGCCAGCGCATCGGCCGCCAGCTGCAGCAGGACGCCAGGCTGGCGGTGCAGCCGATGACACGCCAGCAAGCCGACGAGGCGGTGCGCAAGGGCGAGCGCCGCGCCGCCTTGCTGCTGCCGGCCGGCTTCGGTGGACAGGCCTCGCGCTGGTGGGACGGTCGCCGCCGGCTGCCGGAGGTGCAGCTGTGGTACGACCCCAGCGAATCCATGGCCGCCCCGATGCTGGAGGGGCTGCTGGCCCAGCACGCCATGCGGGAGACGCTGGCGCAGGGCTTCGATCAGGAGCAGGCCGGCGACGGCTTGGCGAGGCTCGAGTCCGACCTCGATGCGAGCGGGATCCCGGCGGCGCGGCGCGCGCAGCTCAAGGCCCTGGCCCGCACGGTGCGCGACCTGCAGGCGCCCATGCCCGGCGAACCGGCGGCTTCCGCCGCAGGCCTGGCGGGGGATGTCCTCAGCCTGCCGTATGCACTCAAGAGCCAGGCCCTCAGTGCCGGTCAGGCGGGCTACAACGGCTATGCGCATGCCTTCTCGGGCATGGGCGTGCAGTTCGTGCTGATGCTGGGCGTGGAACTGGGCGTCGGCTTGCTGATGGCCCGCCGCAGCGGCATGTGGCAGCGCCTGCGTGCCGCGCCGCTGTCGCGGGGGCTGTTGCTGGGCAGCCATTTCCTGAGCAGCTGGATCATTTCGGCTGCGGTGCTGCTGGTGGTGATGGCCGCAGGCATGCTCCTGTTCGGCTTTCGGGTGCAGGGCAGCTGGCCGGGCTTCGTGGTGGTGGTGCTGGGTATGGGCGCCTTCACGGCAGGCTTCGGCCTCGCGCTGGCGGCCATCGGCGGCTCGCCCGAGGCCACCCGTGGCCTGGCCATCATGGCTTCGCTGATGCTCGTGATGCTGGGCGGTGCCTGGGTGCCCAGCTTCGTCTTCCCGACCTGGCTGCAAGACCTGACCCTGTGGGTGCCGGTGCGCTGGGCGGTGGACGGGCTCGATGCCATGACCTGGCGCGGGCAGGGCTGGGATGCAGCCCTGACGGCGGCCGCCGTGCTGTTCGGCAGCGCCTTGCTGCTGACAGGCCTGGCCGTGTGGCGCTTCCGGTGGCGGGAGTGAGCTGAAGGGACGGGCTCGGGAGGGTGAAGGTCTCGAAGCTGCTGGTCCTCAGCACCGGCGATGCACTCACCAGCCGCGGTAGGTTCCCGCAAGGCCCCAATCTGGGGGATGCGTCCGAGGCATGGCGGTGGCCGGCCGGACGCATACACTGCCCCCCGTTTGCATGTGAGTTCATCAAGCGTCCAACCATAGACCCAGGGAGATTTCCGTGAAGGCCCAACGTTTCCTGCCCAGTTGCCTGTCCGTCCTGACGACGTCCCTGATGCTGGCTGCCTGCGGCGGCGGTGGCGGCGGTGGCAGTGGCGGTATGGTCATCGAGCCGCCGGCCAGCAACGGCCCGCTGACCATCACCAGCAACAACTACCAGAACGTGGCTGTGCAGGCTGTGAGCAGTGGGTCTTATCTGATGGATGCCGGTGCCGGCAACGTGCTGGGCGCGGACGCCCAGACCCTGCCTCAGCCGCTGCAACTGGCGCGCGGAGAGGCCTTGCGCCTGGCGGCACGCTTTGCGCAGAGCGGTGGGGCCGTGGTGCTCGGCGCCACCACGACGGTGGTGCAGTCCTGCAACCAAGGCGGCAGCATCGAGGTCACGGTCAACGATGCCAACAGCAACCAGAACCTGGACGCGGGTGACAGCATGTCGCTGAAGGCCCAGTCCTGCCGTGAGTCCGGCGTGACCATGGACGGCAGCATGGAATACGCGGTGAAGGCAGCCACGGGCAACTACGGCTCCTCGCAATTCAGCGCCACGCTCGGGGTCAAGCTGAACGGCCTGCGGGTGACTTCTCCAGCCGGCTCGCAGACCGGGCAGGGCGAGTTCCAGATGACCGTCGCTGTCACCAGCACCAACTCGGCTTCGGTGACGATGAGCATTCCTTCCTTCGTCACCAGCAGCACGATGGCCGGCACCACCGTTCAATCCACGCTGACCGGCTACAACCTCAGCGTGAGCACCGTTCCATCCGGCTTTGGCTACCGGTCGACGCTGACCTTCAGTGGCAAGCTGAGCAGCACGGCTCTGGAAGCCAAGGAGATCACGGTCTCCACGCCGGTCGCCTTGGTGCAGGAGTCCAGCCGTGCCTATCCCGGCAGCGGCCAGGTCCTGGTCAAGGGCGGCAATGGCAGCCAGGTGCGCATCACCGCGCAGAGCGACGGCAAGGCCCTGGTGGAATTGGACGCCAACGGTGACAACGTCTTCGAGACCAGCACGGTGAAGAACTGGGCCGACCTGCGCGGATGAGTTCCCTGCGACCCGGTCTGTGGCTGCTGATGGGGGCAGGTCTTGCCACCCAGGCCCTGCCGGGGCGGGCCGCCTGCGTGCCGACGCAACTGGACCTGGGCCTCGGCGCTCAGGTCAGCCGCTGGCATGAGGAAGGCGGCTCGGGCGAACGCCTGCTCACGGAGCGAGGCACCCTGCGGGCCGGCGCCCTGGCCATGAGCGCCTCCTGCGCAGGCCTGGAGTGGGTGGCGCGGCTGGAGGCCGAGTCCGGCACGCGCGACTACCAGGGGCGCAGCTCCACCGGCGCGCCCTTGAACACGCGCAGCCAGGTGCAATCGCAGCGCCTTTCGTTGCAGGTCTGGCATGAGCTGGGGGACAGCGCCTGGGCCCTGGGCAGCCGGCTGGGATGGGAGCCCCGTGCCACCCGTGAGCTGGCGTCGGTCGGTCCCGTGGCGGGGTACGAGGAACGGCGGGAGCGCTGGCGGCTGGGCCTGGGCGCGCGGTGGCGGCATGCCTTGCCGGGCGGATGGTCCGGCACTTGGGACGGCTGGCTGGACAGCGGCGCGCCCGCGCGTCTCGCACTCCGAGGCGACCCCTTCGGCTCGCAAACCGTGCGCATCGGTGAAGGCCGCTGGACGGGCGCGACCTTGGGCTGGAGGGCCAGCCCCGCCCCACAGCCCGGCACTTGGCAGCCCTGGCTGGGATGGCAATGGGAAGGCCTGCGCAGCCGCGCCGGCGCGCCCGAGGCCGTACGGCTGGACTCCGGCCGGCTGCTGGCGGTGTCCCAGCCGGCCTACCGGCAGTCGGACTGGCGCCTGCTGGCGGGCCTGCGGCTGAACCTGGAGTGAAGGCGGTCCCGGCTGCGGCTGCACTCCTCGTCAGTCGCTCGACGCCCCCAGCACCACGCTCTGCTTGCGCGTCTTGCCCTTGTTCCAGACCGTGAGGCTCACCCGCTCGCCCACCTGGCGTTTTTCCAGGACGGACAGCATGTCGTCGAGGTCGCTGATGGCCTCGTCGTTGATGGCGGTGATCACATCACCCTGGACGATGCGACCGTCGCGACCGCGGTAGAAGGCCTGCAGGCCAGCCTCCGCGGCGGGGCTGCGCGGCCCGACGCCGATGATGGCCACCCCCTTGGGCAGGCGCAGCGCCTGGTGCAGCTGCGGGGAGCCTGCCGTGACGCCGATGGCCGGGCGAATGAAGCGGCCGTCCTTGATCAGCTTGGGCACGACGCGATTGACCTCGTCCACCGGAATGGCAAAGCCGATGCCGGCGCTGGCCCCGCTGGGGCTGTAGATCTGCGTGTTGACGCCGATCAGGCGGCCGGCGGAATCCAGCAGCGGGCCGCCGGAGTTGCCGGGGTTGATCGCGGCATCCGTCTGGATCACGCCGCGGATGGCGCGCCGGTTCACGGACTCGATCTCGCGGTTGAGCGCGGAGACGATGCCGCGGGTGAGCGTCTGGTCCAGGCCGAAGGGATTGCCGATGGCATAGACGCCCTGGCCCACGAGCAGATCGCGGCTGGTGCCCACGGGGATGGGCTGGAGCTTGTCGCGGGGAGCGTCAATGCGCAGCACGGCCAGGTCGCGGTCGGGGAAGGCGCCCACAAGCCGGGCGTTGAAGCTGCTCTGGTCGGCCAGCGTGACACGCGCGGCGTCACCGCCCTGGATCACATGGAAGTTGGTGACGATGTGGCCCTGCTCGTCCCAGATGAAGCCGGTGCCGGTGCCGCGCGGCACTTGTTCGACGTTGAGGGAAAAGAAGTCGCGCTGCACGTCCAGGGTGGTGATGTGCACCACCGAGGGGGACACCCGCTTGAAGACGCCGATGTTGTTCTGCTCGACGGCGTCCAGCGGGCCACGCGGCGTGATGGGGCGGGGCTGGGCTTGCGCCGACGGCATCCACAGCAGGCTGGCGAGGAGTGTCGCCGCCAGCAAGGCGGTCCGGGTGTGGGGGCGAGGCAGGGCGGGCATTCTTGGCTTGAAGTCTTGGCGTGGGACGGCGCGTTCAGCTTGGAGAATGAGAGCAGGCTTTCATTATTCAAGACTTAGACTGCGCCCCTTGCTGCCTCCGCCCTTCATGAGCCAAAACCCGCTGCCCACCGCCGCCCGCGACGACCGCCTCGATGCCCTGCGCGGCCTGGCCATGGTCTGGATGACCGCATTCCATTTCAGCTTCGACCTCCAGCACTTCGGCTTCTTCCGGGCCGACTTCTATGCGGACCCGCTGTGGACCTGGCAGCGCAGCTGCATCGTCAGTCTCTTCCTGCTCTGCGCCGGCATGGGGCAGGCCGTGGCGGTGGCCCAGGGGCAGGGCTGGCCGCGGTTCTGGAAGCGCTGGCTGCAGATCGCGGGCTGCGCGCTGCTGGTGAGCCTGGGCTCCTGGCTCATGTTCCCGCGCTCCTTCATCAGCTTCGGCGTCCTGCATGGCATGGCGCTGATGCTGATCCTGCTGCGCTGGATGCTGCCGCGGCTGGGGCAGGGCGCGCTGCTGGCGCTGGCGCTGGGCTGCCTGCTGCTGCCGTCCTTCGTTCAGCACCCCTTCTTCGACAGGCGCTGGACCAACTGGGTGGGCCTGGTTACCCACAAGCCGGTGACCGAGGACTACGTCCCGGTGCTGCCCTGGCTGGGCATGATGCTGCTGGGTGCGGCCCTGGCGCGATGGCTGGCCCCGCGCCTAGCGCTGCCGACGCGGTCCGGCCCCCTTCGCGGCAGCCTGGCGCTGCTGGGCCGCTGGAGCCTGAGCTACTACATGCTGCACCAGCCGGTGCTGATCGGTGCGCTGATGCTCTGGCAGGCAGCGGCCTGAGGCTCTGGCAGGCGACAATGCGCGAATGAGCGCCAAACACATCCTCTTCGGCTTCCATGCCGTCACCGTGCGGCTGAAGACCGCGCCCCAGTCCATCAGCGAGATCCACTTCGAGGGTTCGCGGCGCGACCAGCGCATGCGCCAGTTCCTCGAACGCGCCCGCGAGGCCGGCGCCAAGCTGGTGGAGAGCGATGGTGATCGCCTCGCGGCTCTGGCCGGCAACAGCCGCCACCAGGGCGTGGTGGCGCGCTGCACGGCCGTGGCGCAGCAGCATTCGCTGGACGATGTGCTGGACGGCGTGGAAGGCGCGCCGCTGGTGCTGGTGCTGGACGGCGTCACCGACCCGCACAACCTGGGCGCCTGCCTGCGCGTGGCCGATGGCGCGGGCGCTCATGCCGTGGTGGCGCCCAAGGACCATGCCGTGGGACTGAACGCCACGGTGGCCAAGGTGGCCAGCGGTGCAGCCGAGACCGTGCCCTACCTGATGGTCACCAACCTGGCCCGCACCCTCAACGAACTCAAGGAACGCTACATCTGGGTGGTGGGCACCTCGGACCAGGCGGAGAAATCCATCTACGACCTGGACCTCAAGGGGCCCGTCGCCCTCGTGCTGGGGGCCGAGGGCGAAGGCATGCGCCAGCTGACCGCCAAGACCTGCGACGAACTCGTGCGCATCCCCATGCAGGGCGCGGTGGAGAGCCTCAATGTCTCGGTCGCGGCAGGGGTGTGCCTCTACGAAGCACTGCGCCAGCGCCAGCTCGGCTCGCGATAATCGCGCCCATCAACGATTCACGAGAAACACAAGCACCATGGCTGTCATTGAAGTCCGTCACCCCCTGGTCAAGCACAAGATCGGCCTGATGCGCGAGGCCGACATCTCCACCAAGAAGTTCCGCGAGCTGACCGGCGAGGTCGCCCGGCTGCTGGCCTACGAGGCCACCGCCGACTTCCCGCTGGAGAAAACCACGCTGAACTGCTGGAGCGGCCCGACCGAGGTCGAACAGATCGCCGGCAAGAAGGTCACGGTGGTGCCCATCCTGCGCGCTGGCCTGGGCATGCTGGACGGCGTGCTGGACATGATTCCGAATGCCAAGATCAGCGTCGTTGGCCTGGCCCGCGATCACGAAACCCTGCAGCCGGTGCACTACTTCGAGAAGTTCGTCGGCCACCTGGAGGAGCGCACGGCCCTGGTCGTGGACCCCATGCTGGCTACGGCCGGCTCCATGATCGCCACCATCGACCTGCTCAAGCGCCGCGGCTGCAAGGACATCCGCGCGCTGGTGCTGGTGGCAGCACCGGAAGGCGTGGCCGCGTTGACGCAGGCCCATCCGGACGTGCGCTGCTGGACGGCGGCCATCGACAGCCACCTCAACGAGAACGGCTACATCATCCCGGGCCTGGGCGACGCCGGCGACAAGATCTTCGGGACCAAGGAAGGCTGACGCCTTCACCGTGCCCGCAGAGGGCCGGCCATGAAAAACGGGCGCCCAGGGCGCCCGTTTGACGTTCGGGAGCGCCGCAGCGCCCCCGGCAGGCTGAGCTTGTGCTCAGGCCTTCTTGTTGCGGCGAGCCAGGCCGGCCACGCCCAGACCCAGGCCGATCAGGGCCAGGGACGCGGGTTCCGGCACGGTGCTGCCGCTGTACTCGACCACGTAGCCGTTGCGCTGCCAGCCATTGGCCGGGCCGCCATGGTCATTCCACAGGCCGAAGCCGGCCCAGTTGATGTGCACATAGTCTTCACCGCCGCAGCAGTTGTTCGGCTCGCCGGGTGCCCAGCTGGTGAAGGTGAAGGCCTGGCCGGCTTCGGGGCCGACGCGCCAGGTCCAGTGGTTCACGGCATCGCCATGGTCCGAGCCGCCGATCCAGGCCAGCTGGCCACGGGCCGTGGTGGCGACGAAGGTGTTCTCGTCCTTGCTGGTGATGGTGGCGAGGTAGCCAGTCATGCCCAGGTAGCTGTGCGAGGCCGCCAGCGTGAAGGCCTGCTCGGCTGTGACGGCGTCGGCGAAGTACTCGTAGTAGTGGCCGTTGGCGGCGTTCAGGACCGGAGCGGCCTGGGCTGCACCGGCAGCCATGAGGGCGAGGGCAAGAGCCAGTTTCTTCATGGGTTGTCCAGGGTTGGTTGTCGAGACGAGGCAGTATCGCCAGCGCCTTTGCGGTTGCCACCCCATATTGAAGGGGGTCAGCGCATGAAGAGGGCGCCGACGATGCCACCCAGCAATACCATCCAGACCACCGACAGCCGGGTTTTCAGGGTAATTACCAGGGTCGCGGCGATCAGGGCCAAGGTGGGCAGGCGCCGCTCGGGCTGTTGCAGGTAGGGCGCGGCCAGCAGCCAGCCGGTGGCGATGATCAGCCCCAGCGTCAGGGGTTGCAGGCCCAACGTGAAGGCGCGGACCAGCCGGTCATCCTGGTGCGCCCGCGCCCAGCGGGTGGCCAGCAGCACCAGGGTGGTGGAGGGCAGCATGATGCCGCTCATGGCCGCCAACGCCCCGGGCAGGCCGGCAATCTGGTAGCCGAGCACTGCCACGAAGAGGATGTTGGGTCCCGGCGCCGCCTGCGCCAGGGCGATGGACTGGGTGAAGGTTTCGTCGCTGAGCCAGCCGCGCTCGCCGACCAGGTAGCGGTGCATCTCCGGTGCGGTGGTGATGGCGCCGCCGATGGCCAGCAGCGACAGGGCCAGGAAGTGCAGGAAGAGGTCCGGCAGCATGCTCGATCTTGCGCTCTTGTGGGGTCAGGTCTTGCTGGGGTCAGGTCTTGCCCAGCCGCACATAGACCCAGGCCATGCCCAAACCGCCGAGGCCCAGCACGATCCAGATCAGCGGCCAGCGCAGCAAGGCGATCGCCAGAAAGGCCAGCGCGGCAAACGCCAAGGCTGCCGGCCGCTGCAGCGGGTGCTTCTTCAAGGTGCCCAGAAGCTTGACGCCGGTGGCCAGGATCAGCCCGGCCGAGACCGCGCCCATGCCTCGCAAGGCGCCCTGCACCCAGGGCTCGTGCAGCCATTGGCCGGCCAGGGCGCTGAGGCCCAGCACGATCAGGCACGGCAGGGCGAACATGCCCATCAGCGAGGCGAAGGCGCCGCGCAGGCCGAAAAAGCGGTCGCCGATCATCAGGGAGATGTTGACCACGTTCGGTCCGGGCATCACCTGGGCCACGGCCAGCATCTCGACGAACTCCTGCTTGCTCAGCCAGCCCAGGCGCTCGACCAGTTCCCGCTGGGCCACCGCCAGCACACCGCCGAAGCCCTGCAGGGCCAGGCGGTTGAAGGCCAGGAACAGGGCCCAGGGACCCGCCGGCGCTGCAGGCGGGACGGACTCCATCAGCGCAGCACCTTGAGGGCGTCGGGATTGACGATGTTGCTCGGCTCGCCGGCGACGAAGTTCAGCACGTTGTCGAAGGCGGCGTCGAAATAGAGCTCGTAGCTGTCCTGCTCCACGTAGCCGATGTGCGGCGTGCAGACGGCGTTCTCCAGCCGCAGCAGCGGGTGGCCTTGCAGGATGGGCTCGCTCTCGAACACGTCGATCGCGGCCATGCCGGGGCGGCCGCGGTTGAGGGCGGAGACCAGCGCGCCTTCGCTCAGCAGTTCGGCACGCGAGGTGTTGACGAACAGCGCCGTGGGCTTCATGCGGTTGAGATCGTCCAGCGTCACCATGCCCCGCGTGCCATCGCACAGGCGCAGATGCAGGCTCAGCACGTCGCAATGGGCAAAGAAGTCTTCGCGGCTCGCGGCGGCGGCAAAGCCGTCCGCCACCGCGCGGGCGCGGCTGCCCTCACTGCCCCAGATCAGCACCTGCATGCCGAAGGCCCGACCGTAGCCGGCCACGAGCTGGCCGATCTTGCCGTAGCCCCAGATGCCCAGCGTCTTGCCGCGCAAGAGCATGCCGATGCCGAAGTTGGGCGGCATGGAGGCGGCCTTCAAGCCCGACTGCTGCCAGGCGCCATGCTTGAGGTTGCCGACATACTGCGGCAGCCGGCGCATGGAGGCCATGATCAGGGCCCAGGTCAGCTCGGCCGGCGCGATGGGCGAGCCCACGCCCTCTGCGACGGCGATGCCCAGCCGCGTGCAGGCTTCGATGTCAATGTGCGGCCCCACGCGCCCGGTCTGGGCGATCAGCTTGAGCTTGGGCAGCTTCTCCAGCAGCTGGCGCGGGAAATGGGTGCGCTCGCGGATCAGGACCAGCACCTCGGCATCCCGCAGGCGGACGGACAATTGCCCGATCCCCTTCACCGTGTTGGTGAAGACCTTGGCGTTGTAGGGGTCCAGCTTGCTGGCGCAGCGCAGCTTGCGCACAGCGTCCTGATAGTCGTCGAGAATGATGATATTCATGGCATGCTCGTGCCATTGTGCCTTCTAAATCAAGGCATTGGACATGAGACTGCGAGCAATTCATTAGATTTTTGGCTGCCCGTCACACCGCATGGCGCATGCTGCCGTGCGTGCCGTGATGGCGGGTGAATACCGCTCAATTGGCGGGATCGAATCCGGGGGCTCTCCCTAAGATGGCCGGCAAGCGCAACTGTTTGCCTGCCCTCGCGGAAGCAGGCGCCTCGCCATGGACATGTCACAACCCGCTGCCGCACTGCTGGACCAGGCCGCCTCAAGTGAAGCGACGATCGCTCGCGCCCGCGCCGGGGCGATGCCCTTGCAGGAGTTGATGAGCCTGGCCCACCAGTGGCAGGCTGCGGGGCAGCTGGCGCACTGCCTGGCCCTCTACGAGGCCTGGGTGGAGTCCAGCCAAAGCCCGCAGCGCCTGCTGGCCCTCTTCAACTGGGGCACGGTGCTGGGCGAGATGCGGCGTCATGCGGAGGCTGAGGTGGTCTACCGCCGCGCCCTGGCGCTGAATCCGGACTTCGCGCAGGCCAAGCTCAATCTGGGCCACCAGCTGGAGCACCAGGGCAAGACCGCCGAGGCCCTGGCCCAGTGGCAGGCGGTCTATGACGCCGGTGAGCTCATGGCCATTGGTGCCGAGCCCATCGACCTTAGGCTGCACGCGCTGAACAACGCCGCCCGGCTGCTCGAGAGCGAGCGCCGCCTGGACGAATCCGAGGCCCTGATGAAGCGCAGCCTGCTGCTCAAGCCCGAGCAGGGCGACGTGCAACAGCATTACGTGCACATCCGCCAGAAGCAGTGCGAGTGGCCCATCTACCAACCCGTGGGCGAGGTGACGCACAACCAGCTGCTGGTCAACACCTCGCTGCTGGCCACCCTCAGCGCCACCGACGACCCGGCCATCCAGCTGATGGTGGCCCAGCGCTTCGTCAATGAGCGGGTGATCAAGTACAAGGGCAAGCCCTTCCACCAGCTGCATGCGCGGCCGGCGGGCGAGAGGATCCGCATCGGCTACCTCTCCGGCGACCTGCGCATGCATGCCGTGGGCCTGCTGACGCCCGAGCTCTTCGAGCTGCACGACCGCAGCCGCTTCGAGGTCCACGCCCTGTGCTGGAGCAAGGAAGACGGCACGGCGCAGCGCGCCCGCATCCTGAAGGCCATGGACCACGTGATGCCGCTTGGCGCCATCGAGGACCAGCAGGCCGCGCGGCAGATCGCCGAGGCCGGCATCGACGTGCTGGTCGACCTCCAGGGCCTGACCAGCGGCGCGCGCCCCAACATCCTGGCCTACCGCCCGGCGCCGGTGCAGGTGGGCTACCTGGGCCTGCCGGCCACCTCGGCGCTGCCGGGCGAGGACTACATCATCGCCGACCGCTTCGTGATGCCGCCGGAATACCTGCCGCTGTGCACCGAGAAGCCCATCTACCTGCCGCACTGCTACCAGGTCAGCGACCGGCAGCGCGAGGTCGGCCCCATGCCCGACCGCGCCCGCTACGGCCTGCCAGAAGACGCTTTTGTCTTCTGCAGCTTCAACAACAACCACAAGTACACGCAAGAGATGTTCTCGGCCTGGATGCGCATCCTGCAGCAGGTGCCGGGCAGTCTCCTGTGGCTGCTGGCGGACAACGTCTGGGCCGAGGCGAACATGAAGGCCGCTGCGCAGGAGAATGGCGTTGCGCCGGAGCGCCTGCATTTCGCGCCTCGGGTGGCGCCGCCGGAATACCTGGCGCGCTTCCAGCTGGCGGACCTGGTGCTGGACACCTTCCCCTACAACGCCGGCACCACCGCCAGCGACTGCCTCTGGATGGGAACGCCCATCCTGACGCGGGCCGGGCGCTGCTACATCTCGCGCATGGCCGGCAGCCTGCTGACGGCGGTCGGACTGCCGGAACTCGTGACCTATTCCCTGCCGGAGTATGTGGAGCGCGCCGTGCAGATCGGCCGGCAGCCCGCGCGTGCGGCATCCTACAAGCGCTATCTGCGCGAGCAGGGGCGGCAGACGCCTTTGTTTGACATTCCCGCGCTGGTGCGCGATCTTGAGCATGAGTTTGAGCGTCTGGTGCTGGAGCACCGGCGCAAGGCCCCGGGGGCCTGATGGCCACCTGATGCCCACCTGATGGCCGTTTGGGAGCCTGCGTGAGTCAGCGACACGATTCCTTTTTCGACGGCGGCAAGCCCTCCCGCGGGGCTGCGCTGCACCTGGCTGCGGCGCCTGAGCCGCAGGCCGGGCGCGAGCATGCCGTGCCGGAAGGGGAGATCGGCGACCCGCTGCTGCAGGCCCTGGTCTGGCTGACCCAGCACCACGGCAAGGCCCGCTCGCCGGCGTCGCTGCGGGCCTGCGCCCCGTCCGAGGGGCCGCTGGCGCCCAACCAGGCCATCCGCATGATGCGCGAAGCCGGCTACGAGGCCGGCATGCTGGCCAAGGGTCTGGCCGAGATCAACCCGCTGGTGCTGCCCGCGGTGCTGCTGCTCAACGGCGGCGATGCCTGCGTGCTGGTCTCGCGCCGCGAGGTGGAAGGCCAGCCGGCCTACGAGGTGGTCTTCCCGGGGCCGGAGGCCAAGGCCTGCGTGGTGGCCCAGGCCGAGCTGGAGAGCGAGTACAGCGGTTTTGCGCTGGTGGCCACGCCCAAGGAGGTCTCGCAGGCCGACCCGCGCCACCATGCGCTGCTGGCAGGGCAGGGCAGCCACTGGCTGTGGGGCACGCTCAAGCGCTTCATCCCCTACTACCGCGGTGCCATGACGGCCGCGCTGCTGAGCAATCTGCTGATGATGGTGACCGGCCTGGTGACCAGCGTCATCTACGACAAGGTCATCCCCCACCATGACGCCATGGCCACGCTGTGGACCCTGGCCATCGGCGCCGCTCTGGCGCTGATGTTCGATCTCTTCGCGCGCCAGCTGCGCGCCCACCTGATCGACCTGGCCGGCCGCAAGGCCGACCTCATCATCGGCTCCATGCTCTTCAAGCAGACCCTGCTGGTGCGCATGGAGCACAAGCCCGCCTCGGCCGGCTCCTATGCCCACTACCTGGGGCAGGTGGAGACGGTGCGCGAGTTCTTCACCTCGGCCAGCATGTCGGTGGTGTCGGACCTGCCCTTCATCGTGCTCTTCGTGGGCATGACCTTCCTGATCGGCGGGCCGCTGGGCTGGGTGGTGGCCTTTGCCGTGCCGGGCCTGGTGGCGCTGACCTTCTTCCTGCAGAAGTACCTGCGCAACGTCGTGCGCGCCAATATGGCCGAGCAGGCCGAGCTGCAGGGCTCGCTGGTGGAGGTGGTGGAGGGCCTGGAAGACCTCAAGACCTCGGGCGCGGAAGGCCGCTTCCTGCACCGCTACGAGATCAGCAATGCCGTGGCTGCGGAGTCCGGCCTGCGCATGCGGGCCATGCACGCCTTCACCAACAACCTCACCATGACCATGCAGCAGGCGGTGACCCTGGTGATGCTGGTCTGGGGCGTCTACCTGATCCAGGACCGCGTCATTTCGGCCGGCGGCCTGATCGGCGCGGTGATGTTCGCCACCCGCGCGATTGCCCCGCTGGGCAGCGTGGTGAGCCTGACGGCCCGCTACCAGAGCGCCCGCGCGGCCATGCAGTCGCTGGACGAGGTGATGAAGAAGCCCGTCGAGCGCGCCTCGGACCGCAACTACGTGCCCATGAGCCAGTTCAGCGGCCGCATCGGCCTGCGCGAGGTGGGCTTCTCCTACCCCATGACCGGCGAGCACCAGGCGCCCAAGGTGCTCAAGGGCGTGAGCCTGCGCATCGAGCCCGGCGAGCGCATCGCGGTCCTGGGACGCATCGGCAGCGGCAAGTCCACGGTGCTGCGCCTGCTGGCCGGGCTCTACCAGCCCACCGAAGGCATGGTGGAGATCGAGGGCATCGACCTGCGCCAGATCGACCCGGCCGAGTTCCGCGCCCATGTGGGCTTCGTCTCGCAGGAGCCCAAGCTCTTCCACGGCACGCTGCGCGACAACGTCGCCATGGGCCGGCCCGACGTCGACGCCGCCCGTCTGGTCGAGGTCGCCAAACTCACGGGTCTGGACCGCGTGGTCGCCGGCCATCCGCTGGGCTGGGATCTGCCGGTGGGTGAGATGGGCAGCCTGCTGTCCGGCGGGCAGCGCCAGATGGTCGCCCTGGCGCGTGCGCTGGTGAACCGCCCGAAACTGCTGCTGATGGACGAGCCCACCAGTTCCATGGATGCGCAGTCCGAAATCCTCTTTCTGCGTCAGCTGCGCGACGCGGCCCAGCAGTGCACGCTGCTGGTCGTGACGCACCGGCCGGCGGTGCTGGAGCTGGTGCAGCGCATCGTCGTGATGGACGCCGGCCGCCTGGTGATGGACGGCCCGCGCGACCAGGTGCTGGCGGCGCTGTCCGGCGTTCGCCCCGCGGCACCCGACCCAGCCGCCGCCACGGCCGCCTCCAATCTGCACATGCACCCGGCGGCGCAGCCGGTGCAGCGCTCGCCGTCCGTATGAACATCGAACGAGGGCGCTGAGTGGCTTCTTCCTCCCGTGACGAAGGTCTGTTCCTGAGCAGCCTGGCGGCCGCCCAGGTGGACGAGCCGCTGCCGCGCGTGATGTGGGCCGTCTACCTGATGCTGGCGGCGGTCGTGGCCGCCATCGTCTGGGCCTCGCTGGCGCAGGTGGACATGGTCAGCCGCAGCGAGGGGCGCGTGGTGCCCGACGGCAAGGAGCAGATCATCGCCAGCCTGGATTCCGGACTGCTGCGCGAACTGCTGGTCAAGGAGGGGCAGCAGGTCGAGGCCGGGCAGGAACTGGTGCGCCTGGACCCCACGCGGGTCGAGGCCCAGCAGAACGAAGGGCAACTGCGCGAGCTGGCCATGACGGCCCAGGCCGCGCGCCTGCAGGCGGAGGCCAACGGCACGCCGCTGAAGTTCCCGGACGAGCTCAAGTCCGTTCCCGCGCTGACCACCGCCGAGACGCAGGCCTACCAGGCCCGGCAGCGCCTGCTGGAGGAGTCGCTCGCGGGCATCGAGCGCAGCGCGGCCCTGGTGGCCAAGGAGCTGAAGGTGGCGCAGGAGATGGCCGCCAAGGGTCTGATGTCGGACGTGGAGGTGATGCGCCTCACGCGCCAGGTCAACGAGATGCGGCAGTCCAAGGTGGAGCGCCTGGGGCGTTTCCGCCAGGAGGCTACCAGCGAGCTGGTCAAGCTGCAGAACGAGCTGGCCATGATGAAACAGCAGCAGGTGGTGCGCAAGGACGCGCTGGACCGCACGGTGCTGCGTTCGCCGGTGCGCGGCCTGGTCAAGAACATCCGCATCAACACCATCGGCGGCGTCGTGGCCATGGGATCGCCCATCATGGAGATCGTGCCCATCGGCTCGCGCATGCTGGTCGAGGCGCGGGTGAGCCCGGCGGACATCGGTTTTATCCAGGTGGGGCAGCCCGCGGTGATCAAGCTCTCGGGCATCGATTTCAACGCCTTGGGCGGGCTGGAGGGCAAGGTCGAGCAGATCAGCCCGGACGCCATCGGCGAGCCCAACCCCCTGGGCGGCGACGGCCGCTACTACCGTACCCTGATCCGGGCCGAGCAGAACAACATCCGCTACAAGGGCGAGACCCTGGCCATCATCCCCGGCATGACGGCGACGGTGGAGATCAAGACCGGCGAACGCTCGGTGTTGAGCTTCCTGATGCGGCCCATGATGCGCTCGCGAGAAGCCCTGCGCGAGCGCTGATCCCCGCGCTGCTGCCTTTCATGAGGCGACCCTAGCCTTGGAGAAGCAGGCCTTAGCGCCGTTTTTTCCCGCTCAAGTTCCCGGCCGCGCTGTGGTCCAGTACAGGCATGAGCAAGACCTGTCTGCACCCGTTTGGAGCCTGAGGCCATGGCGACGCTGCGCATCCTCGGCCTGGGCCTGCTGCTGGGCACCGTCACGGCGGCCAGCGCCCAGGGCCGCTGCAATGAGGACGAGTCCAACACGCCGGCGGCGCAACGAGCCGCCAGCCAGATCGTCATCAGCGATGCGGACCCGCGCACGCAGATCCAGCTGTTGGTGGACCGGGCGCTGGCCCGCAGCCAGTCGGTGGGCATGGTCAAGCTGCTGGCGCAGGCCGCGCGTGACGACTGGGAAGAGGTCAGCCAGGCCAGCAAGCCGCGCGCCAGCCTGGACCTGCAGGGCAACCAGATCGGGTCGATCACCAACGGCGTCAGCACTGGCAATGGCCTGCAGGGCCGCGTGGCGCTGAACCTCAGCACCACGCTGTTCGACTTCGGTCGCAACCGCCAGCTGGCCGGCTGGCGCTCGCAGCTGGCGGAAGCCGCGCGCCAGGGCTACTTCAATGCCGAACAGCAGCTGGCGCTGCAGACCGTCTCGCTGGCGCTGGACCGTGGTCGCTATCTGCTCCAGGCCCAGGTCTACAGCCAGTACGTGCGCCGCATGGCCTGCCTGGTGGACTCGCTGGAGGCCATCGTCAAGGCCGACAAGGGCCGCGCCAGCGAGCTGGTGCAGGCCCAGAAGAACCTGCTGCAGGCGGACCTCGCCGTGGAAGCCACGATGTCGGCCCTGCGCCAGACCGAGACCCGGCTCAGGCGCTTCGTGGGCGACGAGCTGCCGCCCAGCGCCAGCTTCTCCAACCTGCTGACCCGCGTGCCCGAGCTGGAGGACATGCAGCGCGATGCGCTGAGCGCGCCGGACCTCGTCCAGCTCGACGCCCAGGCACGCGCCCAGGGTAGCTATGTGGAGAGCGTGCGTGCCAATGCCAAGCCGCAGGTCAACGCGATCGTGGGCACCAGTGCCAGCGAGGGCGTCACCCGCACGCGCGACTGGGCCGTGGGCTTCAGCGTCAACGTACCGCTGATGACCCCGGGGCAGGATGCCTCGGTCAATGCGGCCACCAAACGCGCCGAGGCCGCCCGCTTGCAGCGCGAGGATGCCCTGGAAGCCCGGCGCTACCGGCTGATCGACATGCACGAGTCCGCCAGCTCGGCCTTTGACCGTGCACGCCGCATCACCGAGATCCTGCGCAACAGTTCACAGCTGCGCACGGCCACGCTGCAACAGTGGCAGCAGTTGGGCCGCCGATCCCTGTTCGACGTGATGGGTTCGGAGTCAGACTACTACTCGCTGCGCATCGCGCACGTCAACGCCATCTTCGACGGGCAGCAGGCCGTGGCCATGCTGTGGTCCATGGGGCGCGGCGTGATGGCACCGCTGCGCTGAGGCTCACGGCTTCGCGCAGACCGTTTCCAAAGAACCCAGGGGCCCCCGCCCCAGACACAACATGGCAAACATCCTCGATACCGGCGTCAAGCTCGTGAAGAACGTTGGCCGCTACAACATCGGTGCCGGCTCGCTGGCCGAGCTGCGCGGGCTGCTGGACGGACGCCGTACGCAGGCGCGGGCCGAAGGCAAGGCGGGCGCGGTCGTGTTCCTGGTCGACGAGTTCTTTGCCTCGCAGCCGGACCTCCCGGCCCGCCTGGGCGCCGCTGACGAGGACGTGCTGCAGTTCGTCCGCACCGAGCACGAGCCCAAGACCGAAGGCATCGACGCCCTGGTGGCCAGCCTGCTGGATCGCGGGCTGAGCCAGCCGGCGGCCGTGGTGGGCATGGGGGGCGGCATCACCATGGACACGGCCAAGGCGGTGTCCAACCTGCTGGGCAATGGCGGCCATGCGGCCGACTACCAGGGCTGGGACCTGCTCAAGCGCCCCGGCATCTTCAAGGTGGGCATCCCCACCATTTCCGGCACCGGCGCCGAGGCCACCCGTACCTGCGTGATGACCAACCAGGCGACCGGCCTGAAGCTGGGCATGAACAGCGACTGGACGGTCTTCGATCACGTGATCATGGACCCGCAGCTGACCGCCACCGTGCCGCGCAACCAGTACTTCTACACGGGCATGGATGCCTACATCCACTGCATCGAGTCGCTGGCCGGCAGCTACCGCAACGCCATCGGCGACGCCTACTCGCGCGAGACCATCAACCTCTGCCGCCAGGTCTTCGGCCAGGGCGACATGATGGCGCCCGAGAACCGCGAGCGCCTGATGGTGGCCTCCTACCTCGGCGGCTGCGCCATCGCCACCAGCTATGTGGGCCTGGTCCACCCGCTGTCCGCCGGGCTGTCGGTGGTGCTGGGCCTGCATCACTGCGTGGCCAACTGCATCGTGATGCGGGCCATGGGCGAGTTCTACCCGCAGGCCTATGACGAGTTCTGGGGCATGGTGGAGGCGCAGCGCGTCGAGATCCCCAAGGGCGTCTGCCTGGGCCTGGACGAGGGCGGCTTCGAGGCGCTCTACAAGGCATCCATCGTGCATGCCAAGCCCCTGACCAATGCGCTGGGCGAGGACTTCAAGTCCGTGCTGACGCCGGAGAAGGTGGCGGATCTCTTCCGCCTGATGTAAACAGCGGTAAACAGCAAAGCAGCAGACCGGGAGACACCATGCCAGGCTATGAAGTGATGGGCCCAGAGGAACTGGCCGAGATCCAGGACATCTTCGCCCGCGGGGCCATCCTGTTCCGCCACGGCTTTGATGCCCTGCGCGGCGACTGCTACAAGGTGCGCGAGTTCGAACAGGCCTTTGCCAAAGCCATGGGCTCGCCGCATGCGCTGGCCGTCTCATCCGGCACCGCGGCGCTGCGCGTGGGCCTGGCCGCGCTGGGCATCGGCGCGGGCGACGAGGTCATCACCCAGAGCTTCACCTTCGTGGCGACGGTCGAGGCCATCATCGAGTCGCGGGCAACGCCGGTCTGCGCCGAGATCGACGCCACGCTGAACATGGACCCGGAGGATCTGAAGCGCCGCATCACGCCGCGCACCAAGGCCGTCATCGTGGTCCACATGCTGGGCACGCCCTCGCGGCTGCCCGAGATCAAGGCCATCTGCGATGAACACGGCATCGCCCTGATCGAGGACGCGGCCTGGGGCTGCGGCGGATCGCTGCAGGGCCGTGCGCTGGGCAGCTGGGGCCGCCTGGGCACCTTCAGCTTCGACTTCGCCAAGACCATGACCACGGGCGAGGGCGGCCTGGTCCTCTTCCAGGAACAGGCCGACTGGGCCCGCGGCGCCGCCTGGCACGACCATGGCCACGAGAACAACCCCGCCGTGCCGCGCTGGGAGGACACCCGCGCCAGCAGCGGCTTCAACTTCCGCATGATGGAGCTGCAGGGCGCGGTGGGCCTGGCCCAATTGCGCAAGCTGCCGGACATCGTGCGCGCCCAGCGCCACAACCGCGACCTGCTGTGGCAGGCCATCCGCGACCTGCCCGGCATCACCCCGCGCGAGGTGCCGGCCGGCAGCTACGAGACGGCCGACGCGCTGGTCTTCTTCGTCCAGGACCAGGCCACTGCCCGCCGCTGCCGCGAGGCCCTGCTGGCACGCGGCCTGGCCACCAAGATCCTGCCCGAGGCCTACACCTGGCACTTCGCCGGCACCTGGAGCCACATGCCCGAGCTGGCCGCGGCCCATGGCGGCGAGCTGGCCCAGGCCTTCCCGCAGTCGGCGTCGCTGTTGTCGCGGGCGGTGTCGCTGCCGGTGGGCGTCAAGCTGCGCGAGGACGCGCCGGCGCTGGCCCGCCAGGCCCTCGTCGAGGCCTTGCAGCTGCAGGAGGTGAGCGCATGAACTTCAAGCCAGTGGTCTCGGTCATCGTGCCGGTCTATAACCAGGAGCGCTTCATCGGCCGCTGCCTGCGCTCGCTGCTGAACCAGACCCTGCACAGCGACCAATACGAGATCATCGTGATCGACGACGGCAGCACCGACCGCACGCCCTACGCGCTGGAGCTCTTCCATGACGCCATCGTGCCCCTGCGCAACGAGCGCAACCTGGGCCTGCCGGCTTCGCTGAACCGCGGCATCCGTGCCGCGCGCGGCGACTTCATCGTGCGGGTCGACTCGGACGACTACGTCAACGCCAACTTCCTCAACATCCTGCACTTCTTCCTGGACCAGAACCCCCTGCATGACGCCGTGGCCTGCGACTACCTGCTGGTGGACGACCACGAGCAGGTGCTGGAGCGCGTGAACTGCATGGACGAGCCCATCGCCTGCGGCATCATGTTCCGCAAGGCCCACCTGATGGAGACGGGGCTTTACGACGAGAGCTTCCACCGCCACGAGGAGCGCGAGCTGCGCATCCGCTTCGAACAGAAGCACCACATCGCCCGGCTGGAGCTGCCGCTGTACCGCTACCGCCGCCACGACAACAACATCACCAACGACCTCGACGCCATGGAACTGCACCGGCAGCGCCTGATCAGCAAGCATGGCGTCGACGGTTCCTCGGCCAGCTCGGCCGCCCGCAGGAGCATGCAATGACGCCCACGGTGACCCTCGGCCAGCGCCGCCTCACCCCCGACAGCCGCCCCTATGTGATCGCCGAGATCGGCGTCAATCACGAGGGTTCCCTGGACCAGGCCAGGCGCCTGATCGAGCTGGCCAAGGAGGGCGGGGCCGACGCCGCCAAGTTCCAGAGCTACAAGGCCGAGACCCTGGCCTCCAAGCACTCGCCGTCCTACTGGGACACCAGCAAGGAGCCCACGCGCAGCCAGTTCGAGCTCTTCAAGAAGTACGACCGCTTCGGGCCTGACGAGTACCGCGCCCTGGCCCGGCATTGCGAGCAGGTCGGCATCGACTTCCTCTCCACGGCGTTTGACGACGCCGCGGTGGAGTTCCTGGACGAGCTGATGCCCTTCCACAAGATCGCCTCGGCCGACCTCACCAACATCCCCTTCCTGCGCAAGATTGCCGCCAAGGGCAAGCCGGTGGTGCTGTCCACCGGCGCCTCCACGCTGGGCGAGATCGACATGGCCGTGCAGACCCTGCGCGCCGCCGGCTGCCGCGAGCTGGTGCTGCTGCACTGCGTGCTGAACTACCCCACGCCCAATGCGCAAGCCCATCTGCGCATGATCAAGGGCCTGCAGCGCGCCTACCCCGAGCTGCTGATCGGCTACTCCGACCACACCCTGCCGGACGAGGCCATGTACCCGCTGATGAGCGCGCACCTGCTGGGCGCCGTGGTGCTGGAGAAGCACTTCACACACGACAAGACCCTGCCCGGCAACGACCACTACCACGCGATGGACGTGCACGATCTGCGCCGCTTCATGACGGCGCTGGACACCGTGCACGACCTGCTGGGCGACAGCGACCACAAGCAGCCCACGCCCACCGAGGGCCCGGCCCGCGCCAATGCCCGCCGCTCCATCGTGCTGACGCGCGACGTCGCGGCCGGCGAGGTGCTGACCGAGGCTCACCTGACCTACAAGCGCCCTGGCACCGGCATCAGCCCGCTGCACTGGGACGATGTGCTGGGCCGGCCGGCCCTGCGCGCACTGGAATCCGACCACGTGCTGCAGTGGGCGGACCTGGGGCAGGGCGGCTGAGCCATGAGCGAGCGCCGACCGGGTCGCGTGGTGGCGCTGGTGCAGGCGCGCATGGGCTCCAGCCGCTTTCCCGGCAAGATGCTCGCGCCGCTGGCCGGGCGCCCGCTGCTGGCCTGGGTGCTGGAGCGGTTGAAGCAGGCGCATCGCCTGGACGCCCTGGTGCTGGCCACCACGGACCTGCCGCGCGATGCCACCCTGGTCGAGCTGGCGCACGAACTGGGCGTGGCCACTTTCACCGGCAGCGAGTCCGATGTGCTGGGCCGGTTCAGTCAGGCCGCGCAGCAGTACGAGGCCGACACCGTGGTCCGCGTCTGCGCCGACAACCCCTTCATCGATGGCGCCGTCGTGGACCAACTGGTGGACTTCTACGCCGGCAGCGACTGCGACTACGCCTGCAACCACCTGGACCGCCTGGGCAGCGGCTATGCAGACGGCTTCGGTGCCGAGATCCTGTCGGCCGCGCTGCTGCACCATCTGGACGCCGTATGCACCGAGCCGCGCCAGCGCGAGCACGTGACCATCGCCGTGTGGGACGAGGGCGCCTCCTGGCGCAAGCTCGCACCGCCTGCGCCGCCCGCTCTGGCCCACCCCGCGCTGCGCTTTGATGTGGACGAGCCGGGGCATCTCGCCTCCTTGGAGTCGCTGGTGCTGCGTCATGGCCTCAGCCTCCAGAGCCCAGCGGCCGAGGTGGTGGCGGCACGGCTCTCGGACCTCGTGCCCGCCTGAGTACGCGCCGGCCTGCCAAGCTGGATGCCAGAGCCGCTCAAAGAGTGGCTTTTCCCCTGCTTTTTGCCCTAAAGAACCGGCCTGAGCTGCCTACAGTGGCATCTCATCCCGACATCCCGTGGCACAGTGCTACGGGGTCACGCACCACTGGACAAGGGCAGGGCGGCTGTGCAGATTCAGGCCATGAGCAGCAAGACCATCGAAGACACGGACCTCAGCGCCGTGGCCGCCGAGATGCAGGCCTGCATGGAGCGTCTCTTCCCCCTGCCGCGCTGCCTGGCCGGCGAGGCCAATCGCGCCACGCTGCGCGGCCTGCAGGCCGTCACGCCGCTGCAGGTGCGGGAAGTGCCCAGCGGCACGGCCGTGCACGACTGGACGGTGCCTGCCGAATGGTCGGTGCAGGAAGCCTGGATCGCCGACGCCGACGGGCACCGCCTGGTCGACTTCGCCGAGCACAACCTGCACCTGGTCAGCCACAGCTGCCCGGTCGAGGCCCACATGAGCTGGGAAGCGCTGCAGCCGCATGTGCACACGCACCCGACGCTGCCCGAGGCCATTCCCTACCGCACCAGCTACTACCAGCGCAGCTGGGGCTTCTGTGTGACGCAAGCCCAGGCTGCGGCCTTGGCGGCGGCTCCGGGGCCGCTGCATGTGCGCATCGCCAGCACCTTGCAGCCCGGCAGCATGAGCCTGGGCGAGCTGCTGCTGCCGGGGCGCCGGCCGCAGGAGATCCTGCTCTCGGCCTATATCTGCCACCCCTCCATGGCCAACGACAGCCTCAGCGGCGCCGTGCTGCTGGCCTTCATCGGCCGCCACCTGGCCTCGCTGCCCGCGCGCCAGTACAGCTACCGCCTGGTCTGGGTGCCGGAGACCATCGGCGCCGTGGCCTACGCCGCCCTGCAGGCCGAGGCGATGAAGCAGGTCGAGATGGGCCTGGTCGTCACCACCGTGGGTGGGCCCGGGGCGCTGGGCTACAAGAAGACCTACGATGACCGCCATCCGCTCAACGGCTTGATCGAATCAGTGTTCCGCGAGCGTGGTGATGCCTTCAAGACCTATCCCTTCGACATCCACGGCAGCGACGAGCGCCAGTGGTCCTCGCCGGGCCTGCGCATCCCCACGGCGACGATCTGCAAGGACCGCTACTACGAGTACCCCGAGTACCACAGCTCCCTCGATGACCTGCGCCTGGTCAACGGTGCGCAGATGGCCGAGAGCCTCGATGCCTACCTGAGACTGATCGCGAAGCTGGAGTCGCGCGAGCTGTACCGCAACACCATGGGCGCGGGCGAGGTGATGCTGTCCAAGCACGATCTCTATCCCAAGAACGGCGGCGCGCAGCTGCCTGAGCTGGGCGGGCGCAGCGAGCTGGACCTCATTCTCTGGCTGCTGTGGCACTGCGATGGCCGCACCAGCCTGCAGGACATCGCCGTGACGCTGGACGTGCCGCTCGAGAGGCTTCGCGGACTGGCTCATCGCCTGAGCCAGAAGGGAGTGCTGGCCCATGTCTAAGCTGGACCTGCAGCCCTTCGAGGATCTGGCCGCCTGGGACGCCCTGGTGCAGCGCTCGCCCCAGGGCAGCCTGTTCTGCGAGAGCTGGTTCGCCGCGGCGGCCCGTGAACCGGTGCAGCGCTGGGCGGTGATGCAAAAGGGCGCGCTCAAGGCGGGCCTGTGCCTGCCGGTGTCGGCCGATGGCCGCCGGGTGATCGCACCGGACCTCACCATCTATGCCGGCCTGCTCTACGACCTCGATGCCGAGCGCCAGCGCGTCAAGCGCCGGCACGACGAGTTCCAGATCGCCGAGTTCGTCGCCGCCGAGCTGGCCGCGCGTTTCGACGGCGTCGAACTGCAGCTGGCTCCGCAAATCGAGGACCTGCGACCCTGGCTTTGGCATGACTACCACGGCCCGGCCGAGGCCCGCTACCAGACTGACCTGCGCTACACGACCGTGCTGGACATCAGTCCCTTGCAAGGCCTGGGCGGCCAGGAGGCGGCGGCGCAGCAGAGCCCGCTGTTCGCCGAGATGGAAACGGTGCGCCGCTACAGCGTGCGCGAGGGCTGGAAGAAGGGCGGCCGGGTCGAGATCGTGCATGACAACGCCGCGCTGCTGGACTTCTACCGCGCCCTGATGAGCGCCCAGGGCCAGCCGCCCGAGGAGGCGAAGCTGCAGGCCATGGCCGGCGTGATGCAGGGCCTGTTCGAGCACGGCCGTGGTGCCATCTTCCATGTGCTGGATGCTGAAGGGCGCCTGCTCTACGCCGTGGCCTACGGCTGGGACGAGCGCCGGGCCTACTACCTCTACGGCGCCGGCAGCCCCGAGCGCAGCACGCCCTGGCAGGGCACGCTGGCGCACTGGGTGGCCTTCCAGTACCTGGCCCAGGAACACGGCCTCGGCGAGGTCGACCTCGAAGGCGTCAACAGTCCGCAGCGCGGCTGGTTCAAGCTGGGCTTTGGCGGCGATCTCGTGCCTTATTGCTGCGTTCGCAGGGGAGGGGCGGCATGATGACGGGCGACAGACATCGGATCGAACGCCAGCTGGCGGAGCTGCATCTGCGCGAGCACGCGGTGCTGGTGGGCAATGGCACCACGGGCCTGGCCTTGCTGATGCGGGCGCTGGGGCTGCGGGAGCGCCTGGTCGCGATCCCGGACAGCGTCTGCCTCAACGTGCCGCTGGGCCTGCGCTTCGGCGGCGCGCTGCCCGAGTACCTGGACAACCAATGGGGCGACCTGGGCTTGGACTGCCAGGCGCTGCTGGCGCCACGGGCCGAGCGTGCGGCCATTCTCGCCGTGCATGGCTATGGGCAGATCAGCGAGATGGACCCGCTGCTGGCCGCCGCGCGCGAGCAAGGCCTGCCGCTGATCGAGGATGCCTGCCTGGCCATGGGCGGCAGCCACCACGGGCGGCCCGCGGGCAGCTTTGGCCTGGCGTCGGTGATCAGCTTCGGCGCCGGCAAGCCGCTGAGCATGGACCATGGCGGCGCCGTGCTGACCGATGATGCCGAGCTCGCCGCCGAGCTGCGCACACTGGACGCCGAGCTGCCGGCCTTCAGCACGGCGGCGCAGGCCCGCATCGATGTCCTGGGCTCGGCCCACACGCGCTTGTACAACCGCTGCTGGCCGGACGGGCTGGCGCAGCAGGCACCGGCCTTTGCCGAGGATCTGCTGGCCTCGGCGGAGGCCTTCCTGCATCGCTTCGATGCGGGCCGGCTGGATCAGCTGCGGCACCTGCTGCCGCGCCTGCCGGTGGTGGTCCGCCAGCGCCGGGACAGCTTCGAGCGCCTGCGCCAGCTCCTGCAGCCGCTGGCCGGCGAGGCGCTGCAGCTGCTGCTCCCCACCGAAGGCGCCGTGCCCTGGCGGCTCAATGTGCTGCTCCAGCGCCGCCACGAGGCCTTGCGATCCCTGCATGCCCAGGGCCTGCATGCCAGCAGCTGGCATCCGCGCGCCTCGGGCTTCCTTCCGGGAGACGGCGTCGACGCGGCGCACCCGGTGGCCGAGCGCCTGGGGCGAGAAATCCTGAACCTGTGGGTGGACGAGCACGCCACCACCGACTACTTCCAGGCCGTGCAGCGTACCCTGGACCAGCACCTGCAGGCCAGGCAAGACCTGGCCCCGCCTGTGCGGCTTCCTGCCTGAAGCGCAGTCAACAAACGAATAGATCCGGAGCCAGAAGACCATGGACAAGCTGCCCATCTCCGTCACCATCTGCACCTACAACGAAGAGCAGGACATCGGCGACTGCCTGAAGAAGGTGTTCGCCAACCACCCGGCCGAGGTCATCGTCGTGGACGGCGGTTCCACCGACCGCACGGTGGAGATCGCCACTGCGGCTGGCGCACGGGTGATCCAGCCGGGCGTCAAGGGCCTGTCCTCGCAGCGCCAGGCCGGCATCGACGCCGCGACGCAGCCCTACGTGGCCATCATCGACGGCGACGACCACGTCGAGCCGGACTTCCTTGCCACCTTGCTCAAAGAAATGCAGGACTACGGCTACGACGCCCTGCTGGGCCGCGAGGTGGCCTTCGAGCCCAAGACCTACTGGGAAAAGGCCATGGGCAGCACCAATTACGGCATCACCTTCACCGAGAAGCCGGTGGACACCAACATGGTGGGCCGGCCCTCGCTGTACCGCGCCGAGGCCATCAAGCACTGCGGCTTCGACAGCTTCTTCAACGGCGTCGGCGACGAGGACACCGATCTCTCCATCCGCATGGAAATCGCCGGCTTCCGCCAGGGCATCGGCACGGGTCTGACGCACCGGCAGCAGACGCCCAGCTTCCGCGGCATCGTCAAGAAGTTCGTCAAGTACGGCCGCGGCGATGCGCGCATCGTCTACAAGTACCCGTTCAAGGCCAAGAACCTGATCTACCACCTGGCCATCCGCTACCCCTTCGTGCGCGGCGGCAAGGCCATCGCGCGCGGCGACTGGAAGTACTGGCCCTTCTACGCGATGTACGGCTGGATCCGCTTCTTCACCATGCTGCCGGAGCTGGTCAAGCTGCTCTTCGCGCGGCCCCACCACGGACCCTATCCCGCCAAGGTGCGCGGCTGATGACGGCCTGGTGGGAGGGACTGGAGCGGCGCGTTGCGGCCTGGCTGCCGACGGTCCAGTCGCCCGGGCATGCCGGCTGCTACCGCGTGGCGCGCGAGGCCTTTCATCCGCGCTCCGTCGACGCCACCTCGCTGGCGCTGGACCTGCGCCTGATGCTGGGCCAGCCAGCGGAACTGACCGGTGCCCTGGACTTCTTCGACGCCTGCCAGGAGCCGGTCACGGGCTTCTATCACGAGCCCCATCGCGATGAGCTGGATGCCTCGGTGCCGCGCATCCACGAGATGTCCGGCACGTATTTCGGCTACCAGGTCGGTGCCGTGCTGCTGGCGCTCGGCCGCGCACCGCGCCATCCCTTCGCCTTCTACGACTTCCTGCGCCCGGCGGGCGCCCTGGAGCGCTACATGGCCGAGAACATGCCCTGGCAGCGCGCGCCCATGGGTGCCGGCAATATGTGCGACCACGGTGCCACCATGATGCGGGCCAATGCGCGCTTCTTCGACCCCGGCTGGGCCGAGATGCTGGATCGCATGCGGGCCTGGTTGGATGCGCACCAGGATCCGTCGACGGGCTTGTGGGGTGCGCTTGCCCCGCAGGGTCGCAATGGACTCGTCCAGGCCGGCTACCACCTGATGCGCGGTCTGCATTTCCATGACGACCAGCCGCCCGCCTGGTGCGAGCGCATCACCGACACCACGCTTGCGAGTCTGCAGGAATGCGGTGTGTTCCAGGAGGGGCAGGGCGAGGGCTGCCACGACATGGACCATTTCGTGGTGCTGGAGCGCATGCTGCGCTACACCAACGGCTATCGCGAGGCCGAGATCCGCGCCGCCTGCGAACGCCGCCTGCTGCAGCTGCGGCATCTGCACCGGGAAGACGGGGCCTTTTCCTTCGAGTCCCAGGGCAGCATCACCAACCATAATCGGCACGAGGTCACGGCCGGACTGCCGCAAAGCGACCTGGTCGGCACCGTCTTCTTCATGGAGACGATCCTGCGCCAGCTGCGCGTGCTGGGCCTGCCGGTCGCCTGGCGCAGTTCGGTCACGCACGGCGTTGCGCACTGAATGCCGGGCCATCACGAGCGAGGAATGCGATGAACGATCTGGTTCAACGGGCCTGCCCTGTCTGCGGCTGCAGCCAGGCGCAGGAAATGCACCGCCACCGCTTCAGCGCACTGGCCGGCGCGGCGCTGGACGGCTTCGAGCAGAAGCTGCTGGGCTGTGAGGGGTGCGGCACGCATTACGTGGGCGAGTACCTCTCGCCCGCTGCCCTGGCCCGCTACTACGCCCACTCCTCCAGCTACGAGTACCTGGTCAGCGAGCAGGCCCTGCCGCGCGAGGAGGCCCAGCGCTCGCAGCAGCAGCACACCTTCCTGCGGCCTTATCTCCGGCCCGGCGCCCAGGTGCTGGACGTGGGCTGCTCGACGGGCTACACGCTCTCGCTTTTTGCCACCGACGGCCACCGCACCCATGGCATCGAGCCTTCCGCCGTGCTGAGCCAGATGGCGCGCGAGCGCTACGGCCTCAGCGTGGACACCTGCTTCGTCGAACGCGCCGACCAACTGCCGCCAGGGCAGGACCTGGTGATGCTGTCGCATGTGCTGGAGCACCTGATGGATCCGGCGCAGATGCTGGCGGCCATCCGCGCCTGCCTGGCCCCGCGCGGGCGGCTGTTCATCGAGATTCCGGTGATCGAGCTCTTCGACGAACGCGATCTCTTCCAGCTCTCCTTCGAGCACGTCAACTACTTCTCCCACGGCTCGCTGAGCAACCTGATGCACCGCTGCGGCTTCCGCGAGCTGGAGCACCAGGTCTTCGAGAACGACGACGGCACCTCGCCGCATTACCCGACCCTGGCCAGCCTCTGGGAAGCCACGGACGAGGCTTTCCCCCTGGTGAACCGCGCCCGCCACGACCGCGCCGTGCTGCGCCGCTACCTGCAGCTGGTGGCCCGCCATACGGAGCAGACGGATGCCGTGATCCACCGCCTGATGGACGCCGGCCGCCGCGTCGCGATCTGGGGCGGCGGCACGCTGACGGCGCAGCTGCTGGCCAAGTCCGCGCTGGCCGGCTACCGCGAGCAGCTGCTGGGCATCCTCGACGTCGACCCCAAGAAGCACGGCCTGCAGATGCAGCACATGCCCGTCTGGCAGCCGGATTCCGAGCAGGGTCAGGTCTTGCTGGCGAATGCGGAGGCCGTGATCATCGGCTCCTGGTCCAGCCAGGAGGCCATCCACGCGGCGCTGCGGCAGCGCGGCGTCGACGAGGGGCGCATCGTGCGGCTCTTTTCCACGCCGCATTGATCCCGCGACCGGCCTTGCGCATGCAGCACAGCATCCTCATCAATCACCGCACGGACTTCATGCTCGCCCAGCAGCTGCTGGGGCAGTTGCCTGAAGCCGAGGTCCTGCTCTTCGACCCGCAGCTCCTGGAGCATGCCCGCAGCCTGGGCCTGCCGCAGGCGCGGCTGCAACGCTGGCCGGGCAATGACCTGAACTGGCGGGTCTATCGCGCCGTGCGCGAGGAAGCCGCGGCGCTGCAGCAGCGCATCGACACGGCGCTGGCGGTTCATGTGCCCGAGGCACCGGGCTGCCAGTGGCATCACTACGGCCTGTTCTACCTGCTCTTCACGCTGCGCGGCTACGCGGCCATCGGCGAACAGCTGGCGGTGCAGCGGCCGGCGACGCGACTGCACGTGCTCGGCCCGCAGCAGGCCTTTCGCTACGGCCAGCATTCCTTCGTGCCGGCTCTGGCGTTGATGCAGTCCTTCGGGCGGGCGGGGCTGCCCGGCCAGGTCTACACCTACGAGCTTCCCGCGCAGCCGGAGGAGCAGGTGCCGGACCTGCGCCAGGCTGCCGCGCACGAGCCCGAGCTGCTGGTCCATCTGCCGACCTGCTTCTATGACCATGCCTATTTCGAAGGCGAGGTGCTGGCCTCGGGCCAGCGCGCGCTGAACCTGCCGTCGCCCTTTTACGACGTCAAGCTGCCGGCGCTGCCAGCAACGCCCATGGAATCGCTGCTCGCGCTGGGGCAGCGCATCCCTGCGTCCAGTCTGGACTGCGTGGACGCCGTGCTGGCCAGCTTGCGGCAGATCCTCCAGGAGGCCTTGGCGCCGCTGATGCCCAGCGCCGGCTTCCTGTCGCTGCAGTTGCAGGCGCTGCTGGAGGCCTACCGGCGCCAGCTGTATTTCTTCGAGGCGCTGGAGCAGGCATTCGCCGCGCGGCCGGCGCATCAGCTGCTGATCTCCAATCACGATGCCGGCCTGCATGGCCCCTTGCTCAGCCACGCCCAGCGCCATCGCATGAAAGTGCTGCTGGTGCCGCACGCCAAGTTCTTCAACGCACCGGCGCCGGAGCTGCCCAACGGCCTGTGCCTGGCGCATCCGCTGCAGGGCACCGCGGTGGCCGGCCTCAGCGGCAAGCCGGTGGCCTCGGCGTCGTTGGCATTTCCCGAGCGCTTGACCCTGCCAGAGACCTTGCCGCAGCCGCTGAAGACCGTGGGCGTTTTGCTGGCCGGCGTGTCTTACAACAGCATGTGTGCGGCCGACATGGACGCCTACCTCGACGGCCTGAAGCGCCTGCAGGATTGGTGCAGCGCGCGCGGCATCGACTGCCGGTTGCGCTGCAAGCCGACCGACGGCTTCGCCAGCCAGATCGCCGAGCATCTGGGCATCGAGGTCCAGCAGATCCTGCGCCAGTTCGACGGCAGCCTGGCGGACTTCGGCGCGGCCTGCGATCTCTGCCTGGGCTATGACGTGCCCACCAGCGGCGCCATCGAGCTGCTGCGCCAGGGTACGCCCATGCTCCACGCGCAGTTGCGCCCGCTGCTGCCGGAGGAGCTGTCCCTGCTGAACGGCCGCATCGTGCCGCTGCGCATGCTGGACGAGACCCTGGCCCAGCTGCAGCAATGGCAGCAAGACCCCAGCGCCCTGTGGCGCTTCCGCCGCCAGCAGCATGCGGCCTACCTGAATCTGCAGGCCGAGGCCAGGCCTCTGCGCGACTTTCTCGCGTGAACTGCAGGGCCGGGCGGGCCCAGTTCGAGCGCTTGCCTCCGGCCGTTCGGGCTTAGCATGGGCGCAATTGCGACTGCAGGAAGCCGGACCTTGAACTCCATCGACTTGCCGGATGTCTTCATCCACAGCCACGCCCTGGTCGAATCGCCCTTCATCGGTCCCGGCTGCCGCATTGCCGCCTTCGCCCATGTGCTGCCCGGCGCGCGCATCGGCGCCGACACCGAGATCGGCGATCACGCGCTGATCGACGGCCAGGTGCGGCTGGGCCAGCGCGTGCGCGTGCGTCCCGGCGCCCAGCTCTGGTCGCCGCTCACGGTGGAGGACGAGGTCTGCATCGGGCCCAACACCGTCTTCAGCGGCAGCCCGGAAACCGGTCAGGCGACGCTGGTGGGCGTTGGCGCCGTGATCGGTGCCAATGCCACCATCCGCTGCGGCCTGAGCATCGGCCCCCGGGCGCAGGTGCAGGACGGCGCGGTGGTCACGCGTGACGTGCCGCCCAACGCCATCGTCAGCGGCAACCCGGCCCACATCGTGGGCTACGTGGACACGCCGCACCTGGACCTGCCGGCCGCGCCGCGCGCGGCCAGCCAGCTCGACGCACCGCCGGCCCTGCACGTGGCCGCAGCCCGGCTCGTGGCCCTGCCCAAGATCGTGGACCTGCGCGGCGCCCTGAGCTTTGGCGAGATCGGCGCCCATCTGCCCTTCACGCCGCAGCGCTTCTTCATGGTCTACGACGTGCCCAGCAAGGAAGTGCGCGGCGAGCATGCACACAAGGCCTGCCACCAGTTCCTGGTCTGTGTGAAGGGCAGCGTCAGCGTGGTGCTGGACGACGGCCAGGCGCGCGACGAAGTCACGCTGGACAGCGCCCGCATGGGCCTGCACATCCCGCCCATGGTCTGGGGAATCCAGTACCAGTTCTCGCCGGACGCCGTTTTGCTGGTGCTGGCCTCGGACACCTACGCTGCGGATGACTACATTCGCAGGTACGAGGACTTCCTCGCCGCCCTGGGCCGCACCGGGCGCTGAGCATCGCAATCCCCAGGTCCGCCCGCCGGCGCCGGGGCAAGGAGTACACGAGATGGCTGAATCCAGCCTGCCCTTTCTCAATCTGCAGCCGGCCTATGCGGCCAGCCAGCCCGCCATCGACGCCGCGCTGCAACGTGTGGCGCGCAGCGGCTGGTTCCTGCTGGGCCAGGAGCTGGCGCATTTCGAGGAGGCTTATGCGCGTTCCGTGAGCGCCGCCCATTGCGCGGGCGTGGCCAACGGGCTTGACGCGCTGTGCCTGAGCCTGCGCGCGCTGGGCGTGGGGGAGGGCGACGAGGTCATCGTGCCTTCCAACACCTACATCGCGACCTGGCTGGCCGTCAGCCAGTGCGGCGCCGTGCCTGTGCCGGTGGAGCCTGATCCTCAGACCTTCAACATCGATCCGGCCCGCGTCGAGGCCGCCATCACGCCGCGCACGCGGGTGATCCTGCCGGTGCATTTGTACGGCCTGCCCGCCGACATGGATCCCATCCTGGCCATCGCCCGGCGCAACGGCCTCAAGGTGCTGGACGACTGCGCGCAGGCGCATGCGGCGCGCTACCACGGCCGCCCGGTGGGCAGCCTGGCGGACGTCTCGGCCTGGAGCTTTTATCCGGGCAAGAACCTGGGGGCCATGGGCGACGGCGGTGGCGTCACCACGGATCTGGCGGCGGTGGACGAGCAGGTGCGCGTGCTGCGCAACTACGGCTCGCGTCAGAAGTACCACAACGAATGCAAAGGCGTGAACTCGCGCCTGGACGAGATCCAGGCCGCCGTGCTGGCCGCCAAGCTGCCCCAGCTGGAGGCGGCCACCCGCGAGCGGCGGCGCCTGGCGGCTTGTCTGCTGGAAGGCCTGGCCGGCCTGCCGCTGCAGCTGCCCGTGGTACCGGCCGGCTTGGAGCCGGCCTGGCACCTCTTCGTGGTCCGCCATGAAGCGCGGGACCGCCTGCAGGCGGCGCTCGCCCAGCAGGGCATTGGCACCCTGATCCACTACCCCGTGCCGCCGCACCTGCAAGCGGCCTATGCCGAGCTGGGCTATCACGCGGGGGACTTCCCCATCGCCGAAGGCATGCACAAGCAGGTGCTGAGCCTGCCCCTGTGGCCAGGCATGAGCGAACAGCAGGTGGAGCAGCTGATCCAGGCGGTGCGGCACAGCGCTTGAGCGCCGGGCCCCGGCCCGCTCAGCGCCCGGGAACAGGCCCCCGCGACCGCGCCGGATTGCCCACCCACAGCTCGCCCGCCGGCACGTCCCGCGTGACCACGCTGCCCGCGCCGATCAGCGCGCCTTCGCCGATGGTGATGCCACCCAGGATGGTGGCATTGGCGCCGATGGACGCGCCGCGCTCGATGCGCGTGGTCTGGAAGCTGGCCGGGTACTGCTTGGAACGCGGCGTGCGGTCATTGGTGAAGGTGGCGTTGGGGCCGATGAAGACGTCATCCGCCACCCGCAGGCCGTCCCACAGCTGCACGCCGCTCTTGACCGTGACCCGGTCGCCCAGCACCACGTCGTTCTCGATCAGCACCTGGGCGTTGATGTTGCAGTCCGCACCGATGCGCGCGCCGGGGAGGATCACGCAGAACTGCCAGATGCGCGTGCCGGGGCCGATGTGCGGGCTCTGGACGTCGGACAGCGGGTGGATCTGGGGCAGGGCGGTGTCGGGTGCCATGGGGCGAGCATACGCGAGCCAGACGCCCTGCGAGGAGGAGGTCGCGCTCAGTCCGGGAAGTCCAGCCGGCGTCCAGACTGAATCAGCTTGCTCAGTTCTGAGGCAGGCAGTGGTCGCGAATAGAGGTAGCCCTGGATCAGGTCGCAGCCATGCCGGCGCAGGAACTGGCATTGCTCGGGTGTCTCGACCCCTTCCGCCACGACTGCGATACCGAGGTCATGCGCCATCGAAATGATGGATCGCGCGAGGGCGGCGTCGCTGGGGTTGCTGGTGAGCTCGCTGATGAAGGACCGATCGATCTTGACCTTGTCGAAGGGCAGCCGCCGCAAGTAGGACAAGGAGGAATACCCGGTGCCGAAGTCATCCATCGCCAGGGACACGCCCAGGTCTCTGAGGCGGTGGATGGTGAGCTCGTTGCTCTTGGTGTCCTGCAGCATGACCGACTCGGTGATCTCGAGGCAGAGCAAGGGAGCGGGCACGTCGAAGTCGTTCAGCGCCTCGGCGACTTGCTGAACCAGGTCGGGCTCGCGGAACTGGCGTGCCGATACGTTGACGGACATCTGGAGCGCGGCATGGCCCGCGTCCAGCCAGGCGCGAAGGTGGCGGCATGACTCGCGCAGGACCGTGCGCCCGAGCTCGGTGATCAGGCCCGCCTCTTCGGCCACCCGGATGAAGCGGTCCGGAGGGACGACGCCGAGCCGCGGGTGCTGCCATCGTGCGAGGGATTCAACCGCGACGGGGCGGCCGTTGTTCAGCTCGACGATGGGCTGGAACGCCACCGTCAGCCCTTCGCCCCGGAGCGTGGAGCGCAGAGCCGCCTCCAGCCTGACGCGCTCCTGCAGGCGTTCGTTGAGCTCTTCGGAGTAGAAGTGCACATTGGCTCGGCCCAGGTCCTTGGCACGATAGAGCGCCATGTCGGCATACCGGTAGAGCGCCGCCGGGTCAGGGGTGTCCTGCGGGTACAGGGCCACGCCGATGCTGACCGAGGGATGCAGCTCGTGCTCGCCCATGCTGAAGGGCTGGGACACGGACGCCATGATCGACGCGCAGACCGACCTGATCCGGGCCGTGTCAGGCATGTCATGGAGCAGGACCACGAACTCGTCGCCGCCATAGCGCGCCACGGTGTCCTCGGCGCGCAGCAGCTGCTGCAAGCGGCGCGACAACTCGACCAGCAGCTGATCGCCAGCCTCATGGCCCCAGCTGTCATTGACGAACTTGAACTCGTCGACATCGATGAAGAGAACGGCGACCAGATGGTCCCGACGCTGCGCATAGCGAATGGCTTGCCGCAGGCGGTCTTCGAGCAGGTTGCGATTGGGCAGTTGGGTCAATGCGTCGTGCGTGGCGTGATGGGCGAGCTGGTCCTGCGCGACGCGCATCTGCGAGATGTCGCTCAGGATGCCGATCAGGTGCGTGGTCTGACCGTGCTCGTCCAGAACGGGTGCGACAAACACCTCGCTCCAGAAGGTGCTGCCATCCTTGCGGCGGCTCAGCAGCGACGTGCGAATTTCACGGCCCTCTCGAAGGGCCTGCCGCAGCTCCAGTACGGATTCCGGAGCCTGAAGCCTATCGCCCAGGAGGAAGCCGGCTTCCCGGCCCAGCACCTCGCCGGGCGCGAAGCCAGTCATCTGGCAGAACGCGGGATTGACGTAGACGACCGGGCGATCGGGCAACTGCGCATCGGCAATGACGACGCCCGACTGAAGCTGTTCCAGCACGCGCCGCTGCAGCCGCAGCTGGTCCTGCAAGCGGTGCGCCAGGCTGATGTCTTCGATCACGAACTGCAGGTAGTGCGCATCCGCAGCGTGATGAACCACCGACACGGCAATTCGAAAGACGCGTTCCTGGCAATCCGCTCCGGTGCATCGGTGCTCGAAGCGCAGGACGTCGTCGGGCGCCTGAAGCCGCGCAAGCGCGTCAAGCTGCTCGGCGCATGCCAGGTACTTGAAGAGCGGATGCCCGATCAAGTCGGCGGCGTCCGCGTCGAACAGGCGCGCTGCGCGTGAGTTCGCTCTGAGAATGGTCAACTCGCGGCTGACATGCAGCATGCCGACCGCTGCCTGCGAGAACGCCGCATGGAACAGCGCCATGCTGCCCGCCATTTGCTCTTCGATGCGCAGCCGCTCCAGCTCCGTCTCGGCACGCAGGGAGAAGACCTCCAGCAGCCGCGCAGCCCTTTGGGGGTCCGAAAGCGGACGCTCGCAGAACACGGACAGCACGCCGATGGGCGTGCCCGCCCGCCCGTGAAGAGGAATGCCGGCATAGCACTCAAGGCCCATCTGCTGCAGCGGCTCGTCCTGCGGGAACAAGGCCCTGAGGCCGTCAGGATAGATGCAGACCCCTTTGTGAAGCACGGATTCGCAGGGAGAGCCCCTGAGCTGATAGCGGAAGCTGCTGAGATCCCGGCCATTGCGTACCAGAGCGACCGTGGTGGCGAAGTCGAGGTGCTGTTCTTCGACCACCGAGACCATGGCATAGCTGACCCCCAACATGCTGCTGAGTTCCTTGCACAGCATGGACAGGTACTCCGTGCCAACGCTCAACGAGGTGGCTTGAAAGATTCGGCCGACCTGTTCGGCTTGCTCACGCGCCGCGTCAATCTCTCGCCTGTCCGCTTCAAAGTAGGCGTCGAGCGCCAGGCCGATGTCGAGAAAAAGCACCTTGAGAAGAGAGTCGACGGCCTGGCGCAGTTCCGAGGGGGACTGACCGCAGGCCTCCCAAAGCGCAGGCAGCATGGCGGACACGTATTTCCGGTACACGCCGAGGTACCACTCGGGGGCCAGGCCGATGCGCTGATGCGCTTCGCCCACATGCCTGCGGGCTCGGCAGTAGGGGCCGTCGTACCGCCCGGCCGTCAGGCTGGAGAAATGCGCCGCCTGCGTTTTCCGGAGCCGGCTAACGTCGTGGTTGAGGAGCAGGGCTGAGGTGGGGCCGAAGCGCGTGAGGTGGGCATAGAACTTGTCGATGCACGACTCCCGCACGCGCTCGAGTTCGTCATGGATCGCGCGCAGGCGCTCGGCATCGGCCTCGTCCAGTTCCAGGAACTCCATGCGTTCCCGAAGGGCGCGCTCATGGTCCGCGGCCGGGGGGGGCGCATCCGTACTTGCTCGCTTGGGCGACATGCGGGGCGGCTCTCCTTGATGGGGACCAGACCATCATCTGCACTGCGCCTGCACACTGCCGAATGATGTTGCCATGAGCAAATGCAGCTGCTTGCTGCGCTCCGTATGGCCCATCGATTGTGCTGCGCGGACGGGCATGCGGCGCGTGCATTTTCCACGCTGGCTCATGAGGTCTGGCCATCCGCCATCCAGAGCCACGCTGTCCTGCCTCAGCCAGGCAGCGAAATCGCGTCCAGCAACTCCCCCTCGATCTGCAGCTGCAGCTTGTTCTGCTGCAGGGCGGGGCCGTCGATCAGGAAGGTGTCTTCCACCCGCTCGCCCAGGGTGGAGATCTTGGCCAGCTGCAGGTTGATGTGGTGGCGCGCCAGCACGCGGGCGATGGCGTAGAGCAGGCCGGCGCGGTCGCTGGTGCTGATGGAGAGCAGCCAGCGCTGGGCGCGCTCGTCGGGCCGCAGCGAGATGCGCGGCGTGTAGGGGAAGCTCTTGACCCGGCGCGAGAGCCGGCCGCGGCGCGGCTCGGGCAGCGGGCCCTCGGCCATCAGGGCCTGCAGCAGCCGGGTTTCGACCAGGGAGACCAGGTCGCGGTGGTGCATGTCCAGGTCCGGGGCGATGACCTGGAAGGTGTCCAGCGCATAGCCCGTGCGGGTGGTGTGGACCTTGGCGTCCAGGATGTTGAAGCCGGCGCCGTCGAAATAGCCGCAGATGCGAGCAAAGAGATCGGCCCGGTCCGGTGAGTAGACCAGCACCTGCAGGCCTTCGCCGACCGGCGAGGGGCGGGCCCGCACCACGGGCAGCTCGGTCTGCACATAACGCCAGAGCACACGCGCGTGCCAGGCCAGCTCGCCGGCTTCCTGGCGGGCGAAATAGCTGAGGTCCAGCGTCTTCCACAGCGGCTCCTCGGTGCCGGGCAGCTGGGAATGCAGGGCCAGGTCTTGCCTGGCCTCCTGCTTGCGGGCCTCGATCTCGGCCTCGCGGTTGATCTGGCCGCCGCCCAGACGCCGCAGCGTGAGGCGGTAGCAGTCCTCCAGCAGCTTGCCCTTCCAGGCGTTCCAGACCTTGGGGCTGGTGCCGCGGATGTCGGCCACGGTCAGCAGGTACAGGGCCGTCAGGTGGCGCTCGTCGCCCACCAGCTTGGCGAAGGACTCGACGACCTCGGGATCGGAGAGGTCTTCCTTCTGCGCCACGCGCGAGAGGGTCAGGTGATGCCTGACCAGGAATTCCACCAGCTCGGCGTCGGCACGGGGCAGCTTGTGGGCGCGGCAGAAGCGCCGCACTTCCTCGCCGCCCAGCTCGCTGTGGTCTCCGCCGCGGCCCTTGGCCACGTCGTGGAAGAGGGCGGCCACGTAGAGCACATAGGGGCGCTCGAACTGCGCC
This sequence comes from Burkholderiaceae bacterium, assembly GCA_041913905.1. Classification (GTDB taxonomy): domain Bacteria; phylum Pseudomonadota; class Gammaproteobacteria; order Burkholderiales; family Burkholderiaceae_C; genus Roseateles_B. The sequence continues at coordinate 21,914 of JAYSEK010000001.1, read as the reverse complement.
GCGAGCTGCGAGCAGAAAGGATATTCGTGGGCGTGCTCGGGGATGAAGAAGCGCCGCACATTGCGCAGCACCATCAGGATGTGCTGGTCCACGGTGTAGACGTGGAACAGGTCGTGCTGCATCTGCCCGACGATGGCGCGGAACACCCAGAGGTAGCGCCCCAGCACCGAGGTCTGGTTCATCAGCCGGAAGGCGTGGGTCTGGCCCTTGCCTTCCTGCAGGATGCGCAGAAAGGTCTGGCGGTTGACCGGGTCGCTGCGGAAGCGCCCGTCCATCAGCCCGCGGGCGTTGTAGAGCGCGCGCAGGGTCCGGGCCGAGAGCCCCTTGATGCCAGGCGCCTGCTGGTAGACCAGGAAGGTCTCGAGAATGGCGTGGGGCTCGCGCTGGTAGAGGTCGTCACTGGCGACCTCCAGCATGCCCCCTCGGTCCAGGAATCGCTCGTTGATGGGGTGCATGGCGGCGTCCTGCGAGCCGTTGATGCGTTCCTCCAGGTTGAGCATCAGGATCTGGTGCAACTGGGTGACCGCCTTGGCGGCCCAGTAATAGCGGCGCATCAGCACCTCGGACGCGCGCTGGCCCTTGCTGCCTTCGTAGCCGAAGCTCTGGGCCACGGCGGTCTGCAGGTCGAAGACCAGGCGGTCCTCGCGCCGCCCGGCCACCACGTGCAAACGGGCACGGATGAGCTTGAGCACACCTTCGTTGCGCTGCAGCTGGCGGCTCTCGAAGGGCGTGATCAGCCCCTTGGCGGCCAGCTGGGGCCAGGTCTTGCCCAGGCCAGCGGCGCGGGCCACCCAGATCAGCACCTGCAGGTCGCGCAGGCCGCCGGGGCTTTCCTTGCAATTGGGCTCCAGCGCGTAGGGCGTGTCGTCGTACTTGACGTGGCGCTGGCGGGCTTCCAGCTGCTTGGCCCGCAGGAAGGCGCGCGGGTCCAGGGCCGCCAGGATCTGCTGCTCGAAGCGCTTGAAGATGCCACGCTCGCCGGCCAGGCAGCGGGCTTCCAGCATCGCGGTCTGGATGGTGATGTCACCGGTCGCTTCGCTGAGGCATTCGTCCAGCGTGCGGACCGAGGAGCCGATTTCCAGGCCCACGTCCCAGCAGGCGGTGATGAAGGCCTCGATGGCGCTCTTGAGCGGGCCGGGCTGGTAGGCGTCCAGCCCCTCGGGCAGCAGGACCAGCACGTCGATGTCCGAATACGGGAACAGCTCGCCCCGCCCGTAGCCCCCCACGGCCAGCAGGGCGGCACCTGCGGGCAGTCCGGCTTGCGCCCACAGCATGGCCAGCGTGCGGTCCACATGCCCGGCCAGCTGGCGCATCAGGCGGCTCGCGGCGGGCACGGTGGGCTCGGCCGCGCGGAAGGCTTCCAGCAGGCTTTGCTTGCCGGATTTGAAATGCTGGCGCAGCTCAGCCACGCCCAGAACGGGCAGATCGCTCATGCGTGAGACTCCAGGGGGCGCATGGTCTGCAGGAGGTCAACCCGCAGCGCAGGATCAGGCCGTGATGAAGGCCGGTGGCGGCGGGCTGCCGGCCGAGACGGTGAGCACCTCGTAGCCGGTCTCGGTCACGGCGATGGTGTGCTCCCACTGGGCGGACAGCGAGCGGTCCTTGGTGACGATGGTCCAGCCGTCGCCCATCTCCTTGATCTCGCGCCGGCCGGCGTTGATCATGGGCTCGATGGTGAAGACCATGCCCGGCACCAGTTCCTCCAGGGTGCCCGGGCGGCCGTAGTGCAGCACTTGCGGCTCTTCATGGAACTTCTGGCCGATGCCGTGGCCGCAGAACTCGCGGACGATGGAGAAGCCGGCGTTCTCGGCAAAGGTCTGGATGGCGTGGGCGATGTCGCCCAGGCGCGCACCCGGCTTGACCTTGGCGATGCCCTTCCACATGGCCTCGTAGGTGAAATTGCACAGGCGCTTGGCGGCGATGGAACCCTCGCCGACCACGAACATGCGGCTGGTGTCGCCGTGCCAGCCGTCCTTGATGACCGTGACGTCGATGTTGACGATGTCGCCGTTCTTCAGTGGGCGCTCATTGGGAACGCCGTGGCAGACCTGGTGGTTGATCGAGGTGCAGATGGACTTGGGGTAAGGCGTGTAGCCCGGCGGGCAGTAGTTCAGCGGCGCGGGGATGGCCTTTTGCACATTGACGATGTAGTCATGCGCCAGCTTGTCCAGCTGCTCGGTGCTGACCCCGGGCTTCACATGGGGCGTGAGGTAGTCCAGCACCTCGGAGGCCAGGCGTCCGGCGATGCGCATGGCGGCGATGTCGGCCGCGCTTTTGATGGTGATCGTCATGGGGCGGAATTATCGTCGAGTCGCCGCGGCCCTGCTGGCGGCAGGGCCGGTCTTGCGGGCGGTGGCTGGCGGTCGGAGCTCAGCCGGCCCAGCTCACCACGCCGCTCCAGGCCGTGGCCAGCACCACGAGACCGAAGGCGATGCGGTACCAGGCGAAGGGCACGAAGCTGTGGCTGGAGATGTAGCGCAGCAGCCAGCGCACGCAGAGCCAGGCCGACAGGAAGGAGAAGACCAGGCCCACGGCGAACAGCGGCAGGTCGGACACGGACAGCAGCGCCCGTTCCTTGAACAGACTGTAGGCGCCGGCACCGACCAGGGTGGGGATGGCCAGGAAGAAGCTGAAGTCCGTGGCGGCCTTGCGCGACAGGCCCAGCAGCATGCCGCCGATGATGGTGGCCCCCGAACGGCTGGTGCCCGGGATCATGGCCAGGCATTGGACGATGCCGACCTGCAGGGCATCGAAGGGGCTCATGGCGTCCACGTCCTGCACGCGCACCACGCTGGCCGGGCGCCGTTCGGCCCACAGGATGATGAAGCCGCCGACGATGAAGCTGGAGGCCACGATCACCGGGGTGAACAGATGTGCCTTGATGGCCTTGCCGAACAGCAGCCCGAGCATGACGGCAGGCAGGAAACCGATGGCCACATTGAGCACGAAGCGCCGCGCCCTGGCGTCGCTGCCCAAGCCGGCGGCCGTCTCGCGCAGGCGCTGCCAGTAGACCAGGATGACCGCAAAGATGGCGCCGGTCTGGATGGCCACGTCGAAGACCTTGCTCTTGTCGTCATGCAAGCCCAGCAGCGAGCCGGTGAGGATCAGGTGTCCGGTGGAGGAAATGGGCAGGAATTCGGTCAGGCCTTCGACGATCCCCATGATCGCGGCCTTGATGAACAGAAATAGATCCAAGACGGGCTCCGTCGGTTCGGGCAGGAAATGAAGCGGCGCATGATAAGCGCTGGATCTTGCAGCGCCCAAGGCGCCCAGGAACTGCCGCGCGCTCCGCCGCGGTTACTGCAAGGTAAAGCCTGCGCGCGGATGCCTTGACCCCCGGCAGGGCAGTGCATACAGTACTGACCGGTCAGTCAGTACACCATGAGCACCCGAAAGAACGCCCCTCGAACCCCAGCGCCCGCCGCCGCAGGCAAGGCAGCCACCCCGGCACCCCGGCAGCGGCGCAAGGAAGCGCGCCCGCAGGAATTGCTGGCCGCGGCGCTGGAGCTGTTCGTCGAGAAAGGCTTCGCGGCGACGCGCTCCGAGGAGGTGGCCCAGCGCGCCGGCGTCTCCAAGGGCACGCTCTACCTCTACTACCCGTCCAAGGAAGAGCTGTTCAAGGCCATGGTGCGCGAGAGCCTGTCCTCGCGGATCGCCGAGGCTGGCGTGATGATCGCGCAGTTCGCGGGCCCGACGGCCGAGCTGCTGCAGCGCGTCATGCACATGTGGTGGACCGAGGTGGGGCTGAGCCCGGCCGGCGGCATCACCAAGATCATGATGGCCGAGGCGCGCAACTTCCCCGAGCTGGCCAACTTCTTCCATGAGGAAGTCGTCGCGCCGACCCAGGCTCTGCTGGCCCAGGTGATCCAGCGAGGCATCGACCGCGGTGAATTCCGCCCGGTGTCGCCGATGTTGACCGTGCAGGTGCTGATCGGCCCGATGCTGCACCTGGTGCTGTTCCAGCATTCCTTCGGGGCTTGCGCCCTTCACCTGCCTTGCGAAAACCCGGCCGACGTGCTGGCCGTGGAGCTGGATCTCCTGCTGCACGGGCTGTGCCCGCGACCGGCGCAGGGGTCAGGCCTTGCGCCTGCCCAAGCGCCGGGTGACAAACTCCGATCAACCCCTTGATGGCCCCCGCACCATGCCTCTGCTCCGCTTGAACGGTTCCCGCCCGCGTCGCTTCCAGCAAGGGCGTCTGCATGGGGCGGTTTGGATGCTCCTGCTGCTGGTCGTGCTGATTGGCGCCGGCCTCTACCGGGCCCGCGCGGCGCGGCAGGCGGCGGTGCCGGTCGCTGCGGCGGGCACGCCGCAGCTGCGGCTGGCGGACGCCGATCTGCTGCAGGTGCAGACCAGCCGCCTGGCACGTTCGGTGGAGGTGTCCGGCGGCCTGCGGGCCGTGGACTCCGCGCTGGTCAAGGCCAAGGTGGCCGCGGAGCTCAAGTCCCTGCTGGTGCGCGAGGGGGATGCCGTCAAGGCCGGCCAACTGCTGGGCCAGCTGGATCCCACCGAATATGAGATGCGCTTGCGCCAGGCCGAGCAGACGGCTGCTGCGGCCAAGGCGCAGCTGGACATCGCCCGGCGCAACCTGGAGAACAGCCGCGGGCTGGTGAGCCAGGGCTTTGTGTCTGCCACGGCACTGGAAAGCGCCGTGTCCACCGAGGCCTCGGCCGCGGCCAACTGGCAGGCCGCGACGGCCGCGGTGGACCTGGCCCGCAAGGCTCTGGCCGACACGCGGCTGATCGCGCCCATCGGCGGGCAGATCTCGCAGCGCCTGGCGCAGCCGGGCGAGCGGGTGGCCATCGACGGCCGGGTGCTGGAGATCGTCGACCTGCGCCAGCTCGAACTGGAAGCCGCCGTGCCGCCCGCGCAGGCGGCCGGCCTGGCCGTGGGCCAGACGGCCCAGCTGACGGTCGACGGCCTGCCTCAGCCGGTGACGGCCCAGGTGCAGCGGGTCAATCCTTCGGCCCAGAGCGGCTCTCGTGCTGTGCTGGCGTATCTGCGCCTGCCCGCCTCGCAGCCGGGCCTGCGCGCTGGCCTGTTCGCCCGCGGCAGCGTGCTGCTGGATGAGCGCGAGGTGCTCAGCGTGCCGCTCAGCGCCGTGCGCGTGGACCGCAGCGAGCCCTACGTGATCAAGGTGGTGCAAGGGCAGGGCGGCGCCGAGGCGCAATGGCAGACGGTGGCGCTGGGCGTGCAGGGTCAGGTCTTGCGCGACGGGCGCCTGCAGCCGGCGGTGGAAGTGAAAGCCGGGCTGCAGCCGGGGGACCGCCTCCTTTCCGGCACGGCGGGCTCGGTGGCCGCGGGCACGCGCCTGGTCCTGCCCGGGACGGCGCCGCTGGCCGCTCCGGCATCGGCTCCGGCACCGGCCGCCTCTCACTGACGCCGGGAGCGCCGCATGTGGTTCACCCGCGTCTCCATCCAAAACCCGGTCATGGCCACCATGGTCATGCTGGCCTTCGTCGTGCTGGGCCTGTTCAGCTACCAGCGTCTGTCGGTCGACCAGTTCCCCAATGTCGACTTCCCCACCGTGGTGATCAGCATGGACTATCCGGGCGCTTCGCCCGAGATCGTCGAGGCCGAGGTGACCAAGAAGGTGGAGGAGGCCGTCAACACGGTGGCGGGCATCAACTCGCTGTATTCGCGCTCCTATGAAGGCACCTCGGTGGTCATCGTGGAGTTCAACCTGGCCATTGACGGACGCAAGGCGGCCGACGACGTGCGGGAGAAGGTCTCCCTGATCCGCCCCAGCCTGCGCGAGGAGGTCAAGGAGCCGCGCATCTCGCGCTTCGATCCGCAGTCCGTGCCCATCTTCAACGTGGCCCTGCTGTCGGATGATGGCCGCCAGAGCCCGCAGGCGCTCACGACCTGGGCCACCCAGGTGCTGCAGAAGAAGCTGGAGAACGTGCGCGGCGTGGGGTCGGTCGCCGTGGTCGGCGGCCTGCAGCGCCAGGTTCGCATCGAGCTGCAGCCGGCGGCGATGGAGTCCCTGGGCGTCGGGGTGGACCAGATCCTGTCCGCCGTGAAGAGCGAGAACCAGGAACTGCCCATGGGTGCGCTGCGCTCGGCCGAGCAGGAGCGCGTGGTGCAGGTCAATGCGCGCATGAAGCGGCCGGAGGACTTCGAGTCCATCGTCGTGGCGCGCAAGGGCGGCTCGCCCGTCAAGCTGGCCCAGGTGGCGCGCGTGGTCGACGGCCCGCAGGAGCAGGACAGCCTGGCGCTCTACAACGGCCAGCGCACCGTGCTGCTCTCGGTGCAGAAGAGCCAGGGCGAGAACACCATCGCGGTGGTCGACGGCCTGATGGCGGCGCTCGATGAGGCGCGCAAGCTCACGCCGCCCGGCGTGCGCCTGGAGGTCAACCGCGACAACTCGCGCGGCATCCGCGTCTCGGTGGCCAACGTCAAGCGCACCCTGATCGAGGGCGCGGCGCTGACGGTGCTGATCGTCTTCCTCTTCCTGAATTCCTGGCGCTCGACGGTCATCACCGGCCTGACCCTGCCCATCGCGCTGATCGGCACCTTCCTGTTCATGTACGCCTTCGGCTTCACGATCAACACCATCACCATGATGGCGCTGAGCCTGTGCGTGGGCCTCCTGATCGACGATGCCATCGTGGTGCGCGAGAACATCGTGCGCCACGTCGCCATGGGCGTGGAGCCGCGCCAGGCCGCGCTGGACGGCACGGCCGAGATCGGCCTGGCGGTGCTGGCCACGACCTTCTCCATCGTCGCGGTGTTCCTGCCCATCGGCTTCATGGGCGGCATCGTGGGCAAGTTCTTCCACGAGTTCGGCATCACCATCGTCGCCGCGGTGCTGATCTCCATGTTCGTCAGCTTCACGCTGGACCCCATGCTGTCCAGCGTCTGGCATGACCCGGCCATCCACGGCATCGGGGCCGGGCAGGGCGAGCCCAGGACGCTCTACGACAAGACCGTGGGCCGCGTCACCGGTGCCTTCGACCGCTTCACCGAATGGTTGTCCGACGGCTATCAGACCATCCTGGCCTGGTCCCTGCAGCACAAGGGCAAGACCCTGGCCCTGGCCCTGGCCAGCTTCCTGGGCGGCTGCTCGCTGTTTGGCGTGATGGGCAAGGAGTTCGTGCCCAAGGCCGACCTCTCCGAGACCCAGGTCAATTTCTACACGCCCGTGGGCTCCTCGCTGGAGTTGACCGAGGCGCGCGCACGCCAAGTCGACGAAGCCCTGCGCAGCCTGCCCGAGGTGCGCTACACCGTCACCACCATCAACAGCGGCTTCGCGGCCGGCAAGAACTACGGCGCCGTCTATGTGCGCCTGGTCGACCGCAAGGACCGCCAGCGCAGCGTGGTGGACATGGCCACGCCGCTGCGCCAGAAGCTGGACCAGATCCCCGGCATCACGGTGACCAACATCGGCCAGACCGATCTCGGCGGCAGCAAGAGCCTGCAGTTCTCGCTGCAGGGGCCGGATCTCAAGGAGCTGGAGCGCATCGCCAGTGGCGTGATGGCGCAGATGCGCAAGATTCCGGGCCTGGTGGACCTGGACAGCACGCTCAAGGCCAACAAGCCGACGGCCTCGGTGGAGCTCCGGCGCGAGGCCCTGGCCGATGCGGGCCTCAACGTCAATGCGGTAGCCGCGAGCCTGCGCACGCTTTTGGCCGGCACCACGGTCGGCAACTGGCGTGCGCCGGATGGCGAGAACTACGACGTCGTCGTGCGCCTGCCCATGGCCCTGCGCGACAACATGGGCCAGCTCGCCGGCCTGCCGCTGAACATCACGCCGGCGGCCGATGGCGGCAGCCGCGTGGTGCGACTGGGCCAGGTCGCCGAGCTGCGTGAGTCCTTCGGCGCCAACCAGATCAACCGGCGCGACATGAACCGCGAGATCAACATCGACGCCAACGCCCTGGGTCGCAGCCCCGGCGAGATTTCGGCGGACATCCAGAAGATCCTGCAGGCCACGCCCATGCCGCCGGGCTACCGCTACAGCTTCGGGGGCTCGACCAAGAACATGACCGAGTCCTTCCAGTACGCCATCGGCGCGCTGGGTCTGGCCATCGTCTTCATCTACATGATCCTGGCCAGCCAGTTCAAGAGCTTCCTGCAGCCGCTGGCGCTGATGACCTCGCTGCCCCTGACCCTGATCGGCGTGGCGGTGGCGCTGATCAGCTTCAACTCGACGCTGAACATGTTCTCGGTGATCGGCATCGTGATGCTGATGGGCCTGGTGACCAAGAACGCCATCCTGCTGATCGACTTCGCCATCCGATCCCGAGAGGGCATCCATGCGCATGGCGTGGACGCCGAGCCCATGACGCGCGAGCAGGCCCTGCTGCATGCGGCGCGCGTGCGGCTGCGCCCCATCCTGATGACGACGCTGGCCATGGTCTTCGGCATGGTGCCGCTGGCTTTTGCCTTGTCCGAGGGCTCGGAGCAGCGCGCGCCGATGGGCCAGGCGGTGATCGGCGGGGTCATCACCTCCTCGCTGCTGACCCTGGTCGTGGTGCCGGTGGTCTATTGCCTGCTGGATGATCTGGCGCAATGGGCGCGCCGGCGCTGGCGTGGTTCAGCGGCTGCAGCGCCCCAAGCCACCCCTGTGTCCGGGAAATAGAATGCCCGGGTTGCGCCGGACACCCCGGCGAGCTCCCCTGATGAAACGCTGAGCATTGCCATGAATTTCGAACAAGCCCGCTTCAATATGATCGAACAGCAGATCCGTCCCTGGGATGTGCTGGATGGGAGCGTCCTGGCCCTGCTGGGCAGCGTGCGGCGCGAGGATTTCGTTCCGGCCGAACTGCGCTCGCTGGCCTTCACCGACACCGAGCTGCCCCTGGGCGGCGGTCGCCGTGCGCTGGCACCTCGTGTGGAGGCCCGCCTCCTGCAGGAACTGCAGCTGCAGCCGGGCGACAAGGTGCTGGAGATCGGCACCGGCATCGGCTATTTGACGGCCCTGATGGCCCACAAGGCGCATGCCGTGGTGAGCCTGGAAGCCGACGCCGAGCTGGCCCGTGCCGCCGCGGAAAAGCTGCGCCGCGCCGGCCTGTCCAACGTCCACGTGCGTGAGTCGGACGGCCGCCAGGGCGCCCCCGGCGACGCGCCTTTCGACGCCATCGTGCTCTCGGGCTCGGTGGCCGAGCTGCCGCAGGTGCTGCTGGACCAGCTCAAGGTGGGAGGCCGCCTGCTGGGCATCGTCGGCGAGGACCCGGTGATGCGTGCCATGCTGGTGCGCCGCGTGAGCGAGAAGGAGTTCCACACCACCGAACTCTTCGACACCGTGGCCCAGCGCCTGCCGGGCTTCGAATCCCGCCCGGCCTTCAGCTTCTGATCGGCATGGCCTGGCAACTGCCGCCCACCGAGTTCCCGGCGTGGCTGGCCGAGATGGCGCCCCTGGGGCGCCCACTGCTGCTGGACGTCCGCGAGGACTGGGAGGTCTCGCAGGTCGCGCTGCGACTGCCCGACGTGGACTGGCTGCACATCCCCATGAACGAGGTGCCGGCCCGGCTCGGCGAGCTGGCGGCCGAACGGGCCATCGTCTGTTATTGCCATCACGGGGTGCGAAGTCTGCAGGTCGTCGCATTTCTTTCGGCCCGGGGCTTCGATTCCGTCTATAACCTCGCCGGCGGCATCGATGCCTGGTCCGTGCAGGTGGACCCCGCGTTGCCTCGATACTGAATACCGACCGAACAACCATCAAAACCATTGCTGCAAGGATGCTTCATGGCTGCTGATCATCGACTCTCTTCCTCTTTGCGTCCGCGGACCAGTGTCCTGGCCGCCACCCTGGGCCTGCTGTTGGGCGGGGTGTCGATGGCTCAAGCCCAGAGCCTGCAGGAGCTCTACGACGCAGCGCGCGCCTATGACGCCACCTACCTGGCGGCCCGTGCGCAGGCGGAGTCAGCCGAGTTCAAGGCCGGCCAGGCGGACGCGCTGGCCCGCCCGACCCTGGGTGCAGGCGGCAGCGTCTCCAAGACCCAGACCCACACGCCCAGCTATGGCACGATGACGGCGGCCGGCCCGGCCCAGATGCCGGCGGCCACCATGAACGCCACCGCGACGCAGCTGGGCCTCAGCGCGAAATACTCGGTCTACAACCGAGGCAACCGCGTCACCATCGAGCAGGCCCAGCGCGGCCTGGGGGTGGCCCGGGCCGACCTGGAGGCCGCCGAGCAAGACCTGATCGTCCGCGTGTCCCAGGCCTATTTCGACGTGCTGGCTGCGCGCGACACCCTGGCGACCGCCCAGGCCAACAAGAAGGCCATCTCTGAGCAACTGGCCTCCGCCAAGCGCAATTTCGAGGTGGGCACCGCCACCATCACCGACACGCGTGAAGCCCAGGCCCGCTACGACCTGGCCACCGCCCAGGAGCTGGCCGCCGACAACGACCTGCGCGTCAAGCAGGTCACGCTGGACCAGATCGTCGGTCGCGTAGGCGTCGATCCCAAGCCGCTGGCTCAGCCGGTCGCGCTGCCGGCCCTGGCGTCGGACCAGGTCGAGACCTGGGTCAGTCAGGCCGAACAGCATCCGGTGATCCGCAAGGCCCAGCTGGGCCTCGAAGTGGCCCGCCTGGAGACGGAAAAGGCCAAGGCGGCCAACGGCCCGACGGTGGACGCCAACGGCTCGCTGGGCGTGGTCAACAACCGCGGCGATGTGCAGATCCCCGGCAGCACCCGCCAGGCCAAGGTGGGGCTGGAATTCAACATCCCGCTCTATACCGGCGGCTACAACGACAACCGCATCAAGGAAACGCTGAAGCTGGAGGAGAAGTCCCGCAATGACCTGGACTTCGCCCGTCGCAGCATCGCCGAAGCCACCAAGCGCGCCTTCTTCGGCGTGCAGTCGCTGCGCGCCCAGGTGAAGGCCTACGAGGCCGCCGAGGCTTCGACCAAGCTGGCCCTGGAAGCCACGCAGCTGGGCTACAAGCTGGGCGTGCGGGTCAACCTGGACGTGCTGAACGCCCAGACCCAGCTCTACTCGACCCAGCGCGACCTGGCCAAGGCCCGCTACGACGTGGTGCTCAACAGCCTGAAGCTGCGCCAGGCCTCGGGCCAGCTGCGCCCGGAGGACCTCGCCGCCGTCAACGCGCTGCTGGCCAAGTAAGCGCCGGCGCCCGCACGGCACAGCACAGGCCCGCTGCCCGCGCAGCGGGCCTTGTCATTGGCGCTGCGACACAATGCAGGGTCATCACCTGACCCCATCGCCCGCTTCCCGATCCATGCTCTTCCTGCTCTCGCCCGCGAAATCCCTGGACTATGAAAGCCCGGTATCGCCAGCCGTCGACGCCCTGGCCACCGAGCCTCAGTTCATCCCCGATTCGATCGCCCTGATCGAGGTGCTGCGGCAGCAGTCGCAGGCCGACATCGCGCGGCTGATGGACCTGTCCGACGCCCTGGCCGCGCTGAACGTGGCGCGCTACCAGGCCTGGGAGCCGCGCTTCACGCCCGAGAACAGCAAGCCTGCCGTGCTGGCCTTCAATGGCGACGTGTACGACGGGCTGGACGCCAAGAGCCTGAGCCTCCATCAGCTGCGCTGGGCGCAGGATCATCTGCTGATCCTCTCGGGGCTCTACGGCGTGCTGCGCCCCCTGGACCGCATGCAGCCCTACCGTCTTGAAATGGGCACCGGCCTGGCCACGGCACGCGGGCGCAATCTCTACGCCTTTTGGGGCGATCGCATCGCCGAGCATCTCAACGCCCGCGCTGCAGCCTCGCATGTGCCCGTCATCGTGAACCTGGCCTCCCAGGAGTACTTCAAGGCGGCCGACAGGCCGCTGCTGCACCCTCGGGTGATCGACTGCCAGTTCGAGGACTGGAAGGGCAGCGGCTACAAGATCATCAGCTTCTTTGCCAAGCGGGCACGGGGCCTGATGGCGCGCTATTGCATCGAGCAGGGCGTGGACCGGCCCGAGGGGCTGAAGGACTTCGCGGTGGACGGCTACGGCTTCGCGGCCGAGGCCTCCACACCCGAACGGCTGGTGTTCCGCCGCAAGCGCTGACAGTCAAGGAGTCGAAGATGGGGCAAGCTGCTTCCCCCGAGTTGTGCCGCTGGATCACGGAGCAGATCCGGGCCGGCGTGTCCGGTGAAAAAATCCTGCAGGCCATGGTCGAAAGCGGCTGGGATGAGCAAGTCGCCAGGAACGCCTTTGCCCAGGTCTTCCAGACCCATCAGAAGGAAGAGGCGCGGCGCGCCGGCAAGCCCTTCGCCGAGTCGCTGCCCGAGCCCGATCTGAGCGGGCAGCCCACGGTGATCCGCGCCCTGGACCGCGACGTCAAGGTGCTGCTGACGCTGGCGCATCCGCGCATCGTGCTCTTCGGTGACTTGCTCTCGCACGAGGAGTGCGATGCCTTGGTGGCGCAGAGCCGGGACCGCCTGGCCCGTTCGGAGACGGTGGCGGTGGCGGTCGACGGCAGTGAGGTCAACACGGCGCGGACCAGCGACGGCATGTTCTTCGAGCGCGGCGAAAGCGAGCTTTGCAGGCGCATCGAGGCGCGCATCGCCGCCTTGCTGAACTGGCCGGTCGAGAACGGCGAGGGTCTGCAGGTGTTGCGCTACAGGCCGGGTGCCGAGTACCTGCCGCATTACGACTACTTCGATCCCTACCACGCCAGCACCCCTGCCATCCTGAAGCGGGGCGGGCAGCGGGTGGGCACGCTGGTGATGTACCTCAATACGCCGTGCCGGGGCGGTGGCACCATCTTCCCGGAAAGCCGCCTGGAAGTGACGCCGGTGAAGGGCAATGCCGTGTTCTTCAGCTATGGCCAGCCGGACCCTTCGACCCTCAGCCTGCACGGCGGTTCGCCGGTGCTGGAGGGGGAGAAATGGGTGGCAACAAAATGGCTGCGTCAAGGCCTGTTCGAGTGAAGGACTGGACGTAGACTCCGCCCAAGCCCCTTGATTGAAATCCGCCTATGAAAAGCATCCTGACCCTCAGTCTCGCCAGCTTGCTGGCCATGCCAGCGCTGGCCCAACAATTCCAGGGTACGGTGCAGCCAGCCGCTCCTGTGGTGACGCCGCAGCCAGCCATGGCTCCGGCCGTGGCGGGCCAGCCTTTGCAGCAGCCGGCTCTGAAGGCCAAGAAGCCTCACAAGAAGTCGGCTGCCGCCGGCAAGAAGGCCACGAAGAAGTCGGGCAAGAAGGCTGCCGGCAAGCCGCACAAGGCGGCCGCGCATGCCAAGGTCAAGGCCAGCCACAAGCACGGCAAGGCCCTGCACTGAGCCTGGACGGCAGGCGCCGGCAGCGCCGTCCCCCGTACAGACCGCCGCCCCTCGCCGGGGCAGGCGGTTTTTTCTTGCCTGGACTGTACGGCGTTCAGCGATCCGTCCAACGCTGCAGCGGCAGCTGGCTCTGCTTGAGCTGGCGCAGCACGAAGCTGGACTTGCTGTGCCGGATGCCGGGAATCTTGTAGAGCCGCTCGCGCAGCAGGCGTTCGTAGTCCCGCGTGTCGGCCACGGCGATGCGCACGTAGTAGTCGTAGTCGCCCGAGACCAGAAAGGCTTCCAGCACTTCCGGGATCTGTTCCAGCGCGCGGCCGAACTCGAACAGCGCCTCGTCGGAATGGCTGTCCAGGGTCACGTGGACGATCACCGTGTCGCCCAGGCCGATGGCCGCCGGATTCACCCGGACCGAATAGCCCTCGATCACGCCGGCCTGCTCCATCCGCTTGATGCGCGTCCAGCAGGGCGAGGTGCTGAGCCCTACGGCCTGACTGATCTCCTGCAGGCTTTTGCGGGCGTCCTTTTGCAGCTCGGACAAGATGGCGATGTCGAATTTGTCGAGCTTCATTCTGTGAATTTATCTTACTGAGGGAAAATTTGCTGAATATAGCTTTGTCTGGCGAAAATACGGCAAGTATTCCTGTGCTGACTGCCGGACACTGCGGGCATGAACGCTCCGCTTGCCTCCGCCCGGCTGCTGCCACCGGTCAACGAATCGCCAGCCGCCCCTGCGGCGGCTGCCGCAGCGCCCGCCTTCAATGGGGCCGCCGCCCTGATCGAGACCCTTCTGAGCCTGGGCGTGGACACCGTATTCGGCTATCCGGGCGGGGCCGTGCTGCCGCTCTACGATGCGCTGCACGCCGAGCCCCGGCTGCGCCACGTGCTGGTGCGGCACGAGCAGGCGGCCGTGCATGCGGCCGAGGGCTATGCGCGGACGACGGGCCGCGTCGGCGTGGTCTTCGTGACCTCCGGGCCAGGCATGAGCAACACCACCACGGGTCTCTTGGACGCCTTGTGCGACTCCATCCCCGTGCTGTGCATCAGCGGCCAGGTGGCCACCACGGCCATCGGGACCGATGCATTCCAGGAGTGCGACGCCTTGGGCATCTCGCGCTCGGTCACCAAGTGGAACCACCAGGTCCGCAGCGCCGAGGCGCTCAGCGCCGCCGTGGTCAAGGCCCATGCCATCGCTCTGGGCGGCCGGCCCGGGCCCGTGCTGCTGGACCTGCCCAAGGACGTGCAGCTGACGCCCTTGCCCCACTGGCTCGGACCGGCCCGCAGCGCACCCTGGCTGCCTGCGCTGGAGCCCTGGCAGGCTACGGTGCCGGCCGATGAGTCGAGCGTGGCTGCCGCGCTGGACCTCCTTTCGCAGGCGCGCCGGCCGGTGTTTTACGGCGGTGGCGGCCTGATCAACGCCGGCCCCGTGGCCTGTGCGCGCTTTGCCGAGCTGGTGCGGGCCACGGCGGCGCCTTGCACGCTGACCCTGCTGGGCCTGGGCGCATTCCCAGCGCAGGATCCGCAGAACCTGGGCATGCTGGGCATGCACGGCACGCTGGAAGCCAATCTGGCCATGCATGAGGCCGATCTGGTGGTCTGCGTCGGCGCCCGATTCGACGACCGTGTGACGGGGCGCCTGCAGGGCTTCTGCCCCGGTGCTCGCATCGTGCATCTGGACATCGACCCGCGCTCGATCGACAAGGTCGTGAAAGCCGATGTGGCGCTGCTGGGCGACTGCGGCGAAAGCCTGCGCCTGCTGTTGGCAGGATGGCAGGCGCGGGGCCCGGGTGATGCCGCAGTGCGGCGCGCGCTGCTGGAGCCGTGGTGGTCCCGCATCGCCACTTGGCAGGCCCGGCAGTGTCTTGATTTCGAGGACCGCAGCGACGTGATCCTGCCGCAGGCGCTGATGCGCAGTCTGCAGCAGCAGTTGCGGGCGTGTGCGCAGCGGCTGCATCGCGAAGCCATCGTCGCCACCGACGTGGGCCAGCACCAGATGTGGGCTGCGCAGTACCTGGCGCCGGAGGCGCCGGGGCGATGGCTCAGCTCGGGCGGTGCCGGCACCATGGGCTTCGGCCTGCCGGCGGCCATTGGCGCGCAGATCGCGCATCCGGAGGCGCTGGTGGTGTGCGTCAGCGGTGATGCCTCGGTGCTGATGAACATCCAGGAGCTGTCCACGGCGGTACAGCACCGCACGCCGGTCAAGCTGGTGCTGTCCAACAACGGCTACATGGGCATGGTGCGGCAGTGGCAGCAGCTGATCCACGGCAACCGGCTCAGCCACAGCTACACCGAAGCGCTGCCGGACTTCGTGGCCCTGGCCCGTGCTTTCGGTTGGCAGGCGCGCCGCGTGACCGAACGGGCCGAGCTGGACGCTGCCCTGGCCGAGTGCCTGGCGTCCAGCGGGCCGTTCTTCCTCGACGTGGCGGTGGCGGCCCAGGAAAACTGCTTCCCCATGATGCCTGCTGGCGCCGCGCACAACGAGATCTGGCTGGCCGAAGGACGGCGCTGGGACGCGCCGCAAGCCCCGGGACAAGCCTGCTGACCCCCGCGTCAGCAGGGCTGCATCAAGCCAGGGCAGGGGGGCTTGTCTTACCATTGCGCCCCATGACGATCAATGCCGACCCCCAAGAGCTGGCCAAGTTTGGCGAGCTGGCCCATCGCTGGTGGGACCCCGAGAGCGAATTCAAGCCGCTGCACCAGATCAACCCCCTGCGCCTGGCCTGGATAGACGGCCTCTGCCCTCTGGCAGGACTCAAGGTGCTGGACGTGGGCTGCGGCGGTGGCATCCTGACCGATTCCCTGGCGCGCAAGGGCGCTGAAGCACTGGGCATCGACCTGGCCACCAAGGCCTTGCGCGTGGCTCAGCTGCACGCCATGGAAGCTGGCACGCCCAATGTCAGCTACCAGGAGATCGCCGTCGAGGAGCTGGCCGCGCAGCGCCCCGGCGAGTTCGACGCCGTCACCTGCATGGAGATGCTGGAGCACGTGCCCGATCCGGCCTCGGTGGTGCAGGCCCTGGCGACCCTGGTGAAGCCGGGCGGCTGGGTGTTCATGTCCACGCTGAACCGCAACTTCAAGAGCTTCCTGCTGGCCATCGTGGGCGCCGAATACGTGCTGAAGATGCTGCCCGCCGGCACCCACGAGTACGCGCGCTTCATCAAGCCCGCCGAGCTGGCCCGGATGGCGCGCGAAGCCGGCCTGGAGCTGCACAGCAGCAAGGGCCTCAGCTACAACCCCTTGACCCAGCGCTACAGCCTGGGCAGCGACACCGACGTGAACTACCTGTTCGCGCTGCGTCGCCCGGTTTGAGAGCCCGCGCAGACATGGAAACCTGCATGAGCCCGGACACGGCCGCTGCGCTGCAGGCGCGCCTGACTCGCCTGCGTGCCGTGCTGTTCGACCTGGACGGCACGCTGATCGACAGCGCCCCCGATCTGGCCGGCGCCGCCAACGAGCTGCGCGCGTCGCGGGGCCTGGCGCCGCTGGACTACGCACTGCTGCGTCCCATGGTGGGTGCGGGGGCGCGAGGCATGCTGGCGGTCTCGCTGCAGATCGCGCCGGGGCACGAAGAATTCGAACCGCTGCGGCACGACTTCCTGGCCCGCTACGAGGCACGGATGCTGCAGGAGACGACCGTCTTCGACAGCGTTCGGCCCCTGCTGGACGCGTTGGAACGCGCCCGGCTGCCCTGGGGCATCGTCACCAACAAGGCCGAGCGTTTTGCCCTGCCTGTCACCCGCGGGCTGGGCTTGGCCGAGCGGGCCGGCGCCGTGATCGGCGGCGACACCACGGCGCATGCCAAGCCGCATCCCGCCCCGCTGCTCGAAGCCGCTCGCCGACTGGGCGTGGCGCCTGAGCACTGCGCCTATGTCGGCGACGACGAGCGGGACATCCTGGCCGGCCGAGCCGCCGGCATGCTGACGGTGGCGGCAGCCTGGGGCTACCTGGGCCAGGGCGAGCCCATCCATGCCTGGGGTGCCGATCTCATCATTGATACGCCGGATGCCCTCTTGAAGTCCCTGCAACTGGCATAATCTATAGTTCCGAAAGGGGCCGACCTGGTTTCGACGTGGGTGCGGATCCGGAGTAGGGCATGCCGAGCACCAGTTCGCTCGTAAATCCACTGGAAAAAACTACCTGCAAACGACGAAAAGTTTGCCCTCGCTGCTTAACTAGCACGAGGCTCCGCAACAGTTGGCCTATGGGCTGGGGTGGCAACACCTGCGGAGTCATTCACATAGGCTGGTCGCCGGTCGGGCTGTACGGCAGGCGACGAGATTACTCAGCTGGCGGCGTCCAAAGCGTGCTCCTGCGCGTTGGCACCGTGAGAATCAAATCAGAGAGCTAAGCATGTAGAACTGCCCGGTGATGGCTTGCGGACGGGGGTTCAATTCCCCCCGGCTCCACCATCTAAGCGTTCAGCGAAGTTCGCTGAAGCCCAAAAGGCCCAAGTAAATCAAGGACTTGGGCCTTTTTCTTTGTCCGCTGAAGTGCAAGAACTCCCGTCGTCATCCGGTGGCAGGGCGCAAGAACCGCCTGATCTGGGGTTCTTGCAGGCGAAAAGTTCTTGCACCCGGGATGATCCGCGGTAGGGAAATCCTCACGATCGCGAAGATTTTGAGGGTTTTGAGGCATCTGGATCAATGATCCTTACGATCATGAGGATTTTGTGCCTGGCTCGCCATGAAGATACCCATCCAGCACGCCGCCGCCCTCGGTGCCATCGTGCGGGCCAGCCGCAAGGCCCAGAAGATCCGGCAGGACGATGCGGCCGGCAGCATCGGGGTCAGCGAGAACTTCCTCGGCAAGATCGAGCGGGGCAGCGAGTCGGTGCAGTGGGGCAAGCTCTTCCAGGTGCTGGAGGGCCTGGGGCTGCGGGTCCTGGTGGACGTGCCCGAGGATGTGGCGGCCAGCATGAACAATCCTGTCAAGGGCAAGGACGGCTCATGAAGGGCAGGGCCTTGCCCCCCATTCGGTGATCAACGAGTGGTTCGTGATGCGCCTGGCCCGCCGCCTGGGGCTGGAGGTGCCGGACGTGCACCGCCGCTACGTGCCCTCGCCGGTCTACCTGATCGACCGCTTCGACCGCCTGGCCGGGCCCGGGGGCTGGCAGCGCCGGCATGCGATCGACGCCTGCCAGTAGCTGGGGCTGGACCACAGCTTCAAGTACAGCCAGGGCAGCATGGACAGCCTGGCGGCGCTGGCCAGGGCCTGCCGGAGTCCAGCGGTGGCGCGCTCCCGGCTCTTTGCCTGGCTGGTGTTCAACGCGCTGGTCGGCAACGGGGACGCCCACCTGAAGAACCTGAGCTTCCTCGTCTCGCATGAGGGTGTGCAACTGGCGCCGTTCTACGACCTGCTCAGCGTGGCCGTCTACGAATCGAGCGCCTACGACAAGACGGCCTGGCCGGCACAGTCCCAACTGGCCTGGCCCATCCTGGGGGTGCGTTATTTCTCCGCGCTCAGCCGTGCCCTGCTGCTGGACGCAGGAGCCTCGCTGAACCTGGCCCGGGGCACGGCCGAGCGCCTGCTGGAGCGGCTGCGCAGCCGCATCGTGAAGGAGGCCGAGGCGCTGCACGCCTGGGTCGAGGCCGACAACGCCCGCATCCTCGGCCTGCACCCGTCACTGTCCGCCACGATGGCTGGCGAGGCCCGATGCCTTCGCGCCCTGCGGCATGCGGTCATCAAGGAGATGGCTGCCCAACTGGCCTGAGTGGCTCATTCCATGAGCCAGCCGGCGGCGAACATGCAGCCCATGAAGCAAGTTCAATGCGGGCAAGGAACCCTGCGCGACCCGGCGGCGGGGCGGGTGGCGCCAGGCGGCCGATCAGGCGCGGGAACGGCGGCGCAGCGCGGCCGGCATCAGCAGCCCCAGCGCGGCCAGGCCGCCGAGGGCCAGCCCCAGCGAGGGCGGCTCCGGCACCTCGGAGCAACCCGGGGTGCTGGCCGGGCAGCCGAACTGCGCTGCGCGGCCCATGAAGATCTGCTCATAGCCGTTGTTCAGATCGCGCCCGAAAGGCACGGAAGGTGCGTCACCTGTGCAGTTGCCCGGGCTGGTCGCGGGGTCGCAGCCCAGCCGGATGTCAGCGTGGAAGGTGTACTTGGCCAGGTCCGCGTCCAGCACCGTGCTGAACAGCATGTTCATTTGCGCGTTCAACTCGGGGAAGAGGATGGCGTAGGCCGCCTCGTTGGCGCCCAGGTTGTGGTCCACCGGCTTGTTGCTGGTCGTGCTGCAGGAAACGGGAATGCCGAAGTTGTTGCGACAGATCGCGCCACCGGAGAGCACGTAGTCCGTGGCACTGTTGCTGCCCGCCAGCGGCCCGGTGCCGAGCGAGCTGTAGGTGCTGACGTCGCCCATGAAAGTGCCGCCGCCACCTTCGGTGAACAGCGCATAGCGTCCGGCCCGGTTGGTGAAGTCGTAGTAGCCCAGGTTGGCCCCCTTGTCATCGGTGATCCACACCCGTGCCCAGGCCGCCAGGCTCTCGGTGGCGGTGCCGCCGCTCTTGGTCTGGTTGTTGTTGAAGAAGAAGACCATCTGGTCCGAGGCGAGGAAGGTCTTGAGCGAACTCAGCGAAGCGTCCCAGGTGTTGGACAGATTGCCGGTGATGCTGCCCTGCGAGCCGCGCGAGTTGCTGGCATCCGGCCGGAAGAAGGGGGCCCCGTGCGCGCCGTCCGGCGTGCGGTAGGCGTTGTCCATGCCCATGAAGTTGGTCGTGGTCGGGCCGTTCTCGGTGCCGGTGGCCAGCACTACCAGGCTGTCGATCTGCCCGGGCGACGAGGGCACGTAGTACTGACAGCCTGCCTTGGTGCCGCCGCATTGGTCGATCACGGCGAAGGGCAGGGAGTAGGACTGGCCGTCACCGTATTGCACGTACTGCACGCTGCTCAGGTTGATGCCGGGGGCGGCGGCGGCGTCCTTGCCAATGGACAGGCTCGCGAGGAGCGCGGACGACAGCACCGAAACAAGATGAAGACGGCGGCCCATGGCTCACTCCATGATGTTGTCCCGTCCATGCTCATCTCGCGGTGGCGCAGGCCGACTTCGGGCCCGTCCTGCCATCACGACGAGTCATGCCCAACCGCCTCGTCATCCCATGGGCACGCATAGCCCGTGCCAGTCCGGGAAAACGCGGAGGAATCAAGCGTTTGCAGTGAGGGCATGCTCGCAAGGCGAACGCTGGGGGCTTCAACTGTCAAAAGTATCGACAGGCGCCTGCATCTGGCGCTCCGGCAGGGGTACTACCATCCCGGGATGAACGAACACGACTGCCATCCCCGCGCGGCTGCGCCAGCCGGCGTGGGCCCGCGCATCCTGGCCCGGCAACTGGTGCTGCCCGTGGGCCCGCGGTCCCTAGACCAGGCGCTGGAGCTGAACCTGGATCTTGGGCCGGGGCTTCACTTGGTGCTCGGTGGCGAGGGGCGGGGCAAGACCACGCTGCTGCGCCTGCTGGCGGGGCGGCTGCCGCCTGCTGCCGGCCGGCTCGAACGCCGTGTGAGCGCCTTGGCCTGGCCTGATCCGCTGGACTCCGGCGTCGACGGGCAGACGGCTGCGGACTGGCTGACCAGCGAACAAGGGCGGCACTCGCGCTGGTGCGTCGACACGGCTTTGCGTCTGCAGGAGGCCTGGGCGCTGGGGCCGCACCTTGGCAAGCAGATGCACATGCTCTCCGCGGGCAGCCGGCGCAAACTGGGCTTGATCGTCGCAGCCGCCAGCGGGGCTGAACTGGTCCTGCTGGACACGCCTTTTGCCGCGCTGGATGCCGGCTCCAGGCGTGTCCTGCTGGAGGTGCTGGAGGACGCCGCCAGGCAACGTGAGCAGATCTGGGTGCTGGCCGACTATGCAGCCCCCGAGCGCCTGGATGCATCCCTGTGCGCTACACGCATCCAGCTCGGCGACTGACGAGCGGGAAGCCCGTTACGCTGATGGCTTCGATCACCACCGCGCATGCGGGTCCGGAGACGCCATGAATCAACGCCTGCGCCTGCTGGGGCGCGCTTCGTCGATCAATGTCCGCAAAGTGCTTTGGACCCTGGACGAAGCCGGCTTGGCCTATGTCCACGAGCCCTGGGGTGACGCGGGCCTGCCCTTGCAGAGCCCGCAGTTCCTGCGCCTGAATCCGCTGGGCATGGTGCCCGTGCTGCTGGACGGCGAGGTCGTGCTGCGCGAGTCCAACACCCTGTGCCGCTACGTCGCCGCCCGGGCTGGCCGCACGGACCTGCTGCCCAGCGAACCCTTGGCCCGCGCCCAGGTCGAGCTGTGGATGGACTGGCAAGCCACAGAGCTCAACAACAGTTGGCGCTATGCGTTCATGGGCCTGGTTCGCCAGAGTCCGGCACACCAGGACCCGGCCCTGCTCGCGCAGGGCCTGCAGGGATGGAATGCCCAGATGGCGGTGCTGGAGGCGCAGTTGCAGCAAACGGCTGCCTTCGCCGCGGGCCCGTCGTTCTCGCTGGCCGACGTGGTGCTGGGCCTCTCTGTGGAGCGCTGGCGGCAGACACCGCAGACCGGGCGGCCGGATTTCCCCGCCATCGCGGCCTACCATGCCAGGCTTTGCGAGCGCCCGGCCTTCTTGCGCCATGGCGCGAACGGCCTGCCCTGAGGCGCCTGGCTGGCCGCGCCTGGATCGCGGGCAAAAAAACGGACGCCGCAGCGTCCGTTTTGCTTGAGGGGCTGTGGCCGGCGAGGCTTGTATGTTCAAACCAGACCAGAACGGTAGAGTCTGATCGCCGTTGAGGCGG